>CAZJMV010000050.1:0-4575 GCA_964547225.1 uncultured Anaerolineaceae bacterium | reverse complement strand
GTGTGAATTGCAGCTCAAAAGCCCTATCATACCAAAAAGTATTACCCCATGCGCAATAGGTTTGAGCACAAAATTCAAGCCTGGCAGATTGAGCATCTTTGCCAGGCTTAGATTATTAGATTGATTAGATTTGGCAAGTAAAAAAATATTTAGTTTTTTAAAATTCATCCGTGCAATCTATAAAGTACTTTTCTTCTTGTGGCAATGATATAGCTAGCCAATCTACTCTCAGACTATAGATAATCCTCAGCATAGTGGCATGCCACCCAATGATTGGGAATAATTTCTCGATATTCTGGCTCCTCTTGGAAACAAATATCTTTAGCAACTGGACAACGAGTACTAAAATTACAACCTTTAGGAGGTGTAGCGGGACTAGGAATATCACCTTTAAGGATGATCCTTTTACGTTCTTTCGCGATGTCAGGGTCAGGCATAGGAACAGCAGACATAAGCGCTTGTGTATAAGGATGAAGAGAATGCAGGTAGATCTCATTTCGATCCGCTAATTCCATAATCTTGCCCAAGTACATCACCGCCATGCGATCGCTGATATGCCGCACCATACTTAAGTCATGCGCAATAAAAAGATACGTTAAACCCAGCTTTCCTTGGAGATCTTCCAACAAATTTACAACTTGAGCTTGGATTGATACATCAAGAGATGAAATCGGTTCATCACAGATAATTAAATCCGGATTCAGCGCCAAAGCACGTGCAATGCCAATTCGTTGCCGTTGACCTCCCGAAAATTCGTGTGGGTAGCGATTGACAAAATCTGGATTAAGCCCCACAATCTTAAGTAATTCTTGCACACGTTCATGTTTATCATTGCCGCGTACAATGCTATGAACTTCCAGCGGCGCTGAAATAATGGACCCTACAGTCATACGTGGATTAAGGGAAGCATAGGGATCCTGAAAAATCATCTGCATGTTACGGCGAACATGGCGTAAAGCGCCGTCAGATAAAGAAGCTAGATCTTCCCCCTCGAATATTATTGCGCCCTCCGTAGGATCATATAGGCGCAGAATAGTACGTCCCACTGTCGTTTTTCCACAACCTGTTTCTCCAACTAAACCAAGCGTTTCTCCGCGATAGATATCAAAACTGACATCGTCAACCGCCTTGATATCACCTACTTTTCTTTGGATCAAGACACCAGATGAAATTGGAAAATATTTTTTAAGTTTTACAACTTGTAATAGGATTTCATTTTGTTCGGTCATGCTGGAATCCTCCCGGCGATTTCTTCCCAGCGCCAGCAAGCAACAGTGTGATCAACACCATCCGCTTTCTCTAATGGAGGCAATTCCTCCATACAGCGATCAATCTTGTAAATACAACGCGCTGCAAATGGACAACCTTGCGGTAAAGAAAGTAAATCGGGCGGCAATCCAGGAATAGAGACCAGTTGAGTACCAGGCGCTTCATCCAATCGAGGCAAGGATCCTAACAGTCCCATCGTATAAGGATGGCGCGTGCGCTTGTAGATTTCCTGCACATCACCGCGTTCCACAATATAACCAGCGTACATTACATTAATTTTATGCGCGATCTCCGCCACAACACCCAGGTCATGTGTAATCCACATGACTGCCATACCCAACTCTTGCTGTAATCGAACCACTAAATCAACAATCTGAGCTTGGATAGTTACATCCAGCGCAGTCGTTGGTTCATCAGCGATCAACAGTTTTGGTTCACAGGAAAGCGCCATCGCAATCATCGCCCGCTGGCGCATTCCGCCTGAAAATTGATGCGGATAGTTATCTAAGCGCTGTCGCGCCTCCGGTATTCCTACCAGATCCAAAAGTTCCGCAGCGCGATCAAGCGCCTTGTTCTTCTCCATCCCTTTATGAAGTTGAATAGCCTCTACAATTTGAAAACCAACCGTGTATACCGGGTTCAAAGAGGTCATTGGATCCTGAAATACCATGGCTATATCTCTGCCGCGCACCTGTCGAATCTCAGCATTACTCAACTTTAGCAAGTCACGACCATCAAACCAAACTTCTCCGCTTTCGATCTCTCCTGGAGGAATTTGAATTAAGCGCATAATCGATAACGCATGCACGCTTTTCCCACAACCGCTTTCACCTACCACACCTAAAATATCGCCAACATCCATACTATAAGATATACCATTTACGGCTTTCACAATCCCATCTTCAGTATGAAATCGTGTCCTTAGATCTTTTATTTTTAACAATGGTTCCATAATTTCTCGCAATTAAGAACGATTATCATTCTTTTTTGATTAGATAGTCATTTACCTTCTAGATCCTGAGTTTCGGATCTAGCGCATCACGTAAACCGTCTCCCAATAAATTAAATCCCAAAACACTGAACATAATCGCTAATCCTGGGAAAAGCACAGCCCACCAAGCGCCGCTGGCTAAAAATCTGTAACTATCACCTAACATAGCGCCCCATTCCGGCTCAGGGGGGATGGCTCCCAATCCCAGGAAACCAAGAGCTGCTGCATATAATATCGCGCTAGCTAATCCCATGGTAGCTTGAACAATTAAGGGTGAGAGGATGTTCGGAAAGATATGACGAGTCATAATACGTGCATGACTTTCCCCAACAGATTGAGATGCCAGAATATATTCCTTCTGAGCAACGGATAGCACTGAAGAACGCGCCAGGCGTGCATAAATCGGGATTCCTACAACACCTATCGCGATCATGCCCTTTTCAAGTCCTGGACCAAGAAACGCAACGATCGCAATGGCTAGCAGATAAGCTGGAAAAGCAAGCAGAATATCCATCAGGCGCATGATAATATTCGAAAATACTTGACCTCCTAAAGGATAGGATAATACCAATCCCACAATCAATCCCCATAAACCACAAACAAATGCAACAACGGGATTGATCATGAAGCCAGGAATTGCTCCTATGAGCATGCCGGCGATTGCAAACAGAATTAAACGGGTCTTTCCTTTAGGAAAAAGCTTCGGAAAAATTGCGGATATTACCCCTAATAGTGTAAATAGCACAGCTTGAATTGGCTGTCTTGCCACCCAGGCTGACAATCCACCCAATGACAGACCGATAAACGCCATTAAGAATATTTTTTCCGTTGAAGTAACTTGAATGCTTTCATAAAATCCAGCCAGAACCCCTAACAATACACCAATTACAACCGATATCGTTACAGCCACAATACCTACTCTAAGCGAATTCCAACCGCCATGTACCACCCTACGGAAAATATCTCTGCCAAGTTTATCCGTTCCCATAATTTGGACGGAGGGCACATCTTCATTGGGTATCAATGTGGGTGGTTTCAATTTTAAAGTATAATCCAAATCTATTCTAGGATCATATTTCCAGAAATAATGCGCGAATACCGCTGAAAATACGAAAACCACCACAATCACCAGTCCTAGACGTGCGGTATTGTTGGATTGAAGACGCCTCCATGCGTCAACCCACAATGATCGGTGTTCGCGAACTGCGAAATCGGTGATAACAATTTTATCTGGTGTAATTTCCGACATTTTACCTCTCAATCATAATGGATGCGTGGATCTATGAGTGCATAGGATATATCCACCAGTAGATTTACTATAACAAAGATCAGAGCTATCACGAACGTCCCACCTTGAACAATGGGATAATCTCTTCCTAAAATCGCATCGTACACCCATTTCCCGATACCAGGCCAAGAAAAAATGGTCTCTGTAAGAACTGCGCCCGCCAGCAAACTACCTGCTTGTATACCAATAATGGTAATCACGGGTAGAAAAGCATTCTTCAACGCGTGACGAAAAAGAACAACTCTCTCTACAAGTCCTTTTGCAGTAGCGGTGCGGATATAATCCTCTTGTAAAACATCCAGCATACTAGATCGCGTCATACGAGCGATAATAGCTGTTGGGATCGTAGCCAAGGCAATAGATGGCATGATAATATGTTGTAATGCATCCTTGAATGCTGGTATATTGGCGGTGATCAGACTGTCTACCAAAATCAGTCCTGTAATAGTTTGCACCTCAATACCCGTACTGAGCCGTCCACCTGCTGGTAACCATTTCAGGAAAACAGCAAATAGCATAATCTCCATAAGCCCTAACCAGAAAATTGGCATAGAGACACCCACTAGAGAACCAACCATTGTCACCCCGTCTAAAATTGAGTTCCGGCGTGCGGCGGAGCCTATCCCAACTGGCACACCTATTAAAATTGCGATAATCATAGACACAAATGCCAGCTCAAAAGTGGCTGGAAATCGGAGCTTCAATGTCTCTGCAACTGGAATTCGACGGTGAATTGACTCCCCCATATCGAAGCGGACGAGGCGACTAATATATCTGAAATATTGGCTATCAAAGAAACCTTGCAAACGACCCTCAGCCAGAGCATCCCTATCTAAAAAAACAGGTCGGTTCAAACCGAACTGCTCTCGAATGCGTTCCACATTTTCTTGGGTAGCATGTTCCCCTAACATCGCCACAGCTGGGTCACCCGGGATTAGTCTCTGAAACATGAAGATCACAAATGTAACGCCAATTAAAGTAGGAAGCACTGTGATAATTCGGCGTAGAATGTATCTGGACAATCAAA
>CAZJMV010000049.1:0-3779 GCA_964547225.1 uncultured Anaerolineaceae bacterium | reverse complement strand
GATGAATGAATATAAGTATATGGAAGATACCATTCCTGATCCAGTCGTTGGAAAAGGGTACTATATCTTCCCAGTGCTGCAGTATTTTGACGGCGAAGGGAAAGTTATCTATCCACCTGAATGGGCAGTACAGACTTTAGCGCCAAAAGGCGGCGAAGCAGTCGAAGTTGAGCAGGAGGAACCAGTACAAGAAGAAGCCACTGAAGTCTTCAAATTGGGCGTTTTAGGGCCTTTCAGTGGTCCCAGCGCGCGTACAGGTGATGAGTTCAAGGCATCTGTGAACATGGCTTTCGAAGATATCGGTTGGCAAATCGGAAAATACACCGTGGAGCCCGTCTGGATTGACTCTCAATCCGACCCAGCAAAAGCTTCGCAAGCGTATGAGCAAGCAGTTGTCCAGGATGGTATTCAAGCAGGTATCTTGAACTGGCATAGTTCTGTGGCTGTCTCGTGTATGGAAGTCACAGCCAAGCATAAAGTACCGCATTTCTTTGGTTTTGGCGCCACGGAAGTGGTTAACGAAACTTTTGAATCTGATCCAGATAAATATGGTTATTGGATGAACAAGGGTTGGCCAACACCAAAGAAACTTAGTATCTCCTACGTCCAAGCCCTAGAGGATGCCATTGCTGAAGGAACCTGGGCTCCTGAAGAGAAGACCGTGGCAATTTACGGTGAGGACACCGATTGGGGGCGCAGCTTTGGAACTGCAATAAAAGAGCAGTTGGAGGAGGTTGGTTGGACAACGGTTGCGGAAGAGTATTTTGCAATTGATCAAACCGAATTCTACCCATTACTCAATAAACTAGTTGATCTAAATCCAGCTTTAATTGCAGGCACGAGCACAGCTGCTCCAAGTATGTCAGCTTTTATCAAGCAGGCTGATGAGGTGGGTTTGAAGAGCTTGATCATCGCAGATGGCTTGGGTTGGTTTGGCGAATGGTACGATTTGACCGGTAGTTCATCCAACTATGTGATCGATCAGATCCCCGGATGGGCATCTAAGGCTGGACAGGAATTTGCTGCAAGATTTGAAGCCGAACAAGGTTTCCCACCCAGCCCTTCTGCTGGTGGTCTGTCTTTCGATGGAACTAGTTTCTTCATCGCGGTAGCTAATGCAGTGTACGCTGAATATGGCGAATTAAATAGCGAGACGATCTATAATTTCGTCAAGGACAATGTATGGACGGGTGATTGGTCTTATACGGATGGCATTGTGATGAGCAGCTATACCTATATGCCAGATACAGTACCTGATCCAGTGGTTGGAAAAGGCTTCTACATCTTCCCCGTGCTTCAATATATGGATGGAGAAGGTATGGTTGTCTACCCACCTGAATGGGCTGTCCAAGAATTAGCTCCTAAACCATAACAGGTTATTAGCCGTACTTCATTTGTGGCGACGGGAGAATAATTTTTTTGATCCCGTCGTCAATTACTGAAGGAGAATGCGCATGATACTTGATGCCAATGATATTGTGAAAAATTTCGGCGGATTAACAGCCGTAAATCATGTTAGTCTACAAGTTGATAAGGGACATATTGTTGGTTTGATTGGTCCCAATGGGGCAGGAAAAACCACTTTTCTGAATAGTGTTTCAGGTACTTATAAACCATCTGCTGGGTTTGTACATTTTGCTGGAGATGATACTACAGGCGCAGCGGCGGAAGTTATGTGCCGAAAGGGATTATCGCGTACCTTTCAAATCCCGCGCCCTTTTCCGAAATTAACTGCCCTGGAGAATGTAATGGTTGGAGCTGTTTTTGGCGCTCACCACGCTAGTAATAATTCTCCTCGTAAAAGGGCAGAGGAAGCTCTGGATTTCGTTCAATTTCCTTTAGGAATTGATACTCCTGCTGATCATCTAAATGCTGTTCAACTGAAACGACTGGATTTAGCAAGAGCTTTAGCTTGTGGTCCGAAATTATTATTGCTTGACGAACTTGCTTCTGGCTTAACGCCAGGTGAGTTAGATTCCATGATGGCGTTAATTTTAAAAATCCGTGATACGTTCGGTGTAGGCATGATTGTTGTTGAACATATTATGAAAGTTATCACAGGAATATGTGAACGGGTTTTGGTGATTCAATATGGGACCCCTATCGCTGAAGGAACGCCAAAGGAAGTGATGAACAATCCAAAGGTGATTGAGGCTTACCTGGGCGAGGAAGTGGTTCCGGAAGATGAGTGAATCAATCAGGAATTATTGAATCTCATTTTGGAGGTGCTGCATTGCTTGAGTTAAAGAACGTAAATACCTTTTATGATTTTCTTCAGATTTTATGGGATGTTTCTCTTAATGTTAAAGAGGGCGAATTTGTGGCTTTAATCGGCCCAAATGGCGCCGGAAAGACAACTACTTTACGCACAATCGCGGGACTTCTCAGACCAAAAAGTGGTAAGGTCCTTTTTGAGGATAATGATATCGGTCATTATCCTACTTATCAAGTAAGTAAGATGGGAGTAAGTTATATCTCTGAAGGTTTGAATCTTTTTACAGATATGTCTGTGCGTGAAAATCTTATCTTAGGCGCTTATGCAATTAATGATAAAAAAATTATTGCAGAAACGCTTGAGTTTGTTTACCATCTTTTCCCGCGTCTGAAGGAAAGAGAAAAGCAATTAGCTGGCTTGATGAGTGGCGGTGAACGAAAGATGCTCGCAATTGCGCGTGGGATGATGTCCAATCCCAAACTATTGCTTGTTGATGAACCTTCTTTAGGATTAGCGCCACATCTCACTCATGATGTTTTTCGCGCACTGATTGAATTGCGTAAAAGAGGCGTGACAATTCTGTTGGTGGAGCAAAATGTGAATGCTACGCTTGAGATTACTGATCGGGCTTATGTATTAGAACATGGTCGGATTGTTATGGAAGGTTTGAGCAAAGAAATGAAATCTAATCAGCATGTGCGGAATGCTTATTTAGGAATTTAATCTTTCCTAAAAGGAGAGAGATTATGGAAAGTACTATCAAAGAACCATCTAGTTTGACAAAACTAACCATTTACGTGCGTAGTCATCTGCCTGCTGTAATAGTGATTACTTTATCGATTATTTTAGGTATTGTAATCTCTGTCACAGCCAGCCCTTCGCAATTTATTAATGCCATGGTAACGGGTGGTATGTGGGCATTACTTGCGGCAGGATTGGCTTTAGTTTTTGGAGTTATGAATATTGTCCACTTCGCGCATGGTGAATCATTTATGATTGGCGCCTATGTGGGATATTTTGTGTTCACCTCCTTGAGCAATTATTTAGATAAAAACCCAAATTCTCTTTTGCAGTTATTGGCGCCAAATATTGGCGTGATAGCGGCATTCTTTATCGGTGCATTGGTTGGAGTCTTATTAGAGAAGATCCTTTTTTCACCGCTTCGAAAGCGAACAAAATCGGGTTGGGTAATGAACACTTTCTTAGTGACTGTCGGATTATCGTTTATCCTTACTAATGGCACGATGTTGGTGTTAGGCGCAAACTTCCGCGGCATCCCCCGTTATTATGATGTCCCCCCGCTGGAGTTCTTGGGCGTTCGCGTATCGATGGACCGCTTGTGGGCTTTTGCTCTTGCTCTAATAATCCTGGCTTTATTGACCTATTTTCTGCAGTTCACACGTACGGGGCGCGCTATTCGAGCTGTTTCCCAAGATGAAGTCGGAGCACAAATGATGGGCATTAATCTAAATATTATTAATACCCTAACACTTGCCTTAGCCACTGGTACCGCTGCAATGGCAGGCGCTGCGCTCTTATTTATGTTCCAGGCTTATCCTACTGT
>CAZJMV010000048.1:0-25830 GCA_964547225.1 uncultured Anaerolineaceae bacterium | reverse complement strand
TGAGCATCCACGACGGGTAGTGTGCTGATCTTATGATCGAGCATCATCTGTGCCGCATCCACCAGAGGCGTCTCGGAAGAGATCGTTTTCGGGTTCTGTGTCATCACCTGACGGACTGAGCATTGCGAAAGAAGATCACTAGCTCGTATCGCATCGACTGCGAAAGTTGTCAAAGGAATTTTCTGCCGCAGATCGTCCATCGTGACGATGCCCTGCAATAAGCCATCATCCACAATTAGCAGTCGGCGGATATTATTCTCGACCATAATCCAATAGGCTTCTGGGATGGTCTTATTGCTGGATATTGTGATCGGTTCGTGAGACATCCAATCCTTTACAAGTTGTGCGCTCATGATTACCTCCATTCAAACCACATAAATATTGATACAATCATTCAACTTCTTTCGATGGCAACGGGCAAGCATTCGATATAGTTACCATCATAACCGTTTCTCCATATCTAGTTGCTGAGTTGAAAACAGTTTTTAGCGATTCCCAGATTTGAATATCCTTACCAACAATAAGCGTACTCATACTACCCATCTTGATTTCCAAGTTATATTGCTTAAAAATATCTAAAGCTTCATTAATCGCGGGGGTGAGCGACTTCTGTCGCAAAGGATACAGGCTCACTTGAGCGCTTACACCCAGCGCATTTTTTTCATCTTCAGTCTTTTTTTCAATCAAGGATTGCAGTTGATCTAATTGATTCAAGATCGGGTCAGCGTTATCGTAGTCAAGACATGCTGATCTTATTTCGCTGATCTTCTTATGAATATCATCTATCTCTTCATTGCTAAAAAATTTTTCGGTCATCTTCTCTATCCTTACCTGAATCCCAAATAGCAACCATGCCAATAAACCCACCCCAAGGCAATGTCATATGACTTGGGAAGAAGGGAAATATCGTCGTACGATAAGATATTTTAATATTACCTGGCACAATTTTCAGGAGAATATCCTTTAATTCGTTAGGTGTATAAAATCGAGCCTTTTCCCATATTGGTCCACCTTTCTTACGGTATTGCCATCCCAAAAGACTGTTCCTATTCAACACACCGAGCATGATACCCTTTTTAGCGATCCTAAAAGCTTCATTTAAAGACCGAACAGGATCAGAGAGAAACTCTAAGGATGTGATCATCACAACCAGATCAAACGATCTTGATAGGAAAGGAAGTTTTAACGCATCACCTCG
The DNA here is from genome assembly GCA_964547225.1 of uncultured Anaerolineaceae bacterium. Taxonomy (GTDB): domain Bacteria; phylum Chloroflexota; class Anaerolineae; order Anaerolineales; family UBA4823; genus CAZJMV01. The sequence continues at coordinate 24,632 of CAZJMV010000048.1, read as the reverse complement.
AACCAAATCTATAGCATCCATTTTTTTCGCTTCGTAGAGCATTGGAAAGGAAAGATCAATCCCAACTGTTTGCATCCCTAATTCATTAAACCAACGTGTGAAATGTCCTGACCCACAACCAATTTCCAAAATAGATCCTGAATTCGGGATCTTTTCTAAAAGATATTTGATAAGCGATTTCTCACGTCGGTCTGCTATTCTTCCAGATGATTGATACCACTCTTCGTAAGTGGATGCAATTTCGGTGTTGTTGAAGGGATTATTTCGTTCCAATTATTCCTATCATTCCGGGAAAAAAGATGGCGTAGCCGTCCAAAATCGAACGCCATAGCGTTCAATCACTTGCGCTTCACCACTTTTCTCCAATTGCGATAATGTTTCCGACACAGAATCATTAGACCAATGGGGTAAGGTTTCTTGCAGCTCAGATTCGCGCATTGGATGGCGAGTGATGATCCCGATGATCGCCTCCACCAGACTTTCACTTCCACTTAAGTCAAATGATCCAGTTGCAGGATCAATGATATTGGCAATATTGCCAAGGATTGCGCGTGCCCGCAGGAGACCCTCTTCATCGGGCGGTTGTACCCACAGCTCAACGGGTGGGCGAGTCGGTTGCAGGATATGCACCTCATCCGGTGCAATATCATCTAAGACTGATGCGATTTCTCTGAGAGCCTCCTCTGTATCATTCAAGCCTTTGACTAACATCACCTCAACCCAAAGCTTGCCCGAATATTCTTCACGAAAGGTTTTTAACCCATCGACCAAGCGTTCAAAGGTAATTTCGGGATGCGGTCGGTTGATCTTTCGGTAGAGTTCAGCGTTTCCAGCATCCACAGAAGGTAAGACCGCGTCAGCCTTTTCCAACTCCCGCCTTACCTCAGGTAAATATAGTAAAGATCCGTTTGTGATCACCGCAATTGGCTTTTGGGTATGCCTTCTAAGCTCATAGATCATAGATCCAATACTTGCAGAAAGCGTCGTTTCACCAGAGCCCACAAAAGTGATCCAATCAATTTCATTTGCATCATGAGCTTCTAACGCTTCAACAACTTGAGCGATGATCTCTTGGGCTGGAAAGTAATCCTTACGAATATTGATCAATGGTCGCGAGCGTCCTAATTGACAATAGACACAATTCCAATTACATGTCTTCAAGGGAATAGGATCTATCCCTAAGGATTGTCCTAGACGACGGGAGGGAACCGGTCCAAATACGTGTTTCATGATAACCTTTCCATTTTATTTCGCGATTTCATCAAACTTCACCAAGCTGATTACCTATCTTGATGATAATCGTTTTTTATTAAAACGGTTTATTCTCGCACCATTTGAGTACCGCATTTCGGACAAGTCTGATCCATACAGCGTTTTGCTACTTGATGAGTAAGTTTGTAACCACATTTCGGACAGACACAATTGCCTGAAGGTCCAGCGCCAGGTTTATTTCCACCACCAGCGCCGCGACCTTGACCTCCCGCTCTTCCCCCTCCCATTCCACGACCTCTAAACAATCTATTTAACATAATCTACCTCCTGAATATTTCATAATACTAACTTTACCAATAAATCAAATCCTTGAAACCCATTTTCCAAGAAAAATAAGTAATCCTTTCACCATCTCCTTCTGAAGGAGCCACGAGATCTTCTAGCGCGTTGTTTCCTGTGACGCCCGATCGAATTCATACCAGGGATATTTTCAGAATTTCTAGAATAATTTCGAATGGGTACTGTTAACCAGCGCTGAGAAAAGAAATCCATCCAATTAGCGATTCTAGGTAAAATGACCTGTCCGAGCATGAGAGCTATAACACCACCCGCACTGAGTTGATCAGTTTGCCTTTCTTGTATTGAAATAGAAGACGATAATTCTAGTTGTTCTTCTTTCGAGATCTGTAAAGTCAAATTCTCAGACTGATGAGATCGAAAGGCGCCGGTTGGACACACTTCAATGCATTCTAAGCACTCTATACAAAGCGTCTGATCAATGAACGCTTTTCCGTTATATAAATGGATGGCATTCTTTAGACAATTAGCTGCACAAACCCCACATCCTTGACATAAATTCGTATCAACAGAAACTGGCATAATAATATATTTCTCCAATAATATTGTTTGCTGTGGTTACCTAATCACAATCGCTTCAATAATAATATACCATAATTTTAATTCCTTTTCATAATTCATCAAATATTTAATCGTAGTTTGTTGAATAATATGGATAATATCGAAAGAAAACAGAAATGTTTTGTATTATCACCAGAAAATAACTATCACCCTGAACAACAACACTAAAAAATAAATCGCTCATTTTCGAGAATGCTTTATTAATTCCAAAGCACTACTCGCTGTTGTTCTATCTCAACTACTCGCACTGGGGTTTGGTAACAATTCGATAAATCCTGATCCGTGATCACATCCGCGATCAAACCTGCCTTAAGGATCTTCCCATCCCGCATAAGAACAGCCTGTTTAGCGATCGCAGCCGCGACATCTGGCTCATGGGTACTGAATAAGATCGTCACCCCCTCCATAGATAACTGTCTCAAAAGTTTGACCATACGTCCTTTGTTATTGATATCCAAATGGGAAGTCGGTTCATCCAGGAGCAGTATACGCGGTTGTTGTGCGAGAGCTCTTGCAATGAGAACCATCTGTCGTTCACCCCCACTTAAATTCGTGACTGATTGATCTGCTAGACGTATCAATCCGACGCGTTTCAGAGCTTGTTGCGCAATCTCGAAATCCTCTTCAGAAGGCATTTCCAATGGTCGTAAATAAGGCGTTCGCCCAAAGAGAATATAGTCCAAAACTGAATAATCGAAAGGTATATGTTCGATCTGAGGCACCAATCCGATCCACTGCCCAATTTCACGACGAGAATACGTCGAGAGAGGTCGTCTAGCTAGATACACCTGTCCCGAACCAGGTTTAAGCCAACCTAAAGCGATATGCAATAAAGTCGTCTTTCCAGCGCCATTTGGTCCCAAAATAGTCATAATCCCCCCATTAGGTACGCCTAAGTTGAGATCATTTATTACTTCCCTTTCTCCATAGGGGTAAGAAAAAATGATCGATTGAAATACCAAGACCATGTCGCTCATCGTTTCACCTTGAGACGATTGGTCGTCATCAACACCACAAAGATTGTCGCTCCGATCAAAGAGGTCAATATACCCAGGGGTATTTCACCCGCCAAAATTGTGCGCGCCAGATCATCGCAAATAACAGTAAACCAACCCCCAATGATCATTGAACCCGGTAAAGCAAAGCGTGAGTCAGCACCAAAAACCCGACGAGCTAAATGAGGCACGATCAATCCAACCCATCCAACCATCCCCGAAACCGAAACCACTGCTGCCGTAACCGCAGTCGCCGATATCAGCAAAATGATCCGTTCCCGAGAAGGGGCAATGCCCAAAGAAAATGCGGTTTCATCCGACAAGGAAAGCATATTCAATCGCCAACGCATGCGATAAATAATATACAAACCAATCAGACAAACAGGCAGAATCGATAGAAAACCTCTCCAGGTCAAGCTCCATAAACCTCCCAGCATCCAGAATGTAATTTCAGGCAACTCTCTGAGCGGGTCGGCAACATATTTCAAAACCCCTAAACCTGCTGAGAAAAAGGCAGATACAGCAATCCCCGAAAGAACTAATCTTAAAACCCAACCACCATATTGAGCCTTACGAGCCAAGCTATAAGACAGCACCAATCCCAAAAAGGAAAAGAATATCGCGATTCCTTGCACTAGCCAAGCAAAATTCCCTAGAAAAATAATGCTTAAGGCAGCTCCAAAGGCTGCCCCTTGCGATACGCCTAGGAAGCCGGGTTCTACTAATGGATTTCCAAAGATCATCTGGAATACCGTCCCAGCAGCGGAGAGCGAGATACCCAATAATAAAGCCGTCAATAAACGCGGTAAACGTAAATTTAGGAGCAAACGTTGTGCCAATATATCTTGACTGAGGCTTTCAGGTGATAGAATGGCAAGACCAGGATAACGTCCTACAAGTAAGGATAGAGCAAATGTTATCACTAACAACAAGATCAGCCAGAATAAAACCTGGTTGCTGGAAGAATATTTCCATTGGATATTTTCTGGATGAACCTGGTTTCGAGATAATTTTTTTGTACTCAGGGTAAATCTCCATAGAGGATCGGTTCGACGGAGTTTATGAAATCATCCGAAGACATTCTATACATAGTTCCATAAAACTCTTGAGTTATCTCAAACACATCCAATTCCGTAAAAGCTTCAGGATGAATTTTACTGGCTAACCAAGTGAGACCTAAGATCCAGCGAGAATCGGGTTGATCCCAAGATAGAAAATCTCCAGGAAATGCATATAACTCACCATTTTGCGACGCTCGTAAGGCTTCCCATTGTGGATCATCTTTTAACCCCTTAACTACCTCATCTACCGGCGTAAAATAGGAAATGATGAAGATCTTATCAGCATCCCAAGCCGCGATTTGCTCTAGACTGACCTTCGTCCAGCCATTACCCAAATTGGCATCATTCCATACTGGATTTCCTCCAGCCGTTTCTGTAATGATGGTTTGAATCCAACCCATGGGCGGTACATTAAAGGCTACCTCGCCATCCTTATCGCTATAGTAGAGCAACAAGACGCTTGGCTTCACTTCGTTTGGAATGCTGTTTAATACATCGGTTACCTTTTTTTCATGACCCTGATAAAACTGAATCAATTCTTCAGCGCGTTCTTCATCTTGAAAAAGCTGTCCCAAGGTTTTCAGATCACGGTAATATTGCTCTGGTGTTTCCAGGTCAACATAAACAACAGGAATGCCTAATGCTTCGATCGGTTTGCCTAACGATTCAACCAAATAACTTTTTAATACAACCGCATCCGGATTCTCAGCCGCTATCTGCTCAGGACCAACTTCCATCGTGAACTTGACTTTTTCGGCATATTTTGGATCAATCGTTTCTAGGAAATTAGCCGAACCTTGCTTCTGTGAGCTCAATACTCCCACTCGATCTAGCGCTTCGGGAAACAAATAAAGCGCATTTGCGATAAGAAGATTTGCTTTCCCAGCTAGAGCAATATTCTGCGGTGACGCTTCAAAAGCGACTTCTCGCCCAAGCGCATCTATAAGGGTAAAAGCATTGCCTGCTGATCCTTGTGACTTGAATAATTGGTTATTGTTTTCACAACCGCTTAATAAAACTGCAAAAACAAAGATAAGACTGACTATTTTTCGTGTCATGATTCCTCCTTATTGCATGGTACTGATTTTATTTTGTAATTATCTTGATCAATGATACTAATTTTAATATTCTGAAGCCAGTTGTAAGTTGCCTGGATCTGCCCTAGCCGATATTGGTGAATTTGACGATTATATAAATCATTAGCTATTGTGGAAAGCAAAAGATTTTGATTATCCAACCAGCGCTGACAGACTAGGCGTTGATTTTCGACCAAAGTCAAAACAAATTGCGCACCCTCTTGCATAGCACAGTAAAGCTTAGCCATGAATCCTTGACGCATCTGACGAGGCGTATTTACTGCAGTAATCAGCCATTGCAGGTAAGCCTCATCTCCAGCCTTTGTCAGGTGATAGATAAAGCGGTTAGGACGCGCATGCTGTACTTCTAGAGAACCTATAATGAATCCAGCCTCCTCAAGCTTGCTTAGCAAAGAATATAAATTAGCTTGTTTTACCTGCCAGACTTGTCCTAGCCCACCGGTTTCCAAAAGGTGTTGATGGATCTGATATCCGTGCAACGAGCCTTGGCGCAAGTAACATAATAAAGCCAATTCAATATTCAAGGGACGCGAATTCAAAGGAGACATCAATTAAACTTACTCACTCAATGAGTATACACCAAATGAGCAACGATATGTATCACTTTTTAATGTTCGGTTTGTCATATTACAATTGTATCAATTTAGATAACATGCTATAATTTTTTAGGGCAAATTTCCTTTTTTTATACGATTAATCAATGTATAAACTTTAATTGTTTTGGAATGATTGCCATCAAATAAAAACTATCCCAAATAGGAGGTCTCAATGCTACGAAAAAATCTAAAAGTTAATGGTATCGACTTTAACCTAATTGTCGAGCCCGAGACCACTTTGCTTGATGTGATTCGCAAGCAAATTGGTCTAACGGGAACAAAATCTTCTTGTGGAGATGGGCACTGTGGTGCCTGCTCTGTCATCATGGATGGACGCATCGTACGAAGTTGTGTTACAAAAATGAAAAGTGTCCGCGATGAAGCGCAAATCACAACGATCGAGGGAATCGGAATCCCCGGCAACCTACACCCCATTCAAGAAGCCTTCATTGCCCATGGCGCTGCGCAGTGTGGTTTCTGTATCCCTGGTTTTATTATCTCCAGTAAAGCCTTACTTGATAAAGAACCAGATCCAAGTCGCGAACGAATTAGACGCTGGTTCCAAGCTAACCGTAATGTCTGCCGCTGCAATGGTTACAAACCGATGGTCGATGCGGTTGTTGATGCAGCCAAGGTATTACGTGGCGAAATGAGCATCGAAGATCTGCGCTTCAAGATGCCTGATGATGGGCACATTTGGGGATCAAGCTATCCACGTCCCTCTGCTGTTGCTAAAGTTACCGGTACACTAGATTATGGCGATGACCTTGGGCTGAGGATGCCTCCTGATACGCTTCATTTAGCGCTAGCTCAAGCGAAAGTATCGCATGCCAATATCCTTTCTATCGATACCAGTGAAGCCGAGAAGATGCCGGGTGTCTATAAAGTAATGACCCACAAAGATGTTAAAGGCAAAAATCGCATTACCGGTCTGATCACCTTCCCCACCAATAAAGGCGATGGGTGGGATCGACCAATCCTATGCGACGAAAAAGTATTCCAGTTTGGCGACGCGATCGCGATCGTCGCGGCTGATACGGTTGAACACGCCAAAGCCGCTGCGGATAAAGTAAAAGTCGAACTCGAAGAGTTACCTGCCTATATGAACGCCCTCGATGCAATGGCAGATGATGCGATCGAAATTCATCCTGGAACACCAAATGTCTATTTTGAACAGAAAATTGCCAAGGGCGAAGACACCAAAGAGATCATGGAGAAAGCGCCTTTCGTGGTAGAAGGTGATTTCTATCTCCAAAGACAACCGCACCTGACGATTGAGCCCGATGTTGGTTTTGCATACTTCGACGAAGAAGAGCGATTGACGATCCATTCAAAGAGTATTGGTATTCACTTGCATCATGCTATGATCGCCCCTGGATTAGGCATCGATCCGGAAAAACTACGCCTAGTTCAAAATCCTGCTGGGGGTACCTTCGGGTATAAATTCAGCCCAACAATAGAAGCATTATTAGGCGTTGCTTGTATGGCAACTGGCAGACCGGTACACCTGGCTTATGACTACTTCCAGCACATCACTTACACCGGTAAGCGCTCTCCTTTCTTTATAAACATGAAGATGGCTGCTGATGAAAAAGGCAAGCTCCTCGCAATGGAAACCGATTGGATTGTCGACCACGGTCCTTATTCGGAGTTCGGTGACCTGCTCACGCTGCGCGGCGCTCAATACATGGGTGCTGGTTATAATATCCCCAATATTCGCGGTCGGGGTCAGACCGTCTGTACAAACCACGCTTGGGGTTCAGCCTTCCGAGCTTATGGGTCTCCACAAGCATTCTTGGCTAGTGAGAGCATAATGGATATGTTGGCCGAGAAGATCGGTATAGATCCCCTCGAGATTAGATTCATTAATGCTTATCGACATGGAGATACAACTCCTACTGGTCAAACGCCCGATTCATATACACTAACAGAAATGCTTGAACAAGCGCGACCCTTATATAAAGAGCTCAAAGAGAAAGCCAAGCAGAATTCCACCGGAACCGTCAAACGCGGTGTTGGCGTCTCTCTAGGCTTGTATGGCTGCGGCTTGGATGGTCCCGATGGGTCTGAGGCTTGGGTAGAATTGACCAAAGACGGCGTTACCGTCTATGCAGCATGGGAAGACCATGGTCAGGGCGCTGATATGGGTATGCTAGGTACCGCACATGAGTCCTTGATGCCATTAGGTATTAAACCTGAACAGATCAAACTCGTCATGAATGATACTGCTACCACTCCCGCTTCCGGACCTTCTGGGGGTAGCCGTCAGCAGGTCATGACCGGAAACGCGATCAAAGATGGCTGTGAGCAATTGCTTGATAATATGCGCAAACCCGATGGCGGTTTCCTGACCTATGATGAAATGGTCGATGAACAAATTCCCACTAAATACATCGGAAAATGGGCTGCATCAATGAACACTGCCTGTGATGAAAACGCACAAGGAAAGCCATTTGCTGTCTATATGTACGGTGTATTTCTTGCTGAAGTCGCCGTGGACATCGAAACTGGAAAAGCGACTGTAGAAGGAATGACCGTATTTGCGGATGTAGGCAGTATCAATAACAAATTAGTGGTTGATGGTCAGATCTATGGTGGTGTTGCACAAGGTATTGGTCTCGCCTTGACTGAAGATTTCGAAGATCTTAAAAAACACACCACCATGCAAGCATGCGGTATCCCCTACACAATGGATATTCCCGACGAATTTGATATCATCTACGTAAATAGCCCACGTGAACACGGACCATTTGGCGCTGCTGGTGTTGGCGAACTTCCATTGACATCACCTCATGTTGCTGTTGTAAACGGTATCAATGACGCAACTGGTGTCCGCATCACACATCTTCCAGCATTACCAGAGAAAATCTTAGAAGGATTGGATGCATTGCAGTAAAATACAACTTGGAATCAGACCGCCCTATAAAGTAAGATTTTAGGAGTAGAATTCAAGCAGGGTATTAATAAAAAAGGTGTGAGCGGAAATAACTTACCGCTCACACCAAAAATAAAAAATCAAAAAAATCAAGGAGAATACATTACGATCATGTTTACTGTTGAAATTGAACTGCAGAAATGTGTTGGTTGTGGAGATTGTGTTGATATTTGTCCCAGTCAGTCACTTGAGTTGGCAACTGATAATGGAAAAGAACATGCTGTTTTCGTTGGTGAAGAAGACGATTGTATTGGTTGTATGTCGTGTCAGGAAATCTGCCCAGAAAACGCGATTACTGTATTAGAAGTCTAAAAAGATAACGGTGCAACAGCAAAAACAGAAAGAATTAGAATCTCTTTGCATCCAAGACCAAGCTCCCTGGTGTACAGCATCATGTCCAATTCACGTTAACGTACGTGGAATTGTGTCTGCTATTTCCCAAGGAGATTTCAAAGAAGCATACAAGATACTAAGAAAAGCGGTTCCATTTCCAGGAATCGTGAGTTGGATTTGCGACCAACCTTGTCAACAAGATTGTAAAAGAGACAAAATAGGTGGGGCAATCGAAATTGCCTTGCTTGAACGCGCTTGCGTAAACTATGGATCAGACACAATAGAACCTTTCCGAGTACTGCCTCGTAAATCGAAAAGAGTGGCTATCATCGGGAGCGGCTTAAGTGGATTAACGGTCGCATATGATCTGGCTCGCAAAGGATATGGCGTTTCCATATACGAAGCAAATCATCGCATTGGCGGAAATCTCTGGCAATATCCGCAAGATCGTTTGCCCGCCTCTGTTATTCAAGAAGACCTATCAATTATGGAAGTCTTCGATCTTGATCTTCATCTCAATACAAAAATTAATTTTGAAGATCAAAGCAATACATCGATAGGTATAAATGAACTTATTGATGAATTTGATGCAATCTATATCGGTGTTGGATCAAATGGTCGGGAAAATCTAAAAAATCAAAGCAAGTTATCTATTAACGATCAAGGCTTTATTAACATAGATGAAATAACCCGAATGACCAATCAAGAGGGGATATATGCCGGAGGCGGCATTATTCAATCGGATACACCCTCTCCTATTCAGAAAATCAGCGCTGGAAGAAGAGCAGCCACATCAATCGACCGTTACCTCCAAAAAGTATCCATAACTGCATCTCGATATAATGAGGGGGGTTTTGAGAGCAAGCTTTATACGAATATCAGCGGTATCAACGCCAAACCATCCATCGAACCATCAAACTTCGTTTCAGGCTATACCCAAAATGAAGCTATCAGTGAGGCAGAACGTTGTATCCTTTGCGAATGTCTGGAATGTGTCAAAGTTTGCGAATATCTACACCATTATGGCAGCTATCCCAAACAATACTTGCGCGAGATCTATAATAATCTAGCAATTGTGATGGGTATGCGTAATTCAAATCAATTCATCAATTCATGCAGCTTGTGCAATTTATGCGTTGAGGTATGCCCAACGAATTTGAGTATGGCTGAGGTGATCCATACTGCTCGCCAGACGATGGTCGAACAGAAACGCATGCCACCATCTGCACATGATTTTGCACTAAAAGACATGCAATTCAGCAACGGAGATGCATTCACATTAATTAAACACGCTCCACGCACCTCCCAAAGCGCCTACGCTCTCTTTCCTGGCTGCCAACTGTGCGCCTCATCACCTGCACATGTTCATTCTTTATATGAAAAAATCATTCATCGACCTAATGCACTAGATGAACCCGTTGGCTTAATCCTTCAATGTTGCGGAGCTCCTGCAGATTGGGCTGGACGAATGGACTTTTTCGAACAAAGCCAAAAAGCCTTCTACGATGCCTATCATCAATTAGGCGATCCGATCTTGATCCTTGCCTGTCCAAGTTGTTATCGAGCTTTTAGAATGCACTATGCAGATGTTAAAATCATATCACTATGGGAATGGTTAGAACGAGAAGAATTAATCCCAACAGAGCTTGGTTTTCAGCATACTACAAAAAAACTAACGATACACGATGCCTGCGCAACACGCTATGAATCAGCTATTCATGAAAGCATCCGTCGTATCTTAGACCAAATCGGAATACAAGTCGAGGAAGCCCCACTCAACCGCGAGAAAAGTGAATGTTGTAGCTTCGGTGGAGTGATGTGGTTGGCAAATCCATCTTTAGCGCATCAGGTCGTCGATAGACAAATTCAAGCCAATGAGCTCGATTTTATCACCTACTGCGCAATGTGTCGTGATTTTTTTGTGCGTCAAGGGAAACCAGCTTTGCATATCCTCGATCTGCTATTCGGTGTTGACCCAACGAAAGCAACTCAAAGACCTGATCCAGGGTTTTCTGTTAGACGCGAAAACCGTCGCTATTTAAAGCGGAAAATTCTTGAATATTTTTGGGAGGAAACTATGGAACCATTACCCGAATTTACAGATATCAGAATATTCTTGTCTGATGGGGTTAAGCAGATTTGTGAGCAAAGATTGATCCTACAAGAAGAGCTACAGCAGGTTATCGCCTTTGCTGAAGCCAATAATCAAAAACTATTAAATAAAACCAATGGACACATCCTAGCCTATCATAAATTAGGTAATGTGACCTATTGGGTTGAATACTTATCGACGGCTGAACCAAATTCAAAAGAACAACTTTTTCCCATCTTCAATGCATACAGCCATCGCATGGAAATCGAAGGAAAATCAAAGAGATGAGCGAATATATCAATCCCGCTGACCGAGATATTTGGGAATGCCAAAACTGTCAAGTTCCACTCGAAACTGGGCAGGTTACTATTTCATACCTGGGAAATGCTTATCCTGTAGATTTACTCAAATGTCCCAAATGCGGGCTTGTCATGATTCCGGAAAACCTTGCCTTGGGGAAGATGTTAGAAGTTGAGAAAGCTCTCGAAGATAAATAACTTGTCTTAATTGATCACATGTCCACCCTTTTTGAACACGATGCATTAAGAATAGTCACCGGAGATACTGTGCGCCCAGGCGGTATAACCATAACCTCACATGCACTGGATTATTGCCAATTATCACTTAATGCTTGGGTGATCGATATCGCTTGTGGAACAGGTGCTACGGTTGAGTGGCTAGGCAAACATGGATATGGCAGAGTATTTGGTGTAGATGCCTCGATAAAAATGTTAAGAGATGGTCTAAAGCGATCTAAACAGCTTTCTGTTCTTCAAACAGAAAGCCTGTATCTACCCTTCATTAATGATCGAATAGAATTAGCCCTTATGGAGTGCGGCTTCTCCCTGATAACTGATAAGGATCAGGTCTTAAAAGAAGTCTTTCGGGTATTACAACCACATGGTTATCTAATCATCAGTGATCTCTTTTCACACAACGCTCAGGATCATTATGAAATTGAGCATAGCGATCGTATCGGTTGTTTTAAGGGTGCTATTTCTAAAGATGAAATTTATGAACTTCTTGAAAGCAATCATTTTGAAGTCATCGTTTGGGAAGATCATTCAAAACAACTAAGAGACCTCACCCATCGAATAATTCAAAAACATGGTTCAATGCAGGAATTTTGGTACAAAACCGGTATCTGTAAAATTGACCTTTTTGAGATACAAGTTACCATTGCTCGAATCAAACCAGGATATTTTCTCCTCGTTGCAAGAAAAAAACATGGACGGTAATTTCAGCCATCATGTACTTGGTAAATAAAAAAACACAACATAATTCAATCTCCAAATTCTTGATATTAATTGTGAGGTAACAATGGAAGAAATTGAACGCATGCAAGCATTAAAACAGGAAGGCTTCTTTTGCAGTCAAATCATAATCATACTGGGATTGGAACTCCAGGGGAAATCAAATCCAGATTTAGTTCGCTGTATGAATGGCTTAGCTGGTGGTTTGGGCTTCTGTGGGGAAACCTGCGGCGCTTTAACTGGGGGAGCTTGCCTGCTCGGTCTATATGCGGGGAGAGGTAGTTCCGGCGCACCTCAAAACCCCGATCTAAATTTGATGATTCGGGAATTGGTCAATTGGTTCAAAGCCGAATATATCCCCCGCTATAATAGCATCCGATGTGAGGAGATTCTGGAAGGCAATTTCCAAAATCAGTCCTCACGCTGCCCTTTTATTGTTGCAGAAACATTTCAAAAAACAAAAGAAATCTTGGTGGAAAATGGTTATGACCTCTCCGAATTCTAGCGTTGAGACACAAAGCGAGATATTAGCACAGACTGAAAGCGTCTGCCCAGAATGTCTCCAGAGGATACCTGCTTTACGGGTCTTGCGCGGTGAAAATGTCTACCTTGAAAAAGCCTGTCCAGAACATGGTTTCTTTAGAACTGTTGTTTGGCGCGGTGAACCTGGCTTGAAAAAGTGGGTACGTCCAAAAAAACCTGCCGCCCCTCTCAATCCTTTTACACAAGTGCAGCAAGGCTGCCCATATGATTGTGGTTTATGCCCAGACCATCAAGCACACACTTGTTGTATCCTATTCGAAGTAACCCAACGTTGTGACCTGCGCTGCCCTGTGTGCTTTGCTAATGTTGGACATCAAATCCCATACGACCCTGATCTATCCACCCTAGAACAGTGGTTCAAGCGCTTACTGGAAGCTGGTGGTCCATATAATATCCAATTATCGGGTGGCGAACCCTGTATGCGCAACGATCTTCCGGAAATCATCAAGATAGGCAGATCATTGGGCTTTACGTACTTCCAACTCAACACCAATGGATTGCGTATCGCGCGTGATGAAAAATATTTAGAAGCATTGGTGCAGGCAGGCTTGAAAGCGGTTTTCTTACAGTTCGACGGCACTGAAGACAGCATCTATCAGCAACTGCGAGGACGTAAACTATTGGAGGAGAAAATCAAAGCCATCCAGCATTGCGCATCTCAAGACGTAGGCTGTGTTCTGGTACCCACATTAGTGCCAGGTGTGAACAGCGAGAATCTTGGGAAGATCATCGAATTAGCGCTGCATTACCATCCCTCTGTAAGAGGCGTTCATATTCAACCAATCAGTTACTTTGGACGATATTCTGATATCGTAGGAATATCTCCATCAAATATGAAGCACGCAAGCAAGCCTACAGATATTAGTGACTCTCAACGTATAACAATACCAGAAGTCATTAGAGCGATCGAAGAACAGACACAAGGCTCGATCAAAAGCGAAAATTTCAGACCTCCTGGCGCAGAAAATGCGATGTGCTCATTTCACGGGAATTTTATTCGTATGCCTGATGGTGAGCTCAGATCACTTACCCATCACAACCCCACCAGTAGCTGCTGTTGTAAAACCGAGGATGCCGCCGAAGGAGTAGTGCGCTTACGCAGTTTTGTTGCTCGGCAATGGTCTTATCCTAAAACGAACCTGCAACTGCCAATAACTGAAAGCCCTCGTTTAGGAGAATGGGACATCCTCTTGGAACGATCAATAACACATAGTTTTTGCATCTCGGGGATGGCTTTCCAAGACGCTTGGAACCTTGACCTTGAACGCTTACGCGGCTGTTGCGTTCATACGATCAGCGCTGACGGAAGGATTGTTCCATTTTGTGCCTATAACCTCACCGACAGATCAGGGCGAAGCCTTTATCGAAATAATTTTCCTAATCAATCTCATAGTAAAATGATCGTATGAGATTATTTCGTTCAATTCCTACAACCCCATTAGAAGATTGGGTCTACCAGAAAATTGGTGGACATCAAAAATCATTCGATCGGAAAGCAATCGAAGACTATCAGCTTTTCATGCTCAATGAGGTCATAAAACGGGCACGCGAGAAAAGTTCCTTCTATCGCCAAAAACTCACCAAAACCCCTCAATCATTGAGCAGCCTGAAAGATCTAGCTTTGTTTCCATTCACGACAGCCGACGATATCCGAAATTCTGCCTTAAGCTTAGTTTGCGTTTCTCAGAGCGAGATCCAGCGTGTTGTCACTTTGGATACCTCCGGTACAACTGGGAAGCCCAAACGTATCTATTTCACAAAATTAGATCAAGACTTAACGATCGACTTCTTCAAATATGGCATGTCGGTCTTTACAAACATAGATGATCGCGTTTTAATTCTGCTGCCCTACGAAACGCCAGGTAGTGTAGGTGATTTGCTGGCAAAGGGGTTAAGACGTTTAGGTGCAAAACCGATCCCTTATGGGCTTGTCTTTGATCCAAAAGAAGTTTTAGAAACCATCCAGGATCAGAAAGCAACTGTCTTGGTTGGCGCGCCGACACACGTCTTGGCGCTGGCGCGTTTTTCGCAACACAGCATAAAAGACTATCCTCACCACCCAAAGAAAGTGCTTCTCTCCACAGATTACCTCTCGCCCTCAATCATGCAGGCGATTGAAACTGTCTGGGGGTGCAAGGTTTACAATCATTATGGCATGACGGAGATGGGGTTGGGTGGCGGTGTTGACTGCCAAGCCAGGGTTGGCTACCATTACAGGGAAGCGGATTTATATATCGAGATCATCGACCCACAAACAGGTGAACTGCTCCCAGAAGGTCAAACGGGGGAAATCGTATTTACAACCCTGACGCGCGCTGGGATGCCATTGATACGCTATCGCAGCGGTGATCTCAGCCGTATCCTTCCGAAGAAATGCCCCTGCAAAACGGAATTAAAAACATTAGCTTATATTCGCTCCCGCATCAGCAGCCAAATCGTTCTTGACCAAACAAAGGATCATAGATTATCCATAGCGGACCTTGACGATGCCCTGTTTAAGATTGAATCAATCGCTAATTTTTCAGCCCGGCTGATCGGAGACCTTCACAAGAGCACTTTAGAGCTTGAAATGGTCATAATACCGAACACAAAAGCGGATTGGCGTACACAAGTAGAAGAATCTCTTGATCATATCCCCGCTATTAAACAGACTATGCAAATAAATCGATTGAGTATGAATATCAATGGACGTATATATCAACCCGCATCAGGCGGAAGTTTAGCAAAACGGATCATCGTTGATCAACGGAGCAGATGAAATGCAAGAGATTTGGAATGATATTGAACAATGGCAGCTGGCTGGATTAACTAGCACACTAGCAACCGTCATAACCGTGCAAGGATCTTCTTTGCGACCGGCTGGCTCAAAGATGGCGGTCAGCTCACAAGGGAATATTTCCGGCTCAGTGACCGGCGGTTGTGTTGAAGGAGCTGTTTTTGAAGAGGCGCAGGTTGTCCGTGAAAGCGGTATCCCTCGCTTGGTAAGTTATGGCGTCTCGAATGAAAGCGCCTGGGAGGTTGGGCTTTCTTGCGGCGGTTCAATTGAGGTCTTTATTGAATCCATGGATACCCCAGCTTGGTATGTAATATACCCCGCCATCCAAGAATGCTTGAATCTCAAAAAAAGCGCTTGCTTAGCTACGATTATCGCTGGTCCAAATACAGGCAAAAAGAAAATCCTGCTTGAGGACAATAGAGTATTTGGCGAACTAGGTTTAACTGCACTAGATCAAGCGATTTCGTCCTATGCACCCAATCAAACAAAACCGATCGACGCAACCACCCTAACCATCAACACACCACAAGGCGAGGCGCGTATCTTCCTCGAATATTTATTACCACCCCCTCGCCTGATCATCGTTGGGGCAGTGCATATCGCCATTCCCTTGGTTTCGATGGCAAAAACGATGGGACTCGAAACGGTCGTCATCGATGCTCGTTCAGCATTTGCAACTGAGGATCGTTTTCCTCACGCTGACCAATTGATTGTTGAATGGCCAGCTAATGCTCTCGAAAAGCTAGGACTAGATGCTGCCTCCTCCGTTGTATGCTTGAGCCACGATGAGAAATTAGATAACCCCGCCTTGCAAATCGCTCTAAACAGCCCAGCAGCGTATATTGGCGTGCTTGGATCCAGAAAGACACATGCTAAACGTCGCGAAGCATTGCTCGAGATGGGAGTTCCAGAAACACATATAAACCGAATTCACGCACCAATTGGGTTAGACTTAGGGGCATTAACGCCACAAGAAATCGCTCTATCCATAATGGCAGAAATCATTGCAGAGCAGCACGCGGTCAGCTTGGATAAGAAATAACGCTCAATCATCATTCACCTAAAACGATCGCTTGCTAATGCGCACAAAGAAAAGTACTCAATCCGTAAACCTTGCGAATTTGTTGGTTTTCTTTTTAATCATACCTGTTATAATGATCAAGTAAGCAATTATTTCGCATTACAGGGATTATTAAAAAAACCTTCTACAGGTGTGAGATGATCAGGTGGCGATTAATCAGTTGAAATTGAAAATTTTTGGTACACAGTTCAATCAATTATTATCTGAATTTAAAGATGAGCGCGAACAAGCTGTTCGCGTGCTGATTCTGATCGGTTTAGTTTTTTCAGTATCGGGAGCTTTATTCGCCCTCCTACAGCTTCTTACCATACCTTTCGCAAAGTCTTACTCATTCGCCTGGATGGATATCCTCATTGATCTTAGCGTAGCTCTCTTTGGTATCGTTGTGATCGGATTAACCAAATCGAGGCATATTCAAACTGCCAAGTCTATGGTACTAGGGGGGTTCCTTTTTTTTGCTACCTTCCAAACTTACCTATCTGGAAATCCAAGCGCCAATATAAGCGGCGCCTTGGCGATGATCCTTTTCGTCCTCATGTCAGCTGTTTTAATCAATGAGCGAAACCCGTGGTTGGCATTTGCGCTAGCGGCAAGCCTATATGGTGGATTGAACCTGTTATGGTTGCTGGGTTTGCTTCCCGAAGCGCCTGCTCGAGAACCTTCCAGTCAAGCCTTATTTACATTTATAGTTTGGCTAACGGTCTGTGGTTTACTAACAGCGGGAATTTCTCACTCTTTACATGTTTTACGTCAACAAACTGCTACACTTCAGCAAAATCTCTCCATCCAACAACAAGCAGAAAAAAAGATTACACACAATCTATTAGTACAGGAAGTCTTGCAAGAAATTTCCTCACAAGCTCTGCAAACCACAAATGAAGACACCCTCATCGAATATGTAACTGAACTCCTATATAGCAAGCTTTATTCAGATGAATTGGGTATCTTGCTCTACGATCAGAATCAACAAAAGCTTACCTTTCACCCTTCTTACCAAGGCATATCCGAAGAAGATAAACGGAATACGTACGTGATTGGGGAAGGCGTTATTGGAAACGTAGCTTTAGTCAAACAACCAATAATCATCCATGATACTCAGGAATCAGCGATATATATCCCTGGTAAGGGAGAGAAGATGTATTCGGAGTTATGTGTGCCATTACTTATCGAAAATCAAATTATCGGTGTAATCAATGCAGAAAGCAGATTGCCGCATTATTTTGAAGATAAAGACGAGGGCTTTCTATTAACTGTCGCCAACCAATTAGGGATGGCAATTGAGAGGATACGGTTATTTAATAAGGAAATGCAGTTGAGAATGGAGACAGAGGTACAGCATGAAATCAGTTTGGCGCTGACCCAATCCACTTCACTTGAGAATATGTTAGAAAACTTCTTAGAAAACTTATCACGCATACTGGAAAGTGATAGCTCGTCCATTTTCTTATGGGAAAGGGACCAACTGAAAATCGTTGCTTCGCGTGGTTTTGATAAAACAGAATTATCTCCCCAATTAGATCATTCAACAAACGATCAACTCTTCCAAGCAATTTGCAGTAGTAAAAAACCACTCATACTTGAGAATGCAGAAGAGGACCAACGCTTCCAAAAATTCGAAGGAATGGATCCCATACATGGTTGGATGGGTGTTCCGCTTATTGATCAAGGAGAAGTTTTCGGTATTGTAACCCTTGATAGCCGTACAACCGGCAAGTATGATGATGCAATGGCGCGGCAAGCGCAAAATATCGTAAATCAAGTCTCGCAAACCATCATCAAAGCGAAATTATTTGAAAGCACCAATATTCGTCTACATCGGCTACAGGCGCTACACACCATTCATCAAATCTTCTCTGCTAGTGTTGACTTAAACTTATCATTGAATCAATTTCTTCAGATTGTTGTCAAACAGCTGCAAGTCGACGCGGCAGCTATTTTGTTTTATAATCCTATACAACTTTCATTGCAATACGCAAATTCACTCGGCTTCAAAACGGAAGCTCTTAGACACACCAATCTCAAGATCGGGGAGGGTTATGCCGGACAAGCGATTTTGGAAAGAAAAATTGTGCGCGTTGATGATTTACAAACTGTGGATGTGAATTTTTCGCGCTCAGAAGTGTTTGTAAATGAAGGATTTCAAGTTTATATTGGCGTCCCTTTGATTAACCGAGATCAGGTAATTGGAGCTCTGGAATTATTCCACCGATCACCTTTATCGCCCGATGCAGAATGGGAGGAATTCCTAATGTCGCTCTCGACACAAGCTGCCATAGCAACCGAAAATTTGCATCTCTTGAGCAACGCGCAAAAAACCAATATGGCATTGAATTTAGCCTTTGATTCCACATTAAGTGGGATGGCACGAGCGCTTGATAAACGTAAGCAATTACCCGAAGGACATTCAGAACGTTTGGCTGATATGACTACAAAATTGGCAGATAAATATAACGTTCCTCCCGAACGAATCATCCACATTCGTCGCGGAGTTTATCTATATGATATCGGTTTGATCGGTATTCCCGATCGAGTGTTGGAAAAAACAAATCAATTGACATCTGACGAAAAGCAAATACTGAAGCAAAATCCTCTTTTGGCGCAACAGACATTAGGAAACGTACCATTTCTACAACCAGCCATAGATATCCCTTATTGCTATCATGAGAATTGGGATGGGAGTGGATATCCACGCGGTTTGAAGGAAAGGGAAATCCCATTGGCAGCACGGCTTTTTTCTGTCGTGAATACCTTTTTAACCATGGGGATAGATCGACCTTATCGAAATGCCTGGCAAAAGGAGCAAATTATTACATATCTTATTGATCAAGCTGGAAGAAAGTTTGATCCAGATGTGGTTGAAGCATTTTTAGAATTGCTTAAATCGGAAGGGGAGTACTGAGACGAAAAATAACGTTTTTCACGAGACCCATCTGAGAGAACCTGTCTCCGAAATATCATAACCACCTAATTCCTGGATAGCAGTTTTTGCCTGCGTAGTATTGAGCCACTCCGATAACGACTGAAAAGCAGGGTTTTCCCATTTCTCACTCGGAATGACTAAATCATATCGTTCTGTAGTCAGAAAGACAAAATCTAAACCGAATGAAATCGCAGCCGTTTGCACCCCTAAACCAGTATCCGCAAGATTGGTCGCTACAGCTAATGCAACTTCAAAATGAGTCTTTTTCTCATCTTGGTACCCTAAAATCGATTCCGGTGTGATTCCAATGCGTTTCAAGTTAACATCCATCCAAACACGCGTACCAGAGCCCGTTTGCCGATTGACATATCTTAAGCTAGGTCGTACCAGATCCGTTATACCATCAATACCCATTGGATTGCCTGGTGGTACGATCAAGCCAACCCGTCTGTGCGCTAAAGTCAAAGCTGCCATTTTCTTCCCCGGAAACAGGCGATGGATAAAGGGATCATTGTATACATCACTTTGCTCATCCCACAAATGACAACCAGCCATATCAGCGTCATTCTCAGCCAATGCAATCAATCCTCCCAAACTGCCCGTAAATAAGACTTTCATTACTAATCCAGGGTGAATATCACGTGCCTGCGCTGCAATCAAAGTGATTGCGGGATCATGACTTCCAACGAAACGTAAGAAATCGGACTTCGTCTCTGGTGTTTGCTCAGTAAAAGTACGCCAACGATCCAAAGCCATCCGGGTGGCTTGTTCAACCTCACCCGGCGAATAGCCAGCAGCCATAATTTCAAATAGGTTTGTCTCAATTCGATTCAAAAGCATCGCCCGTCGCAATGGGATTTGCTCTTGAGGTAGTTCCTTTGCCGCGACCGTCGTCCCTTGCCCGATTCGGCTCACTACTAAACCTTGTTTTGCCAATTCCTTATAGGCTCGTTGAATGGTGGCATTTGTACAGCCCCAGTCCGTGGTTGCATCCCGAATGGCAGCTAGTCGGTCACCTGGTTTTAATTTGCCAGTCAGGATATCCTGGCGAATTGCGTCTGCTATTTGTTGGTAGAGATATTGATCATCCATAACGTTTGATCGTCATTCGTTAAATTCTTAATCCTTGTTTTCTAGTCAATTGTACATTAAATTGATTAGATTTGCATAATAATAAAAAAAATCGGCGCTTTCTCACCTATATCATTGAAACACGATCCCATTCGTAAACATTTAACCTTACTCTTTTGCAAGAATCAATATGAACTTTACTCTATTTTATCATTTTAGGGTATGATTACGGTTGAGAATTTTGCTTGCAAGGGAGATAACAATCCGGAAAGCGCCCTAACTTCGGATTTCATTTCTGAACAACAAGATTAAGATAAAGTCACGAAGGCGTTCGTATGAAGAATAGGCAGGTAGAAGCACAGTTAAAAAAGTTCCTCAATAAATTTTTACCAGAATCCAATCAAGTAAACAAACAACTCGCACTGACAATAATCATCATTGGGCTTATATTGATCGTATCTGGAACCTTCTTTTTCTTATTTCAGATATTCTTTAGTCTTCTACGAAATCACAGACCTGATCCAAGGTCTGATTTCATCACTGATTTATTCATCTTAAGTCTAGGCATCCTTATCATTATCATCGTCAAAGCAGGACATATTAAGCAAGCTACTTGGTTGGTTCTTACAAGCTTCTTATGTTTTGCAGCTATACAGACTTATGTAAACGGCAACCCATCCACTAACCCAAGCGGCGCTTTGGCAATGCTAACCTTTGTTGTGTTGGCAACCGTTTTACTCGATAAGAAAAAAGCTTTTTGGCTATTTCTGATTGGCTCCGGTGTTTATATTATTTTGCATATCCTATGGATAATGGGTGAAATTCCTCCAGTTATTGATCGCCCTCCCATAAATGATGCGATATTTTCGATCATCATCTGGTTTATCATCACCATGATCATCTCTGGAGGGATATCCAACACGATGGAAACACTTCGCAACCAAGCTAAGGATCTGCATCAAAACGTTGTTGATTTACAGCAAGTTGAAATAATCTTGCATATGACACAGGATAAACTACGCGAAACCAACGCACAATTGATCACCTTATTCAACGCACCCGTGGATACCATCATGCAGATTTCTCGAGATGGCAGATTGCTAAATGTCAATCAAACTGGCGCTAGTCAACTTGGCGAAACCGTAGAAGATCTAATCGGTGTCAATATGCTCACCTTCCTTGATGCGGAAGTCTTTGGGGAGAGAATACAAATCGTCAAAGATGTGTTCAGTAAAGGAGAGTCGATCACCTTCGAAGATACACTCAAAGATAGGATCTATCGGAATAATGTCTATCCGATTATTGACCCTAAGACAGCAGAAGTAAACAGTGTGGCGTTATTTTCCAAGGATATCAGTGAGCAAAAAAAGAACGAAGAGCATCTGACGCACAACTTACTCGAACAAAGCATTTTGCAAGAAATATCTACCTTCGCCTTACAAGTCGAAGATGAAGACGAACTCATCGCTTATGTAACGGGTTTATTGAAGCGCAATCTATACCCTGATCATCTCGGGGTTTTGCTATTGGATGAAGATAAACAATACCTCACAGTCCATCCCTCCTATGAAGGCATTCCCGAGCGGGAAAAGAAATTAACCTTCGAGTTAGGACAAAATGTTGTCGGCAGAGTGGCTGCCTCGAAAAGCGCTATTCGCATTTCAAATACCACAAAAGTCCCTTATTACGGTATTTCACCAGGACCTATAATATTCTCCGAACTATGTGTTCCTATTTTGATCGCTGATCGGTTGATCGGCGTACTGAATGCTGAAAGCTGTCAACCTGATTTCTTCTCCGATGATGATGAACGCCTCTTACGCACGATAGCAAATCAATTAGGGATCGGCATTGAACGTATCCGTTTATTTAACCAAGAACATAGACTGAGGATTGAGGCTGAAATTCAACACGATATCAGCAAATCCCTAACACAATCCTGGAAATTTGACGACGTCCTTGATCGTTTCCTGATCAACTTACAAAAATATTTCCGGAATGACAGCTCATCTATTTTTTTATTGGAAAATAAGCTTTTGAAAATGGTCTCGTCACATGGTTTCCGAAATCCTGAGCAACTGGCGGGGTTGACCTTTTCAGAAGAGGATGCTTTATTCCAAGAAATCCTTGAAACCAAAAGCCCCCTCGTCCTTCAGAATACAGAAAAAGACTCCCGATTTGTAACCTATCAGAATCAGAATCGGATTTTGAGTTGGATGGCAGTCCCATTGATTGATAATGGAAAAGTCTTCGGGATCATCTGCTTTGACAGTCAAGTCGAAAATACATTCACCCCTGATATGGCAAAATTAGCCCAAACACTGGTCAATCAAGCCTCCGCAGCAATCACTAAAGCGAGTCTCTATAAGCAAACCTCCACCCGCTTGAACCGCCTGCAAGCCTTACATAATATTCATCAGATCTTTTCAGCCAGTGTGGATATGAAGCTGTCTCTCAATCAATATCTCTTGGTCATCACCAATCAGCTTGAGATCGACGCAGCCGCGGTATTGATCTATGATCCCCAATACCATACCTTGAATTACGCCCATTCGATTGGATTTTCGACCCAAGCCTTACAATTTACAAGGTTAAAAATGGGCGAAGGACATGCTGGACAAGCTGCTCTAGAACGAAAAATCATCCATCTGGACAATTTGCAGGAAGGTGACATTCACCTTTCCCGCTCTTCCCTATTTCTAGAGGAAGGTTTCAAAGTTTATTATGGCATTCCCTTGATCATCAAAGGACAGATCAAGGGTGTGCTGGAATTATTCCATCGCAGTCATATCCATCCCGATCCAGAATGGGATGATTTTCTGACATCGCTTTCTACACAAGCAGCTATTGCGATTGAGAATATACAATTGCTCAGTGAAGTTCAGAAATCGAATATCGAACTCAATCTAGCTTATAATTCAACGTTGGAAGGTTTAGCAAAGGCTTTAGATTTACGCGATCATCAAACCGCAGGACATTCGGAAAGAGTTGCTGAGATAACGTTGCGATTAGCAAAAAAGATGAATATCTCTGAGAGTCAGTTGATCCACATATGGCGTGGCGCGCTGCTGCATGATATCGGTAAATTAGCGATCCCGGATTATATCCTGCAAAAACCAGGCACTCTCACAGAAGATGAATGGAAGATCATGAAACAACACCCCGAAATGGCAGGAGAGTATTTGGGAGGTATCTCTTTTTTGAAGAAAGCGCTTGACATCCCCTATTGTCACCACGAAAAATGGGACGGCAGCGGATATCCAAGGGGTTTGAAGGGCGAAGAAATCCCCTTGGCAGCCAGGCTCTTCTCGATTGTGGATGCGTATGACGCCTTATCATCAAAACGCGCATACCGCGAAGCCTGGTCTATTGATAAGATAAAAGAATATCTCCTTTCACAATCCGGAATACAATTCGACCCAGCAATCGTCACAACCTTTTTAGATTTGATCAAAAACCAACAAACCAATAAAAATCCCGAAGAGGCATCAAAACCTATTTCGCTATCATCGCATGGGTTCTAAAATGCTTTCTGCGATTTATTCTTTGATATTGACCATCTCTAATATTGCCTGCACACTCCAAGGTCGATCAGCAAGCTTGTCAGGCAAGAAGACGGGCATATGTTCAGCGTCATAAGTCGCATTCACGGGATTGCCCTGCGGGGGTAAATTAACACGCACCCAAGGTACCCCGCCATTTACAGCCGCATTGACCATATCGGCGGCATGTTTATTATGCCACCAAGC
>CAZJMV010000047.1:0-14655 GCA_964547225.1 uncultured Anaerolineaceae bacterium | reverse complement strand
TCCACCCCATTCCACCCCGTCCACACCATTCCACCCCGTCCACCTCATTCCACACTACAGACTTAAACCTATGATTATCCATTTATAATTAGATTTCACTCATCAAATATCATTGCAATTATTAGATGCGTTATTTTTATACATTCTAATTGCATAAGTCGTTTGGAGGTAATAAGACCATGAAAAATTACGACATAATTTGGATAGGCACTGGACAAGCCACCGGAACAGTAATCCCACGCCTCGTAGGTGCTGGTAAGACAGTTGCCATCGCAGAAGGAGATCGCTTTGGAGGCACCTGCGTAAATTATGGCTGCACGCCTACCAAAACCATCATCGCCAGTGCACGCGCTGCCCATATAGCTCGGCGTGGTTCCGACTTTGGCGTTCTTACAGGTGAGATTTCAATTGACTTTGCCAAAGTTATGCAGCGTCAAAATCAAATCCGCAATCAAAGCAGTCAGGGATTGAAAAAATGGCTCACAAATATGCCTGGAGTAGATGTATATCCTAGCAACGCAATTCTTGAAGATTCTCAGACTGTTCTCGTTGGAAATGATCGCATCCAAGCTGAAACTATCGTCATCAATGCTGGCGCTCGCGCCCGATCCATCCCAATCCCAGGTCTTGATGAGGTTGATTGGCTGGATAATGTTCGCCTTTTAGATCTTAAGGAACTACCCCAGCATCTCATCATTGTCGGCGGTAGTTATATCAGCCTAGAGTTCGCTCAGGCTTTCCGGCGTTTCGGCAGTCAGGTTTCCATTCTAGAAGCTTCTCCACAACTCATGTTCCGCGAGGATGCCGATATTGCTCAAATCGTGAAGAAGACTCTTGAAGACGAAGGCATTCAGATCTTTCTAAATGCCAATATCAACCAATTTAAATCCATAAATAAAAATCTATCATCAATTCTCTTCGATCATGAAGGCAAAGAACACATTTTACAAGGCAGTCACATCTTGTTAGCTGTCGGACGGATGCCCAATAGTGATCGCTTAAACCTAGAATCAGCCGGTATTCAAACCGATCAACGCGGCTATATCCAAGTGAATGAAATTTTACAAACCAACATACCCAATATCTATGCCTTGGGTGATATAAATGGGCAAGGTGCTTTTACGCATACTTCTGTGAATGATGGTGAAATATTCTGGGATAATTACTCTGGAACAGGCGATCGCAAACTGTCCGACCGCATAATCACTTATGCCATGTTTATTGATCCTCCACTTGGGCGAGTTGGCATGAGTGAGAAGGATGCCCGTGCCAGTGGGCGTAAGGTGCTCATGGCAACCAAACCGATGAGTGCAATCTCGCGTGCAAGAGAAAAGGATGAGACAATTGGATTGATAAAAATACTAGTCGATGCGGATACTGAGCAGTTCTTAGGAGCAACGATCCTAGGAGTTGGAGGAGATGAAATCATTAACATTTTTAAACCATTTATGTTAACAAAACAATCCTACAAACTCTTCCGCAAAGCTGTCCTCATCCACCCAACAGTTGCTGAACTACTTCCCTGGATATTGGATGATCTAAAACAATTAGAGTAATATCATTACAGTGGAGTTCACACAAAAAGGATTTAAAATGCAGCAAATCTCACCTAAAATAACATCAATCATCAGCATCTAAGGCACATCGGAAACCAATTTCATTACTTGTATTACTAGGAGAGAAATTGCTCCTGCGTCCAGCTGTTCTTAAGCTGAAATCCGTCTGCAGCCAACTGCCACCACGAATTACTTTATAAGTTCCTTCTGCTGGTCCTAACGGATCAGTGCAGCCAGAAGCGCAGGCACTATAATAATCCGATAGATACCAATCATTCACCCATTCATAAACATTTCCTGCTAAATTAAAAACGCTATAAGGGCTGACACCTAATGGATAATCAAAAACAGAGGCTGTATCACCAACACAATAACTACCACTGATCATATCGAAAAAATTTACTAAGTCACAATTTGGGATTCCATCTCCCCAAGGATAAGATCGGGGTGTGTTACCACGCGCTGCTTTCTCCCATTCCGCCTCCGTTGGTAATCGCTTCCCAACCCAATCGCAGTAGTTCAACGCATTATTCCAGGCAATATTGATGACTGGATAATCCCCATACGTTGGGTTGCCATAATAAGATGAACGCATATAAGAGCTATTACTTGCCGGAGCAGCACAAGCGCCGGCTGCAACACACGCGCTATATTGATTGTTGCTGACTTCATATTGATCAATATAGAAAGCATTTAGATAAACATTATGCAGAGGGAGTTCATCTACACTACAAAAATATCCTCCATTATGATTCGAATCACATCCCATTTGAAATTCCGCAGCAGAGATAAAAATCATCCCATCAGGAATGATTCGACTTTTATGAACAATAGGTAAGTAAACTTGATTGCCGGTGAACAGCTTATCTTGTGCAAAAACAATAATTGGGGTGAACAAAGCTAAAATGAACAACCCCAGTAGATTGGCAAATACCTTTTTATTCATCATTTGCCACCTTTCTTAATTTGAAATTGTTCCTAACAAATCAAATGCAAAAGCATATCTTACTTCAATTATATCATTTTCAACTTCAATTAAATTACAGATAGTAGGATTACTACCGGAAGTACTATTCATATATCCTTGTCTAATAATGGCGGGAATGCAGTAATTACTTCTATTTCTTCAACACTGTACAGCTTCAGATCACAAAGTCCTGATGGCAGGAAAATACCTTGCCCTTGCTTAATATTCTTCTCTCCATCAGGATAGACAAATTTTCCCCTACCCTTCGTTACGATCGCTATACGGTGACCATTAAAATTGGCTATTTCACAATCTCCTTTACATACGATTTTATTCATAGCGAATCTAGGAGTATGTTCATAAGAAATCAGTTGATATTCCTTCCCTGCACCGCTTTGACGGATCAATTTTGGCTGAATAACTACTGTTTTACGGACTTCATCCAAATCATATGTCTTGTAAGAAAAAACATCTAACAATCCTTCTGTACCAATCCCATAATGGATTTCGTGATCATCGAACGTCCGTCCTGTGATAAATTTTTTCTCCATCCGAAAGGTATAATCGCAGGGTTCGTGTACTTCTAAGAACATCGAACCTGGACCAATCGCATGCGGTGTACCTGCACGAATTAGCAGTACGTCTCCTTCTTTAATTCCTTCGATTTTATTCAATGAATCCAGCATCCCCTGGACATTTTGTTCTTTAAACAACTCCTTCCATCTCTCCCTTGTAACACCCTTCTTGAACCCAACATAAGCATATGGCTTCTGTTCATCAATCTCTCTCGTTTTGATTACATACCAGACTTCATCTTTTCCATAGGGAAAATCTAAATAGTTCCTGGTTATAACTTGATTCGGATGTGCTTGAATAACATGTCTAACAATTGGATCTCCTACTCGAGCTAAAACGCCTAATTCACCCTTCATGGCTTCTGCGTATTGTTTACCTAAATATACGCTTGGATTGCTTTCTATGATCTCTTTTAATGATACTTCACTTCCATCTTCTAAAGTAACTTTACTTAATCCTTCACCGGGATATTTATCAACATTGGTCACTTCTACAGTTGAAATTAAATATTCCTCGGGAAACTGCCCATCCTCTGCTGGCTCAATCCCTTGCCACTCATCGAGAAGCTTTCCACCAACATAAGCTCTCTTTACACGATTGTGATTTAATATTATCGGCTCTTCATGAAGTTTAAAATCCATCTTCTCCTCGCAATTTATCTAATATGTTTACCAAAAGAATAATCGATAAAAAAAATTATAGAATTGATCCGTTATGCTTTTATTCCTCAACATTGTTTAATAAAACAATTGACATGATTATATACAAAATTGTGATCACTAAAAACGGAACCACGATCGCCATTTTTACTGCAACACCACGCAACATCATATTAATTGCCATCATACTGACCCCTAAACCCAGTGTAATTCCTTTTAGCAAGCTCACTGATGCCAATAAATATCCCCAAGGGTTATGTCGTAGCAATAAAATGCCTGCCAAGATGAACAAAGGCACAATTAATCCCAAATCCATAGCTTGTATCACAAGGGTTGTTGTATTTTCTAGTGCTGGAGTCGTATTATTTATGAGCGGAGGTAGGATCCTTCCTAACCACGCTAATGCCAGGAAACCCGCTACAAAGAATAATAGTCCTGCAATCCATCCATGAGGTAGCTTTGGCGAGAAATAGGATGGTAATCTCCTAATATCGAAAGACATCATACAAAGGATAAAGGCAAACAAGCTCATACTAAATAATCCCACATAAACGAGGAAAAGCATATTAAAAGCAGACAACATCGACATGGACATATAGGTGTATAAGAAGAATCCCAACGTACCTGTAAGCAGCAACCGACCACGCATTGAGTTTTTGAATGCCAGCCAACCCGAGAATGCCAATAGAGGCACACCTACAAATAAGGTCACTACATCATTACCCTGTGCCTGAGCCGCCATGCTGATTGTGTCGTAAGAGTATAGCCCCTGTCCATTAATCATCACCTTTTCGCCTCGATGGCTTATAAATTCATATGGTTCGCCCTCGCTGGAATAGAATAATCCCATCCCAGCTGCAAAAATCGCGAGAACGCCAATCAAGGTTAATAACCATTTAAGGATTGACTGATATTTCATTTTTTCTCCTTATCAAAATTTTATCCCCAATTCCAAAACACACATAAAGTCCCTTGCTTAGATATCAAGCTGTTTTACAAAAAAACTGCTGAATTATTCATTGAATGAATAACGGAAAATCGCAGCTAACTTCGCTTTCTCTGGCACTTCTTCTTGTTCTAGAACATAAACCATGCCGCCGTTCACGATGGTTTGCACTGCTGCCAAATCCAACAAATCCTGATCTCCAGGTTGTTCTTGTTTATGAAGTACAAGTTTGTTTCGTTTTGCTTCAAAAATTCCCCACAAATGTACACTCAAAGGTACAAACAACGTTTCTACTCTTCCCCAATGAGCAGCAATGATGACATCCTCGACATTCACCGAAGCATCCTCACTCTTCGATCCGTACAGGTTCTTGAATTTTTCAACTGCTTCATTTTGGTCTGATTCGAAAATTGGTCTCATAATTTGCCAAGCTGCTTTATGTAACGCACTGCTGCTTAGATCATCAGGATTTCCCTGAATCGTTTCTTCGATAAGATTTTGATAACGACTAGCTTCTTTATAAATCGGTAATAAATAATCCACCCCAGCTAATATTAGTGGTATATGCTCACCCTCCAAAAGATCCATCAAGCCTTTATCAACTTGTTGAAAATAGCGTAACAAATTTTTCTTATTGTTTTCATCAGCCACACTATGCCCATGAAACATGGATACTTGTCTTCCTCCACTTGTTTGAGAGCCCATTCCTGTACGGAACTGCAATTGCCGTTCAGGATCATCATCATATAGTGCTTGTTTTAGGCTGGTAGGAACGTTCTCTAAATTAATATTATCAACACTAAAACGTGTCCCATGTAACAAACGGATTTGATTTTGACTAAGAGCTAAAATATAGAACTGCCCGTCTCCACTCAACATTGAAATAAGTGGTTTTAAATGCAATTGTTTACCAGTAAAAACCATTGAGGAAAAATAAATTGGTAACCGAAAATATCTAAAAAAATCTTCTGCGATAAATATTGCCAATCCATCGCTTTGGTGTTCCCAGAAACGCCCACTTACCAAAAGTGCCTTTACAGGTTCTAACATTTCATCGATCTCAGGTTTTCTAAACTCTCTAGATGCAAGCTCTTGTTCAGCGCTAGATAGTAAATTTTTTAATTGGATCGGGTCTTTCTGCATCTCTCTGCCGACACGGTGGGTAGGCATATAAATGGATATTGATCTTTCATCCTTTATCTGTGACAATTCATTTACCATTTCTCTTGTTATTAGATCCATAATTCTTCCTTTCTTAGTACAGACTGATTACACTGCTATTAATATTAGCAACCCATCCGTTTGAAATTTTTATGAAATCTTTTAAATTAAGATGATATGTTCACAATGCTCTTCAAACGGAATTCATTTTCCAGCAGTATCCGTATCTTATTTATCACCAACTTCAAATAACCTTAATAATATACCATGAAATCCTGGTTAAATCGCGTCTATATCTCCATCGACAGCCCTGAAGAATACAAAATTTTTCGTGCAAAAAAAGGAAAATTGAATATGGTAAAAAGAAAAGTAACACCATAAAAAGGTGACAATATATACGACTTAACTGTCCCTACATTCGTATTTGTGTAAACTCCTCTGGCACGGAAATTGCACCTTATACTTCACAGCTTAAGGTACAATCGGTTCAACGAATAAGAGGAGGTTGCATTACATGACAAGTCAACAAGATAATCGGTGTATGCAAGATGAAGCATACAATCAAGAAGCTTTGATGAAGACATTGGCAGGAACGACACATCATTTTTTTGGGGGAATGGCAAAATATTTTTCAAGGAATTGCAGACCCGCGTAAAACTCATCTAATCAAGTACCCCCTGTCTCAGTTGTTGTGCGCTGGGGTGCTGTTGTATATATTTCGTCTGGGGTCTCGGCGAGAAGCCAACTACAAACTGCGTGGCAATATGCCATCCGCAATCAAGTTTGAGTCTTGGTTTGGAGTACAGGATGCGCCCCATGGCGACACACTAAACTATGCCTTTCAGAAGATAGCAGTTGACGAAGTGCAGGAGGTGGTCTGTCGTTTAGCGTCAGAATTGATTCGCAAAAAAGTTTTATCCAAATATCGCCTACTGGGGACGTATTACTTGGTGGTCATCGATGGCACTGGGGTGCTAAGCTTTCGCCAACGACACTGCCCACATTGTCTTACACAACGTTTGTCCAATGGTGAAATCCGGTACTATCACCCTGTTCTGGAAGCCAAACTGGTTACCGAGAATGGCTTTGCCATTTCAATGATGACCGAATTCATTGAGAATGCTGATTTACATGAGGATAAGCAAGACTGTGAACTGAAGGCTTTTTACCGCCTGACAAAGCGTTTGAAAGCCCGCTTTCCCCGTTTGCCGGTCTGCTTGCTGCTGGATGGACTTTACGCTGGTGGCCCGACTTTCCAACTTTGCCAAGATTCCGATTGGAAATTCCTGATTGTGCTCCAGGATGACGACTTGTCCAATGTTCATCGCAGTTTTGAGTGTGTCATGCCTCATCTATCCTATAATCATAAGCAAGTTTGTTTGGGAAAAGATGGACAGATCAATCAACACTATCGTTGGGTTTCTGACATTGAGTACCAAGACACTAAAAATCATCTTCACAACTTAAACGTACTGGAATGTCGGGAGCAAACCAGTCCCCAGCAGGAAAAGACAACTAAATACATGTGGCTAACGAATTTCACACTCACTTCCTACAATGTGGACAAACTTGCCAATCAGGGCGGTCGTTTGCGGTGGAAAATCGAAAATGAAGGTTTCAATGCGCAGAAAAACGGTGGCTTCAACCTGCAGCACCCTATTAGCCATAATGAAAATGCCCGTAAGGTTTTCTACTTGCTCTTACAGATCGCTCACTTGATTGTTCAATTGATTGAAAAGGGCAGCCTGTTGCGTCATTTTTTTCCAAAGGGGTGGGGTTCTTCGAAGAATCTGGCTTTTTTGCTGTTGGAAACCTGGCGTAATCTGCGCCTCTCCCTAGACAATTTGTGCAACTTATATGATGGTCGCTATCAAATCCGCTTCGATAGCTCTTAAAAGCGGCAGGCATGTCCGCTCCGGTAGGTTCAATGTGCTTCCTTCTGTGGTCTCTTTGAGAAACACAGCACCCTATACCAACGGTCATGCCAGCCAATATCCCCTATTGGGGTATATTCTACTCTTTTTTTATCTTTAACGGAAG
Organism: uncultured Anaerolineaceae bacterium; assembly: GCA_964547225.1. GTDB lineage: Bacteria > Chloroflexota > Anaerolineae > Anaerolineales > UBA4823 > CAZJMV01. The sequence goes on along the minus strand of CAZJMV010000047.1, from coordinate 6,750 downwards.
AGACCATTCGATAGAAGCCCTGGATGGGGAGGGGGGCTTTTTGTCTATTTCCATTTTTGTTCGTATTGAATCAATATTCACACCTCTCGTTTTGCTTTCCCTGTAAGTTTTATTGATTTTGCTTATAATGGTTCGTCAGGGCTGCTCCATCGATAAAACAACGAAGCAATATTCTCAGCTTCAACAATCAAGGTTAACCAGCATGCCATTTTCAAAAATCGCTGCCATCATTTTCCACCCATATCTCGATAACTTCTTTTAATCGCTCACCACCATCAATAGACCATTAGAATTATTCAATAAACTCTAACCAATAACCATTAACTAGCGTTGTCCATATACATTTTTCACATAATCTTGCATGGCGATAATATCTTCCATAGAGAGTAAATTTGGTGTTCCAATGCTCTTCGCAAGAATATATATTTGCGCTGTCTTCTCCACAACATGACAGATTGTTAAAGTCATACGCATATCCGGACCAACCACCAAAGTGCCATGATTAGGTAACAGCACACCATTCCGATTTCCTAAACCTTTGACTGCACTTTTAGCCAATGCTTCTGTTCCTGGCAGTTCATATTCCGAACAGATCATCTTATCTCCCACGATCTGCACAAAATCCTCGCTAATTCCAGGCAGCTCCATCTTATTTACTCCCAATACCGTCGAATAAAGCGGATGCGTATGGATTACAGCATTTACATCTGATCGAGCTCTATACGAAAAAACATGCATCGCTTTTTCCACAGATGGAACTCGTTTCCCATCCACGATATTTAGATCAAGATCCATCACGACGATATCATCTGCGACTATCTCATGATAATCCATACCGCTTGGAGAAATATAGACTAAATCCGTTTCTGGATCTCTAACACTAAAATTTCCCCAAGTTCCCACGGTTAAACCCTCATTTAATAACTTTAAACCTGTTTCAACGATTAATTCTTTAAGTTCAATTTTAATTTCTTTTGTCATTTTTTCCTCAGTTATCTATAGATTGTCTGAAAGATCCCTTCAACTGCTGATACAGATCCAGAAAAATTCGATATTGTTTTTCATAAATAGGAGCGCTTGTTTCATAGCTAATGCGTTTATCGGTTGTCACCATTTTCGATACTGCATCATTGATCGACGAATATACACCAAGCGCTTTACCACAGAGGAGCATATTCCCCAAATTAGCCGTGTCAGGAACACTCACTGTTAGTATTAGTTTCCTTAGGATTTTCCCAAGTGTATTTAACCAGATTTCACTTTTTAATCCTCCCCCCACTGCTCGCACTTGATTGATTTCAATGCCAAGTGATTCAACTGTTTCGATATTATTCCGCAGTGCAAACGAAACGCCTTCCATGATCGCTTTGATAAAATGTGCTTTTTCCGTCGTGAGATTGATCCCATAGAACACCCCCCGCGCAGCCGAATCCCAATACGGTGTTCTCTCTCCGTTTAAATACGGCAAGAAAATCAATCCATCGGAACCATCTGGAATTCCAGCAATATCACGATTATATTGATTAAAGATATCTCCTGATCTGCTTCCAGCTTGCCCTCGATCAAACGCATTCTTGAACCAATGCAAAGATTCACCCGCTGTCTGCATGATCCCTAAGGTGATCCAGCGATCTTCTAAACAATAATTCCAGCACAATGTTCGATTGAGTTCATCCAAAAGCGGCTTATCGGAACAAACCGATATCACACCTGCTGTTCCAATGATCAAGGTTACTTGTCCTGGTTCAACCATGCCAGCACCAAGCGCGGATGCAGAATTATCTGTACTGCCATTACAAACTGGTGTACCTTCCTTAATGCCTGTTAATTCTGATGCTTCTTCACTCACTTCGCCCATGATGAAAGCGGAAGGTTTCACTTCAGGAAAGTAATCTTGCGAGATACCAAAATAGGAAAACATTTCTTTTGACCATTTTCTCTCTTTGACATTGAATAAAAGAGTCCCACTAGCATCAGAAATATCCGTCATCATCTTGCCAGTCAGTTTAAATTTTATAAAATCCTTTGCAATCAGAACTTTAGAAACTTTCTTCCAAATATCAGGTTGATTTTCAATCACCCAACGAACATGCGGCGCTGTATAAGTTGTCGAAGCTGCATTCTGGGTTTCATTAAAAACAAGTTGCTTCGTTTCTGCATCCCGATTGATCCGTTCGATGATTTCACTTGTGCGTTGGTCCATCCAAGTGATTGCTGGTCGTAAGATATTATCATCTTTATCCAAATAGACTTGGGTATGCATCTGACCGCAAATCCCTATTCCAAGCACCTGATCATAGTCTTGAGTGAATCTGTCTTTTAATGCCAGGCTTGCTTTTGTAAATCCATGCCACCAAGCCAACGGATCCTGTTCTGCAAATCCAGGTTGTGGAGACAAAATTGGATATTCACAATATTCAGATCCTATTACTTGTCCTTCTTCGGTGAGCAAAGTTACCTTTAGCCCAGTTGTACCGACATCAATTCCCAAAAATCTACTCATACATTGCGCCTTTTCTGCTGATATTGATTATTAAGGTAATTCGCGATCATTACCACGATCAGGATTATGCCCCAAATCGCGATAGTCAGAAAATTATTCACCCGCATCAGATTCAAACCATTCGATACCACCTGCAAGATCAGCAACGCGATCACCAGATCACCGACTTTCCCGAAACCACCTGCTGCGCTTGTTCCACCCATAACCGCAGCCAATACAGTCATCAATAAATAAGATTCGCCGTAATCCGCTTTTGCAGAATTAAAACGCGACATCATGATCACAGCCGCAATCCCCGCCAAGATGCTGGATATCAAATAGGTTTTCATCAAGACTTTTCGATTGTCAATCCCAGAAAAATGGCAAGCGGTTGCATTCGAGCCAATCATATAGACGCTCATTCCCAAGGGTGTCCGCATTAATATAATCGCCATTACCCCAGCACACAAGAAAAAAATGATGATCGGGAAAGGAATACCCACCAACTCTCCATTACCGATAAACCGGATTAGGGGTGGAAAACCTGATATTACATACCCCTTAGTAAGCACGATAGAAACACCTTTTAGCAAGATCATCGTTCCCAAAGTTGCCAAGATAGGCGATACTTCCATATAGGCAACCAAGAAGCCGTTCAACAAGCCAATAACGACCGAAACAAATAACCCTGCAGCAATGGCTAGTGATATGATCCAAATCGAGCTCCCTGAACTCATCTCAGTACCAAAGAAATATGATAAGGTTAGCGCAATGACAATACTTGTGAGATTTGCCGATGCGATGATCGACAAATTAATACCCGCAGTCAGCATGGTAATCATCATTGCTAGAGAAAGGATCCCCAATTCTGGCATCTGAAACGCCATGGTCTGAATATTATTTGACTTGAAGAAACTCGTGCCAGTCAAAGAACCCATCAGTATGATAATCCCTGCCAAGGCAATTATTAAGATCATCGTATTAGATAATTTCAAACGCAATGCATACCTCCAAGCTCACTCAATTTCTATGGCGATCATCTTTTTCTTTTTCTTACGATTCTGATAAGCGCTTGCGCTGACACTAATGATGATGATCAGACCAATGAAAAAGTCATACCAGAATGCCGGGATCCGCATTAAGGTCATACCATTATTCATCGTTGCAATCAGAATGACACCCAGGATTGTCCCCCATAATGTCCCCACGCCTCCCATCAAACTGGCTCCACCGAGTACAACCGCAGCCAATACATCTAATTCTTTTCCCACAATCGAATTCGGAGCAACAGACTGAACTAACAGGGTGAGCACTACACCCGCGATACCTGCTAACCAACCCATAAATGAATATACGAATAATTGCAATCGAAGAACACTAAACCCAACCCGTTCTGTTGATACAGGATTTCCTCCTAAAGCATATATACCTCTACCAATTATGGTGTACTTAAGGATTACCCATGCCAAGATCAACAGCAAAATCCAGATTAGAGTAATGATCGATAATCCATATTCTCCACCATTCGCGTTGGAAAGTGTGAATACACGCACCTGTGCGAATTCTCTAAACCAGGTCGGCATGGAATATATCCACTTCCCCCCAGAGAAAACAGTCAACAATCCATAATAAATATTCAGGGTGGCTATTGTCGTGATAATACTGTGAATCTTAAAATAATGGACAATGATCGCGTTAACCATCCCTAACAAAATCCCGATCACACTCGCGATCAAGAAGGCAGTCAGGATATTGCCACCATACTTATTCACAATAACCGCCATCACATACATTGCAACTGTTGCCGTAGCTGTAAAGGAGATATCAATACCTCCCGAAATCAAAACAAAGAGCACTCCAATCGCCAAAATTCCAATAAACGAGTAGCTCTTGAGTAAATCAAGGATATTCTCCAAAGTTAGGAAATTCGGATTGATCAAAGTGATGATTGCCCCTAACATAATAATTGCGATTAAAACAAATGCTTCATAGGATGAAAAGAATTTCTTCATTCCATTTCCTCTAACTGATTTGTGTGATGAAATCTTTGATCTCATCCTCACTTTTACGATTCGTATCAAATTCTGCGATAAATCTACCCTTATGCATCACAAACAGACGATTACAGTTATGATATACCTCGGACAATTCATCGGAGATCACGATAATTCCAACGCCTATCTTAGCTAATGAGCGCACAATATCATGAATTGCACCTTTCGCTGCCACATCAACGCCCACTGTCGGTCCATCAAGTATCAATATCTTCGGGTTCGTCGCGATCCATTTTGCAAGCACAACTCGTTGTTGATTACCACCAGATAATGTTTGCACCGGTGATTCTGCTGAAGGCACTTTGATAGCTAGATTCTTGATCCATTGATCAACGCTTTTCTTACTTTTATCATGACTCAGAAACCCAAACCCATTCACCAATTGCTGCAAGATTGTGATGATGATATTATTGCTAATAGGTTGTTGCATCACCAAGCCTTGAACTAATCGATTTTCTGGCACATAACTAATCCCATAACTAATTGCTTCTTGTACGTTTTTTATCGTAACCGCTTCACCTTGAAGAAAAATTTCTCCACAATCAGCCGGATTTAATCCAAAAATTGATCGTGCCAGTTCAGTTCTGCCTGATCCCAACAAACCCGTTATTCCCAGAATCTCACCTTGATGTAGTTTAAAATTGATGTCAACAAAATTTTTCTTTTTGGATAGGTCCTTCACCTCTAGTAAAACTTCGTCATCATTGATCTTTTTTTCAAATCTGCCATAATCAAGTTTATTTCCGGTCATCAAGATGGTAAGCTTTTCATCATCCAATTCATCACTGTTAAATGTCCCCACCTTTTTACCATCTCTTAATATCGTGACTCGTTCAGCAATTTCAAGAATTTCATCCAGTTTATGACTAACAAACATCGTAGTCAAACCCTTCGACTGTAAATCTTTAACTACTGTGAAAAGCTTATCGACTTCGTTACGGGTTAATGCGGTGGTTGGTTCATCCATGATAACCAACTTGACATCATGCGTTAAAGCTCGGCATATCGCTACCAACTGTTGATCAGCTAAGGATATATCCGAAACAAGCTCATCTAGTGGAAGTTTGGCATTGATCTTATCAATGGCATTTTTTGCGATGCGATGGATTGCTTTCCAATTGATGATTTTTTGTCCACTTGCAATGGTTTCACCGATAGCAATATTCTCAGCTACAGTCAAGTTTGGAAAAAGTGATAAATCTTGATATATGACCTCAATGCCTTTGTGAATGGCATCGATCGCATTGAAATCATGAAACACTTGACCACCAATTTCAATCATTGCGCCATGATCTGGTTGAACCACACCAGAAATGATCTTGATTAAGGTAGATTTGCCCGATCCATTTTCGCCTACTAAACAATGAATTTCTCCATGTTTTACAGCAAAATCCACTGAATCAAGTGCTTGAACACCTACATATCGTTTATTAACATTTTTTAGAGATAGAAAATATTCTTCCATAAGAAACCGATCAAACCAACAGAGATCATCTTTAGAAATATTTTTCGCTCAAAAATTAGATCTACTTCATTTTACTATTGTGAGGAATTCGTCAAAAGACGAATTCCTCTTCCAATTGCTAGGAGAGCTAGAATCCTAGTTCTTCAGCGTTCTCAGCGGTTATATCTAACATAGCATCCACTTTGATGACATTGCCATCTAAAGTGATTGCGCCAACACCAGGAACGTCCATTCCATCTGTAATCTCGTTCCCTTCAAGAAGCTGTAATGCTGTCCAAACCAATGAATAACCAGCGTCTTTCGGGTCCCAAAGAATACCATGATCCATAGCGCCACTCTGTAGATAAGGAGCTGCGTGCCCAGGTAATACGGTTCCAACTACAGCGACTTCCTCAATCAAGCCTTTCTCTTCCAGAGCTTGGGCTGCTCCTGGAGGACCTAAACTACCGAAGCCAATAATACCCTTAAGGTCGGGATAAGACTGCAGCAACTCGAGAGTCTTTTGTCGGGAAAGATCCTGATCTTCGCCACAAGGGATTCTTTCCGTCACCAATTCGAGACCGGGGTACTTCTCAGCGGCATATTCCAGACCTACATCTGCCCACAAATTGTGCAGCGGAACGGTCAGACCACCCACAAAGATGGCGTATTGTCCAGTATCACCCATATTCTCAACCAGCATATCCCAGTGATGGCGACCAAACTCTTCATTGTCAATCAGTTCCAAGTCATAGTCATTGCCAACCTGA
>CAZJMV010000046.1:0-5316 GCA_964547225.1 uncultured Anaerolineaceae bacterium | reverse complement strand
CGACAGTCCTTTCCCCTTCGGAATTATGTCGGAAGGCTGTAAGGGAATTGCAGAGGAATGTCCTCCGCCCAACCAAATAAACATCAAAGCAATTAAGGCGACCGCTGGAATGATCGTGCCTAGTACCAGTCCAATCGAGCTAAGCTTCGCACTTGCATTAATTCCACGGAAAGCTACTAGAGTCGCGATCCAGAAGATGATCAAGATAATTGCACCCGTATACAGACCGTTTTTTGCTAAATTAGGATCACCAACGGCATAAGCCAGCGATGCCGCTGCAAAAGCCAGCAGCGATGGATACAACGCTACACTCTGTATCCATTGCAACCAGATCGCTTGGAAGCCCAAGCGATCGCCAAAGGCTTCACGCACCCAGGCAAAGACGCCGCCATCCCAACCCGTCGCTAGCTCCGCGGAAATCAACGCAGAAGGAATCATGAAGAAAAGAGCTGGGATCAAATAGATGGTAATGGCACCCAAACCATACTCGGATGCAGCGGATAACTGAGCGATGCTGCCTGTGCAGGCGATGATGAGAAATGCCATCACCGGCCAAGACAATAACTTATCCTTATTATGCGTCGAAGGTGTTACGTTAGGCGTAGAATCTTGTGTAGCCATAGGCTTTATCTCCTTGATCATTGTCGGCAGATCCATACGGATGTTTCTGGCAGGCTGGCAGCTGTGAAGTGCACCGGTCCCAGCTGGTATTCTGGTTCTGGCACACCTCACTCTTGGTAACTGTGCTCTTCTTAGGTGTGCTTAAAACCACCCGACTCCTTTTCGGACACACTTACGGACACCGGATGACTATTGAAAAACTCGATTGCACGCTGGAAATCTTCCAGCAGTAGGTCTGCCATGTCACGGCTGAACCCCTGGCGTACGAGGATGCGTTGGATCACTACATCGGTGACATTTTCCGGCAACGAATAGGCTGGCACTTGCCAACCGCGAATACGCAGCCGATCAGCCAGATCGTAAAGCGTGTAGCTGGAATTAACGCCATCCTTGATCTTCCAAGCGAGCGCTGGGATTCCTTCTTCTGGGTCACCGTTGAAGATCATTTCGAACGGTCCTAACTTGGCAATCTCAGCAGCAAGATACTGAGCGGTTTCGTAGCAAGCCATGTGAATATTGCGATAACCTTCGCTACCCAATCGCAGGAAAAGATAATACTGCGAGATAATCTGTCCTGCTGGGCGAGAGAAATTGATCTGGAAAACGGGCATGTCGCCCCCAAGGTAATTGACGTGGAAGACGAGGTCCTCCGGTAGTTCTTTAGCATCGCGCCACACAACCCAGCCTGAACCCAGCGGCGCCAAGCCGAACTTATGACCAGACGAGCTAATCGATTTAACGCGCGCTACACGGAAGTCCCATGGAATATCGGGAGCGCAGAAAGGCGCCAAGAAAGCGCCACTGGCGCCGTCGACATGGATATCAATGTCAAGACCAGTTCGCTTATATAGGTCATCAAGCGCATCACTCAACGGTTTGACCATCTCGTATTTTCCGGTAAAAGTCAGTCCGAAGGTCGGCACAACACCGATGGTATTCTCGTCGACATACTTAAGCATTGAATCGGCATCCATATAATAACGATCATGTTCCATCGGTACCTGGCGCATCTCGATGTCCCAATAGCGGCAGAACTTATCCCACACGATCTGCACCGGACCGCAGACCAGGTTCGGCTTGTCGATGGGTTTACCTGCAGCTTTGCGTTTTGCGCGCCAGCGCCATAACATCGCCATGCCACCCAACATACAAGCTTCGGAGGAGCCAATTGCTGAAGCGCCAATGGTATTAGCTGCATCAGGTGCATTCCAAAGATCAGCCAGCATGTTTACACAGCGGCGTTCAAGTTCAGCAGTCTGTGGATACTCATCCTTATCGATCATGTTCTTGTCAATAGACAGATCCATTAGCGCATGAATCTGCGGTTCTTCCCAGGTCTGGCAAAACGTAGCCAGGTTCTGGCGGGCATTGCCGTCAAGAAAAAGCTCATCCCGTACGATTTCAAATGCCACATCGGGGCGTGTCTCACCCTTAGGGAATTTGTATTTGGGAAGAACAATCGAAGCATCTTTGGCGCCAAAAATCGAGTCATTGATCTTTGAGCGTATTTCGTCTCGAGAATGAAGTGACATAATTTACTCCTGATTAGAACAGTTATAAAAAAATTTAATTACTAGTTTCGGCAGCATAAACGTTAAGTCCGAGTACATTAGCGATGTGCTTAACAGCAAGGCACCCTTTAACGCTGTTACCAACATTATCTAGCGGGGGAGCAAAGGCGCTAATAGCCAGTACACCAGGCGCCACTGCCAGGATTCCGCCGCCTACGCCGCTCTTGCCAGGCAAACCGACGTCGAACGCCCAATCTCCTGACGAATCATAGAGACCCTCCATCGTCATTTCTGCCAGAATGTGCGGTACGTGATCGGCTGTGACAACCCGTTCTTTGCTAACCGGGTTGACGCCGTTAGCTGCTAGGGTGGCGCCCATGATTGCTAAATCCTTTGCCGTGATAGCAACTGAGCATTGCATGGTATAGACATCGCACGCTTCCATCGGATCTGAGTACATAGTACCGTAGCTGTAGAGCAGCCAGGCGATTCCTCGATTATGGAAGTTAGTAGCAGCCTCAGAGGTATATACCTCGTCAATCAATGCCAGTGACCGCCCGGCAAAGCGGCTATAACCCGCCAGCAGCTTAGCCCAGCGTTCGTCAGCAGTTTTTGCAGGCAGCAAGCTGACCGTAGACATAGCCCCAGCGTTGACGAGTGGGCTAAGTGGTTTGCCTTTATGCAGCTCGACAGCGATCACTGAATTAAAAGGCAGCCCGGTCGGGTCAGCGCCTACTTTGGCGTGGAGCGCCTCGCAGCCCAACTCCTCCATCACCAATGCCATGCTGAAGACCTTGGAGATCGACTCGATGGCAAATGCGTACTGTGTGTCGCCAATCTCAAAAATCTGACCATCGGCAGTGACTACTACAAGACCAAATAAATCGGATGGCACTTGCGCCAATGCTGGGATGTAGGACGCGTTAGCGCCATCTTTATTATCTTGATATTTCGTGTAAGCCTCTGATAAGGCAGTGTGAATTTTTTCAGCGCTGGGCGTGGTTCGTATTATTGTCATGATCTTTCTCAGTTCTTACTATTGGGATTTGCTACAGCCGTTTTTTCCCAACTAAATGGTTCCATCTCGGCATCACTGCTTGTCGATTTCCATGACGGCTTGCGCAGTGCGTAGATGATGAAAGGTAAAGCGACGAATACGATATTGCCGATTCCGAGCAAGAGATACCAGTTCGCTTTGCTGCCGATGGAGATCTGGCTCGGAGGCAAGAAACTCAACACATAAGCCAACAAAGCGCCAAGGAAACCGATACCCGCAAAGATGAACATACCAATCTTTCCGCCGGGGACACTGTACGGTCGCTCTTGGTTTGGTTCGCGTATGCGCAGGTAGATTCCAGCGGCGAACATGAACATATACATGATCAAATAGAGCATAACGGTTAGCTGGCTTAGGATCTGATAGACAGCTTGCACAGAAGGCAGCACGACAAACAGTAAAACCAGCAAGGTGACGACACCCCCTTGGACAAGTAGAATGTTGACCTGCACACCGGCTTTGTTAGTTTTCTGCATGAAGGGAGGTAGATAACCCGCCTGCCCAACGGATAGTAAACCTTTACTCGGTCCTGCGATCCAGGTGGATACACCGGCTAACACGCCGATAGCCAACATGATCGCTAGGACTGGTGAGAGGAAACCCAAATTAAAAGCCTTCAAGAAGTCATCGTAGGCAACCAGCAAACTCTGGGTTAGATTGATCTGTTTTGTTGGCACGACAAATCCGATGGACAGGGTGCCGAGCACGAAGATCGCCACAGTGATCGCAGACGCTAAAAAGATGGCTTTGGGGTAGTTCTTGGTCGGGTTATCAATATCTTTAACATGCACCGCCGACATTTCCATACCTGCATAGAAGAGGAAGATGCTGGATGCTAATACAAGATTTGAGAACTTTGACAGATCCGGCACTAGGTCCTTGGCGCTGATCGTCATTTGGCTCTGGTGACCTGTGAGTATCCAGACAGCGCCAAAAATGATCAGAATAGCGGCTGGAATGAGGGTGCCGATTAAGCCACCCCACTTGCTGATTGTCGCGCCAGCCTGAACACCCCGCAGGTTGATCAGCGTGGCGCCCCAATAAACCATAAGACAGACGATCAACACATAGATTTTGTTGGACGAAAAAGACGCGTCCCAGGTCTGGTTAGGTCCGATAAACGCCAGGGATACTGCAGAAAAAGTCAAGACTGTGGGGAACCAAATGGTGCTCTCGATCCAAACTAACCATATGGAGAGAAAGCCGAATCGGGCGCCGAAAGCCTCGCCCACCCAGCGGAAGACGCCACCCTTCTGCGGCCAAGCAGCAGCCATTTCAGCCGCCACTAGCGAGACGGGTATTAAAAAGACAAACGCAGCGAAGACATAGTAGAAGATCGAGCCTAGTCCGTACTCAGCTTCGGCGGGCAGACCGCGCAGGCTGACCACAGCCACGATGTTCATGATGGCGAGCGTCATCACGGAGAGTTTTCCTGTTGAAACAGAGCGGCTTTTACCTTTAACTGAGGATGCTGATCCTTTTGAACTGGATGCTTTTGTTGATGGCATAATATTCCTCCTTACGAGTAATAGGGATTTATGAATGTTTTGGCAGATGATACTGACGTTTCATATTATCATCATCCATTATTGTTGTAAAGGGTGATGGGAAAATATCATTTTTAATTGATAATTATTGGCTAAAAGATCAATATTTGATGGATAGTTGCTTGCGCAGGTACTAGAATTTCATCTGATTGTTCCTAATACTTATTATTACATATTGATAGGTAAGAATATGTATAGTCTAGTTGGCATAGATATAAAAAGGATTATTGAAAGAATGGAAAAGAAAGCGACGAAGCAATCTCTGTTGTGGCATGAGCATATCTTGTCATTGCGAGGAGCGGCTCAGTCAATCACCTTGATGATGCTCAGCAGAAAGCGACGAAGCAATCTCGGTTGTGGCATGTGAATACCTTGTCATTGCGAGGAGCGGGTTGGTCTATAATCATGGTGCAGCTAACAAGAAAGCGACGAAGCAATCTCGGTTGTGATGTATGAGTCTAAAGAGATTGCTTCATGCCTGTCACGAGCACCCAGGCATTCGCAATGACAAGAAGGAGAGGTCACGAGCAGCCAGGTTAGGAGTTGTGGAGAGGTGTTTTGGATGGTGCTCGTGGCACAT
>CAZJMV010000045.1:0-21815 GCA_964547225.1 uncultured Anaerolineaceae bacterium | reverse complement strand
ATGGCTGTTGAAGGTGAACAAACAATTTACGTTAGGGTTAGATCTGAGCAAAACCCTCTTTGGGAATCTTTCCAAATTGTGTTTTCACCAAATCTCGCTGACCGTGAATTAAAAAAGTTAACACCTGTAGAAGGAAACTTGGAAGTCGGTAAAAGAGAGATCATCTTATTATCTGATCATAATAATATAACTTTTAATAAGGGTGAGACCTTAGAAGTACTGCTATCTGATGGCACAATCCGCAAACTAATAATGGGTGCAAGCGCAAAGAATTACACAGCAGGCATAGACCAAATGATGAATACCAATGTCGGCTTTCTCAACTCCGAGGATATGACTTACTTGAATATTCCGCCTTATTTTACTACACTCTATATTGCTGTAGATAACGACGGGAATGATTTAGAGCATATACAAGAAGTCACCGACAAAATCATTGATCAAATAGAGGATACGGGTAAGCAAGTATATAACAGCAGTATCAAGAAAAGTAACACACATCCTTTTGATAACTATATCACAGCGATTGCTGGGATTATGGGTGTTGTCGGTTTACTGATCATATTATTGAGCGGATCCCTAATTTACAATACGATGAACGCATTGGTCTCACAACAACTACGACAAATTGGTGTCATGAAACTGATTGGCGCTCGTCGAGAACAAGTGATCACCATGTACATCATGATGGTCATCATTTTTGGATTGATCGCATTGCTTTTTGCTATTCCAAGCAGCGCATACGCAGGCTACAAACTCAGTGAAACGATCACACCAGTGTTGAATGGCAGATTAAACCAAGATGTATCTTCGATTCCTATTGTGCCACCAATTATTCTTATTCAAGTTATCGTTGCTTTGATCATCCCAATTGGTGCAGCATTGCTACCTGTACTTGATGGCTCCCGAATTACCGTTCAACAAGCATTAAGTGGTTCTATGATAAATCAAAGAGATAAAGTGAGCTTCTTTGATAAATCATTAAAAGCCATTTCTTTTCTAGAAGGAATCCCGCAATTATCGCTACGAAATACATTCCGACGAAAAGGACGTTTGATCCTTACATTATTTACACTTGCGTTAGGAGGAGCGATCTTAATTGCTGTGTTTAATGTTCAACTATCCCTGAACAAACAAATTGACCGTATCATAAGTTACAACGGAGGAGATATTTTCCTGACATTTTCACGCCCATATCCAATTTGTGAAATTGAAAACCAATTGATGAATATCCCAGAAATCGAGCATGTTGAGTCTTGGTTATCAACATATGCAATCTTATATCTGGATAACGAAATCGAAAATGTCAATTTGCTCGCGCCACCACCTGAAACAATTTTATTAGAACCTTCTGTATTAGAAGGACGTTGGGTGGAAGAACAAGACGAACGTGCTATTGTAGTCAACGAGAGTTTTCTGGACGATTTCCCTAATCTATCCCCCGGTGATCAGATTATCCTTGAAATCCATGATAAAGAGCAAGCTTGGACTATTACCGGTATTTTTCACTATACAGGAATGGATGAGAAAATCGCTTTTACAAACACAAAATCCCTCTCGAAAAGCTTAAAACATATGTCGACTAATGCTCATTTTCGGATATTGACAAAACAACATACATCTGTTTATCAAAAGAAAGTATCTCAGAAGATCAATAACAGCCTACTTCAAAAAGGTTATCAAATCCATTCGATATACCCAATAAATGATTTTTTGCAAGGACCTTTCGAAAAACTTGACCTAGTGATTTATGTATTATTGATTCTCGCAATTTTAACCAGTCTTGTGGGAAGTATTGGATTAAGCGGTACATTGAGTCTGAACGTTTTAGAGCGCACCAGCGAGATTGGTATCCTACGCGCAATCGGTGCATATAACCGCATTATCAGTCAATTAATTATCATTGAAGGTTTAATTATCGGGGTTTTCAGTTATTTATTGGCTCTCATCCTTTCTATTCCAATGAATAGGTTATTAACCAGTTTGATTAATAACGCCATATTTGGAGTCAAAGGAAATATGGCATTTACTTCAACAGGTTTTATTGTTTGGGCGCTAATATTATTGCTCTTTTCGATTATTTCAAGTTTAATTCCTGCACGCAATGCCACACGCTTAACCATTCGAGAAGTATTAGCTTATGAATAAACAAAATTGGTTGACATCAACCTCATTTCCATGCTAGACTTTACTACGATAATAACTCCATCATAATCTTAGAAAAGGAGAGATTCAAATGCAAAAGTGGGATTATACGGTCATTAGATCATTCGGTGGTGTCGTCATGAAAGTTGATGACAAAGAGGTTGGTCAACTTGTAGGTGGGCAACCTGTGGGCGAGATGCTTTACGAATTCTTAGATGGATTAGGGAGAGATGGATGGGAACTCGTAGGTATGGCTGGTGTACGTGATGGATTGGAATTGATTATGAAAAGACCACTTCTCGAAGGGGAAACGGTCGAAGTATCAGCAATCGAGGTTGATGAAGAATAACCCAATCAATTATATAAAAAATTGGTATAATTAGTGCAAAAGTTTGAATTAACTAGTCGCATTAAGTACTTACTCATAAACTGTACAATCTCATTCTCATGTACACAAAAGTGAGTGGTGACTATTTTATCGTCGCTCACTTCTTTTAATAATTATGGAGGCTAATATGTCAGATCGAAAAAAAATCAATATTCCACATTTATTTCAAAAAGTAGAAAATAATGAACCAATTTCATGGTTAACTTGTTATGATTATCCAACAGCTTACTTGCAGGAAGAAGCTGGTATTGATATGATCCTAGTTGGCGACAGCTTGGGAATGACGATGCTAGGCTATGACACCACCTTACCAGTGACTATGGATGACATGATAAGACATACACAAGCTGTTCGTCGTGGTGCACCTAATGTCTTCTTGGTGGGGGATATGCCTTATATGAGTTATCAACCTAGTACAGAAACAGCAATTCTAAACGCAGGTCGATTTATGTCAGAAACCGGTTGTGATGCAGTAAAATTAGAAGGCGGAATGGAGATGGTTGATCGAATAAAAGGCATTTCGAATGCTGGCATCCCAGTCATAGGACATCTTGGGTTGACTCCACAAAGCGTCGCTGCACTTGGTGGTTATCGCGTACAAGGTCGTGGCGCCTTACAAGCTAAAAAAATCATTGATGCCGCCAAAGCATTAGAAGAAGCTGGTGCATTTTGTATTCTACTTGAAATGGTTCCCGACCGAGTTTGCAAAATTATTACCGAACAGGCAGAAAATTGCATCATCATGAGCCTAGGCTCAGGACCCGATGCGCACGGACAACTTTTAATTTATCATGATATGTTCGGTCTATATCCAAAATTCAAACCACGTATGGCAAAAGTATTTGGCAATGCAGGAGAGGTTATCCTGAATGGATTGAAAGATTACAATCGAGAAGTAAAAGATAAAACTTTTCCTCAAGAAGAAAATTGGTTCAAAATGAAAGATGACGAATATGATGAATTAGCCGAATTGCTTGATGATTAATGGAGGTCAAGACGGAGAAGCAAGAGGACTGTTTCAAAAGACAGTCCTTTTTTTATATCCAGTACTCAAAAAACGTCATCCTTCCATAAACAGTATTCGATTTCCTAAAAATCTTAAAACCGTATATCAAAATAATAAGCTATAATTAAGTAACTTTCCAAATTTTACAATTGATTATAGAAATGATATAAGTTATTAATTCTGCCAAAAAAAGAGGAGGACCCTATGCACAACGAATTACGTCAACGCTTAGCTATTCCCCACAAACGATTGGATGAAATAAACAACATCCTTTTGGATCCCGATGAACGTGTTATCAACGATTTTCTTGAAGTGATCGCCCGTTATGGAACCCCAGATGAAATTAACCAAAAAGCAGAAGCAGCTCGCCATCTCCCTACATTATTACAAAGATTAAAATCCGTAAACCCAGCATACCTAGATGACATAAAGTGGTTACAAGAACAAGTTGATAAAAATACATTCATCAGCATAAAAAACTATCGCCAAAAAATCCTTGGAGAGGCTGCTGACTCAATGGACTTTGCCGATGATTTTGCTGTAACACTGGAGATCAGCGCCTTGCAGTATTTTCCATGGCTAAGAATGATAGCTGAACGTGCCCTTAAACAAAACATGCTCATGCCTGGAAGATTCATTCGGGTTCGAAAGATGAAGGAACAAGTGGAAGATGGAGACCTACTTGCTGTCGCAGCAGCGATGCAGATTATTGGTGCAAGTTACGTTGAAACATTGGACACAAAAGGAACCGATGGTTCAAATATTCATTTGGGTGGACCGGAAACTATAACGGGTTATTTTGGTGGTGTCGGACAACCTAATGATTATGCTCTAAAGTGGCTGGATGAATATCTATACTATTACACCAATTATGGCGTCCGCCAAGTGTTAAATGTTAATCCAGGTACTGTTCTTCTCAGTTATTTGTTACATCATTTAGGCGTAAATAACGAATTCAAAATCTCGGTTTATATGGGAAATGATAATCCTTATGCGGCATTATGGACCCTGATAGGCGCCAAATTATTTGCGCGTGAGGATGGTCGCACTCCACTAATTGGTTTCAATTGGAGCAATTCCGTGAACAATGAAACCATGGAGATAACAGCCCAATTCCGAAAGTCACTTGGGTTTGAAGATTACATCCGCTTTGAACATCATATCTTTGAAACATGGAAGAGCATCGTGAGGCAGCCGTATGATCGAACAGAAGAATTGGTAGAAATTGCTGATCATGTAGCAAACATTTCTGCTAAACATGAAGGAGGAGACACACAAGTGGAATTGACACGAGATCATCCTTCTGATATTTTAGATTATTTTAGGGATAAGCAAGAAATCATAGAAGCTGGGCATTGGGAAGGAATAACACTAAACTTCATGGACAAATTTTACGCAATCAATAGCACTGCTAGAGCTTTAACAGAAAAAGGATTATCCTTCATAGCCGCCCAGAATTTGCATAAATAATTGATTATTCAGCAACCTTTTTTAGAAAACTTTACAGAGGAGTTCGTTCATAAAAAAGCCGGATGATAATTAATCCGGCTTTTTATTCTCACAATTACTAAATTTGTTTACTCTTCAGCAGGAGGGACAAAGCCTTCGGGAAGTAAACCAGCTTCCGTCACGATTCTAGGGACAATTTCTTCCCAACCTACTGCCATTAAGTGGATCCCGTTCACGCCCTCTAATTTCTTAACTTGCTCAATCAACTCCAAGGAAATCTGGACTCCTTCTTCTTGGACACCATCGCCTGCTGCTTCTAGTCGTTTCATTAATTTATCTGGAATTGTCACGCCAGGTACATCTTTATGCATATATTGCGCAACCTTAAGACTCTTCAAAGGCGTGATTCCAATCAATATATAAACCTTATCCATGATATTTCTTTTGGCTAGTTCATTTAACCAAACTTCAAGCCCATTGGGGTCATATACTAAATTGGTCTGGAAAAACTGTGCTCCTGCATTGACTTTCTTATGTTCTCGAATAGCCTGAAAACGTGGTTCTGAGGCATAAGGAGCTGCTGCTGCTCCTAAAAAGAATTGTGGAGGGAACTTCATTTTTCTTCCATCCATATATATTCCTTCATCCCGCATACGTCGCAAAACCCATAACATCTGAACAGAATCTAAGTCAACGATATCCATTTTACCCCTTGGTCCAGGAGCCATGGACATACTGTCTCCAGATAAACAGAGAATATTCCGGACACCCATAGCAGTTGCACCAATTACTTCACCCTGCAAACCTGTACGTGTACGGTCACGAGCGGCAATTTGCAAGACCGGTTCAGCGCCAGATTGAATCGCAATTTCAGAACATGCCCAACTCGACATACGTGGAGTTGCAGAGGGACTATCCGTGAAATTTACCGCTGCCACATAAGGTTTCACCAATTTTATATTTTGTCTAAGTTTACCCGTCGCCATTGTCATTGGTGGCATGACCTCGCCAGTTACTACAAACTCTCCATTCTTCAAACGCCTTTCCAATTCCGACATGGGTTCTTCATAAGCCGGTGGATGGTATTCGGAATCACCTTGCCACCAATCTGGTTGGCGAACTGTTTTAAAAACTGAATCCCATACTTCTTTTTTCGTTTCCGTATCTTTCGAAAATAATGATGAAAAGAACTTTCCTGTACCCACTTTCCCTATTTGGCGAACAACATCACCCCAGGTTTCTCCACCAACCTTATCATAGTCCAAGGGGGGTAATACTTCCAATAGCATCTCTTCTCTTCCCATCCGGAAAGCTCGATCATAAATCCTATACCAAATACAAGGTCGTGTCTCATCAACATAACACTTCTCTGGTGTAGAGCCTCCACAGGGACCATTTCGCAATCCTTTTGGACACTCCATCGGACAAATAAAGGCGGTTTCTTGTAAGAGACAGTTACCACACATTCGACATCCCCATAGGGGTCCTTTAACAATTTTCTCTAACGCAATTAACAATTGATTTCCAAACGTCTCTTTATGAAAAGGCGAATAGGGTGGTTGCCAACGTCGACCAGGTGTAAATACAGGCATTTTTTTCTCCTTATAATAATTCTACACAATCTTTTTAAAAAATCTCGCCAAAACAATATTCATTCAGGGAAAAATAAGGCGATTTCAAAAGAAAATTCTACAATAAAAAATATACAGAAGTAAATCCTAAATCGCTTAGTATGATTACCTTATCAAATGTTGATATATTATTTTTATGATTTTGAATATAATCAATAGGCTTAATAATAATTTCTATTAAGCCTATTTTTGTTATTTACTGCTCCAAGAAGCCATCTGCATAGATCACTTTGTTAAGCAAAACTTGAACGGATTTCCAAACAGCTACCTGTTCAGGATCATTCATATCAACATCATCAACGGATGGTTGTTCCATATTAGCAATTTTATCATGGACATTAAGATAGAGTTTTCCCAAGGGTGTACTCTCATCTCGCTCCTCAATGACACGAATGACTTCTCTCAACTCTTCATCAAATGGGTCAGCGATCATCATATCCAAACCAACACCCATCAACATCGCACAGTATACACGATTCAATAATGGACGGTTTTCAGAGGGTACAGCATTTGATACATTTGACAATCCCACTGAAATCCCTGGAGCTGGATCCCAAGCATAGGGAAGTGTACGAACTGCTTCAACTAATTCAGGGCAGTATTCTTGACATCCGGAAACAGTTAGAACCAATGGATCAATAATTAAATCCGAAATGGGAAAATCTATTTCCACAGCGCGTGGAATCAATTTTTCAATTGCAATATTGACTCGCTCATCTGCACCAACTGGAATACCACTCTTGTCTAAAGTCAATGCAATAAGGCGAGCATTAAACTTTTTTGCAAGTAATGGAACCTTCTCTAGGCGTCCGGCTTCTGCTGAAGCTGAATTGATGATCGGTTGAGCTTTTGTAATCTTTTTGAGAGCAGCCTCAATTCCAAAAACATTGGTACTATCGATACTAAGTGGTACATCTACAACTGCCTCGACTGTTTCCACCATCCAAGGGAAAACCTCTTCCCAATCCTTCTTACGAGGACCTAAATTTAGATCGATAGCTTTAGCTCCTGCTTCAACCTGTTTGATCGCTGACTCCATGAAATATTCACGATCTTGTTCCTTTAAGGCATCCTTTACTTTCTGAGAAATAATATGAATATTTTCGCCAATGAGGTACATATTTTCACCATCCTTTTCACTTCTTTTGAATAGATTCTGCCACACTTGGAAAGAGCGTCATATCAGTATGGGGTAGGAATAGCGCCGACATAAAGGCTTCATAGAATGAATTGTCGGCAGAAAGTTCAATATAAGTCATACGTGAAGCAATATCTGTAATTCGTTTTCGCGCTTGACGATCAAGAAGCGCCAAATATGCCCCGCGCACCGAGGTATTGCCCAAAAACTGGAAGCGATCCCAAGGCAAGTCAGGTAACAAGCCTATTTCAATTGCTTTTTCGACATTAATATATTTCCCAAAGGAACCACCTACTAACATTTGTTCGACCAATTCTAGGGGAACCCCCACACTATCAGACAGCACACTATAACCAGCAAAGATAGCTCCCTTTGCCCTAATCAGATTGTCTATATCTACATGTGTAATGACTATATCTCGATCGTTACCCGAATCACTAGCCCATGATACTACATACTCTAACCCGTGCTTACCTTCACGAATCCTTTTTGAATTCGTACTAGTGTTAAGATGACCTCCTTTGTCAACCACACCAGTCATAAACATCTCTGCTAATAGAGATAATAGACCACTTCCACAAATTCCGATTGGTTTTGTATCTCCAATCACTCGAATAGTGGGTTCCAAATCCTCAGCATTGATCCAGACTTCTTCAATGGCGCCTTTCGTTGCGCGCATACCATCTTCAACTCCAGCGCCTTCAAAAGCAGGTCCCGCTGAGCACGCACATGTAACTAACCATTCATGCGAACCAAGTACAATCTCACCGTTTGTGCCTACATCCATGAAAAGGGTGACTTTTTCTGTATCATCCATTCCAGACGAAAGTACTCCTGCTGTAATATCGGCTCCTACATAGCTTGCGACACCAGGTAGACAATCAACCGTCCCCTCTGGATTGATATTTATCCCTAGATCATGTCCCTTTAAGAGTGGAATAAGGTTAACGGCTGTAACGAAAGGGGTCAGACGAATACTGGAAGCATCTATTCCAAGCAATAAATGAATCATCGTGCTATTGCCACCAATCGTTGCCTTTACAACATCATATGGATCAATAGATTGGTTTTGAGACTTTAAACGCCGATTCATTCGTTTGCAAGCAGCTTCTAAAAGTGAATTGATCGTATCAACTACTAATTGCCTCAACTCTACAGCGCCGTCCCCTTTGCTGGCATAGACGATTCTCGAGATCACATCTTCCCCACGTACGATTTGTCCGTTGTATTCGGAAACTTGTACTTTCACTTCACCAGTAATAAGATCAACTAACCACAAAGTCACTGTTGTAGTACCAATATCAACAGCAATTCCCCAGAGAGGATCATTCTCCGTAACATGACTAGGAAGTATATCTATCAAACGAATCTGTTGATGATCTTCCTGAGAATACCCTCTATCGATGACCGCCGTTACCTTCCAATCACTTGAACGTAACACCCTACCCATTTTTCGGATAATAGGTAAAGATATCTCAATATCATCGATATCAGCTTTTTGGCGAAGTGCGGTTTGTACACGGCTATAATCATCCGTTTGATCATCCATACTTGGAGGAGATATCTCCAAATGATAACGCTGAATGGTTTGATCGCGTTTAAAAAGATAAGTATCAGGTACCTGGACTTCAGCTACTGTTAAATCTGTCGTTAGACGTCTTTCTATCTTGTCTTGTGGCGGGACATGTACACTCACATCTCCTTCAACCACAGATTGACATCCGAGGACATACCCAGCATCTTTATCTTCTTGTGATAAGCGCAGCGTGCTTCTCTGACGCACTTTTCCTTCAAGCACTTGAACAGCACATCGACCACAACGCCCTTGCCCACCACACGGTTGATTAATATCTACACCAGCAAGTCTTGCTGCTTCACTTAACAGGGTTCCAGTAGGAACGCGGACTGGCTCGGCTGCATTGTCAAATTTAACTAGATGTTCAGCCATAAGCTTTCCTTATCATATAATTTTTATTTTTTCGCCTATCTATAATACTTCTTTCAAAAACTTCGGTATGTCAACAGCCTCGCGCGGACCAACACGTACTTCCCAATCCGGTAATTCTTCTTCTAATTCGCCCATCAAAACAGCTGTATGACCCGGCAATACGACACGTTTCGGTTCTACCTTTGATAATACTTCTTTTGCCTTTACTGATTTGGCAATTAATTCCGCGTCGAATTTACCTGCTGCCCATGCTG
The DNA here is from genome assembly GCA_964547225.1 of uncultured Anaerolineaceae bacterium. Classification (GTDB taxonomy): domain Bacteria; phylum Chloroflexota; class Anaerolineae; order Anaerolineales; family UBA4823; genus CAZJMV01. The sequence goes on along the minus strand of CAZJMV010000045.1, from coordinate 11,856 downwards.
TGAGAACACTCATTCCTTCTGAGTCGGTTACAAGCAGATAAGCGGGCATACCCGAACCCTCAACTTCATTTGCTACACTGAAGTAAGTGATACTAAAGTTCGTTGTCACAAGAACCGGTGAACCCTCGTTAGGCTCATTGATTTCGTAAACATCTGGTTGAACCTGGATCGGTTTTTGTGGATCGGTAAAGATATTTTCTCGCAACACTAATAATGCATACGCGGTTTCTGGGGAGAAATGATCCATCACGATAAAGCCACCATACTTCCCGATCGCTTGTGCGGCAAGCATTACTTCTATCGCAGAATCTCCTACATCTCCAGGGAAGCTTATGATCGGATAGCCAAATGGACGGAAATTCTTTAACGCCATACGTCTCAACATGGTGTTGGCTGTTAAAGTACCATAAAAACCTCGTTGTGTTGGTGCAAGTACTAGATCTTTAAATCCAGTCGCTTGAATCTTTTCTGAAAGACTCACCATCTCATCAACGTTACTTGCTCGCACTGACAAAGCAGCATTGAATTCTTTAGCGATTTCAGCCATTTCTTCCCAATTATCAGCTGTTGCATTGCCAATAAGTACCTTTTCATCACCATTGACTTCAGTAAGAACAGATTTTAAAGAAGCAGGTTCTCCAATGAGGATCAAAGGTAAGGAAGTGACTTCTCGAACGGCTTTTACTGCTGCTATTAATTCTCCACCTTCAGATTGCACAGTAATACCACTTATCCCGAGGTCTATGCCAACATAGTCCACCTTGTAGGCAGCCGCTTCCGAGACTTTAGATTTTATCGTTTCTATATCCTCACTGTCATAAACGCGCAAGAAGATTCCAGGTCGACTATAAAATGTTTTTTCATGACGAAAGAGTACTACTTCATTTCCAGATTTCACTTCATAACCATTCGATTTTATAGTGATCGGTCTAACAGGTGGAGCTGAAGCTTCTGATAGTTTTGATTGCGCTTCTTCACTGACATACGGGCAAAGCGAAAGTTCAACCTGTTTGGCTGCCAATTTCATCGCAAAAGCTAAACAAGTTGGAAACCCACACTCTTTACAATTCGTTTGTGGGAGAAGTTTATAGATTTGAATTCCTGATAACGCCATTGTTTTTCTCCTGATGCCGTACTATGCTGTAAATAACAGCATAGTACGGGGGTCATTAATTTATTATTTTTTGTTTAAGACTGATTCATTAGATCGTTTATCGCAATTCTTGTGCGCTTTAAACTTTCAGGGTGACGCAGAACAAGGATATCTGCTCCAGATTCAACCAACATTACAGAAGTAATTGTCTCCCAGGTGATACCACGTTCCAACCAATCACCCCATGATTCTGGAACACCTTCGCCAACCTTGGATTCTTTCGTCTTCCAGCACTCCTCCCCAGGAGTAACCAACATTGGCATTTGAGTCATAGCATCACTTTGTAGAGCAGCTAACCTTAATCGCTCCATCACAGAATAACCATACTCAAATCCATAACCCAAAGCTCCAGTCGTAGGATCCATAATAATCTGATCCAAGGGTAAACCCATATCATTAATCAGAATATTAAGTTGTTTTGCAAGGTTGACATCCATTGCGGTACGGGCACTGACTATATGACCATTTGCCATGGCTGATGCAACGATCGTACGATAATTCTTTTCCTCACAAATTCCTAAGAGAAGCCGCTCTCCTTTGAAAGCATCACCTATAGCAACCAGTAGTTCATTATCGACTTCAGCCTGCCCAGGACCGAAAACAATCAATGGTAGTCCTGATGCTTCGAGAACACTTCGAACAACTTCAACTGCTCTTTGGGGTGTATTGGGATTCCCATCCGCATCAGTCAGAGAAAGGGTAACCAATAATAAATCAGCTCCTGCTTGTTCAGCGGCTACAGCCCACTTAGCCGGATCATCAATAACATCCTTCCATTCATCAATCAATAATGGAGACCAATCATCCGGTCGACGATCCTTTACTTCAATTGCCAAAACGGGTGGATTAGGGAATGATCCTTCAATATCCATAAAAGGCATAGCTGTTTGTCCACCAATCGTTACAACTTTAGAACGTGTTCCACCATTTTCTGCAGTCGCCCCTAAGGTCACCAAACGCACTGAACCAGTCCAGTTCTCTTTCGGTACATCTGTTTTTGTGCCATCCAATAACCAGGGGCTATCAGATGGAAGTTCAACGACCTTCTTCTCTTCCTCTTTGACTTCAGGAACAACTTTTTCGGCTTGTTTTGGCTTGACAGACACAAAATTTGCAAAATCTTCTGCAGTTTTCAATCCATCAACATCAATTCCACCAAGTTCTGCCAGCGCTGCCATCAATGCACGGCGCAGCATATCCACAGCACGTTCCGCTCGGTCTTCCGAAACGCCTATTTCTGCAGATGTAACCTTTTTTGGCTTCGCGGCTTCGACTGGTTTTTCTACTATTTCAGCCTTTTTCTCTTCTTCAACTTTCTTCGGTGCTTGAGATCCAGTCTCTGTTTTCGACATGGCGGCTTCAACTACCGCCTCAGCCCGCGCAAGTGTCTCTTTTTCTCCCTGAGGAACTGCTTCTTCTTCGCCCTCAGCATGTTTAGCCTGCATTGGACCCATTTCTAGAGCAGGGTGATTCTTTTCTTTTGCCCATGCCTGAAGCTCTTCGACTGTTGTTACTTGATTTCCGTCGGCTATAATATCAATAAGATTAGGAACTCCATCACGCTCAGCAGCAAAACGCAGTTCCTCCCCCATGGTGTCTTTGAGGTTCTTACTCATCCAAACGACACGCTTTAGACCACCATCTGCGGAGATAAATTTCGGGCTGATCAAATAGAATTTTCCTACACCCATGACACCCGGGGTTTGTAAACCACCACCAGCAATACCAGCCAAAGTACTGAAAGTCATCCCGGCTGGAGTCATACCAGTATCTTCTCGGCTTACAATCATTACACCATTGACTTCAGGGATAACCATGACTATACACTCGAAACAACCGCAAGCGGTCATCGGATTCTCCATAATCGAGTACATGGAGACTTTTTCCACAACACCATGCGAACCAATTTTCGCGTATTCGTTAGTTCCTACCCAATAACCGACCTCTGAGTCAACTACTTTCCCTAATTTTATCGGTTGATTAGGTCCGGTTGGATTGATATTGAAGGAAGCTTTACAGTCTAGCCAGTTGTAAGCGCCGCATAAACCAAGCCTTTCGGGGCTAACAATGCAGACATGATTAGGAGCAAAGGATTGACATAAAGTACATGAATAGAATTCATCTACCTTATCATCAGTGAGGTCAGCTAAACGTTTATTGCGGAAATCATAAGCTGCACGAGCCTTATCTAACATTGTCGCAAATAGTACTGGATCAGTAATGATCTGGATCTCCACCTTATCAACAATTGTTCCAAAATCGTTCTTAAAACGAGCGTGTAGTATTTTTCCAAAATGTTCCAGCCTGAAACCTTTTTCATACGCTGAATTGGAGATTCTTATCCACACAATATCACGCTGTCCAATATGTTGGATTCCAGAAGCGCCATTAATAAAATCATGGATTTGACGTTCTAGTACAGGTTCAAAGTCCGCTTGCATTTGTCTGCCAGCAACTTTTACAAAGAAAGCCATATCCATGGCTCCCTTGACTTCGACATCTTCAAAGTCAGGACCAATGAGCTCAACCTTCCCATCAACTACCTCATCGAGAGGAGCCATTTCAAGGTATTCAAACGCACGTGAATATTTTCCACCAAATTCCACGCGCATATCCGCTTTTCTAACCACTTCGCCCTCAAAGGCAGAACCATATGGAACTGGAACTGGAACTTCAGCAAGCTTGATCTTTACGCCACGGACTTCAATGCATTTTTCAACTAGGCGTGAAGCGCGTTCTTCATCTGTCTTTCCTGAAATCTCAGAAAATGGCATCGAGACAACATGCTCATATTGTGTAACACCTGTGGGAAGGATCTGAGGGATCACGGTATCAGCGATGACAGGGAAACCAAAATTGATCGCACCTGCAGCGGCTGCATATTTGAGATCATCGACTTCACCTAAAGCTAATACAAAAGCGAATACCCGTTCCCGATTATAAAGTAAAATATCACGCGCCATATCTGCTTTCAAACCACCAAAGGTTAGGGCAGAACGTGTTGCAAAACCAAGCGCGTAAATCGCGCTCAATGTATCGGTACCGAAAGGAACGGTATAAGTATCATAACCTAATTCAACCCCTTCTTCGACAAGTTGATGAATAATGCTCCGTCCATTGACATTTCCGGAAAGAAAAGTTAAGATGTTCCGTTTCTGCAATTCCCGCACAATCTGAACTGCTACTTCATTAGATTTTGCAGCCCCAACTATAGCAGCAAATCCAGGCATACGTCCATCAACAAGCTGAATACCCCAAGATCGTAATTGGATATCATCGATTGGACCATTTAGGTGACCAACAAGACCATCGCCATTATTACCATATGAGGTTCCACCAGCTAATTCAAAACCGGACATTTTTTCTGGCTGTAAACCATAGACAAATCGTATCGCTTCGATCGATTCAGCAGCCAGAAGAGTTGCCATTCCACTATCCAAAGTCTCTCCTAGATAGGGAGTCCAATGTTTCATCGATGGCATTGGATGCAATAGCTCACGTGCCTTTGTAAGAACAGGTTTTATATCATTGAGCGTTTTAACTTCTATTCCAGTCATGCCCAAAATAGTGGGCAAAAAATATGCAGTGTTTGGAAATTCAACCGGAGTATCTGCTCCTTTTTCATCCAAAGCTTTCTTTAACATAAATTCGGCTTCGGTAACGAGAGCATTTGCCCCGCGCAACGCTCGTGTAGCAATGTATTTTGACATTCGTAAACCTCCTGTAGAATGCTTTCTTAATCAGCAGCAACACCGTAAATAGCGGCGCGGCGCTCATCCAAAGAGAGTGCTTCTAATTCTAGCATCCTTGAATCACCACTCGTACCGAATTTATTCGGATCATAAGCGGGCAATCCAAGTTCTGCACGTTTTTTATCAATATGGTTCAGAGTGGCTTTAACCATTTCATCAACATCATTGATCCACTCCATTTTTCCCCCATACAGTTTTTCCCAATCGTCTTTTAGGAAATTCGAGACGATTTCGCTTTCAGGGACACGCTCAGGCATACCACTTACGGGTGATGAACCACCGAAGATGACATAAGCACCAGAAGCCATACAGTAAGTTCCAATGGAAAGCGCTTTTTCACTCATCCATTCAGGCGCCAATCCTACTGCTGGTAATTGATCAATATCATCTCCTAGTCCACCATCTTCAACCATTTGAGCCAATACGGTAAGAATACGAGAATTATCTACACAGGAACCCATATGCAGAACAGGTGGAATACCAATCGTTTCGCAAATTTCCTTCAATCCAGGTCCAACATGGTCTAAACCTGCTTCACCTAACAAAAATCCCAGTTTCGCGCTCGCGATCGCGCCGCAACCCGTTTCAACAACCAAAACATCTTGTTTTAGTAATTGTTCCGTTACTTCTACATGTAGATAATCTTGCTTGCTTCGAGCATTGTTACAACCCACAATTGCTGCTACCCCTCGGATGCGCCCTGACATGATCGCATCATTCAAGGGTCTAAAAGATGCTCGATAGGAACCACCAAGCATATAATTGATATATTCGTGTGAAAAACCTGGTACAAGATCTTCTTGGTAATCTGGAATTTGGATCGAACCACGGTTTTCGTAATTATCAATCGCGGTGGTTAAAATCTTCCTTGCGATCGTTAATGCTTTATGTTCATCAAATTCGATATGAAGCGCGCCTTTTATTTTCACTTTGGGTGATGTAGTAATTACTTGTGTATGGAAATTCTCAGCTAAATTCACTAAGGCTTGCATAATACATTGAACATCAACGATCATAGCTTCAACGGCGCCTGTTAGAATGGCAAGCTCCTGAGAAAGGAAGTTCCCAGCAGCCGGTATTCCTTGTCGCATAAGCGTTTCATTAGCTGTACAACAAATACCAGACAAATTGATACCCTCTGCACCTTTTGATCTCGCATAAGCGATAATTTCTGGATCTTGTGAAGCAGCAACGATCATCTCACTCAAAGTTGGTTCATGCCCATGAACTACCACATTAACCATATTATCCTTTAGAACACCCAGGTTTGCCTGACCAAGTATAGGAGCCGGGGTTCCAAAAAGAATATCGGAGATATCAGTAGCGATCAGACTACCACCCCATCCATCACCAAGTGCCATTCGTACAGCATGTTGCAAAATATGTTCAGCATCTTGGTCATCGCCGATATGGGTACGGTGTAATGCTTCGACAATCTCACGATCAACAGATCTAGGTGTAACACCAGTTTCTTCCCAGACTTTTTGACGCTTTTTAGGTGCCCTTTTGGTCAACACGACATTTCCTTCAATTTGACCAAACTGCTGCAAATACAAATCCGCCAAATCAAGTGCAATCTCGGTTGGTGAACGTCCTTCAATAGGGATACCATATCCATCAGCAAGAATGCGTAGCTTTGCTACATCCGTAATAATATACCCTTCTGTTTTCCCCTGTGCAACAGCTTTCAAGGTCATTGCCATATCACGACCATGATCGGAGTGCGCAGCCGAACCGGCTGCAATTGAACGAATAAAATTTCGTGCTTGTATAGTATCAATCGTCGCCCCACAAACACCAGTTTGATTTTCTTTGGTTATTCTACAGGGACCCATCCCGCAAATTTTACAACACATCCCCGCGCTTCCAATATTACAAGGTACCATTTCATCAGCACGGCTAAAAGCAGTTCCTAATCCTAACTCATCTGCTCGATTAAGCATCTCAATCGCAGCAGGATCATAAGTTCTCTCTTCCTGAGTCCTTTTCTTGGACATTATCAATCCTCCATTTTATTCTTTATTGCACCAAGTCCTGGGCAATACCATAGTGGTCTACCATTAAATTTTACTTCTTGGGAGAAACCGACAACCTTTCGCTGTTTTTCATAAACTTCAGTGTGCCTGAAGAAAGAACGAGAGCGATCGACTTCCAAATATGTAGCTGAATCTGCTTCTATCGGTGTTAGTAGATCATCTAGATAACCATTTTCAAGAAGTAATTTGGCAAATTCATCTTCCTTAACTACATCTGGGTTATAGGTAATATCGACTAAATTAAAACTGCTGCTAGCAAACACATCTTCCACCCCTTCGATTCGAAGTAGCATCTCGCGCACAGCCTGTACATGATGGTCTCCATACATAGCTGGAGTTTCATAAGAAACCGTTTTGCTCATAAACACCTTCCTTTTCTAAGATTACAAATTATTTTATTTTCAGACAATAACTGTCAAACATCCTTTTGAGGGAGTTTTCTTTGTTTTGGTTAGTGTTATAACTCCTTTCCTTAAAGTAAATAATAGCATTCTGTTATTTTCCTAGATTAAACAAAAATGCCTGTTTCCTTTCCGTCCAAGACGTCGGTAACAGGCATTTTTAAATTACAACATAAATTAAGGTGTTGATATAGACTCTTTTCTATCATCGATGACTTACGCGCGTGCATAAGAGGGGGTCGATAAAAAATATCCCCTCTGGACAAATATTCAACCTTATCCAAGAAGCAAGATTTTATATCCATGATATATCAGCGATACCCATTGCAGAGTAATATAGCAAAAATATCAAAAAATGGCAAGTGACAAATATTACTATTTAAGTAAGGTTTTCAGTATGTCGAATATTTGAAAAATTAATCTCCATTTTTGATTAGAATCTTAACCACTTAATAGCCATTTTGATTGAATAATAGCTAACTATTTATTGGATTTGAAATAATAGATCAATTGATACAAAACAGAACCAATCCTATTAGGATTAGTTCTGTTATATCATTTTTCAATCTCTTATTTACGCTTCCCCTGCTCCCGCTCCCATGCTTTTACTTCGTTCAATTGACTGTAATGCTAAATATCGCTCACCAAATTTCTCAATATTTGCCAGTTCATTATCATATTGGTCATAATGTCGTTCTTCATCCATCACTAACTGTTCAAAAACTTGTTTTGATGCTGAGTCTGCATTCGCTGAGCATTCATTTGCCCAAAGATTATATTCTTTTACACTTTCTTCTTCCATCTTGCGGGCTAAGAGCAACATTTCCTTGACATCATGGATTTTCTGAACTTCCATTGAGGCCAACATTTCCACTTCGCCGCCTAAGAATAAAATCCTTTTCGCACATTTCTCTACATGCAACATTTCTTCGATAGCTGTCTTTTCGAAAAGTTGGGCTAATAAATCATATCCTTGATCATCACAATGAAAATGAAAATACATATATTGATGAACTGCAGCCATTTCATCTGCAACTGCTTTGTTTAATAACTCTTGACTTTTTTCGTACATTTGTCTACCTCCTACTTAAGAAATTACAATTAATATTTAATATTAATAATTATACCGTTTATCGTGAGCAAAACCATCAATCTTACATCTTTTAATCAAACTTTCTTAATCCAAGAAAAAAAATCTCAAAACAATAATTGATGAAGAAACTGAAAAACAACAATTCCCATTGATGACGATTAAGTCTAGAATCTAATAACTATAATTAGCTATTTATGTGAAAAGAAGTAAGACTTGAACAATTTTTAACTTACTGATTAACGCAATCCCATCTCTGGTGTTAAACGCATTGCAGCTATATATCGATTGATAAAGCCTGTGTCTTGATCTAAATCTATTTGTTCAGCAATGCGTGCTATCTCTTCTCCTAAAGCAAAGCCCTCTTCAGTTAAAAACATCGCAGCACCGAATCCTGCTCCGTTTGCAATTGCCTCAACTCTTTCTAGTGGAACGTCTGGAATCATACCCAATTCGATTGCAGCGGAAATTTCAATTTGCCCTCCAAATGATCCGGTTAATATCACCTTCTGCAAATCACTATCCTTGAGCCTTAATATGTCCATAAGTGTTTCAATTGCAGCCCGTATTGCACCTTTAGCCTTCTGTAACTCTCGGATATCCATCTGAGTCAAAGTCATTCCATCCTGCTCAAGGAGTGAAATACTACGCCCTTGATGATTCTCTCTTATTCTATTTTCAAGAATCGGGGGGGATTTAGAAATTCGTCCATTTGGTTCGATCACTTCTTGTTGACGTAATAAATTGATCAGACTAAGCAAACCCGAACCAGTTAATCCCACTGGTGGTTTATCTGCAAGAGTATCAAAGACTAATTGATTCTGTTCTAAACGCGTAGCGACAATTGCGCCATCAACCGCTCTCGAGCCACAAGAAATTAACACTCCCTCAAAAGCAGGTCCTGCAGCAGTAGAAGCAGTTAGAATGCGTTTCCCATCTGTTACCAGGACTTCTCCATTCGTTCCCATATCAATAGCAGCCATAGGTATTCTGGCATCCTTAAATCCAAAATATGCCAAACAAGCAAGAGCATCTGAACCAACAAATCCACCTATCATGGGAGGTAAATTTACCAGCGCGTGTTCGGGAACCACCCCTTTCAAAAGATGATTAGCGCCTCGAATTGCATCCTTTTGATAAGGTTGAAAGGGTTTTTCCGCTAGGGTATCAATATTTAAACCAGTTAATAAATGATGCATCGCTACATTTCCAACAATCGTAACCGTTTGAATGCGTTCCTTGATTCGATCTGATAGTTTTAGTGAATCAATTGCCTGGTTGATCGAAGCAATAGCTAATTTTTGTAATCGCTTTGCATTAACCTCACCATTTCTAGCAACCGCTAATCGGGAAATTACATCTGCACCAAATACTGTTTGTTGGTTTAAACTTGCACTTCCCGCACAAACTTCGCCATTATCCATCATGGTTAAAAAAGCAGCTACTGTAGTTGTTCCCAGATCAATTGCCAAACCTAGTGGTACATTCCCCTTTTTATATCGATAACTAGATCTAAATATTTTATTCGAATAGACAACAATTGGAGCGAGCATGATATGGGTATCATCAACAATCCGAGCTCTACAAGCAAGGCGATTGCCAACTGCAAGCTCCCCAGATGTAAGATGTTTTGTTTCGATCTCATCTGGATCAGCCAACCCCATCTCAGCAATAATTTTACATTTTCCACAAGTTCCCCTACCGGCACAAGGTTGCTCTAAAGGTAATCCAGTTGTAGCAATGACATCACCAACAACGCTCCCTTTTGAGGCTTCTACGATAATTTCTTCTTCACCATAAACTATAGTAACTTTGGGCATCTCATTAATCCTATATAATAAATATTTATCGAAAGAAATCTGATTGTTTTAGGGTATCACCCGGTTGAACCATTATAAAATTTTCAGTAACACCATCCTCTGAAAACAAAACTGTAACCATCTCTTTAAAAAATGACTCTTTCCCTAAAATTTTTTCAAAACGCATATCCCATCGTTTACAGAAATTGATTACGTCTTGAGCCTTATCTTGATAATAATCAAGATCTTGATGTGAATGGGCAACCAGGGCTAACCGTTTATAATTACTATATTGCATATCCATTAACCAGGCAGCTTGGTCAGTTCCAAATCTCTCCACATATTGATTGTATTCAACTAGCGGGTTGCTTCCATCATCTAACCACCTTTTACTTAACCAATAAGTAGCCGGTTCTTGGTTAAACTGTTCTAGATATTGTTGATGAGAACCCAGAAGAACTGCAATACAATCATCCACCTTCGGAATGATCAACGTATGCACCCCAGAATGAATATCATCAAGTCCATTTCCGCAAAGACCATAACCTAACAATACCCTGCTCGGATAAGAAAGTAAATTCAATTCATTTTGGATTGCATGATGTAATTTTATGGGTACAATATGCAAGCCAGATTCTAAATATACAATCTTATCAATTTTTTCTTTAGGTAAGTATTTGTCTAAAAGGTCTTGAAAAACCTTACAAGCAATCACTGCAAAATGTTTTTGATGCAACCGAAAATCCTTTTTGAAAAACCAAAATAAAATGAAGATATTCCTTTCTTCAAATCATAAAAAAATGTTTTTTAATAGAAGATAAATTATCATCCAAATAATCACATTTAAAGTGAAAATAAAATTAAAATCACACTAATTGTACACTCAACTTACCATTCTACAGATAATCAAATCTGAATAATTACATTACACATAGACTATCAAGCATACCAAACAAGAGAATTCATAAGAAAAAAGAAGAAAAGGACTATTAAAAACAAAAATGGCGAGGGTGGGTTTCGAACCCACAACCTTGGGCTTATGAGTCCCCTGCTCCACCATTGAGCTACCTCTATCGTGTTTTATAGCGTTTAAACCACCATATATGCTAGTTAGATATGTAGCAACCCTTATATGTAGGGTATTCAGGAAGGATTAAAAAATGGATACCATAGCGCAGGGACAGGGGATTATTACAAAAATTGGCGTGGATGATTATCTTCTAACTTGGGTTGATGCGTTCCTGATAGATAGGGCGTCAAGGGGATATTCTGAGGGTACATTACATTTTTACAAACGTTGTATGAGGCTATTGGCGCGCTTTTGCGATATGCAAGCGATAAAAAACATATCCCAAATAGAGCCAAAGGATATCAGGCAATACATGTTATGGCTAGAAAGTACGGGGCATAATCCGGGAGGAGTGCACGCGGCGTTTAGAACGCTGAGAGCCTTTTTATATTGGTTCGAAGATGAAGTTGAACCTGAAGGGTGGCGAAATCCAATAAAAAAGGTGAAGGCGCCAAAAGTGGCGATTGAACCTTTAGAGCCGGCGGAGATAAAAGACGTTCGAGAAATCCTGAAAACTTGCGGAGGCGATTTATTCGGGGCAAGGGATAAATCAATT
>CAZJMV010000044.1:0-4670 GCA_964547225.1 uncultured Anaerolineaceae bacterium | reverse complement strand
CCTGAGCTCTCTCGACCTTCATCCTTACCATTACGAGGCTCGAGCGCTCTCGTCGAGCTGAGGCAATCTCTTTAGACTCATGCGGCAACAACCGAGACTCTTCGTCGCTTTATTATTTATAGTGGTAATCCATGGATGTTGACCGCTCCTCAGAGTGACAGGTATAGCATATTGTCATGCTGAGGAGCGCTCTCGTACATTTGCTGCCCTCATCCATAAAAAAGCGACGAAGCATCTCGTCCATGCAGCGCGTGACTCTTCGTCGCTTTATTATTGATAGTGGTAATCCATGGTTGTTGACCGTTCCTCAGAGTGACAGGTATAGCTTAGTGTCATGCTGAGGAGCGCTCTCGTACATTTGCTGCCTTCATCTATAAAAAAGCGACGAAGCATCTCGTCCATGCAGCGCGAGACTCTTCGTCGCTTTCTGCTGAGCATCATCAAGGTGATTGACTGAGCCGCTCCTCGCAATGACAAGATATGCTCATGCCACAATCGAGATTGCTTCGTCGCGTAATTATGCATCATGGGAATAAATCGAGCCGTTAAAAGAAGTAAGTTGGGTTGTCAACCCGACTATTTGGTCAGGAAAGCATATTAACCTACTTGCTAGAATCAATCTTAATAGGGATTCCCATTTCTCCTAATTCCACCACCAACTGCTCTGGCGATTGGAAATGGATCGTCTGCATGCCAAGCTGCCGCGCGACTTCGATATTTGCACGCGAATCATCGATCAGCACACATGCCTCTGCGGGACGCTGAATACGCTTCAGCAGCAGCTCGAAGATGCGCGGATCGGGTTTGACCAGCTTCACCGCCCCGGAAATGATGATATCCTCAAACCAATCCATGAATTCATATTGATGGCGCACCTGTTGAAAGGTCTCATCTGCCCAGTTGCTGAGAGCAACCAATCGATATCCACGCGCTCTCAATTGGTACAGGATCTCGACCACAGGTTGAATGGCGCCAGCGATCGATTCTTCCCAGCGTTCATGATAAGCGCGGATCAAATCGCAATCGTCTGGGAATTGCTGGCAGTGTACTTCCACCGCTTCCGCAAAAGGACGACCCGCATCCTGCTGTATGTTCCATTCCATGAAATGGATCTCTTCCAAGAAGCGTTCCATGGCTTCTTCGTCGCCTTTGAAAATTTTTCTGTAAAGATGTCGCGGATTCCAGTCCAGCAGTACACCCCCAAAATCAAATACAATCGTTGGTTGATGATTCAAGTTTTCCATCATTCGAAATTCAGCCTCCAAGAAATCGAGTATAACATATTTTGTTTTTGAATGGTTGGTAAGCGCATCTTTCTCGGAAAGTCACAATTTTAATGATTAAAAAACAGCGCTACCTATTGACATTTGTTTAAAATTATTCTAAAATTTAGTTGTATTGACATCTATATATCAGTACATATTTTTATGCTAAGTTTTCATTCTTATTGATTTGAATTGCGTCTTATTGACAAAGGAAACCTTAAAACATACCGATGATGAATGAAATGTTTGTAATCGACCGTAGCAGCAAACTTCCTCTCTATCATCAGATCGAGCGTAATATCCGTCAGTTGATCATATCTGGCAAACTAGAGACAGGAGAGATGGCGCCCTCCGAATTAGAATTGGCACAGATTTACGGCGTCAGCCGATTGACGATCCGCAAAGCGCTCGATGAATTAGTGCGACAAAATTGGCTCGCCAGGCGCCAAGGTGTGGGGACATTTGTGACAAAACCATCGATCACAACGATTGCTCCCAGTGAATTGAGTTTTACCAGCCAAATGCTAGCGATTGGGAAGAAACCCAGCAGCACGATCATCCAAGCGGATACGAATCGGGCAGACCACGAGGTCGCTAACGCACTGCGCATCTCGGAAGGGGATGCGATTTTTTCGATCACACGCGTTCGGTTGGCTGATGACCAACCGATCCTATACGAGAGCACTCATCTATCCATAGAGCGCTTCCCGGGGATCGATAACTATCAAGCATGGGCGCACGGTTCGCTCTACCAACATCTCTTGGTCGCATATCAAGTGCTGATTACAAGGCTGGAACAAACCCTTAAACCAGTCCTTTTATCGGAGGAACAAGCACGACATCTTAAGGCAAAGGTCAAGACACCCTCCATTCTAAGTATTTGTCTATCTTACAACAGCGATAGTGAACCGATCGAATATGCTACATCCGTTTCTAATGGAGAATTAAGTGAGTTTTATTTTACGTTTAGAAAAGTGACCAGTAAATCAATCTAAAAGCGCTGGCAATTTTGAAAGGAGGCTTTTGGAATAAGGAAAATAAAAATATAGCCATCAATTTCCAAACGAAATACCTATTCTTACGTCTATTGATTAACTTAGCTCATTTATTGTAATTGGAGGATGAAAATGAAGAAACTGTTCCAAAGTATATCTTTATTGTTTGTGGTCATCTTGATCGTTGGTAGTGTCGGCTGCAGCAGCGCAGATTCAGGTCCTAAAACGGTGCACGTCTTGGCGATGGAGCAAGCTGGACCAACGGTTGATGAGATGAACACCATCGTTGCAGAATTCAATGAAGACAATCCTAACGTTGAAGTGATCATCGACTATGTCTCTTACGATGCCTTGCACGATAAAATCACGACCGCGATGGCATCCAGTCCACCTGCTTATGATGTCTTTTTAGTGGATGATATTTGGTACGCTGAATTTGCTGAAGCGGGTTATATCTGGGATATCAGCGATAAGATCACTGACGATATGAAGAATAATATCTTCGAGGCAGCTTGGGATATCACCGTTGTGGATGGGAAAACCTATGGTTTGCCCTGGTTGCTCGATCAGAAATACTTCTATTATAATGAAGAGATCCTCAACCAAGCCGGGTTTGAGGCGCCACCCGCTACTTGGGAGGAGATGGTCGCACAAGCCAAGGTGATCAAAGAACAAGGGCTTGTCGAATATCCGATCGTTTGGTCTTGGGGTCAATATGAAGCCGCGGTTTGCGATTGGGTGACCTTACTGTATGGTAATGGCGGCGCATTATTAGACGAGGCTGGCAATCCGGTCTTCAACGATGAGAAGGGTGTCGCTACATTGACTTGGATGGTGCAGACCATCGACGAGGGCATTACCAATCCTTCCTCGGTCTCCTATGTCGAAGAAGATGTCCGCAATGTCTTCTCACAGGGTAAGGCTGCTTTTGCCACCAACTGGGTCTATATGTATGACTTGGTTAACTTCAATGAAGAAGAATCACAGGTCACCGGCAAAATCAAGATGTCCTTGATGCCCGCCTTCGAGGGTAGTGGGGTCAAGAGCGCTACGCAAGATGGTTCAATGGGCTTTTCGGTCGCGGCGGAATCTCCAGTCAAAGAGGTTGCTTGGGAATATGTCAAGTACGTCACTTCTGAAGATGTCCAAAATCGCTATTCGGCGCACTTACTCCCCATCTGGGAAACCAGCTATGAAGGCGAACAGCTCGAGAAATTGATGAGCTACAGCGAATCGAATAAGACCACCGTTCCGATGTTCTCCGAGCAGTTCCCTTATTCCTATGTCCGTCCCAAAGTACCTTTCTATCCCGAAGCTTCCAAAGCGCTGCAGTTAGCTTTACAAGAAGCGCTCACCAAGATCAAGACTCCTCAGCAAGCGCTTGATGATGCGGCTGCAAAATGGGAGACTTTGAAGTAAAATTGAATAAATAAAACTTGCGGGGAGGGATGACCTCCCCACAAGTTTATCAAGCATAGACTTTATCATCAATGATAATCGAATGACGGTATTCAAACGCAAGACCCCACTCACTTTACGTCAGCGAGATACACTGATCGCTTTAATCTTGATCGCGCCCAGCTTGCTGATTATCTTTGGGATTGTGCTGCAGCCAATCTTGAGCACCTTTTATTTGAGTTTCTTTGATGCCAGTCTAGGGATTGGAAAGACGAATGTCTGGATTGGATTGCGTAATTATATCAACTTGTTAGGCGACAAACTGTTTTGGGAAACCATTCAGCGCACACTCTATTTCACCTTTATTTCTGTTGGTCTGGAATTATTGCTCGGATTGGGGATCGCTCATCTCATCCACGCCCATCCCCCAGGTTGGCGCTTCCTGCGTACCAGTCTGATCATCCCCTGGGCAGTGCCCACGATCGTGAATGGCACCATGTGGCGTTGGATCTACAACGCCGATTATGGCGCCATGAATGCCCTGCTCACACAACTTGGATTGATCGATAAATATATCCCCTGGTTGACCAAGCCGCTCACCGCCATGAACCTGGTCATCATGGCGGATATTTGGCACAGTGTCCCGTTTATCGCCCTGATCTTACAGGCTGCTTTGGCAACCCTGCCCATCGAATTGGAGGAAGCAGCAGCCGTCGATGGCGCCAATGCCTGGAAGCGTTTTTGGTTTATACGCTTGCCGCTTCTGCGGGCTGCCATTTTAGTCGCGCTGGTGATTCGTACTGTGGAAGCTTTTCGTGTTTTTGATATTATTTATGTCATCACAGCTGGGGGACCTGCTTTTGGAACTGTGACGATTTCCTATTTGACCTACTTGGAGACCTTCAGCTATGGGCATGTCGGTAGAGGCTCGGCGCTTTCCTTCTTGATCACCTTGATCACACTCTTATTGGCAATCATTTATATTCGTATTTTATATCGCCCGGAGGATCGC
>CAZJMV010000043.1:0-6710 GCA_964547225.1 uncultured Anaerolineaceae bacterium | reverse complement strand
AACCACCAAAGGATAATCTTAAGTTGTCATGTTGTGAGTGATACAATTATGCCCATATTGATCAAAAATACCGATTACCAATCATGATCTTTCCAATCTATCTATTAATTACCCAAAGGATAACCCAATGAACTTGACTAGAGAGGAAATAATCAACCAGGAATTTGAGGCACTTAACCAAGACTTTGAATATTGGGAGAAAACCAAAGATATCATCAATCAATTAATCGATATCATCCTCAATTACCGTCAAAGTGGGCATCCGGGTGGATCTCGCTCAAAAGTACACGTCTTATTAGCCACGCTGCTGAGCGGTGTCATGCGCTGGGATATACGTCACCCTGAAAAGCGTTTTGCGGATCGCTTTATTCTAGGCGCAGGTCATACAATCCCGATGGTGTACTGCACATTAGCAGTATTCAATGAAGCCCTGCGCATCAAATATCAACAAACCGGCGACCAACGCTATGCAAACCCTCAACCAGAAGATCGAATTTTGTATTGGGAAGATCTGTTGGCGTTTCGGCGTAGAGGCGGTTTATCAGGTCATGCAGAAATGGAAGGCAAAACATTATTCTTGAAGTTCAATACTGGACCTTCAGGTCATGGAAGCCCAGCTGCAGCCGGTGAAGCGCTTGCGCTTAAACGAGCAGGCGCCGGAGATGTGCGTGTGTTCATCTTTGAAGGAGAAGGTGGATTAACCCCTGGCGCGACCCATGAGACCTTGAACAGCGCTTGGGGATTGGGTTTGGATAATCTATATTACGTGGTCGATTGGAACGATTTTGGGATTGATGATCACAGGATCAGCAGCATCATCTATGGAACACCCAATGATTGGTTCGCTTCCCACGGTTGGCGAGTCTTTGGTACCCAAGATGGGCATGATTGGGAAGCGGTTGCTAAAGCATTGATCAATATGGTTTACCGCGAGAACTCAAAGTCCATTCCCAGAGCGCTTTGGGTTAAAACACGCAAAGGTCATGGCTATTTGAAATACGATAATCATTCACATGGCGTACCACACAGCATCAACAGCGATCTATTTTGGGAGACCAAACATCCCTTCATGGAAAAGTACGGCGTTAGCTTTGTGAACTTTGGCGGCTCAGCACCAAATGGTCGACAACAAATAAAAGAGGAATTTAAAGCAAATCTAAAAATCGTGATTGATGTTTTGCACGACGATCAGAATTTGGTCGATTATATAGCAGATCGATTACTTCAATTAGCAGAGCGTGTCCCTGATAGCATTCCAACTTTCTCACTTGGAAAACACGGTAATCCCTTTCAAGACGAACGTATCTACGATTATCAGAATTATCCTCAAGACCTATTTGTCCCCCCTGGAACGATGATCGCCAACCGCTCTGGGTTTGCAAAATGGGGCGCCTGGGTAAATGCATTTGGCGCTAGAGAGTATGATCAACCTCTTTTCCTAGCTAGTTCTGCAGACTTGGCAGATTCAACCCAAATCAGCGGTTTTGCTAAATCCTATGCTGATTTCCCTGGTTATGGCTGGTACGAACGCAACAAGAATACAGACGGGACGCTGCTTCCCCAAGGGATCACAGAATTCACCAATGCTGGCATGATGGTTGGGATGGCTTCGGTCAATTTTGCAGAAAACCCGGAAAAGGATTTTGAAGGATTTTGGGGTGCCTGTTCCACGTATGGCGCATTCTCTTATCTGAAATATGGCATGATGCGCATCTTTAGTCAAATGCAGCAGGATTGTGAATGGAAAGTCGGCAAAGTGATCTGGGTGGCAGGACATTCCGGTCCAGAAACAGCCGATGACAGCCGCACACACTTCGGAATCTTTTCTCCTGGCGTAACACAGCTTTTCCCAGAGGGCAGCATTATCAACTTGCATCCCTGGGAATACAATGAAGTAGCGGTGCTGTTGGGAGCAGCTTTACAACAAGATGCCCCAATTATCGCCTTACACATGACACGCCCACCGATCGAAATCCCAGATAGGCACAAATTGGGAATACCCTCACACTTTGCGGCAGCGAAAGGAGCATATATCGTCAAAGACTTTAAAGCGGACGCTCCTAAAGATGGCGTTTTGATCATTCAAGGCAGCAGCGCGATGGTAAGCGTGATCAAATTATTAGATGAGTTAGACCGAAAAAACCTAAATCTGAAAATCGTGTGTGCAACGAGTTATCAGCTTTTCCGGCTGCAGTCCGAAGAATATCAAAATCAGGTTCTTTCAACGGAGGATTGGCGCGCTTCAACTGTGGTCACCACACAGGCACGCTGGTTGATGCATGATTGGTTGTTTTCTAAAGAATCCGAAAAGTACGCCCTGTCTGCGGATTGGGATAATAGGTGGCGCACAGGCGGTACGTTAGATGAAGTCATTGAAGAGGCTCATCTGTCTCCAAATTGGTTGCTAAAGGGTATCCAACGTTTCGTTCATGACCATAACAAATAAAAGATACAAAGATAAGACCCCAAGCGGCTTTTTCCATGCTATACTCAAAAATGAAGATCAATAAACTCAAAGAAGACAAATCTTTCAAGAAAATATCATAAGTTAATCGATTTCTGTATGGAGGCAAAAATGAATAATCATCTTAAGATTGCGGATTTAGACAAGAAGGGAAAAGAAACCCTAGCCGAGTTAGAAAAAGAATTTGGAGCTCATATCATGGCATTTCAGCCAAGTGTGAAGATCAAAAAACTCTCCCCCGAATTGATCCAACGCATTGAAGAAGCCGAGAAGCAACTTGGCGTAACATTACTAGTCTACGAACAATTTTAGGGCATTAGTTCAAAAGCCGCTTTTAAAAAAAATTTACAATTAGCCACATCAAAATTATACAATTCATTATCCGATATCCTTGACAAATAAATATACACCGTATAATATATACGTTGTATATTTTATAGCGAGGTAATTATGCCGCGTCCGAAAAGAACGCCAGCTGAAATTAAATCCATGCGTGAACGTATCCTCAACGCTGCTGAAGAGATCCTGCATAGCGAGGGACCGCAAGGATTGAATATTCGCGCCATCGCCGACGGGGTTGGTGTTTCGCATATGGTCTTGTACTCGTATTTCGAAAGCCGGGATGATCTGGTTGCATCGCTACGAGATCGGCAAAGACACAGACATCAACTCCGCCATGAAGAGATCTTGAAAAAAGCGCGCAGTGAAGATATATCATCCGTTATGCAGGAAGTACTGCAAAACTATATTTCTTTTGCACATCAAAACCCAAGGATTTTCCGCTTCCTATGGGGCGCACGACCTACCCATGCCCCAGATGAGTTTAGAGGCTGTCACAAGCCAGGTTCAACTCACGGCATCGAATATGAAGTGCAATTACTTCAAGAGATTATTCAACTTGGGATCGAAAAGAACGAGTTCTATATTGATGATCCGAAGACTGCCGCTTACCTCTTGATGGGCATGATCAACACCCCCTCGCTGCTTGATCAATTCCTAGGCACAATCGATCAAGACACTCTAGAAAAGATGGAGAAAGAAGCTTTGAAAAATTGTATGTACTATCTAGCCGGATGGAGAATTTGAAATGCCATCCTTACGAAGAATTATTACTTATTTACGTCCGTACAAGTCTTGGGTACTGATTGCGCTCAGTCTTGTGGTTGTAGAGTCACTATCCGAATTGGCTATCCCAAGATTATTACAGAATGTGATTGATCATGGCATTACACCTAAAGTCCTTTCAGTCATTATTAGCGGGTCAGGGTTAATGCTTGTGGCAGCTTTGATTGGGGGAATTGCGACCGTCATCAGGGCAATTTATTCAGCGCGTTTCTCACAAGGCATGGCATATGACCTACGCAATGATATATTCACACGCATCCAAACCCTGTCCTTTGGCAACCTTGATCGATTACAAACCGGTCAGCTCATCACACGCGTTTCTAGTGATGTCGATATTGTACGCATGTTTTCTAGTTTGGGGCTTATGATGATCTTACGCGCGACCGTATTGATGTTTGGAAGCCTGACCCTGCTGGTGATCACCGATCCACAACTTTCCCTGATCATGTTGGTGCTGATTCCCGCAATCGCCTCGATTTTCTACTTCTTAGCAAAGGTTGCGCGACCGCTTTTCAAATTAGTCCAGGAACGCCTGGATGATTTAAATACCATCGTGCAAGAAAATCTAGCCGGGGTACAGGTTGTGAAAGCCTTTGTACGTGAAGACGAACAAATCGATCAATTTGAAGATGCCAATCTGGCGTATAAACAGCGCGCCATAAAAGTATTCCGATTGATGGGTTCCGCTTTCCCAGTCGTTTTATTTGTAGGTAATGCAGGTATCCTAGCTGTGATCTTGTTTGGAGGTATTCAGGTGATCAATGCACGTTTATCAGTTGGTGAATTGGTCGCCTTCAGCAACTATCTGATGACTTCTACCTTCCCGATTGTTATGCTAGGCATGATTATTTCGATGATGCCTTCTGCAGAAGCTTCCGCTGAACGCATCTTCGGTGTATTGGATACTGAACCAGATATCAAAGAAGCCCTCAACCCAATTGAACTCCCCAAAATATCCGGAAACGTTTGTTATGAAAATGTATCCTTTTTCTATAACGGAAACAGCGAACAAAAGGTACTTGGAAATATTAATTTAGAGATCAAAAACGGGCAAAGAGTGGCGGTCTTAGGAGCAACTGGATCAGGGAAGACTACGCTTTTGAGTCTCATCCCCCGTTATTATGATGTCTCTGCAGGAAAATTACTTGTCGATGGATATGATATCCGAAAGGTCGATATCCAATCTTTGCGCTCACAAATCGGTTTCGTCATGCAGCAGACCACTTTGTTCAGCGGTACAGTGGCGGAGAATATAGCTTATGGACGTCCAGATGCAAGTATGCAAGAGATCATCGCCGCAGCTGAAGCAGCACAGGCACACGATTTCATCATCACAATGCCAGAAGGATATCAAAGCCAGGTAGAAGCACGCGGCGCCAATCTATCGGGCGGGCAGAAACAACGTATTGCGATTGCACGCGCCTTGCTGATCGATCCAGCGATTTTGATCCTGGACGACAGCACTAGTTCCGTGGATATGGAAACCGAATTCCGCATTCAAGAAGCGTTAGACGATTTAATGGAAGGACGCACGACCTTTATCATTGCGCAGCGAATCAGCAGTGTGCTCAAAGCTGACCTGATCATCATCCTTGAGCGCGGTGAAATCGTTGCGCGCGGCTCTCATGCAGAATTGATCGAATCTTGTTCGATCTACCAAGAGATTTATCGCTCACAATTACGGGATGATATCCCAATTGAAAAAATCGTATCCGCCGAAGAGACTATTATGCAGGAAGGAAGATAAACCAATGGGATTCATGTCACGCAGTTCACGCAGAGGGGTGCATGGGATCGATATAGAAAATGCATATAACCAGAGACAAGTCACCAAACGATTGATGGTTTATCTAAAACCCTATCGCTGGCGAGTGTCTGCGGTTTTCATCCTGGTCATCTTGGGAACCTTATCCACACTCGTTGGTCCTGTTTTGATCGGGGTAGCAATCGATCGCTATATCATTCCAGGAGATATGCAAGGGTTACTACGCCTCGCGCTGCTGATGTTGGCGGCTTATCTATCCGCTAGTGGGATGACGATCACCTACACACTGATCATGGTTAATATCACGCAAGAATTAATGATGGATATCCGCTCGCAGCTCTTTCGACACATCCAAACACTCTCCATGGATTTTTACGACGATCATGAATCCGGTGATCTCATGAGCCGTATCACTAACGATAGCGAAGCGATCAACCGCGTCCTATCCAATGGGCTTGTGCAGCTTTCCGCCAGCTTGCTGCAAGTGATTGGCGTCTTGGTAGCCATGGTCGCCTTGAATTGGCAGTTAGCGCTGGGGTCACTGATCATCCTGCCTTTAATGTTGGCAGTCACGGGGATAATTGCCTCTCGCAGTCGTCAAGCTTTCCGCAAAGTGCAAAAGAACCTTGGCGCGGTGAACGCCTACGCAGAGGAGAATATCTCTGGTGTGCGTGTTGTACGCACTTTTGCGCGCGAATCAGAGACGATCAACGCTTTCAAAAAAATCAATCAGCAGAATCGGGATGCGGGTATTCAAGCTGAAAGGATCGTAGCCATGTTGAACCCACTTATTACAGTGATGAGTACGATCGCTATCGCGATTATCGCTGGTTTAGGAGGCTGGTTGGCGTTAAGAGATATCATCAGTGTGGGTGTGATCGTATCCTTCACCGCTTATGTACGTCAATTCTTCCAACCGATTCGACAATTAGCACAACTGTATAACCAGCTTCAATCGGGGTTGGCGGGTGCGGAACGCATCTTCGAAATCATGGATAGCGCCCCTACGGTGCAAGATAAACCGAACGCCATCCCCATCGGTCGTATAAAAGGTGAGGTGGAATTCGATCAAGTATATTTTGAATATGAGAAGAACAAACCCGTTTTACAAGATGTCAGCATGCAAGTACAGCCTGGACAGACAGTCGCATTGGTTGGTCCAACCGGAGCGGGGAAAACAACCATTATCAACTTGCTGAGCCGATTTTATGATGTTCAGAAAGGTGTGATCCGTGTAGATGGCATCGATATCCGTGATATCGAACAAGATACCTTACGCCAGCAGCTCGGCATCGTCTTGCAAGACACCTACCTTTTTTCCCAATCCGTCATGGAAAATATCCGTTTCGGCTGCAT
>CAZJMV010000042.1:0-11801 GCA_964547225.1 uncultured Anaerolineaceae bacterium | reverse complement strand
CCTCACGCTAAGAACGCAAAGCTCGCCAAGGGTTTTTTCTCTTTGCGGTATCTGCGGGCTTTGCGTGAGTCTTTTTCTTTGCGGGCTCTGCGGGCTTTGCGTGAGTCATTTTTTTCCCCTCACGCAAAGATCGCCAAGCTCGCCAAGGGTTTTTCTTTGCGGGCTCTGCGTGCTTTGCGTGAGTCATTTACTTTTTCCATCCTCACGCTAAGACCGCTAAGCCCGCCAAGTATTTTTCTTTGCGTTCTTTGCGGGCTTTGCGTGATTCATTTACTCATACCTCCGCATCAACCATTTATCATCAACCATTAAACCATTAGTCATTAACTATTAAATCGCGCTTGACAAACAGCGTTTTATTTTGTATCATACTTACACGTGACAGCTTACACGTGTAAGTTGTCCAGAACAGAAAGGTTCTCTCTGATAACTATGACCAAAAGACCGACCCAATCCGATGTCGCTAAGCTCGCAAATGTCTCCCGAGCTACGGTCTCCTACGTCATCAACGGGCAGGCAAAAGGTCATGTCCCCATTTCTAAAGATACCATCCATAGGGTCTGGGAAGCGGTCGAAACGCTCGGTTATGAGCCGCACGCTCAGGCGCGCTCGCTTCGCTCTGGCGGTTCTACCAAGACGATCGGCATTCTGATCCCAGATGTCAAAAACCCGCATTATTGGGAGATGATGCAGGGTTTCGAGCTCGAGGCGCATCAGCTCGGCTATCACGTCATGATGTACAGCAGCGAGTTGAGCGGCGAGCGCGGCATCACGATCCTCAGATCACTCGCTGGACGACGTATCGATGGCATCATCCTAATCGGTTCGTATGTCACCTATTCCAAAGAGGCGCAAACGATCCTTGAAAATCTCCTCGAGCAAAATTTCCCGATCGTGCTGGGAAATATTGATTACGATACCGATGTGCTGCATTCCGATTACCATCAGGCGACTTACGAACTGCTTGAATATTATTATCAGCTCGGTCACAAACGCATCGCCTTGTTGTACGGCGTCTCCCCTGACGAGGAAGCGCCTGATCGATTGGATCCTTTCCAAGCCTTCATGCAAACCCATCAGCTTCCCTTCAATGAAGACTCGATCATCCGCTGCGGCGCAACCATAACCGACGGTTATCACGCCATGCACAAGATCATTCAAAGAGATCAAATCCCCACCGCACTGATCTGTGTAAATGATTGGCTGGCAATTGGCGCCTTAAGAGCAGCTAGTGAAATGCATCTACGAGTGCCTGAAGAGATGTCGATTTCAGGCTATGACGCCATTACGATGGGCGAATTCACCACCCCAAGCTTGACAACCGTTTCCTGGGATACGATCAAATGGAGCCGCGAAGCCTTCAAAGTGCTCGTCAACCGTTTGGAATATCCCGATTCGGATTATCAAAAATTGATCATTCCACATCGGGTGCTGATCCGCGAATCAACCGGACCAGCGCCCCAAGATTAAACGATCGAAGATTACACCTCGAGAAAGGAGGCGCTTCAAGAAAAAATAAATTGATTTTGACAATACAGCATGGTTAATAAATGTTGAGAGATACCAAAAAACCTGACACGAGTTGGTATCTCTCAGGAAGAAGGTGTAGAGAGCATCATCATCACTAGATTTATCTCTACCCATCCACCAATTTAGATTTTACCAAATATTTAGGAGTGAGTTAAGATGAAAGCCAAATTCAAGTTCATATTTACAATCAGTTTGCTGCTCGTCTTCCTGCTTTCAGCATGCCAACCTACCGCAGCGCCTGTCGTGGAAGAATCAGCAGCCGAGGAAGTGGTTGAAGAGGAAGTTGTCGAAGAACCCGTCGAGGAAGAAGTAGTCGTAGAAGAAGTGGCTACCGAAGAACCGGCGGCTGAAGAAGTGGTTGAAGAAGAAGTTGTCGAAGAACCCGCTGCGGAAGAAGCAGAGGTTGTGACGCTTGAGTTCTACCACTGGTTTGGCGCGGATATCGGTGATACGCTCATCAAAGAGATCAACGACCAATTTGAGGCGGAATACCCCAATATTAAGATCGAATTTGAAACCGCCGATACCGATACCTACGAGCAGGTCATCACCACCCGTCTTTCAGCGAAAGACGCACCCGATCTATTCGGCGTTTTCCCAGGCACCAAATTCCACCCCATCGCCGAAGCCGGTCTTCTGATGGATTTGAGCGAGGAAGCTTGGGTTGCTGATCTTTTTGAAGGCGCCAAGTTCGTATCCAGCTATAACGGCAAAGTCATGACCATGCCGCAGGATGCCAATGTGATCGGTGTGATCTATAACAAGGGCATTTTCGCGGATCTCGGCTTGGAAATCCCCACCAATTGGGAAGAGTTCCTGGCGGTCTGCGATGCAATCAAAGCCTCCGGCGTGACTCCCTTAGCCTTCGGTCTGCAAGACGCTTGGGTGACCCAAATGGTTCCCTTCGCCATGGCACCCTCCGCGATTTATCGTGACAATATCGATTTCGACGCCCTAGTATATTCTGGTGAAGCGACCTTCGTCGGCTCCCCTTGGCAACAGATGATGGAAGACTATGTCGCTTTGAAAGAAGCCGGCTATACCAATGAAGACGTGATGGGCGCCGGTTACGAATTCGGGAACGACATGATGGCAAACGGCGAAGCCGCTATGCTCATCCAGGGTAACTGGGCAATCGCTTCATTACGCGAGAAGAATCCGGATGCCGAATGGGGTATGTTTCCCTTACCCTATGACGCGGGTGGCGATGTATGGGTCTCCTCCGCTGTCGGTATCACGACTGCCATTTCTGCCAACACGGAACACCCCGAAGAAGCAAAGCAGTACCTCGCTTTCTGGGCACGACCAGACATCCAAGAACTGTATCTGACCAATAAAGGTGCCTTCCCAGTTTCCAAGGGCGTCTCTCCCGAGATCGATCCTGCGGCTGGCGAAATGATCCCCTATCTCGAGATAGGCTCCTATCCGTTCTTAGATCAAAACTGGCCTCCTGGCGTTCAGGACGCCATGTTCGAAGGCATTCAATCAGTCTTCACTGGTGAAATGACCATCGAGGAAATGCTGGCGGCTATGGATACCGCTTGGCAAGAAGGAATGCAATAAAATAAAGCTGTATATCTGGAGGCATTTACTCGATATACAATTCTGATCAACACACCCGAAGGGCTTTAGAGCCCTTCGGGTTCTTATCAAGGATCGTAGGAGGTCAACAGTGACAGTCAACGCTTCGCAGGGCACCTTCATACATAAAATCCGCTGGCGCAGGATATTGGTTGATTTCTTATTCGTCTTTCCTGCTTTGATCATCTTCGCGCTTTTCTTTGCCTATCCGGTCATCAGCAGTTTTTATATCAGCTTGACCAAATGGAACGGTCTTAGTCCCGATTTAAAATTCATCGGATTGGATAACTTCACCAAGATTTGGGGAGATAAATACTTCTGGCAAGCGCTGCGTAATACCTTTAAATACGCTTTTTTTGCGACCACGATCCAAAATATCCTCGCTATGCTGCTGGCTTTAGCGGTCACAAAACCGTTCTACCGCCCTTTTCGGGTGCTCTTTCTGATCCCGCCCCTACTCAGCAGCATCGCCTTGGGCAATATCTGGAAATATATGTATGCTCCTAATGGCGCCATCAACACCATCTTCGCCATGGTTGGATTAGAATCGCTCACCCAAAGCTGGTTGGGGAATCCCGATCTGGCATTATACAGTTTGATCGCGGTCACGATCTGGCGCTGGACCGGCTTATCGATGATCATTTACCTAGCCGGTTTACAATCGATTCCGGATGTCATTCAAGAAGCTGCCAGCATCGATGGCGTTAGCGCATGGCAGCGCTTCTGGAATATCACCTTTCCGTTGATCGCCCCCGCTTTTACGATCAATATCGTCCTTTCTATGATCGGCTCTTTGAAAGAGTTCGATTTGATCTATATTATGACGCAAGGCGGACCTGGCAAAGCGACCGAATCGATCACGACCTATATCTTCGGGCAAGCTTTTGATACCAACCGCTTCGGTTATGGTACCGCCATCGCCATTGTCATGTTTGCAATTATTCTAATTTTATCCTTGATCCAAATGCACTTTCTGACTCGTAGGGAGGTACAGCGATGAAGATCAAAAAACACGAACTCATACCGCAAATCGCCTCCCTACTCGGAGTACTGCTCTGGTCAGTCATCACGATCATCCCGCTGATGATCATGGTGCTGGCTGCGGTCAAGACACCCGAAGAACAAGCCGCCAATCCATTTGCACTCCCACAAGAAATCCAATGGGAGACCTTCGAGCGAGCCTGGAACGACGCTAACCTAACGCGCGGGATGCGCAACAGCCTCATCCTGAGCAGCATTTCCATATTCTTATTGGTCGTCTTTGGCGCATCGGCTGCCTACCCAATTGCGCGCCGTACGAAATATACGCCGCTGTTTTACTTCTTCTTGTCTGGTATTATGGTGCCCTTCCAATTAGCCATGCTGCCGCTTTACCGCTTGATGAAGATGCTGGATCTGATCAACACCTTTGCAGGCGTGATCTTTATCTATATAGCCGTGTCGCTGCCAATGGTCATCTTCCTGTATGTCGGCTTCATCAAGGGCATCAATCGTGAGCTTGAGGAAGCCGCCATGGTGGATGGCGCAAGTGTCTTTCGCACCTTCTGGCAGATCATCTTTCCGCTGCTCAAACCGGTCACATCCACCGTGATCATCGTCAATATCATGGCATTATGGAACGACTTTTTCATGGTGCTGCTGTTCCTGCCCCAAAAAGAGATGCGCACCCTGCAGCTCTCTATCTTCACTTTTGTCGGTCAGTACAACAGTCGTCTCAATCTGGTCATGGCTGCTGTGATCCTATCAATCCTACCAATGGTCACCGTATTCTTGATCTTACAAAAACACTTCATCAAAGGCATGGCTGGCGGGGCAGTCAAGGGATAAATGCAGCTTATGGATTCTACCCGCACCCCAAAGATCACCCATTTGAAATGCGAATATCTAGTCAACCCGATTGGCATCGACTGCCGCGCCCCGCGGTTCAGTTGGCAGTTGGCTTCTGATGGCTATGAGATCGTACAACACGCCTACCAAATCCTGGTCTCTGATTCACGCTCGGCATTAGAAAAAGAGCTCGGCAATTGTTGGGATTCGGGAATCGTAAAGAGCGCCGCATCCATTCAGCAGGCTTACGGAGGCGTTGAACTGCACTCCCGCCAACGTTACTACTGGAAAGTGCGCATTTGGTTGGATGAAAACCAACCCAGCGAGTGGAGCGAGATCGCTTTTTGGGAGATGGCTTTGATCAATGCCGATGATTGGCAAGCGCGGTGGATCTCTGCGGATGAAGAAGGCATTCATCCGGATGCACCCGCACCGTTACTGCGCAAAGTATTTCACTTCGATGGCGAAATCGAACAGGCGCGCCTATATATCACCAGTCTGGGTCTCTATGAAGCCTATATCAATGGCAAGCGTATCGGTGACCAATTCTTCACCCCCGGTTGGACAAGCTATCATAAACGCCTACAATATCAGACCTATGATGTCAGCGATCTGATTAGAGAAGGTGAAAATGTGATCGCGGTTTGGCTGGGCAACGGTTGGTATCGCGGTCGTTTGGGTTGGATGGGACGGCGCGCCATTTACGGCGACCGGCTGGCTCTCTTCGCCCAATTGGAACTGCAGCCATCCCATGGCGAAAGAATAATCGTGATCAGCGATGAGGATTGGAAAAGCGCTCTCAGCGCATTGATTAAATCGCAGCTCTATGATGGCGAAACTTACGACGCGCGTTTGGAAGAAGCCGGCTGGAACTCATTCGGATTTGATGATAAAAACTGGAAAAAAGTTTATCTGATCCGACCCTATACAGGACAGTTGGTAGCCGCTTCAGCCTCAGCGGTGCGCGCCATCAATTATATTAGACCCAAGCAGATCATTTCACACCCCGACGGAGAATATATTTTCGATTTTGGGCAAAATATGGTCGGCTGGGTACGCCTGCTCGTCGAAGGTGAAGCTGGCACAGTGATCACCATCCGTCATGCGGAAGTATTGGATCGCTTTGGCAATCTCTACACCGATAACCTGCGCAGCGCCAAGCAGAGTATGACCTATATTCTCAAAGGGCATGATTTGGAGATCTATCAACCGCATTTCAGCTTCCAGGGTTTTCGCTACGTGTCCGTGCGCGGTTACCCAGACACACCGACCTTTGATAGTTTACTGGGCGTCGTCTTGCATTCAGACATGCCCAGCACCGGTACATTCACCTGCTCGAACCCCCTGATCGATCAGCTCTATCAGAATATCGTCTGGAGCCAAAAGGGCAATTTCCTAGATGTACCCACCGACTGCCCACAGCGCGATGAACGCCTGGGTTGGACTGGGGATGCGCAAGTCTTCGCGCTCTCCGCCGCCATGAATATGGATGTATCCGGTTTCTTCACTAAATGGCTGCGCGACCTAGCGGCGGACCAACGTCAGGATGGCAGTGTGCCGCACGTAGTTCCGGATATGCTTGAAGATTCCGGTTCATCTGCCTGGGGCGATGCAGCGGTGATCGTCCCATGGGTGATCTATCAGATCTATGGCGATCAACGCATCCTGGAAGAACAATTCGAGAGCATGCAGCGTTGGGTAGACTATATCCACGCAGAAACCGGCGATGATCTGATCTGGAACTCCGGCTTCCATTTTGGCGACTGGCTCGCCAGCCTCTCCACCCAACCGCTCTTCCCCAAACCGGTCACCAATACCGATCTGATCGCGACCGCTTTTTTCGCCTATTCCACCGACCTTCTAGCGCGCAGCGCCGAAACCCTAGGGAAGGATGATCTAGCTCAAACCTATCGATCGCTTTGCGAACGCATCAAACTCGCCTTCAACCGTGAATTCGTCTCGCCCTCCGGTCGCATCGGTTCGAACACACAAGCGGCTTATGTCATCCCGTTAATGTTCAACCTGCTGCCCAAAGATCAACGCAAAGATGCCGCGCAACGATTGGTCAACCTAATCGAGAACAACAATGGACATCTCTCGACCGGTTTCGTGAGCACACCCTATATCTGTCACGTACTGACCCGCTTTGGCTACTCAGAGATCGCCTATCAATTGCTGACCCAAGAGAGCCCGCCATCATGGCTTTACGCCGTCAAGAAAGGCGCCACCACAATCTGGGAACACTGGAACAGTCTCAAGCCAGATGGCAGCTTCCAAGACCCACTTATGAATTCCTTTAACCACTACGCCAATGGCGCGATCGCTGATTGGCTTTATCAGGTTGTAGCTGGCATCCGGCAGGCTGAACCCGGCTTTAAGAATATCATCATCCAACCGATCCCGGGCGGCGGATTGACCTACGCCAAAGCCAGCTATCAATCCATGTATGGTAGGATCCTCTCCGCCTGGAAAATTATTGACTCAAAATTCATCTTAGAAATACAGATCCCACCCAACACGCATGCCCAAATCTATCTACCAGACGGCTCCTTACCCAACCAAGTTGGTTCGGGTTGCTACCGTTTCTCTTGTCCTTGGAGGACATCATGAATAATGAACGAATTACGAAAGCTTATCAACTGTCGAAAGATGAATATGCCGATTTAGGCGTCGACACGGATCACGCCATACAACAGCTCGCCAAGATTCCCCTGAGCCTGCACTGCTGGCAGGGTGATGATGTGACAGGCTTTGAAGGTGGCGAGGCTGAACTGGGCGGCGGTCTGGCGGTCACTGGCAAAACCCCGGGTAAAGCACGTAACGCCGATGAACTGCGTCAGGACTTGGATCAGGTTTACCGCTTAATCCCCGGCAAACACCGCCTCAACCTGCACGCCATCTACGCCGAAACGGGCGGCAAGCGCGTTGAGCGCGATCAACTGCGACCCGAACATTTCTCAGGCTGGCTGGACTGGGCAAAGGCGAACGGACACGGCTTGGATTTCAACCCAACCTGTTTTTCGCATCCCCTGGCAGAGAGCGGATTCACCCTCGCCAGTCTGGACGCCGGCATTCGCCAATTCTGGATCGATCACATCATCGCCTCGCGTCATATTGCGGCAACTTTCGGGCGCGAACTCAACAGTCCAGCGGTGAATAACATCTGGATACCAGATGGTTACAAGGACACGCCCGCAGATCGCAAGACGCACCGCCTATTCCTTAAAGATTCGCTCGACGAGATCTTTCTTGATTACTTCGATCCGCAATTAGTACTCGATTCCTTAGAGTGTAAATTGTTTGGCATTGGCTCAGAGAGCTATGTGGTCGGTTCGCATGAGTTCTACCTGGCTTACGCGCTGCAGCACAAGAAACTGCTGTGTCTCGATTCGGGACATTTCCACCCCACCGAAAGCGTGGCGGACAAGCTCTCGTCGGTAATGCCCTTCCTGCCGGGCGTTCTGCTGCATATCAGCCGCGGCGTACGCTGGGATAGCGATCATGTCGTCACACTCAACGATGAGACGCAGGCGATCTTAACCGAGCTGGTGCGCGGCGATTATCTCGACCGTGCGCATATCGGCTTGGATTATTTCGATGCCAGCATCAACCGCATTGCCGCCTGGGCGATTGGAGCGCGTAATGTGCTGCGCGGCTTGCTTCTCGCGCTGCTCGAACCAACCCTAGAACTGCAGGCATTGGAACGGCAAGCCGACTTCACCGCACGCCTATCGCTGCAGGAAGCGCTTAAGACGATGCCTTTCGGCGCGGTTTGGGATCATTTCTGCCTGATCAACAACGTTCCCACAGACCTTGAGCTGATCGAAGTGATCCGAGCTTACGAAGCCAACGTTCTAACCCAGCGATCATAAAAATAATCAAAAAAGGAGATAAGATCATATGCAAGGTTGGGCAGGAAGTATCCTCGACATCCATCTCGGAACAGGCGCGATCAAGACGATACCCTTAGATCAAAAGATCGCCTACCAATACCTAGGCGGACGCGGTTTGGGGGCGCGTCTTCTGTGGGACCTAGTACCGCCTCAGATCGACGCGCTGGCGCCTGAAAATGCGCTCATCTTCACCACCGGTCCCTTGACCGCCAGCGGAACGCAGACCAGCAATCGCTTTTCAGTCAGCGCCAAGAGCCCGCTCAGCGGTACAATCATGGATGCCAACAGCGGCGGATGGTGGGGGATGCAGTTCAAACGCAGCGGCTATGACGCGCTGATCATCCGCGGCAAATCGCAAACGCCGGTCTATATCGAAATCACCCCCAGCGGTGTGCAAATCCTTGAAGCCAATCATCTATGGGGGAAGACTGTCTCCCAAACCACACAGGCGTTGGGACAAGATAATAACCGCCGCAATGTG
Source organism: uncultured Anaerolineaceae bacterium (assembly GCA_964547225.1). GTDB lineage: Bacteria > Chloroflexota > Anaerolineae > Anaerolineales > UBA4823 > CAZJMV01. The sequence goes on along the minus strand of CAZJMV010000042.1, from coordinate 2,489 downwards.
CTCTGCATCGGTCCCGCGGGCGAAAATCTATCTTTGATTGCCTCGATCATGAATGATGGTACGCGTGCCCTAGCGCGCGGTGGTCCCGGTGCGGTAATGGGCAGCAAGAACCTCAAAGCGATCGTTGTGGAAGGCGATCAAAAGAACAAGCCAGTTGACCCCGAACAGTTCAAGTTCATGCTCTACGAGACGCGCAAACTGATCCAAGCCAGCCCGCTGACATCGCAGGCGCTGCCGCAATTTGGCACCGCGGCGGTGATGAATATCATGAACGAGATCGGCGCCTTGCCGACGCGCAACTTCCAGCAATCACAGTTCGAACACGCCGCAAAGATCAGCGGCGAAGCGCTGCGCGATACCATCCTGGTCAAGAAGCAAGCCTGCTGGGCTTGCCCGATCGCCTGCACGCGCATCACCCAAACCGCCAAGGCATCCGGTGAAGGACCGGAATATGAATCGATCTGGGCATTCGGCGCGCAATGCGGTATTGATGACCTCGAAGCGATCGCCGAAGCTAATTACCTCTGCAACGACCTCGGTATCGATACCATCTCAATGGGTAGCACGATTGCCTGTGCGATGGAATTGAGTCAACGCGGCATCCTGGATAGCGAGCTGCGTTTTGGGCGCGCCGACCTGCTGCAAGATCTCATCCAAGATACCGCTTACCGACGAGATCTGGGAGCTGAATTGGCGGAAGGCAGCTATCGTTTTGCGCAAAAATACGGTCATCCGGAATACTCGATGTCATCCAAAAAATTAGAACTGCCCGCCTATGACCCGCGCGGCATGCAAGGGCAGGGGTTGCTATTCGCCACATCCAACCGCGGCGGCTGCCATATGCGTGGCAATATGCTCGGACCGGAAGTGCTGGCGCTACCGCGCCTGATCGACCGCTTCGCCACACAGGCAAAAGCAGGTATCGTCAGCGTGCATCAGAATTCGGCTGCTGTGATCGACAGCTTGGTGGTCTGTAAATTCGCCAATATGGCTGTGGCGGAGGAGTTCTTCGCCCGCATCCTGACGGCTATCAGCGGGGTGCAGTTCACTGTCGATGACCTGATGAAAGCTGGTGAGCGTATCTGGAATCTGGAGAGAATGTATAACCTGCGCGAAGGCTTCACGCGTCAAGATGACACACTGCCAGAGCGCTTATTGAACGAAGCCGTCAGCGAAGGACCAAGCGCCGGCTTCACCGTCAAGCTAGAACCCATGCTACGGGAGTATTATCAGTTCCGCGGCTGGGATCAGAACGGCGTCCCGACGACTGAAAAATTATCCGAACTTGACCTCGAGCATCTGCTCGATGAGAGCAGATTGGAGCATTTTTATGATTGATCAACGCTTATACGAAGAGTTCCGTGATATCGGACGCGATATCTTTTTAACCGGATTGACCAGCTCGCACGGCGGCAATATGAGCGTGCGCGTTGGCGATCGTATCATCATCAAACGGCGTGGTGCGCAGTTCGGACAGTTGAAGATATCCGATTTCGTCGAGACCATCTACAAAGGAACGGACAGCGGCATCATGCGCGCCAGCACCGAGCTGATCGTACACCGCGCCATCTATGAAAAGACCTCCGCTCTCGCAGTCATCCACGCGCACCCACGCACCGCCATCACGCTCAGCCTCAGCCGCGATGAGATCATCCCGATCGACAACGAAGGCTCCTACCTGCTGCGTAAGATCCCGGTCGTCAGCGTCGAGATGGCATCCGGTTCAACGGAAATGGCGGAAGCAGTCTCGGATGCGCTACGCGGCTATAAGATCGTCATGCAGCGCGGGCACGGCTGCTTCTCCACCGGTCAGACGCTCGAAGAGGCATACCACTGGGTCTCGGCGTTGGAAGAGGTATGCGATATCATCCTAGAACATAAACTGCTTGGCGAAGAGATGATCGAATACCGCAAACACAGCCAATCATATAAGAATTGGTAAAGAGAGATAAGGCATGTGTGGACGATGATGCTGATTGGTTTGAGCCTCTATGTGCTGCTGACGCCAATCACCCGCAAGAATTCTTCTTGCATCTTTCAAGACAATCCAGAAAAGGTCTTATCGATAGTATTTTTTGACACCCATCGACACACTTTTTGCAATTATCTTCAATACTTGCGCCGCTTCGCAGTCCGCTGCGCACAGGCAAAGCGTTGATCTTTATGGTTTTGGGTTCTTTTTTTAACATATTTTTCCCTTTCAATCGCTGGTTTTGAGATCAATCATTTATCTATGATTATCAATAGTTTATGCACAAGAAGCGCTTTCGTCAATATGACTTATGACGTAATTTAACTACTCTGCTCCTTTTTCTTTATTGAGCCCACAGAGTATTCTTATCGCTTCACTCCGCATCTCTGTGCTGTCACTGTGGGCTCAGTGTAATCAACCTTGCCAAAGTTCGGGGATATGTACTGTGTCCTATCGTGAGGAGACACAAGGACGCGAAGGTTAGTACAACGAATTATTAGGAAAGACCGAATTCATT
>CAZJMV010000041.1:0-10228 GCA_964547225.1 uncultured Anaerolineaceae bacterium | reverse complement strand
TGTTTCTGCCCTTACGATGCCGGTAAATGAACAGACTGCTCCGGTAGTGGGTAGTGTGATTTGCCGAATTAGATCGTCAATATCGATTTCATCGTTTGTTATTGTACAAATGGTTGGATAATCTGATCCACTTCCACCACTTACAGGTGGAAAGATGGCGATCTCTGCTTCCAGTGGGATCATCTCTGTATCAACAGAAAATTTTCGATTGATTGAGATCACAGCAGTTTCTAACTTACCGTTCAATTCTGGATATTCCTGGATTAGACGTATCCGAAGATCGGATACGTTTGTTTCCTCTGATACTTCAAGAGAAATCTGTTTACTTCCTACAATATCCTTATAGGTCGCGAAGAATAGGACTTTGATTTGATTCATTAAAATTTTGCCATATTTTTTATTAGTATGTGATACCTTTTATTCATTGTGAACATCTCCGCTTTGTCCTCCGTGTTTTTCAACTAAGCGAATATTCTGAATAGTCATCGTTTTTTCAACCGCTTTCACCATATCATAGATGGTTAATCCAGCCACCGATACAGCGGTTAATGCTTCCATTTCTACACCCGTTTTCCCTACTGTACGGGCGGTCGCTTTTATCTGAATTCCAGGTATTTGATCGTCAAGTTCAAGCTCTAGATCAATTTGTGTTAAAGAGAGCGGATGGCAAAGGGGGATTAATTCGGATGTTCGTTTTGCTGCCATCACGCCAGCAACTTTAGCAACACTAATCACGTCACCTTTTTTCATATTCCCGGCGCGGATTAATCGTAATGTTTCTGGTTTCATCTTCACTTCCCCCTTTGCGATAGCAATCCGCTCTGTATCAGGCTTTTGACCCACATCCACCATGTGAAGAATGCCATTTTCATCGAGATGAGATAAAGTCTTTTTCATAATCGAATTATAATAGTTTTTGAGTAAAATCGGGTTTTGTATTAAGCTTTTCAAGCTAAGTATTCCGATTTTCCTCATGATATAATTGCGCCCATTGGAAAGGATACTATGAGCAATCTTTTATCAAAATGGAAGAATGGATTACAGAAATCCAGTAAAGCTGCTTTTGGTCAAATCGCGACGATTCTTGGGGCGAGTGAAATTACACCTGAAACTTGGGATGATCTGGAAGCTTTGCTGATCCAGGCAGACCTTGGCATGGAAACCAGCGATATCATCTTAGATGCTTTGGAAGCGCGCGTCGATCGAGAAGGTCTGATAAAGGCACAGGATTTGAAAATTGGTCTTCGAGAGGAACTGTTAAAACAATTACCGGAAACGCCACAAATCTCTTTTCATGAAAAGCCTATGATCATTCTGGTCGTGGGTGTCAACGGTTCAGGAAAGACCACCAGTATTGCAAAATTGGGTCAGCGATTTAACCAGGAAGGAAAGCAGGTGATGTTTGGCGCGGCGGATACTTTTCGAGCTGCTGCGGTTGATCAATTGAAAGTTTGGGCGGATCGGCTCGATATCCCGATTATCTCAGGACAACAAGGCGGAGATGCAGGCGCAGTTGCCTATGATACAGTAAAAGCAGCTATTGCCCGTCAAGTCGATATTGTTTTGATCGACACAGCCGGTCGTTTGCATACTCGTTTCAATCTTATGGAAGAATTAAAAAAGGTTTATAGAGTAACCGGTAAAGCGATGGATGATGCTCCTCATGCTGTTTGGTTGGTTATGGATGCTACTACTGGTCAAAATGCCTTACAACAAGCGCGCGCCTTTAAGGATAGCGTAAAGGTGACGGGTGTTATTCTAGCAAAGTTAGATTCATCTGCTCGCGGGGGCATGGCATTTGCAATTCAACGTGAATTAAACCTGCCAATACTATATGCTGGCTTGGGTGAAAAAGCGGAAGATTTACAACCGTTTGACCCAATTGGCTTTGTTGATGGTATTATGAGTGAAATTATATAGGAGAAAGTAATTATGCAAGACCTTATTGATCGATTCACGCAATTAGAACAAAAGACTCAGAATTTACTGGTGCGTCTTTGACCTGTCCAAAAAAGAAGGTAAACTTAAAGAATTACAGAAACAATCTGAAGATACAACTTTGTGGGATGACCCAACGCATGCTAAAGGGGTGATGAAACAACTCTCGTTTTTTAGTGATGAAATTCAAAGTTGGCATGATCTGCAAAAACGAGTTCAGGATTCTCTAGAACTCTCACATCTAGCTGATGAGAGTCTGCGTGAAGAATTAGAACATGAAGCAGATACGCTTGAAAAAGAAATCGATCGCCTCGAATTTAATCTCATGCTTTCAGGTAAATATGACCGCGGAGATGCATTGCTTGCGATCCATGCTGGCGCTGGAGGTACTGATTCACAGGATTGGGCTGAAATGCTGCAGCGCATGTATCTGCGTTGGTGTGAGAAGCGCGGCTATGAAGCTGAAATTCTGGATTCGACACCAGGAGAAGAAGCAGGCGTCAAAAGTGTAACGATTGCTGTGGATGGATTATTTTCTTTTGGATATTTACGTTCTGAGAAAGGAGTGCATCGTTTGGTGAGGCTGTCGCCTTTTGATTCGAATCATCGTCGCCATACTTCCTTTGCTCTTGTGGAGGTCATGCCTCAAGTGGAGGAAGACGATGAAATAACGATCCTACCAAGTGAATTGCGTATAGACACCTATCGCTCAGCTGGCGCTGGAGGGCAGAACGTCCAAAAGAACGATACAGCCATCAGGATAACCCATGTTCCCACGGGAATTGTAGTCACCTGTCAGAATGAGCGTTCTCAAGTTCAGAATCGAGAGAATGCGATGCGTGTACTGCGGGCGCGTCTTTTGGAGAAAAAACATGAAGAACATGCAGAGCAATTGGCAGAGCTGCGTGGAGAGTATACCAAGGCTGAATGGGGTAGCCAAATTCGCTCTTATGTGCTCCATCCTTATCAAATGGTGAAAGACCATCGCAACAATTACGAAGTCGGGAATGTCCAAGCGGTTTTAGATGGCGATTTAGATGACTTGATGGAAGCCTATTTGCGCTTTATGGTGGGAGAGAATAACAAGATCTAATATTTTGAACGAAAACCAAGCGCTGAGGAACGAAGGTATCGGATTTGAACATTGAATTTTCTGAGAAGAAACGTTGTTTTAAACAATCCAATAATTAGAAAAGAAAGATCTTCTGTTAAGATAAATGTGAAGAAACGCTTTTTACCGATTTGGTGGGCGTTCTTCCCGATTATTACACTTTCATTTCTCTTAAGTAGTTGTGTTACGCTCTATGACCCTGAGGCTTCTCAGGAATGGAATGCGAAAGTAGTCGGTGTTCTTAACCACGAGAACAAGATTGGGCAGAGTTTTGTCTCTCGAAGACCGCGTTTAAACCATATTCAGCTTTGGGCGCGTGAAACCAATTCGGGTTCAACACCTGCTGCAATCTTATGGGCGCATCTTTATCATTCGAAAAATGATTTAGAACCAATTACTACAATATCAATACCGTATGCTCGGATAACTAATGCCTTCCCATTTGATATTCCTATAGATCTTAAGGATAATCAAGCAGAACAAATTTATTATCTTGAATTCGAAACCAATAGTGGCGAGCTGCAGTTCTATGGACGTCCTGATGATGGATATTCTGATGGTGAGATCTACCTAGATGGAGTTGCTGGTGAGGCGGATATTGCATTCCGCCTTTCTTATGATTATGATCTACGGGCATTAATAAAGGATTTTTGGTTGGTGATTAACAACGTTTGGTTGATCATTCCATTGTTCCTTGTTTTATTTATCCCGGGTTACCTTCTTTTAGAGCTAATCAAACAAAAAAAATCTGATTGGGAGTTTGATAAAGGAGAAGAAATCGCTCTTGTGATTGGTTTGAGTATTTCTGTGATCCCACTCTTTCTCTTGTGGACTTCTTGGCTCAGAATTCCGCTGACGTATTCTTTTGTGATCATCATGTTCTTCATTCTCAGTTTGGTTTTCGTATGGCGTGTCTGGCGAAATCAGAAAAATTCATCACTGAGAATTCTTTCTGTTGAGAATGATCCTGAACCGGTTAGTATGAGCACACGCTTAGTCTTCTATCTCTTAATGGCAGTATTTCTGTTTACATTAAGCGTGCGTTTGATCATGGTGCGTGATCTCGCTACGCCTGCCTGGGTTGATCCATTACACCACGCAACCATCACGCGATTGATCATGGAGCGGGGTGTATATCCCTCCGATTATCAACCTTATCTGGATATCGATCGCGCTGGATATCATGCTGGATATCATGCTGCTTTAGCGGTTTTCTTGTGGTTATCAGGACTGCCGTTGGATGAAGGCATGTTGATCTATGGTCAGTTTCTAAATGCCTTGATCGTCTTTTCGGTCTATTTGTTCACAACCACACTGACCAATAACAAAAAGGCGGGTTTAATTGCTGCTTTGATCAGTGGTGTGATGACACCGATGCCGGCTTATTACACCAGTTGGGGACGCTACACCCAGTTGGCTGGTTTGATCATCTTGCCAACCGCGCTCGCCTTGATCATGAAATTGTGGGATATTGAGGGTGTGAAAAGAAAAATACCCTGGATTGTGAGCGCTGTGATCGCTAGCGCAGGTCTCTTTTTGGTTCATTACCGCGTGATCGCTTTTCTAGCGCTTTTATTGCCCTCGATTTGCTTGGGATTAAGTCTACAAGCGCTTGTAAAAAAGGATTATCTAAAAAAGAACTTTCGACTACTGATTTCGATTATATCGATCGTAATATTGGCTGTGTTGCTCGTCAGCCCCCAAATTCCAGATATTATTGAGAGCGAGATCATTGAAAGTGTCTCTCCTGGAAAGTCAAATGCCAACGCATTCGTAGATATAAACTGGAATTATTTGACCACTGCTTATGGTCGCCAAGCGCTGTTCCTAGCAGGTTTAGGTTTGTTACTGAGCTTGTTGCAAGCGCGCTGGTTTGGTCCCATCCTAGCGCTTTGGGTCAGCCTGTTATTTTTACTTTCTAATCCAATGCGGTTGAATTTGCCAGGGGTAGGTTTAGTGAACAACACCTCTGTTTTGATTGCTTTATTCTTACCGATTGCTGCAATGGGTGGTTATTTACTGGCTACCTTTATTGAAGAGATCAACTATCTTCTAAAAAGAAAGTTTCGTTTCGCGTACTGGAGCTTGATCATTGTGGTTGGATTGGGTCTATCTATCAAGTCAGCGCAGGTTCTCCTCCCGATCTTGAATCCGGTCACTATGTTATCCCGGCAAGCGGATATGGATGCGATTGAGTGGCTATCTGAAAATATCCCACAAGAAGAACGTATTCTGATTTCCCCTTTTTTATGGGGGTATGGTCTTTATGCCGGGCAAGATGGCGGTTATTGGATCACACCGATGAGCGGTCATCGCACTTTTCCGCCTCCGGTTTTATATGGTCTTGATGAGAGGGATGTTATTCTGGAGACCAATCGCCTTTGTAAAGAAGTCGTTGAGATTGGGGAACAACCAGAAAAGTTGTATTCTTTTATGGAGAAGCAAGAATTAGATTATCTTTTTATCGGTGTAAGAGGTCAAGTGTATTCGTTTCAGAATATAAATGTTAGCCCTCTGTTTAAGCTTCTTTATCACAAGGATGGTGTGAGTATCTTTCAGAGAGAAATTATCACCTTATCTGAATAAGAAAAGTATGGAAATGGAACCGCTTGATTGTACTTCAACTCTTGACATTCAAACCACAAAATCGTATAATCGTTTTGCCTGCCCAAAGGCAACCCATGGGCAGGTATATTTATGAATATTGCCGTTTATGTTTAGCTTCCATGATTTGCCTGTACAATCGCTATGTGTGCTGGGTTTCAGTGGAAGCTCTTGAATGAATTAGAACAGGAGTAAGCTGATGACACCTCAACCCAAGCGTAAAGTATCCCCAGGACGACGTGATAGACGACGCGCCCATGATGCCTTGAAATCACCCAATTTAGTGCCTTGCAGCAATTGCGGCGAAATGCGATTGCCGCATACGGTTTGCCCAAGTTGTGGTTTTTATAAAGGGCGTGAAGTCATTAACATTGGAGAGAAATAGGTAATGTTTTACGGCGGGTCAAGGAAGTTGACCCGCTTGTCCTTTCACCGCGTTTTTCTTAAAAATTCTTCCACTTGAAGTTAAATTCAGATCAGACTGCGTTCCTCTTTCCTGGGCAAGGTTCCCAAACCGTTGGGATGGGAGAGGATTTAGCGCGAACTTATTCAGTAGCGCTTGAGACTTTCCAATTCGCGGATCGTTTCTTAGGTTTTCCACTCAGTCAATTGATGTGGCAGGGACCAGAAGTGGATCTCAACGATACGATCAATACCCAACCAGCATTGTTGGTGCATTCGATAGCTGCATTAAGAATATTCCAAGCATCTGTCCCAGATTTTAAGCCTGCTTTCGTCGCAGGTCATTCGATGGGTGAGATCAGCGCTTTGGTAGCTAGCGGCGCACTTGAGTTTAAAGATGCGTTGCACCTCGTTAGACGACGAGGTGAATTGATGAAGATGGCAGGCGAAGTTTCTCCTGGCGGTATGGCAGCTATCCTGGGTATGTCATCCGAATTATTAGAAGAAATTTGTCAACAATCGAGTGATGCTGAACATCTGGTGCAGATAGCCAATGATAACTGTCCGGGTCAGATCGTGATCTCTGGAGATGAAATTGCGCTGGAGAAAGCGATCACTCTGGCGCGTGAAAGGGGTGCAAAAAGAGCGCAACGCCTTTCTGTCAGCATTGCGGCACACTCTCACTTGATGGCTGCTTCTCAGGATGAATTTGCAAAGGTCGTAAAACAGGCGCCTATAAAAGAACCGCTTATCCCCATTTTGGGAAATGTAACTGCCCTGCCACTCCATTCAGATGTGCAGATCAAAGCTGACCTAACTGCCCAATTAACCTCACCGGTTCGCTGGCGTGAGAGCTTACTTGAAATGAAGCGTTTGGGGGTTGAGAATTATATTGAAATCGGTAACGGAAACGTTTTGCTTGGGCTGGTGAAACGCACAGATCCAAGCTCAACTCGTATCCCATTTGGGAATGTTGTTTCGATCGAGAGATTCTTAGCCGAAGAATAACTCCGTTTCAAAGTTCCCGTTATCGTTTTTCATTTTTCTTCGGTATAAAAATCTAAAAAAACTCCTAAAAAAAGAGATTCTCTGCCTTGTGACTTAAAAAATCTTTCGAATCGATTTGATTATTTCTGTTAAGAGACGAAGATATTCTTTGAACTATTTTGAAACGATTAATATTATTAGGGGAAATTATCAATCTGTATATTGATTACTTGAGTAAAAACCCCGTCATCAAGTACAATTAATGTGCTGATGGTCTGAGTTTTGCAGCAAAGATAATATTGGTTATTCATTAGGCAATAGGAGGTTGTGATGGAAGCAGATAATCCATCAACATCACGTGGGTTGTATTTCGAACAATTCCAGGTTGGGCAGCAGATCCTCACACCTGGCAGGACGATCACTGAGACGGATATCGTCAATTTCGCAGGTCTGTCTGGTGATTATAATCAAATTCACACCGATGCAGTCTACAGCGCTGGGACTCCTTTTGGAAAGCGTGTCGCGCATGGTTTATTGGTGTTATCAATTGTATCCGGTCTAGCTGTGTGCACTGGTATTATGGACGAAACGGTGATCGCTTTTCGGGAGGTTAAGGCGTGGAAATTTGCCAAGCCAGTCTTTATTGGCGATACGCTGCATGCCCTAATAGAGGTTGTGGAGAAGAAAGCCTTGCCTCGTTTAAGCGCTGGTTCAGTTGAAATTAGTATTAAGGTGATTAACCAGTGTGATGATGTGGTCATGAAAGGCGCCTGGGTCGTTTTGGTTAGTTTGCAGCCCGATTGAGCGATGGCTGATCACTTAGGTTTTGAATGAGGTATGCATGACGGATTTATCCAATGGTGATGATATAAAAAGAAGAGAAGATGAAAATCAAGTTGTCAAAAAAGCGGTTGCAGATGATTCAACCATTGAAAAAGGACCTCCTAATGCGATTGATATGCCTGATCAGGAAAATGAACTGAGACAAGATGAATTGGATATCCCAGAATTCCTTAAACGGCATAGACAGCAAGAGTCTATTCAAGAAAATGATCAGATCCTCCCAGAACCTATCGATCTCAGTGAAGAACCTGCTTTGGATGATCTTGAAGATACTGCACCATTTGAGGTCGAGAATCCGGTTGAACCAAGTGCGCTTCGTGAACATAAGATTGGTATAAACTCAGAACAACTTGCATTGAGAGATAAACTGAACGAAGCGGGTGGAGCGCTTGATATCACAACCGCTGAAAGCTCCTCTAATGCCACATCTAATAATCCATCTTCATCCCGAGTTCGTCCATCTAACCCTTCTACGAAAACCTCACGATCTACCTTTGATCGAAATCAGCCTTCTGAAAGAAGATCGTCTCAGCGGACTTCACGTGAACAAAAACCGAATGTAAAACCTTCGCGTTCGAATATTAAACAGACTTCTGCAAAACCACGCCTAGTAAGCAGTTCGCAACCACCTGTTAATGATCGCAATATATTGGGATGTTTCCTGCGTGGATTTTTCATTAGTGTTTTTGTTGTGATCCTGGTTGGCTTATGCGCTTTCTCGATCCTCTTTTATCAGTACTATCGGATTGCAGCGACCTTACCGGATATCAATGACCTACGACAGCGCGCTTCGCAGTTTGAGACGACGCGCATCCTTGATCGAAAAGGCAATCAACTTTATGAGATCTTGGATCCTAATGCGGGTCGGCGTACTTATGTTTCCTTAGAGAAGATATCGCCTTTCTTGGTAGCCGCTACGATTGCTACCGAGGACAAGGGCTTTTACAGTCATCCTGGTTTTGATACTTTCGCGATTTTACGCGCTTTTTGGCAAAATTATCAGGGGCAAGATATTGTCTCCGGCGCTTCAACGATCACACAGCAGCTCGCACGCGCGCTCTTGTTCACCCCTGAAGAGCGTTCCACGCAGACCTACGAGCGTAAACTGCGTGAGGCGATCTTAGCGGCTGAGATCACGCGGCGCTATTCCAAGGAGGAGATTCTTGAGTTGTACCTGAATGAAAATTATTATGGCAATATGTCATATGGCGTCGAAGCCGCGGCTGAAACCTATTTTGGCGTAATGGCAGATAAATTAACCCTAGCCCAGGCAACCTTCTTAGCTGGTTTACCCCAAGCGCCATCGGTCTATGATATCTATTCCAACCCTGAAGTCACGCTTCAACGTCATAAAGATGTGCTCGTCTTGATGTATGCAGTCAGCCAAGAAGAGGGTTGTATTTATGTCAGTAATCATCCGCAAAGGATTTGCATTGATCCGGTTTCAGTCACGGTTGCTTCTAGTGAGATGGAAAACTATCCATTTCAATCGCCAGATATTCAGATGCGTTATCCCCATTGGGTGACCTATGTGCGTTCACTCTTGGAAGAGCAGTATGATCCTCAGACCATCTATCGCTCGGGTTTCACGGTTTACACCACGCTTGATCCGGATTTGCAGGAGTTGGCGCAGCAAGAGCTGACTGCTCATGTAGCGGAAATGGCTGCTCAGCATGCCAGCAATGGCGCTTTAGTGATTATGAGACCATCGACAGGTGAGATCCTGGCAATGGTCGGATCGGCAGATTTTAATAACGAAGATATCTCCGGTCAGGTCAATATGGCAGTCAGTCCGCGCCAACCCGGGTCAGCGATCAAACCACTCACCTATGCAGCCGCTTTCGAGCAGGGTTGGACGCCTGCTACGTTAATCTGGGATGTGCCTTCTGAGTTCCCACCGTCTGGTCGCGAAGATGATCCGCGTCCAGCTTACGTCCCCAGTAATTATGATGGCGGCTTTCACGGACCAGTCACCGTGCGCAGTGCGCTGGCGAATTCCTATAATATCCCAGCGGTCAAGGCGCTGCAATTTATCGGTATCTATGATAATCCGGAGACTCCTTTTGAAGAGGGTTTGATCCCCTTTGCAGAAAAACTGGGCATCAGTACCCTCGACCGCACCGATTATGGCTTATCGCTTACGCTGGGAGGGGGAGAGGTAACTCTTTTGGATCTGACCTCTGCCTACAGCACCTTTGCTAACAGCGGGTTGCGTGTGCCACCCGTAGCGATCACGCGAATTCTAGATTCATCGGGCGACTTGGTTTTTGAGCAAGAGGTTCACTCGGGGGAACAAGTAATACGCAGTGAACACGCCTATTTGATCTCTTCGATCCTCAGTGA
>CAZJMV010000040.1:0-2858 GCA_964547225.1 uncultured Anaerolineaceae bacterium | reverse complement strand
TAATACACCAACCAAAGATTCCATTCTAAAGTTTGTCTCTTTGGTTGCGGACGAAAGCAGTTCTCATTATGTATCACCTGAAGATCGAGTGGCGACTTTCGATAATGATGGCACCTTATGGTGTGAGAAGCCAGCTTATATCCAATTATTCTTTGCAATCGAACGTCTACGGCAAATCGCAGATCAAGAACCAAAATTAAAGGAAGATACAGCCTATGAAGCTGCTTTCAAAGGAGATTATGGATATTTTGCAAACCTTTATCCAGGAGATATCCCCACTCTTATGAAATTAGTTAACGATTCACATGCTGGGATGTCACAAAGTGAATTCGAGGAACTAGCATACGATTTCTTAACTAATCATCTCCATCCTCACTACGGTATTCCGTTTAAATATTGTGTTTACCAACCAATGGCAGAACTATTAGAATTTCTTCGAGCAAATGGATTTAAAGTATTTATTACCTCAGCCGGTGGGATGAGCTTTGTTCGTACCATTTCTGAAGAGATATACAAATTACCACGTGAGAATGTAATTGGTACGAATATCAGTTTCGAGTACCATCGAACAAAAGAGGGTCCGATGTTGCTTCGCAAACCCGGGTTAATAGAACCAATTGACGATGGACCAGGCAAGCCAGTCAATATTGAATTACATATTGGACGGAAGCCAATATTCGCATCAGGGAACGCTAACGGTGATCTTGAAATGATGGAATATACCGCGCATGAGAACACTAAACGCAGCTCGCCATACCTTAATCTCTTAATTCGCCATGATGATAATGAACGAGAATATGCATATGATAATGGAGCAGAAAAAATCCAGGAAACTGCAAGAGAACAAAGCTGGACTATCGTCAGTATGAAGAATGATTTTGCAAAGATTTTCGATTAGTTTTTAATTTTGAGGTGATGAAAATGAGTGAGATTTTAGCAGTCATAATGAATTTATCCGTGCTGATCTTCGTTATTTCCAGCATGCTATCGATGGGTCTCAGCTTAACGGTAGCCGAGATCCTTGCACCCTTAAGGAAAACTCGCCTAGTAGTTCTGGCATTGGTGGCTAATTTTATCATTGCGCCGCTGGCAGCATACCTGATCCTATTGGTAATTCCGCTTGAGCAAGGGTTAAGAACTGGGTTGATCATCATGGCAACCGCCGCTGGGGCTCCTTTTTTGCCTAAGTTGGTTCAAGCTGCTAAAGGTGATGTCGCCTTTTCGGTTGGTTTGATGGTATTGCTAATGATTGCAACTATTATTTACTTGCCAATTGTATTGCCACTATTGCTGCAAGGCGTTGAGGTCAATCCGATGGATATCGCCAAATCTTTAGTGGTTATGATGCTGATCCCGTTAGCAGCTGGCTTATTCATCAAAACACGTTATGAAGATATTGGCAAGTCACTATACCCAAGCATGAATCAAGCTTCCAGTTTAGGATTAATCCTGCTTTTAGTATCTGGTGTGGTAGTTAATTATGAGACTATTTTAGGTGTAATTGGCACTGGCGGCATTCTAGCGATTTTTATCTTCCTGGGAATCACTCTTATAGCAGGTTATCTCTTAGGAGGAAACCAAGCGAATTTCCGCTCGGTAGTAGGACTGGGCACAGCACAGCGAAATATCTCAGCTGCATTCCTGGTGGCAGTCGGCAATTTCTCCGAGGATCCAAATGTACTGGCAATCATCATGGTAGCTGGATTAATCGGACTAATTGCATTAATGGTCATCGCTGGCGAAATTGGAAGACATAATTATGAAGCGACAAAATAAGTTGAACTAGTAAAAATTATTTTCTGTTTCTTTGCGATAAAAGGAATTAGAAACAATATTTCAGCATATATTCAGAATAAGTGCAGATGTAAATATGGTTTGTCTAGAAAAGAGTTAGACAGACCCAAAGATTTTATATAAAAATAGAAAAAAGGAGAAAATATATGTCACCAAGAAGAGCAGCTTTTAGAAGAACAGCAAGAAGAACTTCCAGGCGTACTGCACGACGTGTAATGCGAAGAAAGATGCGCAGACGACTTCTGGTAGGCGGTATGGTTGTGCTCGCCGCAGGAGGCACTGCTGCAGCCATCAAGATGACCCAACAGGATGCAAATCGTATTGAACAGCATACCGGTGTTTCGGTTGAAGAACTGACCGAAGAAGAATTAGCTGATGCTATGCGAAATTTAGGTATTCAATCAATTGTTATTGATGAAAATGATCAAGCTGTAATCAACCAGGATTCAAATCAAGAATTAGCTTTCACTCCCACACCGATTACATCATCAGCGCCTATAAAGAACAGCAACAGTTCATTGGCAGATGAGATTGAAAGATTAGCTGATCTGCGAGATCGCGGTGTAATCAGCGATGCAGATTTCGAAGCTGCCAAGAATAATCTTTTAGGCATCTAAGAATTTGTTATTTTTCAGAAATATTCCAAAATGCCAATTTCGACATTTTTATCGGTAAATATTATATTTTTACCATAGGAGTTTTTTATGAAAAACAGACGACAAGATCGAAGACAAGAACAACGTGAAAACCGACAGAATGAGCGCCAAACCTTTCGGCGCGGTGGAACAGCTGTACTCTACCAAATGCGCCAGAAGCTTTTTGCCTTTGGTCAAGATTTCTATATCAAGAATGATCAAGGTGAGAAAGTATATAAAGTGGATGGTAAAGTATTAAGGGTGCGCGACACGCTTTACTTTAAAGATCTTAATGGGAATGTAATCTGTAAAATCCAACAAAAGTTAGCCAGAATTCGCGACACTATGGATGTTGATGGTCCAAATAACCAGTCTATCGCCAGTGTAAAAAAAGCACTTATCACTCCGTTGCGCGATCGTTGGACGGTT
>CAZJMV010000039.1:0-24253 GCA_964547225.1 uncultured Anaerolineaceae bacterium | reverse complement strand
CGTGATCGCTGCCGTCAATGTCGTCTTTCCGTGGTCAATATGTCCCATCGTCCCGACATTCATATGTGGCTTTGTGCGCTCAAATTTTTGCTTTGCCATATGATTTCTTCTCCTTAATTATTCAGCGAATGCTAATTCCTATAACGAGAGCCCTCAATGGGATTTGAACCCATGACCCCGTTCTTACCAAGAACGTGCTCTACCATCTGAGCTATGAGGGCCTTTCGTTACACGACTATACGCTGACAGGGAACTCTTTCACCTGTCAGCGATTTCGTGAGGTGGGCGGTGAAGGATTCGAACCTCCGAAGGCGTTCGCCAACTGATTTACAGTCAGTCCCCGTTGGCCACTTGGGTAACCGCCCGCACATATTTTTTTTCGAGCCATCTTCCGTTGTTTGCTCGAGATCAATGCAGCCATCATCTGCATTGATCGCCAACCTTCAACGGAAGCCGACGACGGGAATCGAACCCGTAACCTACCACTTACAAGGCGGTTGCTCTGCCGCTTGAGCTACGTCGGCGAAACCGACATCTTTCAACAGGGTTATTGCGAAAAGAATTATACCAGAGTGAACTTTATACGGCAAGGTTTTTTCAACCGTCGGGGCTGAAGCATATCAGGTTTCTGCTTTATCGTCAATACTTACGCGTCAAATTTTTGAGAAAACTTTTTCTTATTCTCTCTAGAATGCCAGGCAAAAAACAAGGCTATTGATCCAGCAACAGATGCATTGAGCGATTCGATATTTCCACGCATAGGAATACGCATGAGTAAATCACAAGAATCTCGCACTAATGGGCGTAATCCCTGTCCTTCATTTCCGACTACCAAAGCCAGGTTCCCATCTAGACGAATGTCATTAATATTTTGAGCTTGTGTACTACCTTCTAACCCGATCACCCATATGTCGTTTTGTTTTAATTGCCTAATCGCTTGAACGATATTCATTTGTGTGATTTGTAAATATTCACTTGCTCCGGAGGACGCGCTGACAACTGATGGTGTAATGGTGGCTGTATTTCTTTTTGGCAAGATCACACCATGGATTCCTATAACTTCGGCGGTTCTAAGTAAGGTTCCCAAGTTTTGTGGATCTTGAAGAGTGTCTAATATTAAGATGAAATTATCTTCCGACCTTTGTTCAGCTTCCCCGATGATTTCATCAAGATCACAATAATGATAAGTTCCGGTCTCCAGGGCTATGCCTTGGTGATTACTTCCCAATTGATCCAAAAAATCTCTCTCAGCGTATTCGAATGGAATACTCTTTTGCTTGCATAGCGTAATAATATCTGCTAATTTCCCCTTTTCATTAGTTCCCTTGGCAATGATTAAACGAAAAGGTCGCCTTTTTCCTGATCTGAGAACTTCATAGACGGGATTGCGTCCTCGAATCCACTCGCGCATGCAATTATTTCCTTGTTTTTTCACTCATTGAAATGTAAATGTAAAGGAAGATTTTGGTATTGGGCATATTTCATTTCCATCGCCAGGTAGTACCTTCTTTATTATCTTCTAGAAGGATATCGATTTCATTTAGACGATCGCGGATAAGATCTGTTAGATCCCATACCTTCCGTGATCTGAGCTCATTTCGAACTTCGATCAATAATTCGACCAATTGAGATGCCTCTGCATTTCCTTTTTCTTGGATTTGTAGGCGAAGTCCCAACGTTCCTGTTAGTTCTAGCAATAAGTCTTGTGCAGATTCTAAACTAGCTTGATCAACTCCGTCAGCGCGTGCTTGGTTTATCACTCTCACAAGGTCAAATAGATTCCCTAACGCACCGGCGGTATTGAAATCATCGTCCATAGCTTTTAGAAAGCCTTCCTTTGTCTCTTGCATTTGTGTTTTAAGCATTTTAATAGCTAATTGCGCTGAAGATTGGAAAGGATCTGGTTGAGCTGGTCGTAGGGCTGACCTTAATCTTTCAAGTGCTCGTCTAGATTGAGTAACGATTTCATCGCTGTATGTCAAAGGATTTCGATAACTTGAGTTCAGTATCATCATCCGTAAGATATCGCTCTCGTGTTCGGATAGAAATTGATTGATTGTGATTAAATTACCAATTGACTTGGACATTTTCTCGCCAGACAACTGCAACATACCATTATGGATCCAATACCGAGAAAATGTTTTTTTGGTTAGACTTTCTGTTTGGGCTATTTCATTCTCGTGATGTGGAAATATGAGGTCATTTCCACCGCCGTGAATGTCGATTTGTTCTCCGAGGTGAGTCAGATTCATAGCAGAGCATTCAATATGCCAACCTGGACGTCCTTTTCCCCAAGGACTTTCCCAGGCAGGTTCACCTGGCTTGGCAGCTTTCCATAAAGCGAAATCCATAGGGTTCTCTTTCCGGCTATCAACTTCAATTCGTGCTCCAGCCCTCATATCTTCTAAGTTTCGATGTGACAGCTTGCCATAATCTTCATCTTTGTTGACTCTAAAGTATACATCCCCTTGTGCTTCATAAGCATATTCTTCGTCGATTAGGTCTGAAACCATTTGGATGATTTGGTCCATCTCTTCAGTCGCACGTGGATTGATGGTTGCCTGAAGGATATTGAGGTCATCTAGATGATTCCGGAATTCCTCGATATACCTTTCTGCCAAAGCAATTGGTTCAATGCCTTCCTCGTTAGCGCGCTGAATGATCTTGTCTTCAACATCGGTGTAATTCATGACATGGATAACATTGTAGCCTCTATATTCAAGATATCGACGGATGATATCGAATACTAATGCCGACATGGCATGACCAATATGTGCTGGCGCATAGACAGTAGGTCCACAAACATACATCCTAACTTCGTTAGGGTTAATGGTCTCAAAATCCTCTTTTTTACGTGTAAGTGTGTTGAATACTCTTATGGTCATGTCAGTACCTCAATCATTTGGAAAAATTCTTAGGAATAATTTAATTTTCTTCTCGATGCTCACCAATACGGGCAAAGATCATTCTACCTGCTGCAGTCTGTAATACTTTAGTTACGTGTACATTCGTCTGCGCGTTAATTCGATCGCGTCCATCTTCCACTACGACCATCGTACCGTCATCTAGGTAAGCAATTCCTTGACCAGGTTCGCGTCCTTCTTGGATGATATTAACAAAAATTGCCTCTCCTGGCAAGAAGACGGATTTTACAGCATTTGCTAATTCATTTACATTTAATACAGAAACCCCTTGTAATTCAGCTACTCGATTTAGATTATAGTCATTGGTTAAGATCGGACAGCGAAGTTGACGTGCAAGAATGATTAACTTCTCGTCAACTTCCTGTACGCCTTCAACATCAATATCACTAATTCGGACAGGAATTGATGATTCCTTTTGCAGTTTTGACAGCACTTCCATTCCACGTCTACCGCGTTGTCTCCGAAGGGAATCAGGTGAATCGGCAATATATTGTAATTCATTTAATATGAAGCGTGGGATCAAGCATGTTCCGATCAAAAAACCAGTGTTCGCGATGTCAGAAATTCTTCCATCAATGATCACGCTAGTGTCTAGGAGGATATTTCGCCCATTTGCGCCTTGTGAGAGAGAACCGTTTTCTAAATCAGGCTTGAGTTCCTGTTCACTTTGTCGAAAACTTAAACGTGAAGAGAATAACTCGAAGATATCCTTTTTACGCATGACGAAAATCATGATACCGAGATATCCAAATAATATCACCCCTACAAAAGGAAGGATTTGACTAAATGGTTTCGGCAGAAGCGATAGTGGAAATGCCAGCAACGCAGCGACAAGAAGACCGACCATTAAACCGATCATTCCCATGGCTAATGTCTTCGAAGAAACTTCTGATAGTGCTGATAATAAATACCGAGCTGGTCTAGTTGTTAAAAATGGTGTGATGATCAATCCTATTAAGGCGCCAAGTAATGAAAGTACAATTGCGTATAATGGTTCCGCTTCTCCTAAGAGTCTACCAACATCATCACCCCACATACCACCTAAGATTGCTAAGATAATCATCCCAATTAATCGAAAAATAAATTCCAAGCCAACCATCATTTATCTCCAAATAAAAAAGCGCAAAATCTGCGCTCACACGATAAAAGCCATACTACATAGCCGAACAATCTCCAAAAATCGTTTTTTTTGCTAACTTGTCCAAAAAAACACACAATAATTGCAGGAGAGCCATGCCCGTCATTCTGACTCATGTGAGCGGAAAAATAATTATAATGAACCGCTCTTGTTATAATAACATCTACATTATATTACAGAATCTTATCCAATAATATTTGAAATTTCTAAAAAATTGTTCTTTACCATAAATTAATTGACTTGTTATTAAACTCACTAGTCTAAATTTGTAATTCACTACTATAATTAAGTTTGGATAATTTGATTTCGCACAACTATCTAACTTTTATTATTTGAATAGGAGAAGATCATGACAATAGCGACACCAACACCAACCTACACAAACGATGTCTCACAAAAGGAACATAAGCGTCGGATTTGGGCATGGACAATGTATGACTGGGCAAATTCTGCTTTTGCGACGACCATAATGGCAGCTGTCTTACCCGTCTATTTTAGTCAAGTCGCTGGCGCAACTTTACCTAGCGCTACAGTGGCAACAGCTTATTGGAGTACTGGATTAAGTATCTCTATACTTATTGTAGCGATCTTCTCTCCTATACTAGGTACCATTTCGGATATAAAGCGTGGCAAAAAAGGATTTCTTGCGTTCTTTGCTGGAATGGGGATCATGGCAGTTGCATTACTAATCTTAGTTGATACAGGCGATTGGGTGCTAGCAGGGATACTAGCGATTATTGGTCGGATCGGATTTAGTGGAGCGAATGTCTTCTATGATTCTCTCTTGCCTCATGTCGCTCGCGAGGATGAACAGGATCGCGTGTCTACACGAGGATATGCCATGGGCTACCTTGGCGGGGGACTACTATTGGCGATCAATGTTTTAATGATCCAATTCTTACCTGGTACTTGGGGTCCGCGTCTTTCTTTTTTAAGTGTTGCAATTTGGTGGGCTGTATTTTCTATCCCCCTCTTTCGTATTGTCCCTGAACCACCAGCTGCTACCATGCAGCTTGACGCCGGTAAGCGGGTTATCGTTGCCAGTTTTAATCGCCTCAAGAATACCTTCTTGGATATCAAGCGATATAGCGAACTATTTAAGCTCCTACTAGCTTTCTTTATTTATAATGATGGCATTGGAACGATTATTGGTGTGGCGGCAATATATGGGGCAGAACTGGGGTTTGGCTCAATAGAGCTTATTCTAGCCTTGTTATTGGTTCAATTTGTTGGTATTCCTTATAGTTTAGTCTTTGGAAGATTGCCAAGTAAAACGGAAACTAGGCGATCCTTCTACTTAGCTTTTATTCTGTTTAACATGATTGCTCTTCCCCTGGTAGGGATCATAGGCGCTCATGTTCTACCTCCTGAATTGAGTGGAGCCCCACCTGCACCTTTTCTTAGCACTGATACAGCACTTGGGGAAGGGGTTTATTCGTCGGATAATGCAAAAGTACAATATTCTGGAAATTGGCAAACCATGACGGTGTCAGCAAATGTAATTGGCGCAGAAGAAGATGCCTTGCTGACTGTTTCAGAAGAACCTGGTGCGGCTATTGATATTCTATTCAATGGTCAGAAGGTGAAATTGAACTTCCAATCAGGCATGGAGCACGGTGTCTGGCAAGTCTATCTTGATGGAGAGCCCTTAGAGGATCAGTCTACAAATCAGCTTGTAATTGTTGATGCATTTAATCCAACCATGCGTTATATGGAATCGATTACTTTAGAAGCTGATTCTCCCGGAGAGCATATTTTAAGATTAGTAAATACGGATCAGAAGAATCCCGAAAGTCAAGGGTTTTTAATGACTTTGATTTCCATCGAAGTGCTTCCGGGGGTTCGCCAAAGTAATCTTGGGATAGTGATTGGATTAATATTTATCGTTGAATTAGTCGGTTTATTGTTATCATTCTTTATTGGAGCGAGACTATTAAAGAATATTGCAGAATTATTTGATACAAAGCGAAGTATTCTATTAGCTTTATCTGTATACGCAGTGGTTGCAGTTTGGGGCTTTGTTCTAGATAGTGTGGTAGAGTTCTGGTTCTTAGCTTGGATGGTCGCAGTGGTTCAAGGCGGGAGTCAGGCGTTGACTCGTAGCCTTTATTCTGTGATGTCCCCGAAAGCAAAAAGTGGAGAATTTTTCGGTTTGTTTGGTATCATGGAGAAATTTTCTGCTGTGATTGGTCCTCTATTATTTGCTGCAGCGGGTGTTATCTTTGGAAGCAGTCGCCCGGCTGTATTAAGCCTTATCATCATTTTCATTATTGGAGGTTATCTACTCACTCGAGTGGATGTGGAAGAAGGAAAACGAGTTGCCCGTTTGGAAGATGCTGAATATTTTGGGAATTAATATTGATCAGAATTCCAATATCTGAAGACGATATTTTTCATTATGGATAGGAGGTTTATTTGGCATATTTAAATGGCGAGGAGCGCTCCAGCTACGTACAAAAAATGTTCTCAAAAATATCCAATAATTATGATTTCATGAACCGGATCATGACGGTAGGACAAGATATGCGATGGCGTAGAGAGGTCATTCGTAGAGTAGGTCTCAATTCATCCAGCCGTTTATTGGATTTAGGTACTGGTACAGGTGATTTAGCTAGATTAGCCATTCAGAAATATCCTGGGCTTCAAGTTTCAGCTGCGGATTTTACGTTAGAGATGATGAAGATTGGAAAGAGTCGTGCAGATTCAAACACAGGTTGGTTAGCGGCTGATGCTCTTCAATTGCCCTTTATGGACAATACTTTTGATGCGATCGTATCTGGATTTTTGCTTAGGAATCTTGTAGATATTGATCATAGTTTATTGGACCAATACCGCATCTTGATACCCGGGGGCAGGATTGTGACATTAGACACCACACCTCCACCGGGGAATATTCTTCGACCATTTATTCGCTTTTACTTTCATAAGATTATCCCCATTCTTGGAAGTATAATCATTCGCCAACCAGAGGCTTACCACTATTTACCCGATTCTACGGAGCATTTTCTCCAACCGGAAAAATTGGCAGATCGGTTTCGTTCGGCTGGATTTGTCCAAGTAGGTTTTCGACGTTTGATGTTTGGAACCGTTGCGATTCATTGGGGAGAAAAACCAATCAATGAATGATCCTTCTGCTCTCATTAAAAAACCACCTCAAAGGCTGGTGGTTGGTATTAGTGGCGCTTCAGGTGTTCGGATTGCAATTCGCCTTTTGCAATACTTACGTTCTACATCCATAGAAACACATCTTGTTATCTCAGAGGCGGCTGAACAAACGATTTTACAGGAAACGAATCTGATCGTTGCCCAAGTCCTGGAATTGGCTGATATAAGCTATGATCGAAAAAATATTGGCGCGCAAATTGCTTCTGGTTCTTTTCCAACAGATGGTATGGTAATTATTCCTTGCTCTATCAAAACCCTTTCAGCTGTAGCTAATGCATATTCCAATGATCTGCTTACTCGAGCGGCAGACGTTACTTTAAAAGAAGGGCGCCCTTTATTATTAGTGGTTCGAGAAGCGCCGCTTCATAAAGGGCATATTCGTATAATGGGATTAGCTGCAGATGCAGGAGCAATTATCTTCCCGCCTGTGCCTGCTTTTTACACCTATCCAAAATCGTTAGATGATCTGATTGATGAAATTATCGGACGTGTTCTGTATCGTATGGGTATTGACAATGAATTATTTAGCCAATGGACAAGTTGATGTTGATAACGTCATTCATGTATTCGGATCTTGGTAACTTGAAAGGATGATCCAAGTAAGCATGTCAGAAAAAAGAGATCTCGATAAAGCAGCTCTTTGTGGTGAGCCTTCTTACGTTTGGCGTGCTGGACAACAAAGACGTCTCAACATGATCTTGAAAGCTGCTGGTGAACGAGTAAATGGTCTAATATTGGAGAACGGCTGTGGGGTTGGTATGTATGTTGATCATTTAGCGAAAGCAGCCGGGAAAGTATATGGTTTGGAGTACGATTTTGAACGAGCTATCGCAGCGCAAGAAATTGTTCAACGGTTGCAGAATGCCTTTATCCTCAATGCCGCTGGTGAGTTTTTACCTTTTCCGGATAACAACTTTGATTTGATCATTAGTCACGAGGTATTAGAGCATGTCCAGGATGATCGCTTAGCGGTTCGAGAGATGGTACGAACTTTGAAAAAGCAAGGGCGAATGATCATCTTTGTTCCAAACAGAGGTTATCCATATGAGACTCATGGAATTTACTGGCGTCGACGTTATCATTTTGGAAATATTCCTTTGGTAAATTATCTCCCCCGTAATTGGCGTAACCAATTAGCGCCACATGTACGCGTCTATAGTTCATCTGATTTGACCCGGTTATTTGAAGGAATGTCAGTAAAAATTATTTCTCGAACGGTGATATTTGGGGCTTACGATAATATTATTGCGCGGTTCCCTGAGTTGGGAAAAGGATTGCGAACGTTTTTACATGCGCTTGAAAAGAGTCCTATGCGTATTTTCGGATTATCCCATTTTTGGGTGGTAGAGAAAACCTAAGTCTAGCTATCGATCTTTATGTCAGTTGTTCTCGAAAATCATATATTCCATCCCGAATCGACCAATTTACGGAGCACGATGCGCAAATGATTCTATCTTCTGTTTCTTCGAACTGAGAGCCTCCACAAACGGGACAGCAGAATATCCCGTTATAGGGGTTGTCTGTTAATTCCTTTTTGCTCTTGGACCGAACGAATATACTAGGGGAATACTGCCATAAGTTTCCAGTTAATTGCGCTATGGAATCCATTTTAATTAGAATGGGTAATGGGATGATACGTTTTAGAATTCCTATTCGAAAGTGTGAAACTGTTAATTGCCGTTCTATCTCGAATTTGTTTTCTTTTAACCATCTTACGATGGCACTTGGATGAAAATCGTAATTTAATTCAACAAATTCAATCGGTTCTTGATTGAATGGATTCCATTTTTGCTGAAAAGTGATATATCTAAGAATGGCTTTTATATTGCGTTTGTTTGCATATTCTAGGATGAATATGGAGTCAGGTGCCATTGCTTTTTGTACTTGTTGGAGCGCCAGGCTTGGTTGTGCCATATGGTGCAAGGTACGGATCATCGTGGCTGTATCGAAGACAGGAGCAAAGGGAAGTTTATAGATATTTGCGGCAACGAATATATAGCGATCGCTATTACCGAGCTTTTCTTTTGCTAACTTCAATTGTGAGCTGGAGTAATCTACTAAGACGATTTGTTGAAATCCACTATAACGTAGTGTATTACGACCAGCTCCAGCTCCTAATTCCAATAGTCTTTTACCGGTTTTTGGGAGTAATCGTTGTAATGCAATTGCTTCAACTCGGTCTTCGTACTCGCGTTCTCCATGATCCCAAAAAGATGTTTGGTAATCAGAACCCTCATAGTCGATAACAGGTGGTTCAATCTGCATGGTTTTTATGTGTACCTTATCACAGCCATCTGTTTAATCCCTTTAAGAATTGGAGCCGCGCCCCATTGAACGATATTGGAAGCCAATTTTCTTCAAAGACTCAGGATCATAGATATTCCGTCCATCGAATATAACAGGTTGTTTCATCAATCCTTTTATCCGATCAAAGTCAAGATGTTTGAATTCGTTCCATTCGGTATTGACCATTAGGGCATCACAACCCTCTGTCATTGTGTATACATCATTGTACATTTTCACCTGAGGGAGAAGGGGTTGCGCCACATTCATTGCAACGGGATCATAGGCGCGTACAACTGCGCCATACGCTAATAAACCATTTGCGATATCGATGGATGGAGCATCGCGCATGTCATCCGTATTTGGTTTGAAAGATAAGCCTAACAGACCGATCGTTTTTCCACGTAAATCTCCAAGCATTTCTTTTACGCGTTTAAACGCCATTGGTCGACGATCATCATTGATGTCCATAACTGCATGCAGTAATTGTGGATGTCTTCCTTTTTCAGCTGCCATATAGGCTAAGGCTTTGACGTCTTTAGGAAAACAGGATCCGCCATATCCTAATCCAGCATCCAAGAAGTAGGGTCCGATGCGATTATCGTAACCCATTCCAACTGCGACTTCCTTTACATCAGCCCCTAATTCTTCGCAAATATTGGCGATCTCATTAATGAAGGATATCTTGGTTGCCAGAAAGGCATTTGAGGCGTATTTGATCATTTCAGCTGTTCGCAGGTCGGTAAGAATGATCGGTGATCTGAGAGGAAGATGTAATTGGGCTACTTTTTCTGCGGCATCTGGATCTAACGAACCAAGCACGGTACGATGAGGATTCATGAAATCAGTGATGGCTGATCCTTCACGCAAGAACTCTGGACATGATACCACCGAGAATGGGATTTCTTCTTTTTGATATTCCTTTACAATATCTGCTACCCAGTCTCCAGTACCTACGGGAACAGTGGATTTATTCACCAGGATCAAAGGTTCTTTCATGCTTTCAGCGACGGTTTGCGCTACTTTAGCGACATATTGTAGATCGGCTTCTCCGTCAACACCAGAAGGGGTTCCTACAGCAATAAAGACAAACTCCGTTCCATTTAATCCTTCTTCATAAGATGTCGTAAAGGAGAGCCTTCCGGCGCTCATATTTCTTTCTACCAGCTCTTTCAAACCTGGTTCGTAGATAGGCATTTCCCCTTGTTTCAACCCAGCAATTTTCTCTTCAGAAATATCTAAAGCAATGACTCGATTGCCAAGATCAGCAAAGCAGGCTGCTGAAACCAGACCCACATATCCGACCCCAATTACACAGATTTGTTTCATTGTTTTTTTCTCCGTAAATAAAGATCATTGATGATGCCAGATTTTCCATAACGTAATCAGAGAATTTCGAAAATCTTAAAGCTTCTCAATTTTGTCAATCTTACCATAATACGAACAAGTATACTCCTTTGGGAAAAATTATATTACTCATGTAATTAGATTTTCTCGTTAGCAATTTTCATACAGAATCAATAAATCAGTCACTTGCGAATTGGCTAAATTCAGTCTAAAATATAATGATAATCGTAATAACTATTACTTGTAGCTTACAAAGGGAGCTTTAACTATGCAAATTACTCGACAAGCGGATTATGCTGTGCGAGCGGTTCTATATTTAGTTCAATTAGGACCTGAACGGCGCGCTTCAACTAGCTCTATCGCGAAAGAACAGCAAATCCCATCCTCATTCCTAGCGAAAATCGTCTCCCAGTTATCGGTAGCCGGTATATTACAGACATTGCGTGGTGCGCGTGGTGGTGTCTCTTTAGCTTGTCCCCCAGAAGAAATAACTTTATTAAAGGTCGTAGAAGCGATCGATGGTCCGATTTTATTAAATAAATGTGTTTCTGGGGCAGGAGTATGTCCTTTTGGTGAAACATGCCCGATTCGACCGGTATGGTGTGATGCTCAGGTCGAGCTAGTTGAGCGATTGAAAAAAACAAATTTCGGCAATCTTGTAAGGAATTCCTAGTACAGTAGTCAAGAAAATAAACTTGATTGAGTTCTTTTTTATGAATAGTAAGGCGGAAAGATTCGCCAACCACGCTCTTCAGCCTTTGTTTGCAGTTCTTTATCAGGGTAAACAGCAACTGGGTTAGCGACCATTTCTAAGAGTGCTAGGTCAGTGATCGAATCCGCATATGCTGAGCTCTTGGCTGGGTCGAATGTTAATTGATTCTCTTTGAAATATTGCTTTGTGTATTGAACTTTATTGATATCATTGCACACAGGCTTTCGACTGTGTCCGGTGTACCTTCCATTTTTAGTTAGTGGTATTGTGCCTACTGCATGATCCACGCCGAATTCATCGGCGAAGCGTTTAACCAATGGGAGAGGCGCTGATGAGACTAAACAGACGATATCCCCAGCTTGTTGATGCTGATTCAATATGGCAATGATATCTTTCCGGAAGTACGGCTTTAGATACGTCACAGACCAATCCCATAATGATTCTAAACTCTCAGATGTTTCGTTACGTAAAAACCAAGCGAGGTCAGCAGCCCAAAGACCACGAAATGTTCGCGCTGAGACAAAACCTAGGCGATAAAGGAAGTAGAGAGCGTAGTGTAAACTAATGAAGCGTACATAGGTGAGTTTATGAGTTCCTTTTTGTCTAAAGTAATCCATGAAACCTTTCCAAGTTCGTTCGCTGGTCAGTGTTCCATCAATATCGAAAAAAGCAGTGTGCAATCCTGATGAATTTCCTGTGTTCATTAGATTTCCTTGAATTTTTCATTATGTTTACTTTGATAAGCCAATATAATTGGCAATATCTTTGATTGCTTGAATATGTTTCTTTGGACTATTTAATCCAATATTCATGGTATTAAAGGAGATATGGTTAGCACCAATATCATTCCAGGTTTGTATGATTTTAATCCAATCGCCTTTATCGTTACTTTTTATCCTCGTCTCGTAATTTATGCGAGCCTCTAGCCCAATTTTTGAGCTATCGCGTCCATTTTTCTCGGCTGTTTCTCTAATCAAATCCCAAGAGGGTTTTGCTTGTGCAGCTTCACGGTAATTTGGCATCCATCCATCGCCTAACCTGCCGGCTCTCTCTAGGACTGGTTTGGCATGTCCCCCGAACCAAATCGGTATAGGTTTCTGAATAGGAAGTGGATTCAAACCTGCGTCAGGGATTGATTCCCATTCTCCGAAAAAGTTGATCAATGGTTTTTGCCATAATAGACGTAGGATTTGAACTTGTTCTTCGATTCTCCGACCACGATTATGAAAGTTCTTATCCAATGCTTGATACTCGACCCTATTCCATCCAATACCAACGCCTAAACGCAATCGACCAGAACAAAGCTGATCTAATGTTGCTGCTTGTTTGGCAAATAATGCCGTTTGGCGTTGGGGGAGGATGATGATCCCGGTAGCAAACTCGAGTGTCTCTGTGATAGCTGACATATAGCTAAATAATACTAGAGGGCTAAGGAATGAATCTAAAAAAGTGTATGGACCATTAAATTTTTCTAGATGATTCGGATTGGCGCCCAATACATGATCATATGCAAGGATATGTGAAAACCCCAATCCTTCTGCGGTTTGGGTATAATCTTTGATTTCGCTAGCATTGCTCCCAAATTCTGTTTGCGGAAAAACTAGACCTATTTTCATTATCATACCTCCTTGATCCAATTATATCTAAAAAATATGTTTCAATGATTTAATGCTGAAGATTGCTTATCAAAAAAAGCTGTGGATGATTGAAATCAAACACGGCATGGTTGCTTTTTCCTCGTAATCTATGAGGAAAATTTGAGATCCTTTTAGAGTGTCTCCAATTGGGCATGAATTTTTTGGGCAGTTTCCTGGTATGATTTTAGCTTTTCGCGCTCCCTAGAAACGACATCTTCAGGCGCTTTGCTTGCAAAAGGACCAGCTAAAAGATTTTCGAGGCGGGAAATCTGTGCATCTGTTTGCTCGAGGTCTTTTTGTAAGCGTAATCGTTCTTCTGTGAGATTAACAAGACCAGAAAGAGGTAAAAATATTTCCACGGCGCCAACCACCAGTGCGATATGCCCTTCTGGTTTTTCATCTAAATGGGTTCTTATGATCGTATTCTGTGAGTCTAATCCACTTAGAGCGATAATGGTCTGAATTTGTGATTCTAGGGTTTCATAATCACTTGTGGAAACCAATATTGCTGGGATATGTTTACTAGGTTCAACATTCTTCTCGGCGCGCAAATTACGAATAGAGCGTACAATCTCCTGCACTAATTTGAATTGAGTTACTCTTTTTGGTTCCCAATCTTCAATTGGGCGTGGTTGAGGATACTGAGCAATAATGAGCGCCTCTGACCAATCTGCGATCAGGTGTTCAAAGGGACCCTCAGCGATTGCTCGTTTTAGATGACCCCATAATTCCTCAGTGATGAACGGTGTGAAGGGGTGTAGAAGGCGCAAACTGTTATCTAGAATTCTGATCAACGTTTCTCCTGTTGAAAAAGCTTGTGCGTGATCATTTTTTAATTGCAGCTTGGCAATTTCGATATACCAATCTGCGAAATCACTCCAGAAGAACTCATAGATCTGACGTCCCGCCTCACCATATTGGAAGTTCCGGAAGAGGCGATCAACATCCCGTATCAGGGTCTGTAAGCGTGCCCAAATCCATGAATCCGCTAATGTCCAATTGGACTGTGTGGGTTGAGACTTTTCTTTAATCTCGGATAGATTGCTGATAATAAAACGGGTTACATTCCAAATTTTATTTGCAAAGTTGCGGTTGGCTTCTACACGTTTGATACTTAGATTGGTATCTTTACCTGGTGTAGATCCGACCAATAGTGTATATCTTAGGGCATCGGTGCCAAGTTCATTCATCACCTCAAGTGGATCGATAACGTTGCCTGTTGTTTTGCTCATTTTTCGACCTTGACCGTCACGAATCAATCCATGTAAGTAAACGGTATGGAAGGGAATTTCTCCGGTATACTCTAATCCTGACATGATCATTCGAGCCACCCAGAAGAAGAGGATATCATATCCCGTTTCCATATAAGAAGTAGGGTAGAAATATTCCAGGTCTGGTGTTTGGTCTGGCCAACCTAAGGTTGAGAAAGGCCATAAACTAGAGGAGAACCAGGTGTCGAGTACATCAGGATCTTGTTCTAGGTTTGTGCTTCCACACTTGCTACAACTTGTTGGAACTTGAGTGGAGACATTCATTTCACCACATTCCTGGCAATACCAAACAGGGATGCGATGTCCCCACCAGAGTTGTCTGGATACACACCAATCCTGGATGTTTTCTAACCAGTTGTAATATACTTTTGTGAAGTGCTCGGGAATGATTTTTATGCGACCATCACGAACCGCTTCCAATGCTAAGGCAGCCATTGAATCCATTTTGACAAACCATTGTGTTGATACCATCGGTTCGATAATTTCACCACCTCGCTGTGATCGGGGAATGTTAAGGGTGTAGTCTTCTTCTTTGATAACTAAACCTGCGCTGCGCATATCCTCCCAAAGATTTTTACGTGCTTCGAACCGGTCTTGTCCTTGATATGGTCCACCATGCTCATTGATCCTAGCGGAGGTATCCAAGATTGAAATGACTTGAAGATTGTGACGTTCGCCAATCTCAAAGTCGTGTGGATCATGCCCAGGGGTGACTTTTAATGCGCCTGTCCCAAATTCACGTTCAACATATTCATCCGCAATCACAGGGATCTTTCTTCTGAGGATAGGGACAATGACTTCGCGTCCGATATATTTCTGATAGCGTTCATCTTCGGGGTGCACGGCTACGGCTGTGTCTCCTAAGATGGTCTCGGGACGGGTTGTTGCGACAGGGATAAAATCATCTTCCGCATCAGATAATTTGTATTTGAAGTAATAGAGCGTCCCTGGCTCTTCGGAATACTCGACTTCAAGATCTGAAATGGCTGTTTTTAAGCCTGGCGACCAGTTGATCAACCTAGGACCTCGATAGATCAACCCTTTTTTGTATAGATGTACAAATGCTTCGCGAACAGCACGAGATAAACCCTCGTCCAATGTAAAACGTTGTCGATCCCAGTCACAAGAAGCGCCTAGCCTCCGAATTTGCTGCGTGATGATATCGCCATACTTTCTCTTCCAAGCCCAGGCGCGACGTTCAAATTCCTCTCGTCCAATTTCCTCACGGCTTGTTCCTTCTTTTATGAGTGCTTTCTCGATCTGAAGTTGTGTAGCAATCCCAGCATGATCTGAGCCTGGTACCCATAATGTTGGGATCCCTTTCATGCGATGATATCGAATCATGAGATCTTCCATTGATACAAACATTGCGTGACCTAAATGTAACTCACCTGTGATATTAGGTGGTGGGATGGATATCACAAATGGTTTAACATTGGGATCGAAAGTAGGTTTATTGGGATCATTAGAAGGCTTAAAAAATCCATTTTCTTCCCACCACTTATATATATTTTGTTCAGTTTTTCGGAAATCGTATGTTTTCGGTAATTTGTATTCGCTCATATCGCCTCTCGTTTTCAAATATGATCAGATTCAATAATTTATTATTTTGATTTCTTTTGTGCTAGATTTCATTAGTTAGTTCTTCGTTTGTTAAAAAGAAAATCTTTCGTCTATAGAGGACGAAAGACTAACTTCCGCGGTACCACCTCACTTCACTGGAACCTTTTCCAGCACTCTCAACCCTAGACTGGTAAAAAGGGAAGCTACCAATCCAGGTTTCGCGATATCGGGCTCACCCGTGCCGTTCTACTGAGCCATAATTGATTTCAAGAGCTGTTCTTCGGCAGATGAAACCAGGCGACCTTCAGTAGAGAGATTCTGTGGGAGCTTACAGCCTACGGCAATCCCTTCTCTGTGTAGTTTCTCTTCTACTTACTCCTCCTGGAATATTTCTCGTATTAAGTTTGACAGCTAGATAATTCTGGCTGCTGGATAACTTTACTATTATACTCGTATCTTCTTAAAATAACAATACAATTTATTAAGAAAAGGTTAAGTGTGCTTGCTTTATCACTCAGTTTGTGCTATGTTAAAACGCATATTATATTTATCGAGTATCTCCCCGAAAGAGCATTTCTAAATAAAATTTCCGGAAGGTTTTATGGTACAAAGAGAGCGGATAGCAGATAGCGTTTTTTCATTTCAAAGTGATGTATATGCACAAGTAAATGCTGGTGCGGTTATTGGACCAAACTGGGCAGTCTTAATAGACACTTTGGCTTTACCAGAAGAAACGCTTGTGATTCGAGATTTTCTTGAACAAGAAATCAATGTTCCGGTTCGCTATGTTATCAATACCCATAGTCATGCAGATCATGCATGGGGTAATTGTTTTTTTCCGGGAGCGACAATTATCGCTCACCCTTTGTGCAGACAATATTTAGATACGACGGGAAGAGAGCAAGTAAAAAAAACTCAAAAGGAGAATATTTCCTTTCGTAATGTAATGATTGTCTTACCACATATGACCTTTGATTGTGGTGAATTAAATTTGCGGGTGGGAAAGAAAAATTTAAGAATGATTCGATTGCCAGGTCATAGCGCTGATAATATTGGTGTAGTCGTTGAGGAAGATCGGATTTTATTCGCTGGTGATGCAGCTATGCCGCTTCCTTATATTGTCGATGGGGATATTGATGATTTGACTCAATCCCTTAAAGACATGAGTAATATGGGGCTCGAAAATATCGTACAGGGACATGGAGATATCATTTTGCGGGGAGAGATTGATGGCTTCATCAAAGATAATTTAGCGTATCTGTCAAATATTCGCCGAGTCGTTCGAAAATCATCTCGGCGTAAATATCCTCAAGATGTGTTGGACGCAACTAGCGTCGAAGAATGTGGAAAAAGCCGGGTGCTTATCGGTGGTTTAGCTGCGGAGTTACACCGTCGAAATTTAAGGGCTTTGTACCGCCAATTATATGGGGAATTACCGGTTGAACCGGAATATGAATATTATTATGATGATGAAGAAGAATAGAACAATCGATCCTACCTCTATTTAGCAATACCATGGGTGGTATGTTCTTTTCGATGTCGAGCTCGCCATCCTATCAAGCGTTCGTTTCCTTCGATCAACCGTTGGATATTTGGACGTAACGCCCATAACAGAATGATCAGTGTGAATACTCCATACAGGATATATTGCCATGGACAGATGCCGATCTTTGCGAGAATTGAAAAGAGGATCAATGAAAGAAGCGCTGAGGATATGGTGGCTAGAGAGGCGTAACCAATTCCGAACCAGATCAAAAGAGTGATTGGTAGAATGATCAATATCGAATAAAGCCAAAGACCTATGGCGCCACCGACGGTCGTTGCTCCACCTGCACCTCCTCTGAAGCGAAATCCTCCAGTAGTTTTTTTTTCTAGCAAAAATACTGAATAATTATGTCCTATCACAGCCACAATGGGTGAGAGGACTTCGAGCCAAGTGTTTCCAGGCGCAAGCCACCTAGCTACCCATACCATGGCTGCAGACTTTATTCCATCGAAGAGTATCGTGAATATCCCAACAGGTAAACCGGCTGCTCGCATAGCATTTGTTCCACCTGTACGACCGCTTTCAATCTCACGAATATCTTTGCCAGTCTTGATTTTTACGATCAATAAACCAAAGGGGATTGAACCGATAAAATAGGAGATGATTATTACGAAAATTGGGATCTGTATATCCATGTTGGAAAGACCTTTCAATTCCTTCATATTTCATTAAAAAATATGCTTGTATGATTTAAACACGATAATTATATTTAGGTTGCGTAAAAATATTAGGAGTCGTCTATCAGGATCGGGGTTTCAATGACTCTGTCAGCTTGAAGGATAAAAGCATTTCCTTGCCAAGCTTGGTTTTCTTTGGAAAAAAGCAAATAGATTGCCTCTGGATAATATGCTTTTTCGATATCTGTTTGTGATAGGGTGTTTGGTCCTTTTGGATGTGAATGATAGATCGCAACCAAATCCATTTGTTTTTCTTCCATCACATTGAAAACATGAAGTAGTTCAACTGGTTCAATTTGGTAGCGAGTGGCGCTGTGAAATTGGTTTGTGGTTGGATAGACTTCTTCAACTTGATAATTCTCTGCTCCTATCAATCCGATAAGTAAACCGCAGGCTTCCTCAGGGAATTTTTCTTGAACATTCGAAATCATTTCGTTCCAATGCTGTGGTTTTATTTGAAGGTTCTTTAAGGGAATTGTCATGATTGCATTTCAAAATTTTATCTTATCCAAAAAGCTACTAGCCATAGGATGATCAATATCACTACAGATTCAATAATGATAACAGGAGTGGGTTCTTCTGTCTGCTTAAGATTAATAAAGAGATTGGTTAATGCATAAGCTGGTGCAAGCGTGACTAATCCAAAAGTGATTGGTGAAATTGGTAGGTAATGAAGTGCAGTCGCGATCTGAGTAGTTATTAAGGAAATGATAAAGGATTCAGATAAAAACCAACGATCATGAATATGTAACCGAAACACACGTAGACTTACTAAAAACCCAGACAGCATGAGGGCAGGAAAAAGCCAGATCAATCTAGCTTCAGCATAATTCATTGCTGTTGCAAAAATCAAGAAAAGCACAAAGGCAACGGAAGTGATTGTACCTGTCGCATAGGAAAACCGCTTATCTTTGGGATTGATGGAAATATACTCGGCGATGATAATAACTATTATCAGGAATCCACCAGCTCCGAAACCAATCCACCAAATAAGACGTTGGGGTACTTGAAATAATGGTATTGCAATTACTAGGGCGGTCATGGCTGGTAATAACCAATGTTCGACAGTATTCTTTTTCTTATTGGTGGGATGAGACTGCAGCAACCAGTTTGTCCCGCTAGCTGTTAATCCGGCGATAAGAAGTGCTGCGAGGGTTTGAATATTTAGCGTTATGTTGATATAAATCCCAGGCAATTGCGTTGATAACTCTCTATTAGGAAAATTGAAAAAGCGTTCTAGTGTGTAGGCAAGCAGGATTGTGGCGCTGATTGTGCTAATTTGATCAATATTGGGAAGATATCCCTTATTAGATTCTTCTGGCATGACTGCATTTTACTCTTCAGTCGAAAATATGCCAAGCAGAAGCATTCGCATCGGGTTGCTTGACGTTTTTTATGCTTTGGCTTAGCATATCAATATTCTTTTGGATGGGAGAGGTTTGGTCGAAGATGCGAATCGGAATGTTAGCGGATGTTTATAAACCCGTTATTAGTGGGGTAACGAACTATATATCCTTGAATAAGGAAGTGCTCGAGTCATTGGGACATGAAGTTTATGTTTTCACATTTGGGCATGAGGATTACGATGATGAAGAACAAGGTATCATTCGCTCTCCAGGGTTGCCGATCCTCGATACAGGTTTCTATTTAAGTATTCGATATACGAAAAAAGTCTATCGACTTCTGAAAACGATGGATGTAGTCCATGTACACCATCCCTTTATCAGTGGTTCGCTGGCATTACGGTATTTACGACCAGTCGGGATACCGATCGTATTTACAAACCATACCCGTTATGATTTATATTCCCAAGCTTATTTGCCTGCTATGCCTAATACCATTAGCACGGCAGCTCTTCAAGCGTATTTACCGAACTTTTGTCGCTCATGTGAGGTTGTGATTGCACCTTCCCCTGGAATGAAGGATGTGATGAGAACGTTGGATGTGGATACTGAGATTGAAGTTGTGCCTAATGGCGTTGATTTAAAACCTTTCTCAAAGGGATTAGAACCCATCAGCCGTGAGCAATTTGGTTTTAGCGCCGATGATATTCTCCTGATTTTTGCCGGGCGTTTAGGTCCCGAAAAGAATATCCCATTTCTCTTAAGATGTTTTGCAGGAGCAGCGGAAGCTTATGAGAATGTCTCCTTATTAATCGTTGGCGATGGATCTGAACGGGGTAATCTAGAAGATCGAGTGAATTATATGGGCATTAACGAACGCGTTTATTTTACTGGGATGGCGCCTTATGATCAAATTCCCCGTTATTTGGCAGCCGCTGATATTTTTGTGACCGCTTCTATATCTGAGGTACACCCGTTGTCAATTATTGAGGCAATGGCTTCGGGATTACCAGTATTAGGGATACGTTCACCTGGAGTAGAAGATACTGTCTTGGATGGTGAGACGGGATTACTGGTTGCAAAAGAGGACTTGGCGAGTTTTACGGCAAAGATGATCCGAATGATCGTCAATGATGAAAAGCGTCGACAAATGGGCGCTCAGGCTCAAGAAAGAGCCCAAATATATGCGATCGAAAAGACAACGCAAATGATGCTGGCTCAGTATCAAAAAGCAATTGATAATGCAGCTCATCGGAAACCAGGATTAGGTGACCGATTCAGGCGTTGGTGGGATGGTTTTAATTTATGAGTAAATATCGCCAATCTTTTGGAAAATGGGGCGAAACGATTGCAGAGAATTATCTGACCGAAAAAGGTTATCTGATTATTGAACGAAATGCACGTACTCCATATGGGGAATTGGATATTGTCGCAAGTCAGAAAGGGATCATTCTATCAGAAAAATCGGTAGAGAGAGAGACAATAATAGTTTTCGTTGAGGTCAAGACGCGCAGTTCCGAAAACTATGGTTTACCTGAACAGGCGATTACGGCGCGTAAACAGGAACATCTTCTTAGCGCAGCAAAGTATTACTTGATGGAGAATCCACATTTAGCTGAAGATTGGCGGGTGGATGTGATCTCTGTGCAAAGCTCAAAAGAGAGCAAGCAACCAATGCTAACACATTTCGAGAATGTCCTTGCAGATGAACCATAAACTTCCCATAACCAGAGAAGTCCTCGCGACAAGAAAGCCATTGATTGTCATCCTTGGACCTACTGCTGTTGGCAAGACAGAAATTTCAATTCAATTAGCAGAAATGTTTGGCGGAGAAATCATTTCGGCGGATTCACGCTTGTTTTTTAGAGGGATGGATATTGGCACTGCAAAGCCAACGATCGATGAGAGATCACGGATTACTCATCATTTAATTGATGTGACTTCACTAGATGATATATGGAGTTTGGGTAAGTATAAACGTGAAGCGCAAAGAGCTATTCAGATTGTCTATTCTCATGGTAACTTGCCGTTCTTAGTTGGAGGTACTGGTCAATACATTCGAGCTGTTACTGAGGGGTGGACAATTCCGAATGTTCAACCAAGTCCTGCGTTACGAGAAGCTTTGGAGGATTGGATTAATGAAATTGGAAAACAAGGTTTATATCAGCGTTTAACTTATTTAGACCCTATAGCTGCTGAGAAGATCGATTATCGCAATCTACGTCGTACTATACGAGCGATGGAGGTTATCCTTCTAACTGGAAAACGTTTTTCCGAGCAGCGCAGAAGGGTAGCTTCGAAATATGATGTTCTGCAATTGGGGGTAATCCGATCTCGAGAAGAGCTTTACGAAAGAGTTGATGATCGAATTGACACCATGATAAGAAATGGTTTGGTTTCAGAAGTAGAAGGTTTGCTTGCACAAGGATATGACGCTAACTTGCCAACTCTTTCTGCAATTGGTTATCGTGAGATGGTTTCTTTTCTCACTGGGGAAATTGGATTAGACGAGGCGATCCGTGAGATCAGGAGAAATACTCGGATTCTTGTGCGAAGACAAGCTAATTGGTTCAAGGCTGATGATCCGAATATCCATTGGTTTAATGTCGGAGAATTTACGATATTGAAAATGAGAGCATTAATTGACCAATGGTTAGAAAAACCATCGAAATAGCGCGAGTATTGAGTGATCGGATGAAGACAATTTTAATATTCGTCACTAAAATAATTGACATTTCAAGAAAAAAAATCTATACTATAAGTATTGTCGATAATTATTCATAATGTTTCCATCTAGATTGGAGGAGGAAATGGACCAAAAACCTTGGTTAAAGCAGTACGATGAAGGTGTGCCGCATACAATTGACTATCCTGAAGTTCCCTTACACAATTTACTAGAGGAATCTGCCAAAAAGTATCCCGATTCAGCCTGTACGGTTTTTAAGGGGGCAAAAATCACCTATAAGGAAATGGACGCGATTACAGACCAGCTTGCTGCTGGATTAAGCGCGTTAGGGGTGAAGAAGGGTGACCGAGTTGGGATCTTTATGCCAAACACGCCGCAGTTCGTGATGGCTTATTTTGCGATTCTGAAAGCTGGCGGGGTGGTTGTGGCGACCAATCCGCTTTATAGTGAGCGTGAGATCAAACATCAGGTAAATGATGCCGGTATCGAGATCATGTTGGTGATGAGCAATTTCTATAACAC
Organism: uncultured Anaerolineaceae bacterium; assembly: GCA_964547225.1. GTDB lineage: Bacteria > Chloroflexota > Anaerolineae > Anaerolineales > UBA4823 > CAZJMV01. The sequence continues at coordinate 1,439 of CAZJMV010000039.1, read as the reverse complement.
AGTCAAAAAGATACAATCAGATACAAAGATTAAAAAATTGATCGTTACGAACATAAAAGAGACCTTGCCGCCACTTCTAGCGATATTATTTGGTTTGCTCAAAGAGAAAAAAGATGGTTTTCGAGTCGAGTTGCAACCAGGTGATATTTGGATGAAGGATCTTATAAAACAATATAAACCTGAAGATCGTCAAAAGATCGATGTTGGACCGGATGATATCGCGCTATTTCAATACTCTGGTGGTACAACCGGTGTTCCCAAAGGCGCTGTCGCGTTACATCGAAACTTAGTAGCAGATGCACTTGATATTCACGCATGGATTCCAACTGCTGAAGATGGTAAAGAAGTTGTGATGATGGCGATCCCATTGTTCCATGTTTATGGGATGGTAGCGGGGATGTGCTTCGCAATAAAGTCTGGCGCTGCAATGGTAATGGTCCCTAATCCACGCGACTTAGAAGATGTGTTGGAAAGCTTACAGAAATTCAGGGTTTCGATCTATCCCGGTGTACCGACGATGTATAATGCCATCAATAATCATCCAGATGTACTCGCAGGGAAGTATGATTTAAGTAGTATCAAAGCTTGTATCTCTGGGTCTGCGCCACTGATGCGGGAGACAAAAGAGAAGTTTGAAGAACTTACCGGTGGTAAGTTAGTAGAAGGATATGGTTTATCAGAAGCGCCAACAGCTACACACTGTAATCCGCTTTATGGCAAGAATCCTCCTGGTTCGATTGGGTTACCGCTGCCCGACACAGTTTGTCGGATCATCAGTTTGGATGATGAAGTAACACCGCTTTTGCCCGGAGAAATCGGAGAATTAGTGATTCAAGGTCCAATGGTGATGAAAGGCTATCATAATATGCCCACCGAGACAGAGAATACATTGCGTGATGGCTGGCTGTATACAGGAGATATCGCTCGGATGGATGAAGAAGGCTTTTTCTATATCGTTGACCGCAAGAAAGAGCTCATCAAACCGGGTGGCTATCAGGTTTGGCCGCGTGAAGTTGAAGAGGTGATCGCGGAGCACCCCAAGGTCTTAGAGGTTGGCGTGGCTGGTGTACCAGACGCCTATCGTGGTGAGACGGTGAAAGCCTGGGTGGTGGTAAAACCCGGTGAGAGCTTGACGGAAGATGAAGTGCGTGAGTATTGTAAAGAGAATTTAGCAAAATACAAAGTGCCCACGCATGTTGAGTTCCGCGATGAGCTCCCTAAGACAATGGTCGGCAAAATCCTTCGTCGCGAGCTGGTGCGGGAGCATAAAGAGGAGCAAGAGAAGCAAACTGCTTAAATGTTTTTGTTGACGATGAGGGGTGCGCGTGGTAGAATTCTATCGCTTTATATGCTGCTGCGCCCCCATCGTCTAGCGGTCTAGGACGTGGCCCTCTCAAGGCCAAAACCGGGGTTCGAGTCCCCGTGGGGGCACAAGTTTT
>CAZJMV010000038.1:0-4395 GCA_964547225.1 uncultured Anaerolineaceae bacterium | reverse complement strand
TTAAGAGATTGCTTCATGCCTGTCGAGAGCACCCAGGCATTCGCAATGACAAGAAGGAGAGGTCGAGAGCAGACAGGCATTCGCAATGACAAGAAGGAGGTGTAGTGATTAATGAAGAGTTCGAAATAAAAAAGAGAAATATGACGACAGCGGAGACACTGGCTGGAGCAGTGGTGGGTTATGGAGAAAGGAAAGAAGGCAAAAAAAAGCTCTGCGAATCTCTGTGAAAAGACTCTGTGAATCTCTGTGAAATGGCTCTGAGAAGCTCAGCGAAATAACTCTGAAAAGCTCTGTGAAGCGAATGGAAATGCTAACGGTTGCGAATTTAATGATTGCGCATGACGTAGGATAAGATTTCGCTAATGCTCAGATCGCTGATCACTTTGCCTTCCGAATCGAGAACCGGAATATCCACCAAATTGAACTGTGCCATCTTGTCGAGTGCATCAGCGAGCGTGTTTTCTGGCGTAACGGCGGCATCCCGTGATAATGGATCGCAAAGATCAACCGCTTTCGCCGCAAACACTAATTTTCGGATAGTACCAACCTGGAACTGCTCTTCCCGAAGTCGAATGCCGAGCTGCATGCGCGTCCAATCGAGCAAATTTCTGCGATCCAAAACACCAACCAATTTCTCTTTCGAGTCGACGAGGAAAACGCCATGTAAGCGGTGATCATCGGAAAGGTCACAGGCTAATTTTTCTAACGATGTATCTTCTGGCAGCACTTCATAGTGTCTATCCTTCTTTAATTTCAGATCTTTAATGAATATTTTTTTCATGGCATTATTTATCTCCTAAATAAAATTCTTCTAAAATAATTACTCTTCTTGAATATCCTTTTTGTCTAAGACGAAACGTGTTTCTCCCCATTGATCAGAAGGTGGAGGGGTAATACCAAGCTGATAGGCAGTATTTGCAATGGCTTGAGCCACAGAAGGTCCACTGATGAACAAGATCACGATAAGAAGGACGCTTTTTCCCAAGCTATCTGGGATTTGAAAGATGGCTGCTATGGTAAGCAAAATCACACCAAAAATACCCACCTTCCCCGTCGCATGCAGGCGTGAATACACATCTGGAAGACGGATAAAACCAATTACGCCAGCCATCGAGAAGAAAGTGGCGATAACAATCGCGAACAGGCTGATCCACTGTCCAATGATATTCATATAATCTCCCGATCTTTAAAAAATATCCTCATCCCGAATATACCTTGTTAGAGCGATGGTGCCAATGAATATGACTGCGGCAGAACCAAGCGCAACATCCATGTAAACATTATTTCGTTCGATGATCGCTAATAGAACCAATACTGCCAGAAGAAGTGTGCTGGTTAGTTCAACGGCGATCAAGCGATCAATGGCATTTTCACCGCGCCAAGTACGCCAGACAGCTACAGCGATCATCAGAATATGGACAGCCAAAGAAAAGAAATAGGTGATCTGTAATATATTCTCCATTTTGGATTATTCCTTAAAGGAAGATATCCCGTAATAGATTAACGCGCAATCGATGTGCATGTTCAACTGTTTCGACAGATTTTGTCATATCCAATGCGTGGATAAGAAATTCATTATTTGAATTAACCCGTACAACTAATTCGCCTGGCGTCAAAGTCAGAGCGTGCATGCTAAGAGCTATTGCTAGATCAGATTGGCATTCTGTTGGCAGTTGTATGAAACCAGCTTTAACAGGTAATTTAGGGTCTAGTACGATACGAGCGGTTTGAACACCACCTTTTAATAGATCAAATAATAATAAGAGCGTATAACGGAATATTGCGATCACAAAAACTGGTAATCGCTTAAAGTTAGGTTTCACTTTACCCGGACGAATGAGGATGGTGATCATCGTTGCTAGAATAATCCCATAAAGGAAATTTACGAATGAAAAAATCCCTGTCAGAAACAAGTAGATTGTGGTCAGCAATAATATTGAAATGATGATTCCCATATTAACTCAGCCTCCAAAAACGAGGGATATATAATTAGCGGGTTGCAGTAACCAAGCGCTTGTTGCCTGAGCAAGATCAATCAATGGATTTGGAAAGATACCCAGCAGCAATACAAACAGGATCAAGATGATCGGCGCTAGCAAACTATCGCCAGTTGATTTTACCATTTCAGAAGACGGTCGATCAAACCACCATAAACGTTGATAGGCGCGCATACTATAAATGATCGTTAAGATGCTTGCCGTGCTAATGATGATGATGGGTAGCCAGGCGTTTGCATTGATACCACTTCGAAAGAAAAGCAGTTTGTTGATGAAACCATTTGTGGGAGGAAGTCCTGAAAGCGCCATTGCTCCGATCAAAAAAAGGATTCCCATCTTCGGAAAATGTCCACCGAGACCGTTTAAAAACTTATAGGTGGTTGATTTTGTTTTTGAACGACTGGCGAGCGCGCCTACCAACATCAGCATTGCTGCTTTGATCAAGCTGTGATTAAATGTAAATACCAGCGCGGCAATTAAACCAGCTTGATTTCCCCATGCTATCGCCACTAAGATAAAACCTATTTGCGAGATGGTGGAATACGCCAACATGCGCTTGGCATTCATCGTGCCTAAGGCGGCTGCAGAACCGTAGAGAATCCCCAGGATGCCAAGGACAAGCAGGATGCCTTTGATCAACTCTGCATGGGGAAGAAAAATTAAGGTAGTCATACGGATGAAACCATAAACGCCTATTTTTACAACCACGGAAGAGAGCATTGCGCTTATTGGGGTAGGTGATGATGTGTGAAAATCTGGCTGCCAAAAATGGAGTGGGAAGACCGCGCTTTTTATCATAAATGCAGCCATGAGGATGATAATTGCAAAAGGAAGGATTGGATTTATGGGAGAAGCAGATATTTGGCGCGCCAGATCAGCCATATTCAATGTCCCATAACCGATATATAGGGTGCCAACGGCGAGTAAGAAAAAAGTGGAAGCGAATAAACTAATAAAAAAGTATTTGAATGCGGCTTCGACTCCCTGCGGATCATCTGAAATAGCAGTCAGAGTCGTACCCGATAAGGTAATAATTTCCGCAAAGACAAATAAGTTGAACATATCCCCAGTTAAGAATGCACCATTGAGTCCAGCGCTGAGCGATAAGAAAAAGGGATAGAACGTGAAACTATTCAAGATTTTATCTTTAGCGCCAACTGCATAGATGGCGCCTGTAAGCAGGACGAACTGTGTCATGAAAAGCAGCATCAATGCTAATAGATCCCCAACCAAGATGATACCATATGGCGCTGCCCAACCACCGACCAAATAGATTTTGGTGTGTTGAAATATCCAAACTTCGATAAGCAGAATGAAGCTCACGATAAGGTTTAATACGAGAAAGACCACTGTGCTGATCGCTTGCCGTTGATGATTACGCATCAGTAATGTGATTGCTACACCAGCCAATGGGATCAGAATGGGTAGGATGAGAAGTTGTTGAGATGATAGCAGTCCAAAGATATCCATATTGTGATTAATGTTTTAATTGGTTGATTTGGTCTTGATCGGTTGTTTGATAGCGTTTTGAGATCACGAAGAGTAAGGATAGGACAAATGAAAATCCACCCAATCCAATCACGATCGCAGTCAGGACAACAGCTTGAGGTAGGGCATCGCTTGATTGGCTTGCATACGTCGTATAAGGGGCATTAATGCCAATATAGGTGCCACTGCTGATTAGGAATAAGTTAACCGCATTCATCATGATCAGAATCCCGATCACAGAGCGGATTACATTGCGACGAAGTACTTGGAAGATACCGATCGAAAATAAGAATCCGATCCCGATTGCTGTTAGAAGTTCCATTTTCCTCTCTTTATTACTCTAGAATATCTACTTTCTCAACACAATCAATACGTTCACCTGGATGTCCAAGGGAATCGATCATTAAATCCGTGCTTCCCAGCACAACTAAAAATATCCCGATCTCGAAAAAGAAGGAGGAACTGATTTTAAAACCTGGTGGTTTGGGAAAATTGAAGAAATAGCTGAAATCTTGGTTGGATAAAAAGGCGCCATTGAAAAGCCAGGATGCTGTACCGCTAAGGAGAATCAACAATATTCCACTGGCTATGAACGTACGTGGGTTTAGCCAAGCGATTTTATCTATCGTTTGATAATAGCCAAAGATGATATAACTCAACCCAATTGCCAAACTCAGGATTACGCCAGCCGTAAAACCATCCCCTGGTTGAATATGACCAAACATGATATGGGTCAGCGCGATCATAAACGCCAATGGAAGGGTTAGGGTAGCTAGGACACGTACCAGAGGTGAACGGGGATTAGTGATGTGTAGTTCTGATGATGCATCTCGAGCTTGCGGTTCAGAAGCGCAATCAGGATCTGTTTTGCTCGTTGTTTGGCTCTTGTTGACGGGGATCGCGGTTCTCA
>CAZJMV010000037.1:0-7082 GCA_964547225.1 uncultured Anaerolineaceae bacterium | reverse complement strand
TTGATGACTATTAGCGCGATAAGCACAAAAAAGAAAATTTGCATGGCTCTCCGCAGCCAAAGATTGTTCTTGGTTATAGATTTCATTCATTCTCCTGTTAGATTTTTTGGTATAGTATAGAGAATAATTGTTAGTACAACATAACGGATTAGCATATATTTTGCTGCGTAACAAAATTGTATATAATTTATCTTTGATTTGCGTATAAGATATGAAGAGATTGTGAATAAAATGTGAAGATATTATAATACTGCTGGCTGATATAAGAAGTAAGTTGGTGTGAGGGTTTACAGGTAATGAAACAAGAGCGATCATATTTAACCATGGGCAGGCAATTATTCATCCTTGTTTTGAGCTTAATCATTCTATTAGGGTGTTTGTCAATCCAATCTGTGCTGCCGGAAGTTACTCCAACGATCATATCTGAAAATACTCAAAGTGTAATTGAACCAAGCGCTACCACAGTTATCGAGAATACCAGTCTTCCAACACAAGCAGGACAAGTAACCGCGATACCACAGTCACCAACCCAGGAAGCAAAGAATATCCCTCGATTAGCTGGCGCGGGGGAGAGGTTATATGTGCATATTCAAAGCCCAGAGAATGGGCAGATCGCTGTGCGCGTGGATTTACCCCAAAGCGCGCGCTATGGTGACAGCGCACCGGTGGTTGTGGTAGCCTCAACCTGGTTTGTGGATAAATATAATCAAGATGAGGTAGAATTTCATCTGGTCTACAACCCAGCGGATGTGGGCGCGATTTCTGTTTCGCACCTATGGCCTGGCAAAACTGATCCCGAAACGAAGATAAGCAGTGAAGGCGAATATGATTATGGAGGACCGAATAGTCTGGCGGCGCTGCGAGACACGATCCGTTTTGCGTTAGGCGAAATCCCGGATGTGAAGGGATTTTATCTGCATGATTTGATTACCATGCAGCCATTATATGAAAATGTGGGCATGTTTGCTTCCTCGCATGCTGGTGTAGTCGCCACGAATGTGATGGCGTATTATGGTGAGTCGCTGGGTGGATTGAAGTATTTTGTGGGCAGAGAAAACCCAACTATGGCGGAGATGTACCCGCTCGAGATTGGTCATTTTGATGAGCGCGGTAAGCCAGTCTATAATCCCTATTACCATCATGAAGGCTATACACCCACTAGTATTGAAGTAGATTATTCTCAGCTTGGATGGGTCCAGAATGCTGCTTTCCCGGAGGGTAGACCGATCTTTTATGTTCCAGGTGGGGAAGATTATGTGCTCGATGACAAGGGACCGAATATTATGGGGAAGCGTTACTTTTCACATGCGCTAACACAGGCGCTTCTTAATAATGGTGTCTTAAGTGCTCAAACTTGGCTGCAGGATTTGGCTGATCCGCAAACGACAAAGGACTTTTGGGAGTCGCGTATTACAGTGAATAACTACGAGCAAATTGGCGAAAAAATCCCCAATCTTAAGGTTATGCTTTCTTTTGCAGAGCGCGACCATGTGCAGTCGGCGCCGGATAAACCGCATATCCGGCAAGCATATGATGGATTTAGAAAGCGTGCTGGTTTATGGACGCGGCTGAATTGCGATTTGGTCTATGTACAGGCGGAGATTGATGCCAGCGCCAGCTTGGCAAACGGCATCCCTGACAATGATGCGAATACAGAACCGCAAGATTGGTACGCGCAGGCGGAGAGTTGGGGCTTCGCCGGGAAGCTGGCAGGTGAGATGACTGCACGCACGATCCCTTTAGCAGCGATCGCGGAGATGGCAGACCGCGTGCAGATGAATAATTGGCAGGTGAACCTGACAACAGCGCTCAAGTAAATGGAAAAGGTGGTCAATCAGAGAATAAAAACTTTGGTGCTCGATAAGTTGTAGCAAGGACGGTTTTGCATTGCTATTTATTGCATGAAGAATATGGATTAGAGGTTGATAAATCTATGAAGCCTAGCTGATTTCTGTCGTCCGGTATTCATATCGATCGGCGCGATAGTTGCTAAAGGTCACCTCGATGGCTTCACCGTTTTCGAGGTAGGCGATGGTCGTGACTTGCAGGAGTGGCGCACCTGGGTCAACCTCAAGCAGCTCAGCTCGATAATCATCAGCGGAAATCGCTCGAATAGAGTGATCAATGCGGTTGATGATCATACCATATTCTTTTGCTAAAACTTCATACAACGATTCCTCGGCGAAATTATAATCATTCAATCCAGGGCATTGATCAGTGATGACATTCGTAACTTGATAGCAAATCGGTTCCTGATTGCTATAGCGTACGCGTTCTAGGATTAAGCATGGTTTCTCCAGGTGTTTGTGGAATTGTGGTGGGCAATCTTTATTAATGAAGCTTTCTTCCTTTGCTAAGATTTTGGAATGGGGGTGTTTACCGGATGATTTAATATATTGGCTGAAACTACGGTCGAGTTGAAAGCTAGCGCGTTGGTGTTGGTCGCGCACAAATGTACCTCTACCTGCATAGCGCTCGACTAGATTTTCATCCACCAGGCGAGCAATTGCCCGGCGGATAGTCTGGCGTCCCACGCCATAGATCTGACTAATCTCTGTTTCTGGAGGAAGCAGCGCTCCCGGGGGGACGATTTGTTCTTCGATCAAACGTCGTAAATCGAGTGTGATTTGATGGTAAAGGGGTACGGGACTCTGGAGATCGATTGGATTTATGGGTAGCTCTTTGACATCAATTTGGATAAATTTTTTCTCTTTCGTCATTCATACCCTCGATAATTTATTTTGGTAGAGAGAGTGGATATTTCCCATATTGGCGAGCTGCTTCAACCATTGTGACAACATTCTCAACAGGTACGTCTGCTTGGATATGATTGGATGGCGCTAAGATATAACCACCTCCGGCAGCAAGCTGTTTAATTCGAAGGATGACTTCATCAATCACGTCGTCCTTACTTCCAGGAAGGGCATGGCTGATATCAATCGCACCCATGAAAGTGATTTTATCACCATATTGTTTTTTGATCTCTTCGAAATTTGTATCTGGTAGTGGTTCAAGTGGATGAATAACATCAACGCCGAGGTCAATGATATCCTCCAATAACGATGTGATCAATCCATCGGAATGAAACATTATATATATATCAGGTCGATAATTTCTGATTGTATCTACCATACGTTGGATATTTGGCTTTATAAATTGCCTGAACATCGTTGGTGATATGAGTGTATTCAGATTTGATGCATAATCATCCCCAGGGAGTTCGATCATATCGAAGTATTGTCCTCCAGCTTGCATGGCTTGATGAGTTAGACCAATGAGAAAATCGCCAAGCTGGTTCAATAATTCATAGGCGAATTCTGGATAGATAGCAAGGTCGATTAAAAAATTTTCTGTCCCACGTAAATCACAGGCTGTTTGGAAGACGCCGTGAGAAGCAACCATACGCATGGTAATAAAATAATCGGTTGCACTCTTTAAATGCTTTGCGCATTCTTCGACACCATCCATCCAACGGTTTTCAGATGGATTCGGTAAGGTTAATCTGTCCTCAAGTCGATCCTTCCCAGGTTTGAAGTCACTTAAAATCCCTTTGCCAGCATAATAATAAGGTATAGCTTGATGCCAGATTTGTCCATAGCTGTCTGTAAATGTATCTGGAACTGAACCTGGGTTGATTGGGCTGTTGGGAAGTAACCTGGGATAGACATAACGCATATCACTGCCTAATTTTTCCAAAAGTCTGTCGTCCATATAAGAAATGCTGTGTCCAGTTCGAAAAGGAGTAACCGGTTTTCCTAAACGATAATAATCAACAAGCTTAAGATAAAGAGGGTCAACAATTCCATACGGACCACCGCCGATTGCAATAGGCACTTGATCTGGTTCTTGATGTTTTAGGGTGAGTAATACTCTTTCTCGGTGTGATAATCTCATCATAAATAATAATCTATACCCTTCGGTTTAATGTGGAAATGTACGCACAATAGAAACATTATATCAAAAAGTATTAATGTGCGCAATATTGACATCCCATCTAAGGTTTACTATAATAAGTCTCACCAATAGAAAACGATTATTCCATGAGAGGAGCTAGATAGTATGCATAAACTAACCTTACTGGGCGCTGGATTGATCGGACGCTTCTACACAATGAGCTTACAAAAATTGCCAGGAATTGAAGTGACGATGGTCTGTGCTGTTACAGAAGATGAAGCAAAGATTTTCGCAGATGAATTCGGGATAAAACGTTGGAGTGATAACATTGAAAATGCAATCAATGATCCCGAGACGGATACAGTTGTAATAGGATTGCCAAATTACTTGCATAAACAAGCTGCTCTACTAGCAGCCAAAGCGGGTAAAGCGATCTTATGTACAAAGCCTCTGGCAACAAATGCACTTGAGGCGAAAGAAATGCTCGAGGCAATTGAAGAAGCAGGCGTCTTTCATGGTTATTTAGAAGATTTGGTTTACACACCAAAAACCCTGAAATCTTTACAAGCAGTCCGCAATGGCGCTTTGGGAAAGATCTTGTGGGCGCGCTCACGCGAGACGCACGCTGGTCCACATAGTGACTGGTTTTGGGATGTGAAACGTTCAGGTGGCGGTGCGATCGTTGATATGGGGTGTCATTGTATCGAGATCGCGCGTGACTTTATCGGAAAAGACGTGCGTCCGGTTGAGGTAACTTGTTGGGCTGATACACAAGTCCATCCCATTGAAGCAGATGACCATGCCATTGGACTGGTTCGCTATGAAAACGGCGCCATTGGTCAATTTGAGGTCAGTTGGACATTCCGGGGTGGCATGGACTTGCGTGATGAGATTGCTGGTACAGAGGGAACGATATGGCTCAATCACTGGCTGCGAACTGGATTTGAGATGTTCACCAGTGTTGGGCAAGGCGGATATGTCGCTGAAAAAGCTGAGGGTGACACGGGTTGGCTCTTCCCAGTTGGCGATGAGGTCATCTCCTTGGGTTATGTGGACATGTTCAGAGATATGTTCAAGGCGATGGATGAGGGTTCTGCACCGATGGAAACCTTCTATGATGGATATATCGTTAATGCGATTATTGACGCGAGTTATCAGGCTGCAAAGAGTAAGAAATGGGAGCCTATTGAACTGGAGATTTGGAGAGGCAAGAATTATCAAGCTGATGAAGAAGCTTTAAAAACATATGATAATGATTATTTCCTTGTGAAAGAAGAAGTGATGCCAGATGGTCGTAAGAAGTTAATCCTGAAAGACAAGTCAAGTGGTGAGATCGTTCAAAAGTATACAGAATAGAGGTTGCCTTATGGCGGTCTAGAAGTTCATAATTTCCTATAAATCGCGCGCTTCTTTAGGTTCAGCAATATGTACATCTATGCCGCATTGGCGCAAAGAGTTTATAACATCAGGAGATGCATCACAATCTGTTACTAAAATGTCTACTTCATTGATTTTCATTACCTGGACGAGAGATGATACGCCGATCTTGCTAGAATCGAGCATCATGATAGTCTGATCGGCTTTAGATTTCATTACTTTCTTAAGATTGGTATAAAGAGGTGTTGAGTCTGTGAATTCTTCTTTGATGGTTAAACCTTCTGCTCCCAGGAAGGCTTTCTGTGTATGAAAATTTGCAAAGAAATCCTCCGCTTGGGGACCGATGAAGGCGCCATTCTCGATGAGGACGCCTCCGCTGCACATTAACATCATATTGGTTTTCGACTGATATACCGACATACATGTTAGCAAGCCATTGGTTAGAATGGTTAGGTTAGGTGTGTTGAGATAAGGGATTATGCTTCTTGCAGTTGTACCAGCTTCAATAGTGATTGAATCGCCTATATTAATCAAGTGTCTTGCAGCATAGTCGCCAATAGCGCTCTTTTTGGCGGCTCTAGGACCCTGGAAATCATTCGAGAAGTCCTGAATATCAATATGAGCAGATTCCCTCACTAAAGCTCCGCCTCGGATTCTCTTGATAAGTCCGGCGCGGGAGAGTTCATCTAGGTCTCTCCAGATTGTCATGTCAGAGACATCGAAATGTTTACTTAGATCGGAAAGCGAAACAGATCTATCTTGTTGCAAAAGTTGGAGAATCTGATTTTGACGTTCGTTCTTTAGCATATCTAATCTAACGCCTTTCTAACAGTGACAAACAATATTATGATGAGATTATAACACAATGTGAAATATCTACCTGATTTTAGTCGAAACTAACTTGACGAACAATGGTAATTGATGTATATTGTTGTAAATATATCAATATATAGCAAAATTTTAAGTGGTCTTTAGCCAGAGATATCGTGAATTGTTATCATCTGATCTTTGCGTCACCATGAAATATCATTAAAAGGAACACTCTTTAAGAATGGTCTTAGAGTGGAGAAGGTTTTTACTAATTTGGAGGTGCATATACGATAAAATACAGGCGAGCAAAGTCTATAGGATGCGCCGGATAAGATGAAAATATCTTCAGATAAACCGGTGAAAGAGAAATTGCGTTTCAAATATTTTCTTAATGAAGGAGTAAGATAATGAAAAAGCAGAAATTGCTAAGTTTTTTAGTGGTCTTTGTTCTGTTGGCGACTGCTTTAGCAGCTTGTCAACCCGCAGCTCCCGAGACCGAAGTTATCGTCCCGGAAGCTGAGGAAGTAGAAGAAGTAGTGGCTGAGGAAACGGAAGCTGTAGTTGAAGAACCAGATGTTGAACCTGAAGCAGGGGAAGGTAAATTTACGATTGGTATTTCAAATCCGTTCATCAGCAGTGAATACCGAACCCAAATGATCGCAGAACTGATCGAAGTAAATCAGGAGTATATGGATCAAGGTTTAACCAATGAACTGGTTATCGAGAGCGCAGATACAGACGTAGCTGGTCAAATTCAACAACTTCAGAACCTAATGGCAAAAGATGTGGATGCCATATTGGTTAATCCTGGTGATGTGAATGGCTTGAATGCTACTCTGGAAGAAGCGGTTGCAAAAGGTATCCTGGTTATTTCTGTTGACCAGGAATTGAATGTGCCTGGTGTCTACAATGTTGGTATTGACCAGAAAGAATGGGCAATGACCAGCGCCAAGTGGTTGGCTGAGAAAATGGAAGGCGAGGGAGACATCGTATTAATCGAA
>CAZJMV010000036.1:0-50348 GCA_964547225.1 uncultured Anaerolineaceae bacterium | reverse complement strand
TGGATGAATTTAGAAAATACCTGCCAGTTGATAGAATAATGAGCTAAAGTAATAATATTAGATTAGCAAGGGGAGCAGCAGAAAGCAAAAAGAAAAAGCTGAAGCACAACCTAATAACGAACCTTAATGCCAAATCAGACAAAATTACTCTGATTCGGGATCGGGTGGTTGAGGGTTCAACTCCCTTCAGGCACCCTACGCCATATATGCGGCTATTACTTCCCGCAACCCCCGCATCTGGGGGTTTTTAGTATAAATTTAATTGCCGTTTTTGTATAATCGGGTGGCTTATGAATATTTTTTGATGGGAATTTTCAAAAAACTTTTCTGTTTATTGGAAACTCTCTGCAGATAGCACACCCATTACCATCAATATTACAAATATACAAATTCCACACAGCATTAATGCAATTTGTAAATAGCCTAGAACTAATCCAGCGGTTGCTAACCCTTCTCCGGTTAATGCCCCATGACTGCGTTTAATTTCATTCTTTGCCATATGACCAGTGATTATCGCGACGATAGAGCCTATCAACGGTAACATGATCCAAGAAACGATTCCTGATACCAGACTAACTATCGCCATGGAACTGGTTGTTGCCTCGTAATGAGGTGGGGTTTGTCCATAATTTTGAAATTCTGACATGATATTCTCCTACATACCTAATTATTTCCATTATTATCTTAATAAGAGTATTGATCACCCTTCTCATAATATGTTAATCTATATTCTACAGTAATACTCTCAAAAGTCAAATTATTTTTCCAGACGAATTACCAACCTAATAATCACAAAACCAACCTGTTGTACTATAATAAAACCATATTCAATAATCAAATCAAAACTAATCAACCTAACCAAGAATAATTCAAGTTCGATTATCAGATAAAAATGACTAACCATTTTCCTCCAGATGACTTTATCCAAACGCAATCCGCTATTGAAGGGATCCTAGTATACAAACCTAAACCACCTGAAGAGGGTCAACAACAAAAGATCGTCGATTTTAAATGCCCACAATGTGGCGCGACTACAGCATTCAGTGCTGCCGATGGTGGATTAACATGCGCGTATTGTGGTTATTTCGAAGCTCCACAAGTGGAAACGGTAGGAAAAAATGCTCAGAAATTCGAGTTCACAGTTGAAACAATGCAGCGTGCTTCACACGGTTGGGGAACTTCCCGTAAAGCTTTGGTTTGCCAAAATTGTGGCGCGCAAACAACTGTTCCAGAAAAAATGATGACTTACTCCTGTGCTTTTTGTGGGTCTAATAAGGTTATTCAAAAGCAAGCCGATCAAAATCACCTAAGACCGCGTTTTCTAATCCCATTCATGCTCGAACCGGATCAATGCCTTATAATAACTCAAGAATGGATTGGCAGCAGTTGGATGACGCCAGCTAAACTGCGTCAAGCATCCCAATTGAACAATTTCAATGGCGTATATCTCCCTTATTGGACATTTGATTCAACAACAAGAGCAGCTTGGAAGGCTCAGGTTGGTCATATAGAAACTGAACGATATTTCTCGGACGGAAAATGGAAAACCCGCCAAGTTACTGTTTGGAGATGGGAATCTGGAAAGGCTCAATTAGATATCAATGATCTCATCATCCCAGGTACCTCACGTCTTAGTCAAAAACTCATCCAGGAAACCAAATCGTATAGCTTGGAAGCATTAGTGCCTTACGAACCGAAATTCCTGGCAGGTTTACAAGCATCTAATTATGATATTGGCTTAGAAGAAGCCTGGGAAATTGGACGCAAGGAAATACGCGACCAAACTCGCCAAGCTTGTTTAAGTCAAACGAGCACTCATAGAGTAAGAAATTTCAGCATGAGCATGGATTTTGCTGATGAAACTTGGCGATATATTTTATTACCGGTCTATTTAAATACATATATCTACGAGCATAAAACCTATCAAATGATGATCAATGCTCAAACTGGTGCGATCTCTGGTCAACGTCCGGTTGATTGGCGTAAGATTTGGATAGCTATAGCCTTGATTCTCTCTCCTGGTATTATCCTGGGAATTATCGGTTTAATAACGACTTTTTTCGCTGGTATTGGAGTAATGATTAGTACTATTGGATTTCTTTTGCTCATGATCGGAGTCGTTGCTAGTTTTTTCCTTTGGAAAAAAGCTGATTCGTTTGATGATTTATAAGGGTAAATATAATGGACAAAGAGAAAATTCAAGCCGATCAAGACAATCTATCCACATTTATAGACAACAACTTTAAAGCTTTCATTTGTGAATATTGCGACTGGAGTTATCTAGTCCCCAAAGAATACAAACTCAAATACTGTCCTAACTGCCATCAATCTGAAATACAAAATATTGACCAAGAAATCTCTGAATTGCCAGTTATTCGTCTCCCTGAATTGGTTCTCCCATTTCAACTTAACCAAAAGCGGATTTCATTATCCGTAGAGGATTTCACACACACAATACCCTTCCCACCTTCCGACCTAAATACACAAAAATTATATGAACGCCTAAGAGCTATATATCTACCGATGTGGCTCGTAGACGCAGATGTACAAGCAAATTGGAATGCTGAGGTTGGTTATGACTATCAAGTCATCAGCCATCAAGCGCATTATGATGACAATCACAGCGGTTGGTCTTCTCGTGAAGTCAAGGAAGGACGGATTAGATGGGAACCTAGATTGGGGACTATAAAGAGAACCTATCATAATATCCCTGCGCCTGCTTTAGAGGAATATCTTGACCTTGAAAAGAAATTGGGAGGATTCGATCTCCAATTTTGCGAACCTTTTCATTTTGACTTAATCAAGGATTGCTTAGTGCGTATTCCCAATCGGGTTACCCATGATGCGTGGTCAGATGCAAAACCAGCTTTTCAGGTTGCAGCATCTGAAGAATGTCGTCAAGCAACCTCTGCGGATCATATCCGTCAGTTTTCCTGGCAAGCCGAATTTGAAAACAAAAACTGGACTCTTTTATTACTGCCTTTATACAGCACCTTTTATTATGACGACAAGCAAAAACCAATTTCGATCCTCATCAATGGGCAAAATGGAAAAGTAAGTGGAATCAAATACGCTTCCATGAAACGAGCTCAACAAACTGCAGCGATCATCCTGATTGTTGGCGTTGTCTTATTTTTGCTCAGTTTAATCATTGCAATAATATCAGTATTCTTCCCACCAACCCTAATGATTGGATTGATTGGAATTATGATCGCATTAATTGTGGCTACTGCGGCTACTTTGCCTTTGCTAATTGTATGGTGGTTTAATAAAAACCATTCGACTTCCTTGTCTAAACAATCTAGTTAGTTAAGCGAGTTGAACTCCATCTACCCACATTTTCTAGGATCCCTTCCGGTTTATCCAAAGACTCAACTAATAATTTATGATAGAAGCATTCTTCTATAGAGCGAAGGTTATCTTGCTTGTATCGATCGGAATATGCGTAAAAATCCAAATTTCCTATCGTGCGCTTAATCGCTGCTTGCATCAGGTCAACCGTTCCGCTACCCTCGTCAAACTGTTCTTTATCACGCCAAACAATGTCTTCAGGTAAAAGATCCTCAAAAGCCTTTCTTAATATCCATTTTTCAATCCGCTGACCGCAAGGCATCTTACGTAGTTTCAACTCAATAGGGATCGTTTGTGCAATTTCGATCATTTCTGTGCTCAGAAAAGGTACTCTCGCTTCCAATCCATGTGCCATGGTCATTCGATCAACACGCTGCAAATTCACATTATGAAGACTCTCTACAGAACGATGCAGCTCTTGATGTAAAAAGTTATCATCTTGGTAATCTCGGTAATAGGTATATCCTGCAAAAAGCTCATCAGCGCCTTCACCGGTCAAAATGACTTTTACAAATTCGGATGCTAGACGAGAACATAAATAGGTTGGAATGGCGCTACGCACGAGGTCTTGATCAAATGATTCCAGAGAATATATGATCTCCGGTAGCAAGTCGATCACCTCATCAAGGGTGAAATGATATTCATGATGAATCGAATCAATATGTTCAGCAATCCTTCTGGCAGCCAATAGATCATGTGAGCCTTCCACACCCACCGAAAAAGTATGCAGTACATCTTTATACTGCCTAGCTACAGCTGCAATAATACTGCTATCTAAACCACCCGACAAAAACGCGCCCAATGGTACATCACTCATCAATCTTTGCTGAATGGATTTTTCCAATGTACGACGTACATCCATGGCTTGAATTTGAACAGGTAAATTCCTGGGGATATTTATTGGAACGCGATAATATTCATGCATACCAGTTTCGGTATGGAAGTAACTCCCAGGAGGAAATTCATTGATCTGATTCACAAACGGTGATATCGCTTTTAATTCCGAAGCAAAATACAGGACATCTTCCTCATTTTGCTTAGGTTGCCATCCATAATATAAAGGTTTGATCCCAATCGGGTCACGCGCCATAAAGAGACTATCCCCTTCCATGATTGCAAATGCATACATGCCATCTAAGTGTTTAACCATCTCCAAGCCTTTCTCTTCAAAAAAATGCAGGATAGTCTCACTATCACTCGTACTGATATAACGATGTGAACTTCTTAATATGCTTCTGAGATACTCATGGTTATAAACCTCCCCATTAGCGACGATTGCTGCAAAACCGTTTTCATTCTTGATCGGTTGTTGTCCTTTAGCTGGATCCATGATCGATAATCTGACGTGCCCTAAAGCACCTTTTCCCCGCTGATTAATAAACATTCCCTGTCCATCCGGTCCGCGATGGACTTGTTGAGCTAACATTACTCTGAGAGATTCCTCATCCACCTCTCCAAAACTGCCTGCGATTCCACACATTTCTACCTTATTCCTTTCAATAACCATATTACAAATATTTAATCTTTCAAAAGTACATGACCTAAATAAAAAAAACGAGATAAATTCATACCTCGTTATTTCAAGCCATATCAAATCTTATCAAATGCCACTATAACATGAATTCACATTTAAAGCAAATTAAGACAATAAATTACATAAATACTATAATAGCATATATTTATTATGATATATGTATTCGTTCAAATGCATTTATTTTTTTAATCTTTATACGGTATAGTATAAATGGAATGATTCATTAGAGATTAAAGAAAAAAATTCACGGATTGAGGTTATGAAAACTACTCGTATACTGTCTATCATAATGACTTCAATGATCTTAATTTCCTGTCAATTTATTCAAGGTTTTAATTCATCCGATTTCTTCGAAAAAGCTGATCCAACGATTACTGAGATCAACAGCACCCTATCGTCAAACGCACCGACAAAAACATCCTTACCAACCAATCCAGTCAAAGAATCAAGTACAACCATTCCTACTCCAAACGCAGATATTCAAGAAACCAAGATTCCGCAAACTGAATTTTTATCCCCTCCCCGGATCTATATCACGATCGTTGGACATATCGAAGATGGAAAAATCTATACGCAGTGTCAACCATATGCTGATTACCATAAGAAGCTGCTTGATTTTGCAGAATCCTTTTCACAAGAAGAAGCTGCTTTTAACCTACAAATTGAATATGAATTTTTGTTAGGCAGCTCCCACTGTGAAACAGAAGCCATGCGAACGAAAACCGGAAATACGAATCTAATCAATTATCTCGCAAAACATTATGGCTTAGAAATCGACCCCCATCAAGAAGGTGGTTGGGATGAAGGTGAGAATAATTACGCTGATATTCGCTATTTAGCTGGCAGCTTGACCCCATTGGTTAGCGATACGCTTGGTGGTTTGGTCTGGGATGCACCGAAACAATTTGCACGCCTCGCCAATAAAGAAAATGGACTGATCTATCCAGACTTCACCTGGCATCCACAGATTGGAACACTAGCCGTCAGTCACCTTCATCACAATGGCGATTTCAGCCTCGACGACACAGCCAGTGGTGTATGGAATCCAGCTGGTGCCAATCAGCAATTCTGGCAGCACGATCCTAATCAGCGCATCATATATATCGGTCCTGGGGAACACAGCAACTGGAACAAGGCTCAAGGCAGTTTATCCACCCTGGAATTTGTTCAGTTTATCCTCGATGGAATGAAAAACGGATCACTACCAAGGGATCAAATTTATACTGCTTCTATCACAGTTCCCCAAAACGTGATTTTTAAACCAGAGGAAAGACAAAAACTGTTTGCCATCCTCGATCAACTCAAACCCTATCAAGAATCGGGTCAAATCGTCTACGTTACCTATTCACAGGTCGCTCAAATCTGGCAAGATCAATATAACTCTCGAGCGAATATTTTCTTTCGGGAAGGAAACCCCAATAAATAATCAATGAAAAATAAGGTTTTTCAAGCAATATTAATTATTTGATTTCCGAATATCAAATAAAAATTGAAAACAAAACGATCGTATATACTCAAAAAAAATATAAATTCGTGTTCCGAAAATCCAAACAATTGAATGGATAATATTGTTGGCATAAGTAAAATATTAGGTATTTACTAATAGTAATTCTCGGGTGACCTCGATCGGAGACCGATAATTCATTGCCCCACAAGGGTTTTGGCTCAAATCATACTCCACATCTGACAAGCTTAACGGATTCTCTTCACTAGATAATTCTGCCCATATCTGCAATTGATAGGCATAATCATTCATTGTTCCCAAAATACTACGATTATCCGTCTTTGCAAATTGAATCGGTAAGAATTGTTTGATTTCTTCTCTAACAATATCAACTGGAATTCCAATCAAACCAAACACATTGACTACCCTTAGCACAAAAAGCGCTTCAAAATCATCAATCTCAGATGCCGGAAGAATCGCGCTTAATAACGTTTTCTGGTTGGTAAAAAGGATAAAGTCCCCTACAACCGTGGGAATAATATTAGCATACCAGTCCCCCAGTCTTGAAGTTGTCGGTTCCAATTCTCTCTGTGATTCAATTCCTAAATAAATCCGTAGTTTCTTCGTACATCGTAATGTGATCATTAACATTCTCCTTCCACATGATTTCATCAGAAAAAACAAAATTGAGATGATTAATATAATCCATTTTTTGTTTACTTGACGCTCCATCTCTGAGTGGTAGACTATACATGCTCTTCATTTATTCATACCACCAAAAGGAGATAAAATGAATAGATCTCTCGAAGCCTCATCGCTCCCCAAATCAGATTCGACCTTCTTCATCTATGGTCCTCCGGGCTCGGGAAAGACTACACTCGGACGTAGATTAGCGGAAAATCTTCATCTACCATTTTACGACCTAGATGATCTGATCGTCAATCAAGCAGGCATGTCGATTCCTGAAATATTCGGACAATTTGGAGAAGCAGATTTCCGTCAACGCGAGAGAGCCGTTTTGGAGCAAGTATTAGCGGATAAACCAGGTGTGATTGCCTTGGGAGGAGGTGCGTTGCTCGATGAAGTTAATCGAGCAACTGTGGAAGAACACGGTCGCATCTTGTGCCTACAGGCTGATTTTGAGACATTGGTGCGGCGAGCGCAAGCAGTCGCAGACGAACGTCCTCTGATTAGTGGTGATTTGATTGAACGCTTCCAAAAGTTAATGGAAACTCGTTGTGAGCATTATGATTCTTTCCCAGTAAAACTGCGAACCGATTCATATTCCTTGGATGAAACCATCACACAAGCGCAAATTCAACTCGGCGCTTTTCATATTACTGGAATGGGAGATGGTTACGATGTCCGTGTAACAAATCATGGGATCGACTCGATTGGGAACGCGATCATATCTCGCCATTTACAAGGTCCAATCGTCTTGGTGAGTGATGCCAATGTGGCAATGCTCTATTCGCAACGAGTGATGGCGATTTTGCAAGAAGCGAATTACGATATCCAATCCATAGTACTACCTGCAGGGGAAGATTATAAGACCATTCAATCGGTTATCAATCTTTGGACTGGCTTTTTAGAGTCAAATATTGAGCGCAGAAGCACCATCTTAGCTTTGGGTGGGGGGGTAGTTAGCGATTTAGCCGGATTTGCAGCCGCTACCTATTTGCGTGGACTGCGGTGGGTAGTCATACCAACCTCTTTGCTCAACATGATCGATGCCAGCTTGGGGGGAAAGACTGGTGCAGATCTACCACAAGGCAAGAATCTAATTGGGGCTTTCCATTCACCAGCCCTGGTATTAACTGATCCTTTTGCTTTAAATACATTACCGATCGAGGAAATTCGCAATGGAATGGCGGAAGTGGTAAAACATGCTATTATTGCTGATCCAACCCTATTCGAGCTCTGCAAAAAAGATTTAGCCTTAATCGCTGCTGATTGGGATGATATCGTTCGAAGAGCAATGGCAGTTAAAATACGTTTCATTACTGAAGATCCATATGAAAAGGGAGCACGTGCTAGTCTAAACCTTGGTCATACCCTCGGTCATGCGATTGAACTGACATCTCAATTCCAACTCAAACATGGTGAAGCGGTAGCGATTGGAACTGTGGCTGCAGCGCGATTATCTGAAAAAATTGGTTTGGCGCAAGCTGGATTAGTTGATGAAATTAAATTAGTTCTCGATGGTTTGGGGTTACCCACCGAGATACCTGATCACCTCAACAGAAAAACGATCCTAGAAGTCATGAAGCGCGATAAGAAAGTATCGGCTGGGAAAATAAAATTTGTACTTCCTGTGCAGATCGGAGAAGTTCAATGGGGGTTAGAGTTAGAAGATCCTATGATGATTTTTCCTTAAAATATCTCGCTACTCTCTGTCTACAGAATAGATTAAATGATCAGATGAATTCATAGCTACTTGAGCAAAAAACCTTGTTTTTCTAACTCTTGTCTGAGGTTAACTCGGGTTGGGATCGATGCTCTACGAGAAGTATGTTCTTGCCAACTATAGTCTTCAACCTCACTATCTTTTTCGGGTACTGACACCTGTCTACCATTATAGATACCAGTAGCTACCATAGCTTCATCATAAGTTTTCAGAGCGTCTGGTTCATTGTTTGAATCATACTTGTCCCAATGTAAAATGGCTTCTAATGGCAACCGCGGTCGTATCATTGGTACAGTCGCAGGATAGCCTAATGTCATCCCGGAAATTGGAAACGCCAATTTTGGTAATTCCAGTAATTCAACCACTTCTAAAGGATGATTTCGAATTCCTCCGATATAGCAAATGCCCAGACCTAATGATTCGGCTGCTAGTGCCGTATTCTGCATCACAAGTGCGGCATCTATTGCCGCAACTAGAAAATTTTCAACATAATCAGAGATATGGTCATAACCCCTGACGGACGCAATCCGATCCAGTCGACTGATATCAGCGCAAAAGGTTAGAAAAACAGGCGCTTGGCGGATATGTTTTTGATGGTTACACAATTCTTGTAAACGCTCTCGTTTAGCTTGGTCCTGAGTCACAACCACGCTATAGGTTTGTAAATTTGATGAAGTTGATGCCCTTTGTCCCGCTGCAACCACTTTTCTAATTAGATCCGCTGGGATTGGATCATTTTTATAATCACGCACCGACGCATGACGATACATCAATTCAATGACTGAATTTTCTTTTTTGTTCTCCACATTACCTCCTTGAGTTTAATTATCACAAAATCCTTCACTGTAAATAAAGCCAAATCACACCGTAGATCACCCAAAGCAAACATACAATTCCAATAGTGATCGATACGTTCCCTCGCACCACGAGCGTTGCTTTAGTTATTTTATGAGCACTTCGGATAGCACGTTTTTGATGCTTCACTCCTTGTTGAATAAATATGACACCGGCGATAAAGAAAATGATCCAATTTATGATTAATAGAAAGATTTTTCCATTTTCAATCATATCGCTTCTACAGGTTATCCTTTAGCATTGATCATCATTAAAAAGAATTGAGTTAAATATTCTTCCTTTTTATAATAGAGGTTGATCATCACGTCAATGTATCTCGGTAATTTGATAGATATAAATTGAAAATCAAACCCTTTCAGTGTAAAATGCTAGATGAAATCAACAACCCTATATTGATATGAGGTTAGGATGAATAAAATCCTTGTATTACATGGTCCAAACTTGAATTTACTAGGTGAACGTGAGCCAGGAATTTATGGCAAAACAACTTTAGAAGAGATCAACCGAGCTTTATTCAAATTAGGAGATAAGCTAGGGCTCAATGTGACAGCCAAACAATCGAATAGTGAAGGAAAATTGATCGACTACTTGCAAGATTCTAGAAAATGGGCTAGAGGCGTGCTGTTCAATCCTGGTGGTTATACACATACATCAATCGCAATACGAGATACTGTGGCAGCAATCAAGATACCTGTCATTGAGGTGCATTTATCAAATACCCAAGCTCGTGAAGAATTCCGGCATAAGTCAATCATCGCCCCAGTCTGCACAGGTAGCATTACGGGATTCGGGGAATACTCTTATCAACTGGGACTACACGCTCTGGCAATGATCCTATCTACCAATCAAGAGTTACATTTTTGATCACATTCATTCACAATACCAATAATCATTATCTGGCTGTCTTGTTAATAGATCATTTACTCTTTGAGTTAAAGATAGAAGAATACTGTTATTTAGAATCTTCAATCTCTACATAAATTCGTTTGTTGATCTTGCCTTTGCTCTTATAATCTACAACTCGTATATGTCCCACTTCCGATGTACGACTTACGTGAGTGCCTCCATCGGCTTGTAGATCCAACCCAACGATCTCAACAACACGCACTTCTTGAATCCCTTCAGGAAGCAAGTTTATTTTAGTTCGAATCAAATCTGGGATTTTGAAGGCTTCTTCACGCGGAAGAATATCCACGCGTACCTGATGATCTTTTAAAACCTCTTGATTAACTGATTCCTCGATCTTCTCGACGAGGTCCTTGTGCATCGTCTCAAACTCAAAATCCATTCTCCCTTTGAGAGGTTCCATATCACCCCCCGTTACGGAAGCTCCATAATCGCGAAAAACTACACCACACAAGATATGCATCGCAGTGTGCGTACGCATAAGCGGATATCTACGATCCCAATCGATCTCTCCATGCACGAGTTCTCCAACCACGGGCATTTCGATCTTTTCTTGGAGAATATGATAGATCTCACCTGCTTGATTCTTGGCACGTTTAATGTTATATGTTTGCGCTCCCCAAGAGAGTGTCCCCTGATCATAAGGTTGACCACCCCCACCTGGGTAAAATACACTTTGATCGAGCACAATTGCATTTGCTTCTTCATCTATAGCGGTGACCTTTGCTTCAAATTCTTTCTGGTAACTATCGGTTTGATAAAGCGCTTTTGTTGTCATAGTATTCCTCAAATATTAAATTATATGTAGTATACCAAAAACGGGAGTTTCCTAACTAGTTGACATAAAAATTGTTTTGATTGAAAATCTATCTGAATGAATAAGAATCGGAGGTTTAAAATGGATGATATCGTTTATTTTTATCCGGATGGTCATGAAGCACATTTTCAAAAAGGTCATCCAGAGCGTCCCGAACGGGTAGAGGTAATAAGGAATTCTTTAAAGCAGATAGGATGGTGGGATAAATATCCAAAATTAGATCCCTTACCTATCGATCAAGCCACCCTTGAAGAAATCCACAGCGCTGACTATATCAACACACTGAGATCAGTCTGTGAGCGAGGTATAAGTCTAGATATGGACACATACACCACCCCTGCATCTTGGGAACTGGCTAATCGCGCGGCTGGAGGAGGCATAGCTGTCGCTCGAGCTGTATGGCAAGGAAAAGCCCAACGCGGTTTAGCGTTGACACGCCCTCCCGGTCATCATGCAACAATCTCTCAAGGGATGGGGTTTTGCTTGTTGAACAATATTGCTTTAGCTGCTCAGGATCTTCTCAAACAAAATCATCCTGAAATCACCAATGCAGAAAGAATCGCAATCATTGATTTAGATTTACATCACGGAAATGGAACACAAGATATATTTTATAAGCGTGGAGATATTTTCTATGTCTCTATACATCAATCTCCACTTTATCCGGGTACTGGTAGTCTTGATGATATTGGTATAGATGAAGGAAAAGGGAAAAATGCCAATTTTCCAGTTCCTCCATTTACTGGTGACTCAGGATATCAAGCTATCATGGATGAAGTTATTATTCCATTGATCAATAAATTCTCACCTGAAATCATCTTAGTCAGCGTAGGTTTCGACATTCATTGGATGGATCCGTTGGGGCAATTGATGGTAACCGCACAAGGTTATCGCCATCTGATCAAAAGGTTAACTGAATGGGCAGATGAAAACTGCTCTGGAAAGATTGTCCTTTTTTTGGAAGGCGGTTACGATTTGAACGCAGGAGCTTCTTGCGCTCAGGCATTTGTCTCCGCCTTATTGAATATCCCTTGGAAGGATTCCTTAGGAGCGTCATCGAAAAGTGAAAGCGATCAATGGATGCCTATCCTGAAAAGAGCCCTAGAGATTTGGGCTTAATAATCCCATGAAACGTATATTTTAAGGTATGATTAGAGAAAATGGAAAAGGTAAGTGAAGATTATTACTTATGATAAATTTAATCGTAAGTATTAATGTTCAGATGAAAAAGCTGGAGTAATTCCCACCATTAAAAGACCTGCGAACCCGTAATTAATAAACTATAAAAAACTGTGCCAAAAATCGGGAATATTTTTCTCCATTTTCTTTTTCTCATAAGGTTTTAATTAATCCTATGCGTCATTTGGATGCATCCTTTTCCCTTGACAATTAAATCACCAAAACATACAAAGCTAATTATTTGGAGAAGAGAATGTATGAATGACCAGTTAGCTATCTTTATCGACTTTGAGAATATTGCCCTTTGGGCGGAGAGGGAATTCTTTGACTTCAAAGTGACATCACTGATCGAATATCTACAAAGTAGAGGACCAGCGGTCGTAAAACGTGCTTATGCTGATTGGTCTCGCTTTTCGCGCTATCGTGATGAGATGATGAATAATTCTATAGATTTAATCCAAATCTATAGCGTCCGATCAGGTAAGAACCGCGCTGATATTCGAATGGCAATAGACGCTTTTGAAATTGCATTAACACGAACCAAAATTCAGACCTTTGTCATCATCTCCGGAGACAGCGATTTTAGTCCCCTAGTCGCAAAATTGCGTGAATATGGACATTACACCATCGGGATAGGTCCTCGCGGTAGTACGCATGATTTATTAGTTCGATCTTGTGATGAATTTATTTACCTCGAAACGGCACTAGGGGAATTTTCAGATGTCGAAGATCAATCCAGTATCGAAATCGAAGAAGCTCGCTCCCTCTTGATCAAAGCAATCACCGCTCACGGTCAACGAGGAGATATCCCTGTTCTCGCGACGAGATTAAAACAAACCATGTTATTGATGGATCCTGCCTTCAATGAAGCTAATTTTGGTTATTCTCAATTTAAAACCTGGCTGGAAGATAACTCCGACCTGGTAGAAGTGATCAATCAGGAATTACAGCTTTATGTTTCACCCGCAAATAATTCAAAAGGTATTTCTCCAAGTAATGTCATAAAACAAAATAACAACCATTCAACCACCCCTCAAAATATGGGGGTTAACCAAGCATCTAGAGAAACCATAGATGAACGATATAAACAGATCTTAATTCGCATGAATATGAAAGAAGTCAATTTTGCGACTCGTCGTGATGTATTACGTGATATATATCGGGAATTGAGTGATCACCCAGGGAATTATACTACCGATGAATTGCTTGATTTGCTTGAAGAACGTTACGAAGCTCAGGAATTGCTACGTACTAAAGTCACATTACGACATATTTTACAATTAGCCCTTCATCAAGGCGCCTTTGATTATTATGAACAGCCAGTATCCCCCTATACACCAGTACAAATAGCACCAAGTATAGAAAGCGAAGCTAATTTCGTTGAAAGAGCAGAGTCAGATATTATCTATGCAGTCATTCGCGCTGGTTTAGAGGTTGATTTAGGTAAATTAGCCTACTTATTACTCAATGATCACGACCAGATGGATTATATTCAAGTTCTTCTGGATGACCTAGTACATCGAAATATGATCAATCAAAATGGGGAACGTTATAATATTCCTGGGAACCGAAAAATACCGTTTGCCAATGAACCTATCTTACGAATTCTCATTCAGGATATAGAATTAGCTGAACTCCCTGATAATATTGATACTGGCTTCACGAGTGCACGTCTACACGCAAAGAAAGCAATGGTTCAAAGATCACAAGATTTTGCAGCCTCAAGTGATTCGTACCTACTAGCATGTCGTTTACAATGGGATGCAATCGAGAGTGGAGAACCTGGCGCTACTTTAGAAGATTTACGTTGGTATATGGCTTCTTACGCATCTGCAATTGCTGGGAAATTATCACAAGTCAACCGTGATTATGCCAGCGCTCGTCCTTATTATCTAGCTTTCTTTGCCCTGGTACAAGAAGGGGATGTCTTATGGAGCCGTATGCGAGGATTGATCAATCCAATGTTGGCTTATTATTGGTCAAATGCTGGTAGAGAGTTGGATATTAATGTCAATGCCTGGAACTTGAGCATGGCATCACCAGCACAAATCGCGGTTTATGCAGCATCACATCCTGATCCAGATTTACGCAAAAAGTGGTACAAGATCACATTTGAATTGGCAAAAATCAATTCAGGAATTTTACGACGAATAATGAATCAATTAATGTTAAGTCGTTCAGAATTCCCTGAAAATGAAAATGTTGCCACACAGATAGAAGATATTCTTCAAAATGTAAGTCCAGCATAATTTTTTATAGAAATCAACATTTAGACTTTTTTTTAAAAATCTGTTTCATTGGAGAGAAAGATGGCAGCAATTAAAATAAGATGGGTTGAAGGAAAAATGATGGTAGGGAGTGATTCTAATGGGATCTCTATCGTGATTGGTCCTTCCCCTGATCCTGAATACAAATGGAGCGGTGTAAAACCATCTGAATTATTATTATTAAGCGTAGCTTCTTGTACTGCGTACGATGTCATTGAGATATTGACAAAACAACGTCAAACTATAGAAGATTTAAAAGTGACCTGTTCAGGTGAAAATTTATCTGAACCACCTTATAATTATACGAATATTCATCTTCGTTTTGAAGCCAAAGGTGCAATCGACCCTGAAAAACTTGAGAAAGCCATCCAGCTTTCAGAAGAAAAATATTGTTCAGTCAGCAATACACTCAAAAAAGGCGTTTCAATAACCAGAGAATTCGAAATTATTAACGAGGTAAAATGAAATATTACTCTCTTTCCATTCCTGCGGATGAATATATTTCCCGATCCAACCGTTTGCTTTCTTATTTGAATTCAAAAAAGGTAACAGGAATTGTTTTATTCACTGATTCCTACATTCAATATTATTCGGGATTTGCTTTTATTCCTACTGAACGTCCTATCGCTTTCTTAATGAATTCCAAAGGAGAGAAGTCGTTATTCGTCCCCAGATTGGAATGGGAACACGCCCAATCACTCACCAATATTGATCAGGTAGTTTTTTACCAAGAATATCCCAACGAAATTCATCCTATGCACCAGTTAAGCGAGGCGATAAAAGAACTCAATATTCTTCCTCCTTTTGCTTCTGATCACAATGGCTATCCCTGGATCTTTGGATATCGAGGACCAAGCCTGCAAGATATTTTCGGTTCCCCTCCATTACAGGTTACGGAATACATCGAAGACCAAATAATGGTGAAGAGCATCCATGAGATTGAACTGATTAAAGAGAGTATCAAATGGTCAAATTTGGCACATTCTTTATTACAGAGATATACCACTCCCGGAAAAACTGAAACGGAAGTGAGTTTACGAGCCAGCCATGAAGCGACATTAAACATGTTGTATGCCATCGGACCCATCTATCGCTCCCAAAATGCATTTGTCTCTGGGGCAAGCGCTGATTATCGCGGACAAATTGGCAGAAACGCAGCAATTCCACATGCTCTTGCGAATAATATCGTATTTCGGGCTGGCGATGTCATCGTAAGCGGCGCAAATGCACCAGTTTGGGGATATAATTCTGAATTAGAACGAACTATGGTTATTGGACCTGCAAACGATTCTCAAAAACGATTATTTGATCAAATGCTTACACTTCAGGAACTAGCTATCCAAATGCTCAAGCCTGACATACCATGTTCACAAATCGATATGGCTATCCGGAAATATTATGAAGATCATGATCTAACTCCTTTATGGAAACATCACACTGGACATGCTATTGGTCTGAGATATCATGAAAGCCCTTTCTTAGACATTGGTGATAACACGGTTATTAAACCAGGTATGGTATTTACAATCGAACCTGGACTATACCATCCAGAGGTTGGAGGTTTTCGACATTCCGATACCGTATTAATTACCGATGACGGACATGAGGTTTTGACTTACTATCCACGCGATCTAGAGAGTTTAACTATCCCAATTTAAGGGAAAGGATGAATAATCAGTTTGTCAAATCAGAATATTCTCACCCAACGCTATGAGGATGCCCTCCTATATGCTACTCGATTGCATACCAATCAATTAAGGAAAGGGAGCTCAATTCCATATCTCACCCATTTGTTAAGTGTTTCAGCGCTAGTTCTCGAAAATGGTGGTGATGAGGATCAAGCGATAGCTGCTTTGCTTCACGATGCAGTCGAAGATCAAGGAGGAATAAAAACTCTAAATGAGATTAAAGAAAAATTTGGCAATCGTGTAGCATATATCGTCGAAGGATGTTCAGACTCATTTGAAACACCAAAACCACCCTGGCGGAAAAGAAAGGAAGCCTATATTGAACATTTACAGAGCGCCGATGAAGATATCTTATTAGTCTCCATGGCTGATAAGCTGCATAATGCCCGTTCCATATTGTCAGATCTCAAGAGCAATGGCAAAGATATCTGGAAAAGGTTTACTGGTGGTCGAAACGGAACCTTGTGGTATTATCGATCGTTAGACAAAATCCTTGGTTTACGATATCCCTCTAGAATGCAAATTGAGTTTTCCGATATCGTAAAAAAAATCAATACATTGGCAGATTCTGAAAAATTTTAACCTGTATAAAGGAACCTACTTTATCTGGTATATTAATAGAAATATGGTTTGATTTTATGGAATTACGGAGGATTAAATAGGATTTTTAACCCAATATGTTAAGAAGAACTGCGATAAATCTTGGAGATAGTAAATGACCGAATATCGTGCACTGACTACAATTCCTCCCCTCGTAAAAAGAGCAAAGAACCTAGCCAAGCAAATTGGTTCTGTAAAATTTTGTAGTGACCAGACAGGACACTTACTTCAAATACTAGCCTCTCAGATACCTAGCGGTGTAATTGGTGAGATAGGCTCTGGTTGCTCTGTTGCATCTGCTTGGCTCGCAAATGCAATATCTCCAGCAACTTCTTTTTTTATCGTCGAATCAAACCCTGCTGCAGCAGCAACCGCTGGAGCGCTTTTTGCCCCAATGCTGAATGTTCGAGTTATTCACAGCAAATGGCGCGAATTCTTAACCTATTGGCAGTTCTCAATGTTCTATGCCAGCCCTGCCTCTGCTAGAGAAAGAGAACCCGAATTATTTCTAGAAGCGCTACGCCCAGGAGGCATGATCATTCTCGATGGACTTACACCCTTACGCAAATTACCAGCAGAAAAAACGACTGGAACAATCCGCGATTTCTGGCTGAATGATGAACGTCTCATTTCTTCAGAGATTATGGTTTCCGAGAATGAATCAATCATACTTGCTACATTAAACACAAGGAAAGATCAAACAAAATAAAGATTCTGATAGAATTTTTATTTTTTCATCTGCTTTCGCATGATATAATAAGATATAAAATATAGGGATCAGTATATTAATATGGAAAACAAACACAAACAATTGGCACAAGAGGATAAGCAAACTAGCTTATCAAAAAAAGAATCAGAATTTGATTCAGCATTACCTAGTTCCAACAATAGTGATACATTAGACTCAGTCCAAGCCAGTCAATCCAATCAGGAATTAAGCGCTGAGCAACGTCGAACATTGATTGGGGTGATCATAGGTATTATTGTTTTATTTGCTGCAACGATCATAAGTATCATATGGCTTGCACAACCCAGCACAGATACGGCGCGCGTTAGAGATA
The DNA here is from genome assembly GCA_964547225.1 of uncultured Anaerolineaceae bacterium. Classification (GTDB taxonomy): domain Bacteria; phylum Chloroflexota; class Anaerolineae; order Anaerolineales; family UBA4823; genus CAZJMV01. The sequence continues at coordinate 32,239 of CAZJMV010000036.1, read as the reverse complement.
TATTCATTATTTTCATGGGTCTAGCTTCTTTGTTGACTACTTTTGTTTTGATCATCCTAATAATTCAGCTTGCTCGATTATTAAATCTGATCCAAAATGAGCTTCGTCCAATCTTGGATTCGCTAAACATAACAATCAGTAATCTAAGAGGAACGACTGTTTTTCTCAGCGACAACTTGACAGAACCAGTTATTAAATTAAATGAATATTTAGCAGGTCTTTCTCAATTATTTAAGGTATTAGGTTTAATGAAAAAAACACAATCAACAAAAAATTCGAAAGGAGATTAGGTGATGAAAGATAAAAATAGTGATTTTGGAGTTTTTCTTGCAGGACTATCAATTGGCAGTTTAGTAGGCGCAGCTGTAGCATTGCTTTTAGCCCCACAATCAGGTGAAGAAACTCAACGACTAATCCGAGAAAAAGGAATTGAAATCAAAGATCGCGCCGTTGAATATGGAACTGACGCTCGATTAAGAGCTGAAAAAGCCGTTGATGAAGCACGTTTAAAAGCTGACAAATCATTGGACGAATTACGTGTACGAACCGATGAGTTAGCAAAAATGGTTAAAGACCGAGCGCTTGAAGTTCAAGAGAATCTTAAATCAACTGGACATAAACCTCCAGAAGACGTTGTAATTGTTGAAGATTTACCAAATGAGGATGTTGCTGAAGCATAATATTCTCTATAGGTTCACGAAAGACATCAAAAAAGCTATCCAGATACAATTGGATAGCTTTTTTCAATTTATTAAGCAATTTCGCTAATGACGTCAGGTATTCTTTCTAAAATATCTCCAGCTAAAACTGAACATGTATTTCCAATATCAATGGCTGCGGTTACGCCAGCTTGCGCATGAATCCAAGCGCCAGCTACTGCTGCATGAAACGCGGATACTCCTTGTGCGCGCAATCCGACAATAATCCCTGCCAATACATCTCCACTTCCTGCACGCGCTAGAGCTGGAGATGCAACAGGAACGATCGCGCATTCTCCTTCAGGGGAACATATCACCGTAAAAGCTCCTTTGAGAACCACAACATGTCCCCATTCTTTGCTCCATTTCCTGGCAGCACCAATTCTTTCAGCTTGAATTTCCTTAACAGGCAAGCCTGTCAAGAATGACATTTCCCCTGGATGTGGTGTTAGAACCGCCTCGCCTGGGATAACTTTTGCCCAATCGGGAATCCGTTTAAGTAATTTTAATCCATCTGCATCAATAACCAATGGAGGTAAGTGTGTTTCATCATCCTGATCCATTTTTTCTGTTTTACTCAGAAATCCCATTGAACGAATATTTTTTGAGATAGAATTAACTAGAAGTCGTTTAATAAACTCACCCGTTGTTTCCTCCATCCCAAAACCAGGTCCCACTAGGAGAGCAGTTGTTCGCTCAAGGTTATGATGAACGACATCTGCTGCAGACTCAGCAATAACACCGATCTCATGTGGTAGGATCAGCCAGGTAGCCTCCGGGATCTGACCCGCTAAAATTGCATGAATTGGATTTGGAACAGCCAATGTTACCAAACCTGTCCCGGAAAGATAAGCTGCTCTTCCAGCTAGATATGCTGCGCCGGTGTAATTTATCGATCCTGCCACAATTAATGCAGTCCCAAAGGTTCCTTTATGACTATCCAAAGGTCGATCAGGTAGAACATTTTTTACCCAAGACTGATCTGGAATGAAGGTTTTTACATCTTTCCATGCCTGAAGATCTTCTTCATCCGATGGTAAACCGATTGATACAACCTGTATTTCACCAGCTAATTCATAGGCTGGGAATTTCAGTAAACCTTGTTTGATTGCTGCCATCGTGACCGTTAGATCAGCGTGCAAGCACTCTTTCGCACTCTCACCGCTATCACAATCCACTCCTGATGGGCAATCTACAGCCACGATAATCGGTGGTTCTTCCATTAACTCGATTTGTGAAGAGATAAAACCCATCAATTTGGCTAATTCTTCTTTCAATGGCAAACGTATTCCTGTGCCTAGTATTCCATCTAAGATGATATGATTTTCTTCTAATAGTTCTTTGAGGTTCTCTTTGGAGAATTTGCCATTCAAACGAATTAATTTTCCACCAGAAGTTTCAAATCTTTCGATTAATGGATCATCAGGTTCGCGAGGGCGAATGATCAAGACACTCGTCCTCCATCCATTCTGGTTCAAGTAATCTAATGCGACCAGCGTATCACCGCCATTATTTCCGGAACCAACTAATCCTAATATCGTCCGATTATCGATACCACTGAACTTATCAAGTATTAAATCAGCTAACCCTTTCCCAGCATTTTCCATCATCATCGAATATGTAAAACCTTTTTGATCGGCTTCTTTCTCGATGGCAACGATTTCTTGAACACTTACACATTTCATTTGTTCTCCTTTATAAAAAACAAATCCTTACAAACATTCATGGATAAGGTATAAAACCCAGGATTGTTCTCGGATACTTGTCGGTAACTAAAAGGAATCCATAATCATCTAACCTTACAATCCCTTCCCAGTTGCGCCCTTCACCATCAGATTGCAAAACCAATTGTATTGGTGGTTTGCTGATAATATTTATCTTATTCGCGAAGTATTGAAGCTCAACTAACCGTTCCACATTCTCCGAAGTCTGATGACTTATCCCCTCAGGGAAAATCTCCAGCAATGGATCAACCTCTGGCTTTAAAAATTCTTCCCCCGGGTAAAAACAATTGATCACCCAAAATCGATTTTGGCTATCCACTTCTGTTGCATCTGTGATCCGGTATTCCAAAGAATCAAGATCAACAGAGCCCACATATGTCAAATCCAATTCATAAACCAACACAGATGAATCAGGGTTCAGATTTCCATTCGCCTCATAAAAAACATATAACCGATCATCAAATACAATGAGCGCTTCGTTACTCATGTTATCAAGATCGAGTGGCAAAGGCGTTTCCGTCAAACTCTCAGGTTCAAGAATAATTTCACTCATGTCCGATTTGATTGATCCAGAGATGAGATATCCTTGCATTACACCATCCAGCCTAGCTTCTATCGTTAAGAAAACCTGCCGATCGTTGAAGACAATCGCCTCGAAACCTTCAAATTTTATACCCACCCAATTTAATTCATCACCTTTCAGAATGATCGGGATTGGTTGAATGGTTTTTTGAGGATCACTTAATAAGGATTTCATAATCTCATCTTTCGGAATACGATAGATCAAACTTACCTCACCATCCCCCATTCGATTTGGATATTGAGGAAGAAGAATAAGATTATCTTCAAACCATGCTAAGCCTGAGATTTCTGCATAAGATGCGACTAATTCACCTGAAAGAGGAATCTCCTCGACCTTTGTCTCTAATTTGATACCAGTAATTTCACTTACTGCATAGGTTAGGATAGCCGAAGATTGATCCTTTTCGTTCTCGGAAGTAAGAATAATATCCCAATAAGAAAAAACCCAATATATCCCTATAGTTAAACACAACAAGAACAAGCAAAACCAAATGATCTTCGACTTTTTCTTCAGCATAAGTCCTTATCTTTGATTATACAGATCTTTGATTACAAAATCCAAATTCAATGCTGCTAGTTTGTTGGGATTTGGAAAACCACTTTCCATATCCCAATCACGCGCCTCATAATAAGCCTCTAACATAGCTTCAAAATCTGGTACAAAAGCTTCATCTTCATCATCATCTTGAAAAGCTTGTAGAAAAGCCTTCGGAAGTCGATCATGAGATCGTCGTAAGCCCAATCGATTGTTAATACCACGTTTCAAGTTCCAGGCTCGTTCACCCGCCATAAGCATATCTTCAAGTGACCAATCGACTCCACTCGCTGATCGGATCAAATCAAGAACATTTTGCGGTTCTAAGTTTGCAAATAGACACATCACTAAAGAATTAAAGATAGTTCGCCAATCTTGATGTTTCTTTACATTAATCGCTTTCTCAGCGCCATCATGAGGGGAGAAAAAGTCCATCCCCAATGTCGGTTCCACCTGACCGACATCCACAAAGAAATAATCTGATTGATTGTGACAAGCGCCACGTGGTGATGTCGCATAGACCAAAGCCATTCCGGATGCTCCACGTGGGTCATGATATGGGACCTCCAAACCATTTACCTGGACTGCTTCCTCTTCATAACCAAAATGCTTCCCCAACATACGTGAACCTTGTGATAATAATTTTCCAATTCCTTTTCTTTCTAGAGTAAGATCGATCAAGGGTTCAACGACATCTGCACTCCCCCATTCCAATGCTAAGCCACCTGTATCTTCATTATTGATCACGCCCATTTCATATAGATGGAAAGCTAATCCTATCACGTTACTCATGCTAATGGTATCCAATCCATAACGATCACAAACTTCACCCATTTGTGTAACAAAAACCGGATCATTTAACATTAGGTTTGGCCCAAATCCCATGAGTGTTTCATATTCAGGTCCTTTTCGCTCTTTCCCATCGCCTAAATCAACTACTCTTCCACATGCAATCACACAACCATGACAGGCTTTTACACCTTTCAAAAGATTCTCTTTTACATAAGCGCCCGAGATATGTAACTCTTGATTAAATTTTCCGTTATGAAAATAACGCTTTGGCATTTCTTTGAGATAATCAAAATATTCTGCCGCGCCAGCTGTTCCTAACTCATTGAGCACCTGTGTCATTGCATCAGCGCGTAAAGCTCGATTCAAATTGCTGCGTAACGTATGATAATTTTGAGGGTCATGAAGAGGAATTTTGTTACTCCCTTTTATCGCGATGGCTTTCAGATTCTTTGACCCCATCAAAGTACCCATTCCAGTTCTACCTGCTACACGACCATGATCACATAAAATTACTGCAAATGGGATCAAAACTTCTCCTGCCTTGCCAATCACCGCTATATGAATTTTATTGCTCTGCAGATTTTCTCGGATGGATTCTTTAGCCTGTTCAGTATCCAACCCCCAAAGATGACGAGCATCTCTGATTTCCACATGATCATTATTGATCCACAAATAAATTGGCTTGTCTGCTTTACCCTCAATCCACAAACCGTCGAAACCAGCTTTCCGCAATTCTGGTCCCCAAAAACCACCGCAATTAGATTCCCCCCATAAATTTGTTGCCGGTGAACGCCCGCAAACCACAAAACGACCTACTGCGGGACCTAACGTTCCAGTAAGAGGACCGGGCAGGAATAAAATTGGCATTTCAGAAGAAAGCGGATCCGATTCGGGATTGAGTTGATCATATAATATCCTAGCACCTAAAGATGCTCCTCCCAGATAATCAGCTTCCCAGTCCTCTGGAATATCTACCAGCTTTATTTCTCCATGATCCAAATTAATTTTTAATAAAGGTTGCATGATTTGATCCATTCTGGTAAGTTACTCAATAAATACTTCAGGATTTTCTCTGCCGATTCCTGAAAATACATAATATTTCCATATGCTTGGCTCCCCGTATGACCAACAATATCCGATACACCACGTAAAATAAGCAGCTTTACACGATTTCTATTTGCGACATAAGCGATAGCGCCTGACTCCCAATCACCTGCAATCGCGCCAAAGCGGTCTTTTAGGTCTGGAATCTCTTCCACCAATAAGTCACGATCACCTGAAACCATTAACGTACGTTTCACAGGATGTGGATAAGGAGGTGAGAACCAAGACAAATCAATCTCGGTTGTATAATGCTTTACATAATCATCGGAATCTGACATTTGTTCGATGATGTCATAGACAATTGTTTTTTCGATTAATAAAATCTCTTGATGATCAACATCGCCAGCAAAACCCCCACACGTCCCCAAATTGATTATCAGTTTTGGCTGCCAGCGATCTATGGCATATTGCATTGATCCTGCTGCCGCGATTTTTCCCCAACCACCGTGCAAAAAAAGGATCGGATCCATCAAACCCGTTAAATGTGTTTCAAAACACTCACCATAAGGCGTTTTTTCTAAGGTGATATTCCGAAATAGTGGTTTGAAAACCTGCCACTCAACATCTGCTGAGATCACAACAAGTATATTGAATGTCTTTTTTGTTATCATTTCTTCTCCACTTGCGATCTTTAGCATGTATCCATGATACCATATATCAATACAATTTCTAATAAAGTAATTTAATTATGAAAGTAAGACTTCGACAATTATTGGTTCTTTTTTGTTGGTTATTATCGGTAATTGATTACCTCTGATCTTTCGTCCATCAGCAGTTATTTCGGTTTTATTACCGGTTCCAATTCTCTTTACGGAAATGTCATAAGTAATCCCTCGAAAAATTCGTTTTGCCTTGAACCCATCCCAATCCTTGGGGATCACTGGAGAAATCCTCAAACCATCATAATCGGGTTGAATTCCAAGGATCGCCTGTGTTATTGCAACATAATTCCAAGCTGCAGTACCTGTCAACCACGAATTCTTTGCCTCTCCAAAAGAAGGAGCATCTCTACCAGCCATCATCTGAGCATATACATATGGCTCACAACGATGAATCTGACTGATTTCTTCCCGATTAGAAGGATTTATTCTTAAATAATAGTCAAAGGCTATGTCCCCATCTCCGAAGCGCGTGGCAGCGATCATGATCCAAGGATTCGTATGACAGAAAATCCCCGCATTCTCTTTATAACCGGGAGGGTAGGAGGAAATCTCACCTAGATTTAAATAATACTGGGAGTAAGCTGGTTGAAGCAGAAGAATACCATGCGGTGTGGAGAGATGCTCCCTTACTGAAGAAAGCGCCTTTTCTGCTTTACCATCCTCAATACCGATCCCAGCCATAATGCAAATACCTTGTGGTTCAATGAAGATTTTCCCTTCAGCACATTGATTTGATCCGATCGCCTCCCCATTATTATCGTAAGCGCGCAGGAACCAATTTCCATCCCAACCAAATTGTAGGACTATCTCTTTCATTTCTTGAACGAGTTTTTGATAACGAAGCTCATCAATTACTCGGTTTGTAATACTTGAAATTGCTATCATTTCTTTCACAGCAATCACAAACAAACCTGCGATGAAGACCGATTCAGCCACCTTACCTTCCTTATTCGTTGTTGTTTGAAAAGACTCTCCCGGTTTCTCAGTGAAAGCATTTAAATTCAAACAATCATTCCAATCTGCACGACCAATCAACGGTAATCCATGTGGTCCTAATCGGTTTAATACATAATCAATACTGCGTCGAAGATGATTGTATAAAGTTGCTTCACTACCAATTATATTTTCAAAAGGTATCAATTCTTCAAGTATCGACCAATCCCCGCTCTCTTTTAGATAACTTGCCACCGCAAGTACCAACCATAAAGGATCGTCATTAAAATTGCTGCCAATATCATCATTACCCCGTTTGGTCATTGGTTGATATTGATGAAAAGCGCCTCCTGTTTCTAATTGAGTTGCTGCTAAATCCAGAATACGTGATCGAGCACTTTCCGGGATCATATGCACAAAGCCAAGCAGATCCTGGTTCGAATCCCTAAAGCCCATACCTCGACCAATCCCAGATTCAAAATAGGATGCGGAGCGAGAGAGATTAAATGTGACCATACATTGATAGGCATTCCAAATATTGACCATACGATTCGTATGTAAGTCAGGTGTTGTCACTTGAAATTTATCTAACAGTTTATTCCAATACAAATGAAGTTGGTTAAATGCATCTTCAACGTTTATATGGTTTAGATAATGTGTAATGATCGGTAATACATAATTTTTATTGATGACCAAATCATTGGCTGGCTCAAATTTCTCATCATTTGGATTCTCGAAATATCCAAGTAAGAAGATAATTTTTCGAGTCTCACCAGGATAAAGAGGAGTTTTTATCTCCTGAGCAGCAATAGGAGCCCAACCATGAGCGATTGAATTCTTACAATATCCTCTTTCAACAGCTTCTGGATTGGCGACACTTCGATAAGCTCCGAGAAAATCTTGACGTTGTGTATCAAAACCACTTACAGAAGCAGAACTAGCCAAATATGCAAAATGATTACGACGCTCCCGATATTCAGTTTTATGAAAGATAATATGATCTTGGACTTCGACTTCTCCTGTATTAAAGTTACGTTGGAAATTCGTCATATCATCGAAAGCATCCCATAAACAAAATTCAATATATGGAAATACAGTTAGATCGACTTCCTTTTTGGAATAATTGGTTAATTCTAATTCCCATATTTCAAGATTCTCGCCTATTGGGATAAAATAACGAATAGTAGCATTGATGCCTTTTTTTTGAGAAGTGATTTTTGTATAGCCTAAACCATGCCGACATTCGTAATAATCTAAATCATCTTGTGTGGGCTGCCATGTTGGTGACCAAAATATTCCCCTATTATTATCACGTAAGTAAATAAATCTTCCCGTTTGATCTAACGGAACTTGATTATAACGATATCGAGTTACTCTTCTTAACCGAGCATCACGATAGAAAGAATATCCTCCAGCCGTATTCGAAATCAATCCGAAAAAATTCTCACACCCCAAATAGTTTATCCATGGCAATGGTGTATCCGGTTGAGTGATCACATATTCTTGATTCTGATCATCAAAATATCCATAACGCATCAGAAACTCCTAAAGACTTTTCTCTACAAAAACCTAATCCACAAATTGAATTGATTTTACAAGTGCTATTACCTTCCGTCAAGCAAAGGTTTCACATTCGTTGCTCGGTGTATTGAATTCCAGAGAAACAAATGCTTTTAAGATATACTCTGAATGAGATATATTGAGAAATAAAATGAAAATAAGAGAATCTTATCCTTACTCAATATCCTGGAATCTCTATACGACCTTGTTTCTTTTATCAGCCGCCACACTTGCGTTTGAGATCAATTTATCCCGTCTTTTTTCAGTAGCACAATTCTATCATTTTGCTTTTATGATCGTTAGTATCGCCTTATTAGGCTTTGGGGCAAGTGGAACCCTACTTTCACTATTTCCCCAAATAGGCTTTTCTCCGCCTGAAAAATCTCTATCTTATCTATCTCTGGCAACCAGTATTTCTATGGTGGGATCTTTCCTAATTATCAACTTATTACCATTTGACTCATTTAGTATTGCCTGGGATCATGGACAAATCTGGAGGCTGATTATCCACTATATCGCTCTATCTACACCATTCTTTTTCAGTGGATTATCGGTTGGGATATTACTCTCTAGATCGGTTAGTAAGGCTGGATTTACTTATGGTATTAACCTTTCCGGCTCTGCATTGGGTTGTATGATTGCATTGTTAACACCTCCCTTATTCGGAGGAGAGGGTACAGCTCTTTTGAGTGGTGGAATTGCTGCGCTTGCGACTTTTTTTTCGATAATAAGGACAAATAAACAACCAATAAATAAATTATCTCTTACACAAATCTGTGTAATATTACTCACGGGATTTATGATTTGTTTTGTGACCTTAGATCTAGGATTACGAATAATTTCAGGTAAATCTTTTACATGGCTTGAGCTAAAAATCTCTCCATATAAAAGCTTATCTTACAGCTTACAATATCCAGATACTAAGCTCATCTTCAGCCAATGGAATTCTTTTTCAAAAGTTGATCTAGTGCGGAGTTCAGGAATTCGCAGCTTCCCTGGATTGAGTTATCGGTACACACAGCCACCGCCTGCTGAAGATGGTTTATTCGTTGACGGAGATGAATTAAACCCGGTCATTCTCTCTGGTTATGATCCTGAAATATTTAATTTTATCCCTTCTGCAATTGTTTACCTCATTCATCCAAAAGCAGAAGTTCTAATTCTAGAACCAGGTGGGGGACTAGAGATCTTGGCAGCAAAGGAACTTGGCGCTTCAAATATCACAGCGGTTGAACCAAATCCATTAAATCTGGAAGCCTCTAAACATATATATGACGATGAAAACATCAGTCTAATCCAGGATACAGGTCGCAGCGCGCTTCATAATAAAACCAACCAATTTGATATCATTGTTATGCCTCTCAACGATTCATATCATCCTGTTCAATCTGGAGCATATAGCCTAGCTGAAGATTATCGTTACACTGTTGAAGCATTTCAGGAAATATTAACAAGTTTAAAATCAAATGGACTGTTGATCGCAACACGCTGGTTGCAAACACCGCCCAGTGAGACATTAAAACTCTTTGCAATAGCCCTAAAAGCACTTGATGATAATAACGCATCGACAAACAACCAAGTCCTTGCATTTAGAAGTTTTAACACTGGTACAGTAATACTCAAGAACGGTACCTTTACGAATCATGAGTTAAAAATAGTCCGTCGATTCTGTGAAGAACTTGCTTATGATCTGATCTATTTACCAGATCTATCTCTTGAAGAAATCAATCGATTTAACATCCTGCCTGAACCAGTTTATTACCAGTTGTTTAACCAGCTTATCAATGCTTCCAATCGTCAAGCGTTCTACCGTGACTATACTTATAATATTCAACCGCCAACCGATAACAAACCCTTTTTCAGCCACTACTTTAAATGGTCACAATCCAAACAAGTATTGGCTGAACTCGGAAAAACATGGCAACCATTTGGTGGTGCAGGATACTTTGTAATCATTTTAATATTAATCTTAGCGATAATTCTATCCTCAGTGATCATTCTTTTACCCGCCACTATCCACCAAATTATTAAGGCTTTTCATAAAGGAAAATATAAACTTGATCACATTGATCAATCCAAGCAAAGATCACAACTCTTAATCATCAGTTTTTATTTTGCTCTTATTGGTTTCGCTTTTCTACTCGTTGAAATTCCACTTATTCAAGCATTTATACTTTATCTTGGACATCCATCATACTCTCTAACCGTGGTTCTTTTTTCGATTTTGCTTTCTTCAGGAATTGGCAGTATGTTAAGTGAAAAGCTGTCAACTACCAAAATGCTTGGAATGCTTGTAATCATATTATTGATTGCTACAGTTTTTCTGCAACTCTTTTTTAATTCGATCCCTGGTTCATCTTCGATTATTAGAATTATGCTCACGATATTATTTCTATCCCCTATAGGTATATTGATGGGTGTAGCTTTCCCTGGTGGAATTCGCTGGACAAGAACAATATATGGCAATCGAAGGGATCAACCCGTTGCCCAAATTTGGGCGGTTAATGGAGCCTCATCTGTGATAGCCTCGATTGTTGCAGCTCTTCTGTCTATCTCTTTTGGTTTTTCCTGGGTATTAATAATTGGCGCGAGTTGCTACTTAGGCGCTTGTATAGTCATTCTCTCTACGATGAAATGGAAGCTTTGATTTTTCTCCATCAAGGGGTAGGAAATAGTACAGGTGATGAACTTTCAACTGCTTCGCCTGTAAACGGTACAAAGGCAACCCCACCCAAATTATAAGCTTTTAATTCACCATTCTGATAGACAAATTTCCAAAGGGATTGAAAACCACTCCTTGGACCAATCGGGATTACCAACCTACCTCCATCCACCAATTGTGTCACTAAGGGGGAAGGTAAATGATCGGGAGCAGCCGTTACGATGATCGCATCAAATAAGCCCTTCTCCAACCAACCGTAGTATCCATCTCCTTGTCGAATATACACATTATTATAACCAAGATCACTAAGAAGTTCAGCAGCGCTTTCAGCAAGCTCCGGAATAATTTCGATACTATATACTTCCAAACCCATCTCCGCTAGAACTGCAGCTTGGTAACCAGAACCTGTACCAATTTCTAGCACCTTTTCCCCGCCACTAAGCTCTAATAACTCGGTCATCCAAGCGACAATATAAGGTTGTGAAATCGTCTGACCATAACCGATAGGTAACGGATGATCTGCATAGGATTGATCTAGATATTGAGCGGAAACAAATTTATGACGAGGCACAGCTCGCACTGCAGCAATAACATCAGGATCGGTTATCCCTCTATCAATGATCGTATCCTGAACCATCCGTTCTCTGGCATTTTCAAAGGAAGATTTTTCTACAGTTGAAGTTACAATTTCCTTTGAAGAACCAAGTTCAGTCTTTTTCGGCATTGAATTCACTGATATGCAAGAAGACATTCCAAGAACTAAAACAATCAGTAAAATGAAAGTATTAATCTGTAAGGTGGACTTTTCGTATAGTTTAGACTTTTCTTCTACCATCATAAATTATTTATTTCAGCGCTGTCAGGAAATCTTTTATAGGTATTGCTGGCAATGTGATAATCTTCAGGCTTTCCTTTAATGTCAATTGCGAAGATACATGTACTGCTGTTTTATTATCAGGTGCATCAATGATCGTAACGATATCATATTCTCCTAAAACAGCATATTGAGATAATACTTTGATTCCTGTCGCTTCCAGATCGCTTCGAACCTCATTGACCCATCCCGGATTTTTACGCAGCTTTTCACGACCCTCATCTGTTAATGTTCCAAGTAAGATATATGTAGCCATCACACCTCCAATAGATGTCAACCACTAATGTTTACTCCCCCTACTCTTTTATTAATCAATATTCCCTTAACTCTATTATACGAATGTTTAGAAGAATTTCAACCTATATTCCTCCTCAAAAACCTGCTATCATAAACCAAATTGTTACTTATACACATAAATAATCGGAACAACGAGATTTCAAAGGAGAATCAACTTGAACGCATATAAAGATCTATTTATGATCAACCCTGACATCATATTCCTCAATCATGGCTCTTTCGGTGCTACACCCATTCTTGTCTTTGAAAAATACCAATCCTGGCAGAGAGAACTTGAAAAGCAACCTGTCGAATTTTTAGCTAGACGCATCACATCACTTCTAGAAGATTCAAGAACCAAACTGGCAAACCATATAAATGCAGAGCCGGATGAAATTGTCTATTTCCCAAACCCAACCACAGCAATTAATATGGTAGCAAGAAATCTGATTGATAATACTTCGATTTCTTCAAATATAAATGGAAAAAGGATAAAACTGCAAGCTGGAGACGAAATATTAACCACAAATCATGAATATGGCGCCATGAATAGAACATGGCATTATGTCTGTAAACGAACGGGAGCGCGCTATATACAGGTACCAGTTTTACTACCCCTAGAAACAGAAGGTGATTTTGTTGAATATTTCTGGCAGTTCGTCAATGAAAAGACGAAAGTAATTTTTATTTCGCATATCACAAGTCCAACTGCTCTGATCTTTCCAGTTGAACAGATCTGTAATCGAGCTCAAGAGAAGAACATTTTATGTATTGTTGATGGCGCTCACGCTCCAGGACAAATCCCTGTCGACCTTAAACAAATCAATGCTGATATCTACACTGGCGCATGTCATAAATGGCTTTTGGCTCCAAAAGGCAGCGCCTTTCTATACGTAAAAAAGGATATGCAAGCCTGGCTGGATCCATTAGTAGTAAGTTGGGGTTACGAGAGCGAGAATCCTTCAGCTTCACAATACATTGATTATCATGAATGGCAGGGCACCCGCGATATGGCAGCTATCTTAGCTATTCCAAGCGCGATCGACTTCCAAACCCAATATCATTGGGATAATGTCCAGCAAAATTGTCACCATCAAGCTATTCAAGCCCGTCGGAAAATCAATACTCTACTTGAACAAGAACCTATATGTCCTGATCAAGACTTTGGGCAAATGTTTAGCGTAATCCTTCCAGACCAAATTGATATCGATAGTATGAAAGAGAGACTCTATCAAGAAAATAAAATTGAAGTCCCGTTGATCAAATGGAATGATAAGAACCTCTTACGAGTCTCTATTCAAGCATACAACACTTCGGAGGAGATCGATATTCTTGTTGATGCTTTGAACAAAATCGTTTAATGGTTCAAATAATAAAATTTTATTGCATCCCGAGAAGTTGATAGAACCATTGGCTTAATAAACCACTGGCTGGTTTTCCATGTATTGAACTTGAGCTATCTTGCATTGCGACAGGTGGGTAATATCCACGCGAAACAAACCCATGGATCCAATTACGTGACATTGCTGCTTCCAAGAAATTATTATATATATTGGATTGACTTGCCATGTCGGGTTCACTTGGGTAATCAAGGGCTAATATGATTGATTTTCCAGATAAGATATGGAAAGGAAGTAGCTGATATTCAAAAAAACGGTCATAATTTACCATCGTTCCAGTCGTAGAATCAATCAAATCTTCTTGGTCTACAAGAACATAAATCATATCAACATCATCCAGGAATGGAGCTTCTTCATGAATAAACTCATATGGCATTGCCCAGATTAATCTACCACGAAAGCGACTTCTTATCTCCGCAAACAACATACGCCAGCGTTCTTCAGCATCATCTGGAACTCCCGAAGAAGAACCATCTGAAAGTATTCCACCTGGTAGTGCAGGACGTATCCATTCTCCGCCTAGAATTAAAGCAGATGCACCGGTTTGTTCTGCCAGGTCAGCATAATTGATGATGAAATTGTTATAGTTTTCAAACCAATGCAGCCACCACCCAGAAGATTTTTCGGCTGCAGCCCACCAACTTTCCGAATCCAGCGGGAGATTAACTTTTGGAAATATTCCAACCATCAAATTAAGGTCTTGCGCCAAACGAACTATTTCTTGTGTCTCAAACCAAATCGCATCTTGCCCAGGAATATCTCTTAAGCTCGGATAATAACCAGAGGCAGTTGTGTTCGGATAGCTCCAAGTCGGAGATAAAACTACCCAATTTGCATTCGTTGACTGCACATCTTGTAAAGCTGACGACATATATTTCATCCAGGAGGGATGATAGTCCTCGATGATCTCCACTCCTGCTAAAAAATCATTCGCCCGTTGATCAATCGAAACGCTTACCTGCGGAGATTCCTGAATCCCTTCCCAATCGACCCACATACTGACGCTATCTTGAACAGTTGATTGATCCTGACTTATGGTCAGAGGACGACCACGTCCATATAGACCGGGTGTTTGGATATCATCCGCTTTACCACACTGACCATTTCGACAATATCGATAGTGAAATTCTCCTGGAAGATTTAAAGGACTAAACAAAATATACGCCCATCGGTCATCCTCTAACTTCCACATTGGAATTGGTTCCGTCCAACCCAACATTGGGCTAAATTGAATGGAGATTGTATCCTCAGGAGGGGTTTCACCAGGAACATAAACATCAAATGTCAACGAATTCTTGGAACTATCTTGCCAAGTTTCAACTTCTTCTTCCACCAATGTATTTTGCCCTGGAACGATCAATTGACGAATAACAAAACGCCCATCTTCATCATGTTCTGCATTCCATAAACCATCCCCTAATGTATACTTATATCGAATATCTGCCCCAATTGGTAATTCTAAGATAATTGTATATCTTCCATCTGGAAGAATGCTAAGAAGCGGCATATTTTCAACGATCCCGCTCATGCCTCCATTTAATTGTGCAAAACTATTACCTAGTTGATGAAGATTCCCTGCCATTCGTAGAGGAACAATTGGAGGAGTATCATCTGGGACTTTTACAACAAATACAATACTAACCGTTTCTCTCGTTTTAAGGAAAATTTCTACAGGAGTAATATTGCCTGCTTCAACTCGTGCACCTTGTTGAAAAGTATTATAGGTCCCATCCATAGCATAGGCTACCATATTATGAACTCCAGCTGGTAATCCCTCTAGTTTGAACAATCCTTCTGAATTCGTCAATGATTGCATTCCACCTGCACTTACTAGTACTGAAGGAACACCTTTCCCGCTCTCTTCATCCATTACACGTCCTTGGATATAGCCTGTAGGAGAATCATACTCACTATCTGCCCAGGAGCTGATCATATCCTTGACGATCGTTTGTCCGTTAACCTGTAGGAGACGATAATGAACGGGGTTATTATCACTAAGATGTTCCACAATACGGGTATTATTGAATTCACGTTCATAGCGATATTTGATCGTCGATCCAATTGATGCAGGAATGGTCAGAGTGTAAACAGAAGGAGATGATACTTCACCGGATTCATCAACACTTTCGGATGCAGACATTGGATACAATTCAGTATTCAAGACAAAATTTGTGACATCATCTAAAATCGTTAGCAAAATTTGATCCCCTTCTGGAGTGTCTTCTGGGATTTGCACTTGGAAGCTGATCAAAGTTTTTGGTGGTGGTGGTAACGGAGTACTCAGAGAACTGATGTCAATTTTTGAGGTTTGATTTCCTTTTGGAATTGATGTAAATGCAGGATAATTACATGCCCCCATTAATAGAATCATCAAAAAAAATAGTAGCTTTATCCAAATATTTGATCGATGCATACTACTGCTTTCTAAAAATAAAACGTCTCATAGAAATACTCAAAAAATCCACACAATAATTTACTATTTTATAGATGCAAGAATTGTTCCTAATGAGTTATTTTACTAAAAATTTTGGTTTTTTGAGAGATGATATGGAATCTAAAGATATTCTTATGAATATGCGGAGCATTCCAATTGGAGTATTCGGATCAGATTATCGAATGCCCTCTGCTTTTGACCTTGTTCGCGGTCTACAAAACTTACTAATTTCAATTTTTCTAGATCATCTGGGGAAAAGTCCCCTATAGGTTTCCTAATTAACCACAATCCGAACACTACCTGCCGGTGAAGAAATAACTCAATCTTCGTTGGAAGGATTAGACCGCATCTGTAGGGGGACAAGATTTACAAAGATAATAACTTTCATTAAGAAAATGACAATTGTAACGATATTATAATTTCCTTGGTTTATATTATTTCCACAAAATCATCAATAGAGGATTTGATGTCAATCTTAGTATAACCAAAACTATCAGATTCAACACAAAGTTATGGAATTGAAGTAGTCTATTCAGAGAAGTTAATGTGCTTCTTTATCACTCCGAGCTATCTTCGCCAAGAAGATACTAAAGAAATAAAGCAATATCATTGGTCCCATCACAAGCGCCATATTTACTGGATCGATGGTGGGTGTAATCAACGCCGATATGATGGCAATCACAACAACTGCAATCCGCCATTGTTGCTGAAGCATCTTTGCATGGATCAGTCCAATTTTTGCCAACAAGAAAATTACCAGTGGAAACTCAAATGCTACGCCAATCCAAAAGAGGATCGTTGTAATAAATTGGATATAAGATGCAGGACGTGGAATAGTCTCGATTCCCATGAAATTTAATAAAAATGGAAGTGCGGCAGGTAACATCACAAAATAAGCAAAAGCCATCCCACCCAGAAAAAAGAAAGTAGCAATAGGAATAGCTATTAGACTCCACAAACGTGAACGCAGGTGAAGTCCGGGAGCTACAAACATCCAAATTTCTAGTGCAATATAAGGAAAAGCAATGGCAAATCCGGTCAGGAGTGAAACTCGCATCACTGTTCCAATAGGTTCTGTTACTTCAATTGCGACCATTGAGTCCATGCCTCCTGGAATTGGTCGAGTTAAAAATTCCAGGATCTTTTGGTTAAACGTGAAAGCTATTGCAGTCGTTAAAGCTAACGCAGCAACAGAACGAAACAAGTGTTTTCGCAAAGCATCTAAATGATATAAAAGCTCTTGAGGATTATCGATCGCTTTTGAGAAAGCTTCCCCAACTGGTTCATCTTCGATGTCTTCCTTGAAGATGGAGGATATTTCTAAATATTTTCCCTTAATCCATTTATAGATGCTTCGAATAATCCAAAACACCAATCGAAATGGAGCGCTAATGATTCGCCACAAGGATTTTAGAAAGACTTTCATTATGATTCTTCTTTTTGTTTTCCTTCAAATTCTTGATGATTTGCAATATCCTTCAAAGGATCTTTATCTCGATTTTGTTGCTCAACTTGCGATTTGCTATTCTTCTCTCTACTCAAATCAGTTGCTTCGTCTTTCGCCGTTTGAAATTGGGAATTAATCACCGGAGAAGAAGGAGGTTCAATCACAGGAGGAGTTGTCCAAGCTGAAAAATCTTTATGTGTATCCAAGACTTCTTGATGTGTTTTTTGGATATCTTTATTGACTTCTGATAATTCTTTATTGATATCCTTTGCATCCTGACTGAGCTGATTTACCCCCATTGAACCCATTCTTTCTACATCTCCTTTTATCTTGTTAAGGTCCTTCATCTCCTCTTCGATACCAGCTTCTCGTATTAATCGATTTGGGAGATTCCTAAAATCGCGTGATGTTTGTTGGACTGCTTTCCAGGTCGGGGATGTTACTATTTTCCTTAGGAATCTCCCCAAATTTCGACCAGCTTTAATCATATCCTGGGGACCGAGGACGATTAGAGCAATAATTACAATAAAGAAGAGTTCTAAAGGACCTACACCTAAAAAATCCATATAAATTACCTACGATTCTGTTTCTGTATTTTTATAGAAGAGTTCGTCAGCATGTTTTTCTAAATAATTATCCAAATCCTGTTGAATCTCATTTTGAGCTTGAGCCAAACCGCCTAACACACCATTCACAAACCTGGGAGTACTATCAGAACCAAAAACTTTGGCTAATTCAACAGCTTCATTGATAGCAACTTTTATGGGTGTCTTTTTGTAGACAGCAAATTCCCAAAGGGCGATCCTCAAGATATTCCGATCAATTGGAGCAACCTGATCAAAGGGCCACTCCGGAGCATGTTTTGCAATATGATAATCCAATGTATCAAAAAGGGGATATACACCCTGAACGATATTCAGGGTGAATTTCATTAGACTAATATCTAAATCATTATCTTTGAAACGTTGCTCTAGAACCATCCCGATAGGATGTCCTACAATATCAATCTCATATAAAGCTTGCAGTGCTATACTACGTGCCTTGGTGCGGGACTTCATGAATTAATAAACCACTCCAGATTACTCAATCGTAGCATCCTCTGGAAAATAAATATCCTCAACATGTATATTGATTCTGCCAGCCTTCATACCAACCATTTTGTTGATCGCTCTTTCAACTGCTTTCTGTACGCTCAAGCCTGTCTCTTTAATATTGACATTATTCTCAAGGATAATATATAGATCTACATTAACAATATCATCTTCAATATTGATGCGCACCCCTTCGCCATGATCACGCTTAAGGAACCGGTTAACAGCGCCAGGCACATTGCTCATTTGAGAAACACCTTCGACATCTAAAGTCGTCAATTGGACAATCGTGAGCAGAACCTCAGGCGCGATTGTCGTTTTTCCTTGATTGTATTTTTCTGCCAACATTGACTCTTGGATAATGCTATTGTCGTTCAAGATACCTCCTACCAAATCTGATCAAATGGTTTTGGGTTTATTCTTCAAAATGTACCTCAATAATCGTCTTAGTCCATCATTGGTCACATCATCATCATACCACCATCAACACTCAATACCTGACCCGTGATATATGATGCTTCTTCTGATGCAAGAAATGCAACTGCATTGGCGATCTCTTCAGGTTCACCCCATCGATTCATAGGAATAATCTGCATCATGGCTTCTTTAAGTTCTGGTGTCAAGTTTTCGGTTAATGATGTGCTGACAAAGCCTGGTGCGACAGCATTTACAGTAATATTTCTAGTAGCTACTTCACGTGCTAAAGCTTTAGTAAGCCCAATCATGCCTGCTTTCGAGGCAGAATAATTAGTTTGACCAGCCTGCCCAGATAAACCGGAAACCGATGAAATATTTATGATCCTTCCATACCGCTGTTTCATCATATGTCGCAGGACTGCCTTGGAACAATTCCAAGCTCCTTTCAAATTCGTATCAATGACTGTATCCCAATCTTCTTCTTTCATTCGTAATATCAATGTATCACGGGTTGTGCCAGCATTATTTATCAGTATCTCAATGCTACCAAATTCAGCCACGGTTTTCCTAACTAATTCTTGCACACTTTCCATATTAGAGATATCAACATAAGAGAATAAACAAGTTCCAGCACTAGTAGACATGATTTCCTGCGCAGCTTTTTTCGCTTTCTCTTCATCACGACTAGCAATCATAACTCGAGCACCCTTTTTCACAAATAATTGCGCAATCGCAAATCCAATCCCACTTCTTCCTCCTGTAACAACAACCGATTTACTTGTGAAATCCATTCGTTAATTCTCCATCTACTTCATGTAAAAGCGTTGCTCATTATACCGCAATAACTTGGTTCGACAATATTTCGATTTTTAGAGTAATCAACTAGGATATCAAAATCCCTTTATCCTTACATAATTACTGTAAATGTAAAAAATAATTACGCATAATTAGCATTTTTAGATCGACCATTCTCTCAGGATAGAAAAAGGGATAATAGGCTTTCCGGATTTAGGTCTCCTTGATATTAAAAATGCAGTAAATTATCTTGAGATGTTTGGAGAAAAGTCGCGTATAATCTGTTCAGGTATCCGTACAGCTTGATTTGTTTGGTTATTGATCCATACGCTTCTTGCATTGACACGCACAATCGTTGCATTATCATGAACGCGTTTGACGATAAAGTGACGGGTTACTGTCGAACGTTTCACATTTGCCAACCAGGTAATAATCTCTAACTCATCGTCTAGGAATGCTGGTTGAAAATACTTTATATGGAAATCATACAAATAGATCGTAAACCCATAATCGATCAATTTTTTCCAAGACCATCCAAACCTTTCAATTGCTTTAAACCCACATAAATTTACTAAATCCATATAACGTGCATTATTAACATGCTGCATAACATCTAGATCATCAAAAGTAACTATATACCGTATTGAAAAAGTCTCTTGAGGGAAAGAGGCTTGTTGATGCATCAATCTTCTGCTAGGAGATTGATAGGGGACACCATTAGGGAAAAAAACTTGCCCATAGTTCGAAGGAATCCGAGTGGGTTTTTTCGTGTTTACATCGATATAAACCCAATCAGACCAACCATCTGCCAATAATTGATTATCCTTCCAACTATTGAATTCATAGATACGACGAGTGCTGAGCTTCCTTAAATCAGCTAGCCAAGTTTTGACTTTGATCTTATGGTTATAATAGATGGGTTTACGAAACTGGACATAAGTCTCATGGATTAGCCATATATATTCCAGGTTTTGATGATTTTCCAGATCATAGCCTGCTTTTGCAAGTGCATCAAAAGCAGACTCTTGCATAAAACGCAAATAATGGGAGCTATGAAGATGTCCATTGGCATCACATTCACTAGATCGAATTCGAAAATTTCTATAATGTATAGCTAGCATTGGCGATTATCCCTCTAATCAAAAGCGAAAAGAAACGTCAAATCATTCACATTTGTGTTTGTTGGTCCTGGTTTTAATAAATCACCCAGTTCCTCGAAGAAATGGTACGAATCATTATTAGATAAGTAATCATTAGGGTTCAGGTTTTTCTTAATCGCTATCTCAAGCGTCTGATCAGTCACAATCGCTCCAGCTGCATCGGTGGGTCCATCACCTCCATCAGTGGCAAGTGTGACGATGGCGACATTTTCTAATTCTGAAACTGATTCGACAGAAGCCAAGGCAAGTTCCTGATTACGTCCTCCTAAACCATTTCCACGAATTTTTACTGTTGTCTCTCCTCCAACTACAACACACGCAGGACGTTGGATAGGTTCTCCACTGATCGAGATTTGCTTAAGAACAGTCATCAAGAAATCTGCTGCTATTCGTGCCTCCCCCTGTAAAAAGGTAGTCAATATTTGAGCATGGAACCCATCGATGATTGCCTGCTCAACAGCAGCTTTAGCAGCTATATAATTACTTCCAATAACCTGGTTTTGGATATCCTCAAAATTGAATGCCTCGTGTTTAGGTGTCTCAGGTACTTCTCCCAATAATCCAGCTTCAAGATATTTGATGATTGAAGCTGGTAATCTCGCTCTCAGATCATAATCATCAATAATTTTCATTGCATCTTTATAAGTTGATCGATCTGGAACGGTTGGTCCGGAGGCAATAATATCAAGTGGATCTCCAACAACATCGGATAAGATAAGAGAAACAACTTTAGCTGGAGCTGCCATTTCAACGATACCACCACCTTTTACTTGATCAACATGTTTTCTCAAAGTATTAATTTCATTTATTGTAGCGCCACATTCCAGAAGCAGATTGGTCATATCTTGGATTTCAGCGAGCGTTAATCCAGTTGCTGGATTTGTAAGCAAAGCTGAACCTCCACCTGATATCAAGCAAAACACAAGGTCAGATGCGCTTGTTGTTGATAAAAGATCCTGAACTTTCCGAGTTGCTTCTAGACCACGTTCATCGGGAATTGGGTGACCTGCTTCGAAAATCTGCAACTGCGCTATGGAAAAGATCTCGGGGTTTCTGTAGCCTTCTTTTGTAATCACGATGCCCCTGCTTAATTGATCACCTAAAATTTTCGCCATACTATATGCCATAGGTGTACTGGCTTTCCCGAAACCAATCAAAAAAATTCTTTCGAATTCATCTAATGGATAAATTCGGTCAGATAGCACCAGCAGATGCCCATCTCGATGGACATAATGAGTCAATGCGTTTGAAGGTTCAACTGAATTCAAAGCAGCATTGAGAATACGAGTAACCTTTGATCCCCAAGGATTATTTCGTATGGTCGTAACATCGAAATTGAACGTGATATCTTTCATGATGATTAGATTGGCTTAATACACTCAATAGAATCATTCGCTGGGTTATTGACTATAGTCGAAACCGGGTAAGCGCTCATTTGATCAGCAGGATAAGCTTTCAGTACCCCCTCCAAATCGGATGGTTTCAATTCATTTGGGTTCAACCAATAATCATAGTATTCTGGGGTGAGGATTACAGGCATTCGATCATGGATTTGAGCAACCAAGTCATTGGGTTGTGTGGTAAGAATTGTGCATGATAATATATTTGAGCCATCTGGCGAAGCCCAGCTTTCCCACAAGCCAGCGAAGAAAAATGGTTTCATTGATTTAAGAAAAACATAATAAGGGGTTTTTCTCTTCTTATCATCTTCTTTACGCCATTCATAAAACCCATCCGCAGGGATCAGACAACGACGTCGACGAAAAGCGGCACGAAAGGAAGGTTTTTCTGCTGCGGTCTCTGAACGGGCATTAATCATTCTATATCCAATTGAAGCATCCATCGACCAGGATGGGATCAATCCCCACAAAAAATAATCAATTTGTTTCCTGTCATCATTAGGAACAACCGCAACAGGTTGGCTTGGAGCCACATTATAGCGTGGTGCAGTGTCCACTGGGATATTGAGCCAGGCAAATTCCTGGCGAAGTTGATTGGGGTCTAGCGTCAATGAGAAACGTCCACACATATTGAACTCCTATATTCTGAGAACCTTATCCTTTTACAAATACTTATGGAAGTATATTGTTTGATTGCCAATCAATTCCTAAGAATAACTCAACATCAGCTTGGTTCTCAGGGTCAAATTCAATCACTATTTTACTTGGATGGATCGATAATAAGTCTACCAGAAAACTTAATAGATACGGGCTACCTGAGTGATCAATGATGGTAGTATTTGCATAAATCTCAGATACAGTTGCAACTTCTACTATTCGACATCCCTTATCTCCTAAGAAATCTGCCGTTCTAGTTTCCAATCCATCCAATTGACTAGCATTATAAATCGCCAATTTCGCATTTTCAGCGACCATTTTTATCTCGAGATTTCCAACCGTTTCTGGAAGTAGGACACCTGATGAGGCAAATATCTCATCACGTAAAAGATGGATATCATCTGGTATTGGGATCAAGATACTCAATCCATCCGGTGAAAACCCAAAATAGACATTTTCATCACCGATAAAACCACGTTTTATATTTTCTTGAGGTACTTCCTGTGCCAACAAAGCCAGTTTGATCACTTCATCTAGTGATAGATTTGTCCTTACGCCTGAAGAGAGCTCCTTATACAGTGTAGGAGCTTTGGTGATCAGTGTAGGTAATTGATCTAAATTGATAATCTTATCTCGAATCGCAAGAATCACTTGTTGTTGTCTTTTGGCGCGATCAAAATCTCCACCACCCGTATAGCGAGCGCGCGCATAGGCTAAAGCCCATTCACCCGGCAGGACTTGCTTCCCGGGTTGGAGTGTCTTCTTGGTTGCAGAACCCGTCCCAAGTAAATCTACGGTGATCTCTTCAGGTACATCGATTTTCACACCTCCAATTTCATCAATAAATCTGACAAAAGCTCCAAAATCAATTTGAGCGTAATAATTTATCGGTATACCCAATAAAGATTCTACCGTTTCCACAGCTAAAGCTGGTCCACCTCCAGGTAATCGATAGGCATCTCCAAGATAATAAGCTGTATTGATTTTGCCATGTTCGAATCCAGGAATCGAAACCCATAGATCACGCGGAATTGAAAGCATCCCAGCTTCCTTTGTCGTTGGATCAAGTGTAACAAGAATCATCGTATCTGATCTTGAAGGTCCTTCCCCAGATGACCAATCTCGATAATCCACTCCCAAAAGAAGCACGGTGACTCGCCCAGCGCCATCCCATGGTTTAATCGTAATTTCGGGAATAATTTCAATAGGATAAGATCCCTGAGCTAAAGGTGTTTCAGTTCCATCGATCCCAATTTCGGTCGAGGTGTTTTCTTTTTCGATAATCGGTCGCTGATAATTTTCAACATCCAGAAACCTTACTGTTATTTCTCTTACTCCGAAAAAGGATAATAGCATCGCAAGGCAAAGTAATGAGATCAAGAAGCCGAGCAATAAGAATAATGGAACGATCTTTGTCGTTTTATTCTTTTTTTGTAATTCAAGATTCACATTATTCATTGAAGCATCCAAATACGATTGATTATTAAGGTGTTTCTTCAGTATTTTCAGGAGGCGTGGTCGTTTGGGTTTCTGTTGGCGCTGTGGGTTGTGTGGTTTCTGTTTCCGTTGGCGTGTCAGGTATGACTGGGCTTGTCGGTGGAATCTGAGTAGGTGTTGGTGGAACGACAATTGTGTTAGTTGATGTAGAGGTAAGAATAGGAGCTGCAGTTGGTTCCAGTAATGTCACTGTTGGTTGAGGGCTAGGGTTTTCAGGCTTAGCTGTAGAGGTTGGAGGTGAGCATTTAAGCATTACAGCCTGGAGAATTTCAGCTAGATTTCCTTCTGATCTAATCGTCATTGCCCGTTCATACTGTACTTGAGCATCACACCATGCTTTTTTGCTGACAAAATAATCGCCATGCTGAATGAGTACGGATCGATAACGTTCTAATGCAGTCCATCCGGAACTATCTCGCAATCCAGGGGCTGCGTCTGATACTTGTTTAAAATAATAAACCGCCTGTTCTGGATATACTTCCCAGAAACTCAAGCCGATCATATATAATCGAGCAAATTCACGAGCCGAGGAAGCTTGCACATCTAATGGACCAAATCGTTCTGCCAAAGAAAGATCATAAAGTCCACCTTCAAGATCTCCATCTTGCCAAATCTTTTCAACCCCGAGATAACGCAATGAGAGATAAAACAATCCATCCACTCGAGTAGTTAAATAAGTCTTATCCTCCGTACGTAAAGTGATTAGAATGTCAATCGCATCTGTCCATGCTTGATCTTTAATGAACTGAAGTGATTGATGATAAAGATCCTCAATTGGTCTTAAGTCTCGAGTAGGTGTTGAGGTCGCTGTTGGTGTTGGAGGGACAGGTGTAGCTGTTGCATAGAGGATTTGCATCACAAATGTCAATTGTTCAGTCGCATTCGGATAAGTTGGATTCTTTGAGAGAATATATTCCAATCTTTGAAATGCAATCTCGTATTGTTCAGCTTTAATATCTTCCTCAGCCAGTGTATATTGCTCGTCCAAAGATAATAAAAGTACCTGAGTAGCTACTGATTCTTTCGTATACTGCCCTGACTGATAACCGGCTAATCCTGAAATGGAAACAATCAAGATGAACACAATAATATATATGACTATCCCTAGAAGAGTTTTACTTCTCCAGTTCCTATTTTCTAAATCAGTTAGTTTCTTGATTATTTTTTTTTGATCATTCCCATGAGATGTTTTTGAATTCATCATATTTCCAAATATATATTTAGACTCATTATAAACGACTCATTTTAAATTGACCTACTTTTACAACGCCAATCTATCCGTAAAAACATAATCATTATGCCATAAATCCCAACTTTAAAATCGAAAGAGACTGCCCTTTTAATGCTCAAGACAGTCTCTCTGAAAAATATTTTACTTAATAATATTATTGAGCGAAGATCGATTATTCGATAGAATCCTCATCAAATTCGGAAAGGAAATCCTCATCATCGATCATTTCAGATTCTTCCAAGAAAAGGTCTTCACCTTCATATTCAGGACTTCCGCTTTCAGTGAACCTTCCACGTTCAAATCCTGTTCCAGCTGGGATCAACTTACCAATGATCACATTTTCTTTCAAACCATACAAATGGTCCTCTGAAGCAGAAATTGCAGCTCCTGCAAGCACTTTGATCGTGTGCTGGAAAGATGCAGCGGATAGGAAGGACTCTGTGTTCAATGATGCTTTGGTGATTCCCAACAAAATCTCAATAAATTTCGCAGGAGTTCTCCCCTTTTCCAGTAACTGCTCATTAATTTTTCGAATCTCCAGGTAATCCACGAGATCTCCGGGAAGATAACCCTTAGCATTACCAGGGTATGTGATCTGAACTCTGGAAATCATTTTCCGTATAATCACCTCAAAGTGTTTGTCATTAATATTTTGTCCTTGAGAACGATATACCTTCTGCACCTCACTCAATAGATACATTTGGCAAGCTTGGCGTCCACGTATTCGTAGGATACTATGAGGGTTCAAAGAGCCTTCTGTCAATTGTTGTCCAGCCTCTACATGTTCGCCATCTTTAACAACCAAGCGCGATGTACTTGGAATATCATATTCTGCTTCTTGCGATTCCTCATGAGAAACGATAACTCTGCGATTTCCATCAGATTCTTCAATGCGAATTCTTCCACCATTTTCTGCAATAATGGTTTGCATTACTTCACCATCTTTTAGAGAGGCAAGAACATCATTTTGACTGACTTCATCACCATCTATCACAGCGATTTCGTATTTTTCTGGTAATTCATATTCATCGCTAATCATCTTACTGTCTTTCACGAGTGCAATTCGCAGGTCACTATAACGATCTGATTGCTCGATGGATACAACACCGCCTATCTCCGAGATCACTGCTTCACCTTTTGGCATTTTTCGCGCTTCAAACAACTCTTCAACTCTTGGAAGACCAGTTGTGATATCCCCCCCTGCAGCAACACCACCCGTATGGAATGTACGCAGGGTTAATTGAGTGCCTGGCTCACCGATCGATTGGGCAGCTACCGTTCCAACTGCTGAGCCTACTTCCACCATCTTTCCACGACCAAGTTCCATACCATAACATCGAGCGCAAATACCATGCTTAAGTTCACAGGTTAGAGGCGATCTTACTTTTACCTCTTCCACACTAGCGTTTACAATACGCCGAACCAAATCATGATCAAGCATATCGTTCCGTTCGGCAATAATTTCTCCGGAATTGGGATCGATTACGTTTCCGGCGACTAATCGTCCATATAACCGCGCACTAAGCGATTGATTTGCCACATCATCTTGCTTACGGATCACAATATAATCATCAGTACCGCAATCATCATCGTTGATGATCATATCTTGAGCAACATCGACAAGGCGGCGGGTCAAGTAACCAGCATCAGCAGTTCGTAACGCCGTATCAGCTAACCCTTTACGAGCGCCATGAGTCGAAATGAAGTATTCTAGCGCTGTAAGACCTTCACGGAAATTTGAACGAATAGGTAAAGGAATGATACGACCTGAAGGGTCTGCCATCAAACCACGCATTCCCGCAAGCTGAGAAATGGGACCAAAGCCACCCTTAGTTGCTCCAGAAATCGCTTGTGCAGCAAGATTACCATTTGGGTCCATTGAACTTTTGACTGAATCTCCAACTTTCTTGGTAGTTTGTTGCCAAATTTCAATTACCCGTTCATTTTGCTCTTGCTCAGTTAATAAACCACGTCTGAAGTCTCTAGTTACTGCATCAGCTCTACGAAGCGCATCATTAACGATTTCGCTTTTATCTTCCGGTACAGTAATATCCGATACAGCCAGTGAATAACCCGATTGTGTAGCGTAATGGAATCCAATATCTTTAATCGCATCAGCAACCGCTGGAGTATCAATCTCTCCTCTGATTTCGAATATCTCCGCAACTAAATCCCTTACTTTTCCTTTATCCAATGTCTCATTAATAAATTGAACATCAGAAGGTAGAATAGCATTAAATATTGCGCGTCCTATAGTAGTTTCAATGACCCTCTCTTCTGAACTCGTAAGTCGATTCCTTTCATCGTCATACCACGTATTGGTCAACAACTTAATTTTCGTATGTATTTCAACTTGCGAAAGGGTGTACGCAAGTTCAACTTCATTCAAATTGCTGAAAATCCTGCCATCCCCTTTATGTGGTAGATCATCGATCTTTGTCAGATAATACACACCCAGAACCATATCTTTTCCAGGACTGATGATTGGATCTCCATCAGCAGGCTTCAAGAGATTTTTTGAAGAAAGCATCAAATTTCGAGCCTCTTTTACGGCTCTTTCCGCCAGCGGAACATGAACAGCCATTTGATCCCCATCAAAGTCAGCATTGAATGCAGTCGTTACTAAAGGATGTAATTGAATAGCGCTGCCTTCAATCAAGATTGGTTCAAAAGCTTGGATACCCAATCGATGCAAGGTAGGCGCACGATTGAGTAGAACTGGACGCTCTTTGATCACATCCTCAAGGACTTCCCATACTTCTGGTCGGTTACGCTCAATAAAACGCTTCGCCCCTTTCACATTTGCCACATAACTCTGCGAGACCAATCGAGAGATCACAAAGGGTCTGTATAATTCCAAAGCCATCGCTTTTGGTAACCCACATTGGTTAAGTTTGAGGCTAGGACCCACAACGATCACTGAACGACCAGAATAATCAACCCGTTTACCAAGAAGGTTGCGGCGGAAGCGACCCTTCTTACCTTTTAGCATATCGCTCAAAGACTTTAATTCGCGTCGACCTCTACGAGAAAGCGCCTTTCCACGCTGCGAGTTATCGATCAACGAGTCGACGGCTTCCTGAAGCATTCGTTTTTCATTCCGCACGATCACATCTGGAGCTCCGAGTTCTAACAATCTTTTTAGGCGATTGTTGCGATTGATCACACGTCGATAAAGATCATTAAGATCGGATGTGGCGAAACGACCGCCATCCAATTGAACCATTGGTCGCAGATCAGGAGGAATAACTGGTAAAACCGTCAGGATCATCCACTCGGGACGATTCCCAGAACGACGAAAAGCCTCCACAACCTTTAAACGTTTGGTTGCTTTTTTACGTTTCTGTTTACTACGTGACGTACGTACTTCATACCAAAGGTCTTCAGCTAATTTCTCTAAATCAATCCGACGCAGAATATCCAGGAAAGCTTCTGCTCCCATATCCGCCCGAAAAACTTGCCCCCAACGCGATTTTAACTCTCTGTAACGGCTTTCACCCATAAAAGTCAATGGTTGAAGTTCTAATAACTCATCACGTTGTTGCGCAAATTCGCTATAAGCAAGTTTAGTTTGTTCATCAAGTTGATGATTAAGGTCTTCCAATTCTAGATCAAATTCAACGTTGAACTTCTCTTTTTCCAATTTCAAATGTTCAAGTTTGCGTTGTTTTTGATCTTTAAGCTCATTCTCCATCTCATCGAGACGTTCCTTAACGACCTGCTGAACATTCTTTAGGTGTTTATTCCCAACTTTCTCACCCGCTTCAATAATGACAATATCGGTATCGGGAAAGTGAATCGCTGTTTTTGAAACAGATCCCATCATTTCATCACGAATGTTTGATTCCAAACGTTGTCCAGCCTGAATGATGGGTTCGAGCTTCTCTGCGATCGTCTCATCATATCCAACTTCAATGGCTTGAACTTTCTCAGAATACTTCTCTAATTCTTGCTCACGCGCTGCTTTCAACTCAGCTATACGAGCATTTATTTTCGTTGTCTGCTCACGTTCTGCCTGTGATTCTTGTTCTTCCAATCTTTTGATGGCTTTTTGGCGTGCGTCTTCATCGACATGAGTGACGACATATTGTGCGAAGTAAAGTACACGATCAAGATTTCTACGAGATATGTCTAATAATAACCCAAGATAAGAAGGGATTCGGCGAGTGTACCATACATGCGCTACGGGCGCGGAGAGTTCTATATGCCCCATACGTTCACGACGGACAGAAGAGCGGGTAACTTCTACTCCGCATTTATCACAAATAATCCCCTTATAACGAATATTCTTATATTTTCCACAGTAACATTGCCAATCTCTTGTGGGACCAAAAATTGCTTCACAGAAAAGTCCGTCTTTCTCTGGACGCAATCGTCGATAATTAATTGTTTCAGGTTTTAAGACTTCACCATAAGACCAACTACGGATGGTATCAGGTGAAGCTAGACTAATGCGGAGAGTGGTCAAGCCTTTGGTTTCCACTTATCTATTGCCTCCTCGCGCGAGCTGCATAATTTTCTTTTTAACAAACAAAGTCAAGCGCATGAGCTTTTCCTCAAGCGCTTTGTGGACGGATACAAATCATTTTTCTAATCAGAATGTCGATTTTATCTCTTAACACTCTTAGGGTCAAGTATATTGCATCATCAATTTTACCAGATATATTTATTAAATTGGGATTATTCATTATACTTTCACTTTTTTCCGCTTGTTAATTTGAAAATTCCCCTTGTCAGGAAGATCAACTATTTATAGAATGGTGAAAATTAATTCATGGTAAATAAATTACACGACATATTCACACTATATCCATACCAAAGGCAAGAGGAATAACCATCGTCTTGGAAAATAGCTTGCATAATTAGAATCAAGCAAGATTAGATCTAGACGACAGATAGCCTTTTGCTAATCCCAAACCTTTCCATAGAGTTTAGCTTTTGTTATAAGTCTATCCTCATTAGGAAAGCAAGGTAATATCTATATTCAAATTCAAAATCCAACCAATGCCGTTTTTGAAGCACGCATAGCTGATCTAGAAGGAGGGATCGGGGTTTTAGCCACAAGCTCTGGTCATACAGCCCAAGCGCTCCTGATCATGACTTTATGCAAAGCTGGCGTATCCCCGGATTTCATTCTAGATAATCATGTTGCTGATAAATGGTTGAGCGACAGATATGCTATTGTCTTCATGCCAAATCTCATAACACGAAACCGCCTCATCTAAAGAGAAATGGTGATGATGTACCCATCCTATAACCGCATCCCAGGTTTCTAATATCTGTGGATATTGACTCTGCACAATTGTCGCTTTACCTATCGCCACACGATGTTTGGGGATCTGACGGCAGCTAAATGCGTTATATGATTCAATCTTCTCTTGGATAGGAACGCAAATCTCTACCGGTCCATCATCGCTTTCATTTACCGGACCATAATAAAAGCAAATCGGATCACCAGATACCTCCCTCCCACTTTTCTTTATAATATTAAAAAGCGATTCTAGTGCTTCTGGAATCAATTCTTGGAAAGCTGGAACGGTAATGGACTTTTCTAATCCCACGATATAGAAAGCAGGTATTTCTTGTTCAGATATTTCGATTGTCATTTCAAGCTCCTCCTTATTTAAATATGCCAAGACCTTGTGATATGCTCTTTGAACTTGATATGTTCGTTCCTCAAACTCCTTCTGACAATCCATGATAATTTGGATTGCCCCCTGATTCGTATCGGTATCAAGAACCTGTTGAATTGTTGCTAGCGGCATCTCCATGGCTCGTAAGAGACGTATGAAACGAGCTCTTTCGATTTGATCGACACTGTAATAACGATAGCCTGTGTATCGGTCAATGAAAACTGGTGCTAGAATTGCCATCTGCTCGTACAGACGTAAAGCTTTGCGAGAGAGCTGTGTCGCTTGCGCGAAACGACCCACCGCTAATAAAGGCTGCTTTTGTTTCGGAGGTATATCCTCAAACATAGTTCCAGTATACACCTTACCCTTAGGGCAAAGTCAAGCGTTTTAATCCAAATTCTCATGAAAAAATGGAAATATCGCCGAATGCAGAGATGTCCTAACAGATTTGTAAATTTTTCTATTCCAATCTCATGTATAATCATGATTAATTCTTTAATAACTATCTTAGAGATTCTCATTTAGATAATAAAATTTTCTCAACCATCTCGTTCAATATGGCAAATGATCAATAATTTTCATCTAATATAAGGTCAAAAAATAGATTCATGTTTCAACAATCATGAAGGAGGAAACCATGAACAAAGCTCTCAGTTTTTTCAAGGCGATAGGTAT
>CAZJMV010000035.1:0-9106 GCA_964547225.1 uncultured Anaerolineaceae bacterium | reverse complement strand
ATCTATGCGGTCAATCCTTTTGGCGCTGATCATCAATCCAGTGAACATGATGAATCCTATTCAGCTTATCCAGAGAGAATGGGGCAAATTGGATTAATGCAAGGAGAGACAGCTGATGGATTGAATGAAGCAAAAATCGAATTTGCATTGAAGACGCAACATTTTTATTCAGCGCTAGATTCGGTCTCTGTCTGTCAGTTTGTTTTTGGACCATCCTGGCACTTATATTCCCCAGAACAATTGATGCAAGTCATTCAGAAGATTACTGGATGGGATGTAGATATGGCAGAATTTCTCCTCGTTGGAGAAAGGAGATTGAACATGATGCAAGCGTTCAATGCTCGCGAGGGTTTTAGTCGTATAGACGACCTATTACCAAATAAAATATACATGCCTTTGAAAGGCGGAGCAAGTGATGGCGCTTATCTAACTATACATGAGCTTGAAAAAGCAAAAGATATTTATTATGAAATGGCTGGGTGGGAAAAGGATACGGGAATGCCAAATGAGGAGAAATTAGAAAGCTTGGGGTTAGAGTGGCTATTTGAATAATTCGTTTCATTTTCGATATCGCATGGTTTGATTGTACAGTCAAGATTAGGTGGGTTAGAATAAACTAATTTTGTATATGCAAGGAAAAAAACAATGGATGGTCAAAAATTGAAAAAAGTTATTGTTACTGGCGCGACCGGAGCGATTGGAAAAGCGATTGCATTAGGACTGGCAAAGTTACCCAATCATAGTGTTTTCCTGGTGGCGCGTGATAAAAGAAAAGCGG
Source organism: uncultured Anaerolineaceae bacterium (assembly GCA_964547225.1). Taxonomy (GTDB): domain Bacteria; phylum Chloroflexota; class Anaerolineae; order Anaerolineales; family UBA4823; genus CAZJMV01. The sequence continues at coordinate 8,328 of CAZJMV010000035.1, read as the reverse complement.
AATTGGCTGTTATGGATATAGTTAGGAAAACAGGCAATGAGAATATCAGCTACCTATTGGTTGATCTTTCTTGTAAAGAAGAAATTTTTGCTTTGGCAGAACAATGGGAAGGGAAATTGAGTATTTTGATAAATAATGCGGGAATAACTCCGCGGCAAAGACGAGAAACCTCAGAAGGAATTGAGATGCAGTTTGCTACAAATGTGTTGGGGTATTTTTGGATGATCAAAGCCTTCACCTCTACTCTGAAAGAAGGTTCACCATCTCGAGTAGTCAATGTAGCTAGTTATTGGGCAGGAGACCTTGATTTGAGTGATTTGGAGTTTAAACGCCGTCCTTATCATAATGGAATAGCATATCGACAATCTAAGCAGGCTAATCGGATGTTGACAGTGGCTTTTGCAGAACGATTAAAACCTTTTGGAATTAGTGTGAATGCTTGTCATCCGGGGGATGTCAACTCAAAATTGAGCAATGATTTGGGTTTCGGCGGACATGAATCACCAACGCAAGGTGCAGAGACACCGGTATGGTTAGCCAGTGATCCGTCAGTGAGTGATATTAGTGGTGGTTATTTTGCTCATAAAAAGCAAGAAAATTGTCCCTTCAATAAGGATAAACAGGCGATAGAGAGACTTTTCGAAATTTGTTCAAACTATTGATGGCGCAATAATGAAGGGGTAAGATGAAATGGTCTCTCGTGAAAGTCCAATACGGAATGAAAAATAATATGAAAAACTTAGATTATTTATTGAGGCAAAATTCAGAACGATTCGATTTGAAATCGAATTTACCCACAATGAAAGCTGTTGTTACGACTGGAAATGGAGACTATGAAAAGATAGAATATCGAGATGTTCCGATACCAGTGCCAGATTGTAACGAAGTGTTACTCAAAGTGCTTGCTGTGGGTGTGAATAACACAGATATTAATACCCGTCTAGGATGGTATTCATCATCGATAAAAAATGATATTGAAAGTCTACTGACCAGTAACACTAATACGATTATTGAAGAGGGTGGTTGGAGAGGGAAAACCCCATTCCCACTCATCCAAGGAACTGATTGCTGTGGAGAAGTGGTAAAACTTGGAAAAGGAGTTGGTAAGGATCTTCTTGGCAAACGAGTTTTGGTTCGTCCGTGCATGCGCATTGATGAAAACAATTTGTGGGATCATATTTGGCTCGGAACTGATTTTGATGGTGCGTTTGCGGAATATATCAAAGTTCCAGTAAGTGAAGTGTCTGAAATCAATTCCGACTGGACTAATGAAGAACTAGCGAGTATACCTTGTGCGTATGGCACAGCAGAGAATATGCTGCAGCGCGCTCAAGTTAACGCTGAAGATAGGGTATTGGTGACTGGCGCTTCGGGTGGAGTTGGATCGGCGCTTGTTCAGCTTGCAAAACGGAGGGGTGCTGAAGTGATTACGGTAGTCGGTCAGGACAAGATTGACAGGATGTATTCCTTGAGCGTTGATCGATTGATTGCGCGTGGTACTGATTTGGTTGTTGAATTAGGAGAATCGAGTATCAATGTTGTTCTGGATGTAGTTGCGGGAGAAGATTTTGGACAATTATTGAAGCTGCTCGTGAGAGGGGGGCGTTATGCTGCTTGTGGGGCAATTGGAGGCGCTATCGTTTCGATGGATATGCGCGATTTTTATTTGAAGGATTTGACCTTGTTGGGCTGCACGGCATGGGATGAGCATGTTTTTCAAAACCTGATTGGATATATTGAATCTAATGAAATTAATCCTCTAGTCGCGAAAATCTTTCCCCTACATGAAATTGTAAACGCGCAAAAAGAATTTATTGCTAAAACTCATGTTGGTAAAATTGTCCTTGTGCCAGAAGAAAACTCGAGCAAGGTGGATGCGAATCTATTGTGCAGTAAATAATTCTGTTTCCTTAATGGCGTATTGATAAATATTAATCTTTGGATCGAGAAAGACTAGTAGGATTTCAGGTAAAACACCAAATTGGCGATATACGGCAGAGGCATAGGCATTCAATTGGGTCTTGTATTGAACAGCATGATTTGCAATATCATATGTTGCAGTCCATTCTGTCTTCCAATCGATCAAATGCCAAGTTTGATTTGGATCTTGGAACAAGAGATCAATAATGCCGTGTAGTGATCCATCACGCGTTGATAACGTAAAAGGAAGTTCGTGATAACGTTGGATTGAACGATTGATTTGAGCATACAAAGGATCATTTTTAACATTCATAAGCATCGTAATCGTTTGGCGGACTGCATCAACGCTGTATTGAGCGGAAATATAGTTTCGATGGGCTAGGTTTTCAAGGTAATGGGTCAATTTATCGAATGGATAAGATAAGCAGACCCAGTTTGTAAGCGCTTTGTGCACAAGGTCTCCGACTTGGGAACCAAGTGCATTCTGTTTTTTTGTAAATCCTTTGATATTGTAAACAGCTGGTAGGATTTTTGGGAATCTTTTTTCTTCAGCATTTTGGATTTTCTCAAACTGGCTCACTGACATCGTTTTATACCGGGATGAAATAGGGATAGGTTGTGCAAGTTGGGGTATTTCATCCGATCCAGTGTGATGTGAAGTTGATGTAGATTGATCTGCTGGCTTTTGATCAGGCTCTGATTTCAATCGATTCACCTTTATGGAATACTTGCCAAAATCAAGAATTTCTTGATCAATTTCATTATCTTCAATATTCCAAATCTCAGTTAATTGATTCAACCAAGAATCTTGACTGCTTTGTTTTCCGGTAATCACTAAACGATCGGCAGCACGCGTGCAGGCGACATAAAGCAATCTCTTGTTTTCCGCTTCTTCCATTAATTTATGCTGCCATTTTCCCCAAGCATAACTAGCTGGTTCCTGCCAATCGCCATTGTCATCGCGCACTTTGCAAACCAACCCAAAAGCAGGATCATGGAGGAGATAAGGAGAAGTTGATCTGTGTTTAAATTGACGTCCTGTGTCAGCTAATATCACGATTGGGAATTCCAATCCTTTGGCTGCATGGATGGACATTAACTGCACAGCGCCGCTTTTTGGTTCATGACCGAGCGCTTCTCCTTCCCTGGCTTCGCTTGTTATTAAATCACGTATACGACTTAGAAAATCAAGTAAATTTATCGATGCCTGATCTCTGGCAAAAGCGATAAATTTATGAACATTTTCCAATTGACGACCAGAAATTCCATCAAGAGAAGCAAGAATAGCCTCGTAATCGGTCAGATCCAACGCTTTACGCAGAAGAGACCAGACATCAATTCGGTTGGCAAACGCCCAAAGCTGCTCGAGGATTGATGCAGCGCGTGCAACAATATCGGATTGTTCTGTGTGGGGAGGGTGATTGAGCGCTAGATGGTAAGGGATAGGTTCGGATGACCGATCTCCTTGTGGCGTGTACCATCGTAAAGAATACAGTGTTTCATCATTGAAACAGAAAAGTGGTGAACGCAGGACAGCCGCTAGATTGAGATCATCAGATGGATTGGCTAAAGCGCCTAACAAGCTGATCAAATCTTGCACTTCAGGACGATCGTAATATCCACGTCCGCTGATAGTCAGATACGGCAATGCTGCCGCTTTGAATTCTGTTTCGTAAAGCGGGATCTGTGTGGTGGCTCTGAATAGAACGGCGGCATCCCGAAATTCAAATGAACGATAATCACCATGCTCCCCGATATTTTTGTCCCATAACTGGAAACATGTTTCTTTAATATTTAATAGGTATTGGGCGATCCAGCGTGCTTCCCAGATGCGTCCATCTTCGGCACTTATTCTCTTTTCATCTTGATCTTGTTCTTTTTCGGGAATTAGCAAGATCTCAAGCGCGGGTTTGTGGTGTGATTGGGTTCCTCTGGCAGCAGTCAATGCGCCAGGTAAAGCTTCAAAATAGGTGTAGTTTTTTTCGATTGGTTTGAAGATATTCTCAAAAAGATCATTCATGGCAGATACAAGACTTTCATGACTGCGAAAAGAGAGATTGAGGGACAATGGTGATTGTTGTGTGACAGCCTGTACTTGTTGAGCGGTTTGGTTGAAGATGCTGACTTGCGCCTGTCGAAAACGATAAATACTCTGCTTAGCGTCTCCGACAACAAAGAGTTTACCAGCTTGACCAATGGGTGCAAGTGATGAGATGATGCGCTGTTGGATCAAATTAGTATCTTGGTACTCGTCCACCATTAAATGCTTGATGCTATTTAAGAAACTTGCTACCCGGGGCGGGCATGGAGATTGAGAGAGTAGTTGATCGGTGCGTAATTCCAAATCGTCGAAATCAAGAGCTTGAAGAGCATCTTTAATTTGTGCATAAACCCGTTCGAGTTTCTGCCAGAGAGAGAACCATAATTGCAAATGTTGCGCGGCAAGTTCGTCGAGTTCGCCAAAGGGATGGTGGAGACTATCTTTTTTGATCTCTTTTGCTGTGTCATTAAGCACCTTAAGAAATGTTTTTAATTCATTCAGTTGATCTTTTCCACCCCAGTTTATGTGTTTACCACCAGTGCGGTTTATTCCAATCCAGTATTGATATGCGCCAGCTAAATTATCGTCGGATGAAATTAACTGGCAGCCTTTCTGAGCTTTTTCTACCGCATCAGTTAGTTTGTCATTCGGATTGATGATTTCAATATTAGGAAAAATCTGCATGGCTTCTTTGAGGTCGGAGTTGTGATATAGTTTTTTTTCCCAATAGGAAGCAACCATCTTTTGAACTTCATCTTGCCAACGCTCAATTAGTCCTTCCTTTTTATCTAAATTATTAAAAAGGTGAAATAAAGTACCGCGTTTATTGAGCATATTTGACATTTCGGTTTTAAGATCGTTTACACGCAAAGAAGCGAGAAGTTCTAAGGCAGGATGGTCCTCTTCTTCTAATTGTTTGAGCGTTGATCGGATGGATTCTTCTTTAAGCAGATTCGCTTCCTGCTCATCGATGACTTGAAATTGGGGGTCGATTTGGCAAGCGATGGCATTCTCACGCAGGATACGCGCACAGAGACTGTGGATTGTGCTAACATTCAGTTTGTCAAGATTTAAACGATGTTCTTGCCATTGAGGAACATCGGGATGCAGACTGACTTTTTCTTCAACCTCTTGTCGCAGTCGGATGCGCATCTCACGAGCCGCTTTTTCTGTAAATGTGATGGCATAAAGATTATCCAAACTCCATTCTGGATGTGTTTCTAATAGATGAACAAAACGCTGCACAAGTACCGTTGTTTTTCCTGTACCTGCTCCAGCTTGAACAACTAGGGATTGGTCTTGGGTTTGAATGGCTAACAGCTGCTGCTCAGTCAGTTTCATGAGAGATCTCCTTGCTTGGCTTTAGCAATGCTCTGCCTGTTAACACGACAGAGGGCGGCATAATCACAATATTGCCTGCACTGTCTTGTATCGGCAGGTTTGCTTGGAAAATAAGCTTGTTGGATCAATCCGAGATGAAGAAAAATGCGCTGGAGGGCTTCTTTTACTGTGTCATTTTGCTTGACAGTGGTTTTGAAGTCCAATTTACCACTATAATCTTTTATTGGGATATGCCAAAACAGGCTTGTTTTTACAAGCGAGCCTTGTTCCAACCAAAGCTCTTCAGCGGCTAATGCATAAAGGACTGTCTGTAAGGCGCTGGCTTGTCTGATCGCGCTAACGGAATATTTGGTACTACCACTTTTATAATCAATGATCCGCAATTCACCTTTGGCATTGCGGTCGATGCGATCGATCTTTCCCCTGAGTTCTAAATGGGATTGTTCATTTTGGATAACCAAAACAGGTTTTTCTTGCGATGAAAAACCAAAGCATGCTTCTTGTAAGAAAGGCTCATAATTTATCTTGTCATTTTCTTCACAGTCCCATTGTATCAACGCTTTTAGCAATCTCCTTATTTCCTCCTGTTCATATTTCCAGAGTGGACTGGGGTGGAAACCAAAACGTTCAGGTGCGTTGAAAAAAATCGAGTCGCAGGAGCTGTCAAGTACCTCCAATATTTTATTTTGATTTTCTATAGAGGGTGTTATATCCAATTCTGTCAATCTTCGGTAAACATGCTCCAAAATGGCATGCAGCAGGCTGCCTCTTTGTAAACTGTCAAAGCCTTCTTCTGGATCTTTGAGGGCGTCGATTTTGAGAATTCTCTGGGCAAAAAATTGGAAGGGACAATTGCCATATTGATTGAGCTGAGATGGGCTCCAGATGTGATTATTCCCATATTCTTGAATGATCTCTTTTTTTATGGACTCTTTTCCAAGAACACCTTCAAAGTTTCCAGCAGGCAAGTAGCTGAGTCTTTGATTTTGGATCACTTTCGCATAGTTAATTTGTCGATAGCGCTTTTCTAGTTGAGGTGGGATAGTGCGAGCCTCTGTTTTTATGAGCGCTGTCAGCAATTCGGTCAAGCATGCGGCATCCTTTGGCATTGGATGATCTGCGATTGGAATGCGAAATGGTTCTAGGTTTGTGAAACAATCTCTTACTTTTTCCCAATAGGGGGAGGCTTGCCATGGAGCGCCGTTTTCATCAAGGTAAGGACGCAGTAAAGTGAGCTTTTTGTTGACATTGCCAATCAACTGCCACCAAAGTGAAACTTGATCAGAGAGGTTGTATTTAATCAATGAAAGGGGATGGTCTTGTCGTTCTTGTTGGGTGTAGAATGGATCAACTGGTGGGGGTGATGGAAATTCACCTTCTGATAAGCCAAGCACAAAGAGATAATCGAACGTGCGCGCTCGACCTGCTTCAAGTCGATCGAACGAGATGCTGTTTTGTGTTGAATCACTTGGTATCTCCATGGTAGAAACAAGGCTGATCAGTTCATCTCGAAAATCTTGCCAGAAAATTTGATCTTTTGAAGGAATTTGTACAGATGCGTTATGAAGGCTGCGAAGGGTTTGCATGAAAAAAGAGAGTGCCTGTAAATCACGTTGTGCAAAAGGACTCTGTTGACACGCTAAATGGATATTAAGCGAATTTTCGGATGATGAAATTTCTTCTTCATTTTCTGAGTCAGGAACAATGCCAATCACATCTGATTGCAACCATGCGATATAATCATCTATGGATGCTTTTTTTGGTGGAGTTAAATGTTGAAAAAAGGTGTTTAATCCATTTTTTATCTTGGTAAGCGTTTGTTCTTCGAGTGTGAAAACCAAGCGCTTTGAGTTGTAATCTTCGCTGTTGTATTCAGGAATTGAATTATTAAGTGGCTCCAACGAGCGTAGCCATTGATCGATACCTGCAATTACATGATTATCTCGGCTGATCACTTCAAGAAGGTTGATATGATCCAATGATAGCCAGGGTTGTAGGATATAAGGCGATCTAAGTGTTTGTAGAGTAAGCTGCCAAGGAAATTCAAAGGGAAGTTTTAATACGTTGATCAGTGCTGAGATGGCGGGATTTTGGAGTAATGGATGTTCAAAGTCTACAGGGATACCAAATTCAGTGGATACTGTACGAACAATGGGAAGGTAGGTTTGTTTATTTGGGCATACTAACGCAATTTTGTTTGCTGGAATATTTTCTAATAATAACCGTTTGATCTCGCGCAGTGCGTGACGGACTTCAGCAGTCCGAGAAGGTGCTTCAACCATGACTATCTGATTTTGGTCTGCATGAATTATCTCTGCCAGTGTTGATTCGAAAATATGCTGGTGAAGATGCGCTAAGTGATTAGATTGAGTGACATGGTCAGGAAGAAATATAAGCTTCATATGGATAGAATTGATCAGTGCATTACGTGTTTTGCTTAAGCGGCTTAAAACAAGACTTGCTTGGTCACGATTTGCATCCCAAGTCAAGTAAATATTGGCTTCCTTAAAACGATCAGCTAATTGTTTCAGCATGCGTATTTGGACGTTTGTGAATTGATCGAAGCCAAGAATAAAAAAAGCCCCATTCTGTTGAAAAAAGGTTTCGTCTTCCTCTAAAGCTTCAGCAGCTAACCAAAGCAAGCCATCGGTGTCGGAGTAATGCTGAGCTTTCAAGAATTCTTGATAGTAAAAATAGAAGTCAGCAAGATGTTGATCCAGGATACTACCTTGTAAATGAACAACACTTTGCATTTCTTTAGGAAATATTCCCTGGCTTTTCATTTCACGTAGCCAATTAATTAAAGCTTCAATAAAACCTGGTTTATCTATCAATCTCTCAAAAACCTGAATTTGTTCCTTTTCCTGCATCTGGTGTAGGATGGATCGAATCAAGCGCCGGACTGCAATGTCATTGATTTCCTGAATTGTAAATGCAGCTTCATCAAGGATAGCATTTGCCAGTGTGTAGAACTGATGAATACTAATACATATTGTATCGCCGAGGTTGGTTTGTAACTCTGAGAT
>CAZJMV010000034.1:0-38728 GCA_964547225.1 uncultured Anaerolineaceae bacterium | reverse complement strand
CTAAACGGATATGGACTTACGAGAGTTAAATTGAGAAGAGGAGAAACCTATGAAATTAGCAAAGATTGTAGCTTTGTTGGGTTTGTTAGCGATGACAGGCGTATTGATATTTGGTTTTATGTTTGGTGATTTTGCTTCAGATGGAGCGAAATTGCTTTCTAATCCCTGGGGAATTGTGTCCATGGTCGATTTATATGTCGGCTTTATTCTATTCTCGGGTTGGATTGTCTATCGTGAAAAATCGCTCGCCAGTGCTATATTTTGGGTAATTTTGATGATGGTCTTGGGTTTCTTCACCGGTGCATTGTATACGTTGATCGCGTTACAGTCTAGCCATGGTGATTGGCGACTTTTCTTTATGGGAGCAAAGGCTTATTTAGATGAAGGATAAACAAGGTTCAAGTGTAGGTAAATTTGAAGAACTCGTCGATGAGTTCCGTTCAGTCATGGGTAGTAGAGGGGGCGCCATTGATTCGTTGATCCCATTAATCATTTTTATCATTCTCAATGCATTGGTAAGTTTTGATATCGCTCTGTGGAGCGCGTTGGGTGTAGCGCTTTTGATCGCAGCTTATCGCTTGATAAAAGGTCAGTCAATTCTATTTGCCTTAGGTGGTATAGGAGGTGTAATCGTAGCGGTATTAGTTGCACGGTTTGTGGGGGGATCCGAAGGTTATTTCTTGCCTGGCATCATTACAGGTGTTTTTACGGCTGCATTGTGTTTTGTGAGTGTCTTAGCTGGACGTCCGTTGGTCGCTTATACCAGCTATCTGACTCGTCGCTGGCAGCTTGCGTGGTACTGGCATCCTCAGGTTCGTCCTGCTTACAGTGAAGTGACATTGGTTTGGGGGATTTTTTTCTCGCTGCGCACCTTGCTGCAGTTCTATTTCTTTCAACAAGGAAAGACCGCTACACTTGGGTTGGCTCAATTAATGTTGGGGTGGCCTGCTATCATCCTGTTGCTTATCTTCAGTTACCTGTACGGTTTGTGGCGGTTAGGCAATCTAAAAGGACCCAGTGTCGAGGAATATAAATCCGGTGAAGCGCCTCCTTGGGAAGGACAGAAGCGTGGGTTCTAAGCGAGAGTAGAAAATCTTAATTTAAAGAAATTATTTTTCAAATCTGAAAGGAAACATAATGGATAAAGAAAAACGAAATTCAATACTTACTTTAATAATTGTAATTTTGATTGGTGCTGGATTAGCTTTTGCGGGATCCCAAGAAGGCAGCCGGTTTATCGGTATTCCGGTTTTTGCCTTGGCGGTTGGATTGGCATTCCTGATCAATTGGATAGCATTCATTCCCGCTTACCTTCTTCAGAGCGAAAAATTCTACGATCTCACTGGCGGGATTACCTATATCTCTGTAACCATCCTTGCAATCGTCCTAACTCCGGTTGTTGATGGACGTTCTATTCTGCTGGTTACACTAGTGATCATTTGGGCAGCTCGTCTGAGCAGCTTCTTGTTTCGTCGAATCATCAAAGAGGGTAAGGATAGTCGTTTTGATGATATAAAGCCATCCTTTATGCGCTTTTTAAACGTTTGGAGTATACAGGCATTATGGGTAGTATTCACGATGGCTGCCGCTCTGGCTGCCATCACTACCGCTAATCGAGTGGAACTAGGATTAATTGCTCTGATTGGATTGGTGGTGTGGGTATTCGGTTTTGGTATCGAAGTTACGGCTGATACCCAAAAAAGCCAATTCCGCGCTGACCCAAAGAACAAAGGAAAATTCATCAATACTGGTTTATGGGCACGCTCTAGACATCCCAATTACTTTGGTGAGATAGTGCTTTGGATTGGAATCGCGATTATTTCGCTACCCGTTCTTCGCGGATGGCAGTGGATCACATTGATTTCGCCAGTATTCGTTGCAGTGTTGATCACCCGTGTCAGCGGAATTCCTTTATTAGAGAAAAGCGCAGATGAAAAATGGGGCGGTCAAGAGGATTATGAGACCTATAAAGAAAACACACCGGTTCTCATTCCCCGGTTGTGAATTGAGGATTGATTATCACCCCTGGATCGATGAAGTAATTTAAGATAGGGGATATCAGGTGGCTCTTTTCTTTTCAACGAGTGGGAAAAAGATAAGCTATTAATCTTGACGAGGTATTTATTTCGTAAGTATAATTAATTAGGAAAGTTTGTTAATTAATATACTTGGATAGTAATATGAATTTGGAGTACTTATGATCAAGATTAGTGAAAAAGAATTTAATCAATTAGCATTGGATTTTGCAGAAGTGTTTGAATATGAATCGGGATCGACTGTCGATTATGATGTCGCAGGTTATCAGCGTGTACCCAGGAGTGAAATTGATCCAAAGGCGTTGATGCAGAAGGATATTGAAAAGAGAGAAAGTTTTTCAATGCCCAAAGAAGCTACTTTTCTGGATGAACCATATGTTGCTAGATTAGCTGGTTTTCGCCGACGTGAGAAATTTGGTCCTGATGAAATAGGCGCTTTGCTGCAAGATCATCGTATTGCTTGGAATGACGGTTTGGGTAATGGATTATTTGAGTCATTATTGATTAACAAGAAATATGGTTTAAGACATGTTTTAGAGGCGCCAATCTTAGGGTTTAGGACACCGTATGTTGAAGAAGAATGGTCTGATTTTCCTGAATCGTATCGGAAGATAGGTAAAAGATTTATTGATGATGTTCAATTGATGGAGAATATCTATGGGGGAAAATTTTGTGATGCACCGAAAAATTTGGTAGTGATGTGGTCAAAAGATTATCCGCTACCGAATTTTATGAATGCTTATAAGCGATCTCCTGAGAAAGTAAGTTTGGAATTAGAACAATTAATTGGAACAAGCGAGTTACCAATCCAGCCGACTACACCTATTGAGCGATTGCAATTGATCAAATTCTGGAGTTGGGTACGTGAAAAACAAGCCAAAATTCAAATTGTCCAGGCAGATATTTTGAGAGAGATGTTGGGTCCGAACACACAGGTCATTTCTAACCCGCATGAATTACCTGTGTTGGATTTTGCTGGATTCGGACGCGCGTTTGATATCCCATCAGTAGCGGTTAGACCTTTGTTGATTGATGATGATGTTTTCCTTCGACACTATATTGCCTACTTCAGTCAATTGTTCCATGATTTGACAGAAAAAAAACCTATGATCAGTGTACGCATGAATTTATCAGCGGCAACACCGAAATTTATTCCAACAGGTGAGTTAATCCGATCTTGGTATGATCAAGCTGTGAGACATGGAGCAAGCAGTTTCTATTTTTGGACGCGTGACTATCCAACCAATGATCATAAAGAAACTTATGATGGGCCAATTCCAGGTAATCCCATTGAATCAACGTTACCCAAGGAAAGATGGGAAACATCCTTGGATATATTGGGGGAATTATCCACGCATAAAAGATTCGAACAGCCTGTGGCAGAAATAGCCATTTTAGTTCCTTTGAAATCTGCCTTGTTAGATTGTAAAGCTTGGCGAAAAATCTACGCAACATTTTCTGCCTTAGCAGAGCAAATGATATTTGCAAACTTCCTATCAGATAAACAAATGGAAGCAGGAAAGCTGAGTTACAAAACTCGAATGCTGATTGTGCCAGAAATTGAATTCCTCTCTGTGGAGATCAAAAATCAACTTGAAAAGTTTACCAAGCGTGGTGGAATTATTATGGGTGGGCAAAATGATCTTTATGATTTGAACTGTAATCCGGTAAAGATGGAATTAATCAATGAAATTATCGATGATGAAATGTTCAATATTTACCCTGTCGATCAAGCAAGTTCACGTGAGAAATTAGATGCATTAGGAGAAATGCTTAAAGGATTTATAGAAAAATATGAGATTGATTCCAAATCATGGGTTTTCCAGGTGCAGTACGATAATCTCCCAGCGACAAGCTCTACTTGGATGAGGAAAAGCGATCCATCAGTTTATTTTGCGCCATGGCAGTATGAACATGGCTCGGAGTGGATCATGCCCTATGTGAAAGAAATTCCGGAGAGCGGTAAGTAATTTTTCCTCTACAAATCGTCAAGGCGACTTGATAATCTTGTGTGAGGATCGTTAGATCTGCAAAATAGCCTGGAGCAATCTTTCCAAGTTGATTGTGCAACCCAAGTAATTGAGCTGGGTTATGGGTGATTGTGTGTAACCCAGCTTGAAATGAACAATTTGTAAAGCGAATCAGATTGCGAAGGGCTGTATCAAGCGATAATATACTTCCAGCTAGAACACCGGATTCGAGACGTGCGCTATTCTCATCGACCCACACATCCAAATCATTTATAAAGTATTTACCGGCTGACATACCTAGAGCTGCCATGGCGTCAGTTACGAGTGTTAAACGTTCTTGACCGACAGTATTCCAAATGATCTGAATTACTTTTGGATGAACGTGGATTCCATCCGCAATCAGACCAATTTTTACGCGTTGGTCTGTTAATAATGCTCCAACTAAGCCTGGTTCATGCTGGTGTAATGGCGCCATCGCGTTGAATATGTGGGTTCCGTAGCGAACACCATGATCAATTGCTAGGGTTGCCTGATCATAAGTCGCCATTGAATGACCAGCGCTCACGATAACGCCATTCTTCGTTAAGAGATCGACAATCTCAAGAGCGCCCGGTAATTCTGGGGCAAGCGTGGTGAGCAGAACGGCTTCGCTTGGAGAAAAATTGGAGTAGATCTCCTTATTTGGTGGAAGAAGATAATTAGGATTATGGGCGCCTTTTCGTTCTGGATTGAGGAAGGGTCCTTCGATGTGGAGACCAATAGGCTGGGAACCTGCAAAATCTGCAGATGGACCTTTGAGCAGCATTTTCTGAGCATTTAGGATGGTTTCTAATGGACTTGTAATTATGGTAGGTAAAAAACTTGTGACGCCAAATTGGGGAAGTCTTGCAGCGACTTGCCAAATACTTTTTGGATCTGCTGTAAAATCATAACCAAAAGCACCGTTTATTTGAAGATCGATGAATCCAGGCGTGACAATATGATTGCGTGCGTCAATGATTTGGTCTTGATTTTTTGTGTCGATCGATTCAGAGGTAATGTCAACTATTTTTTCATTATCGATATAAACAAAAGCATTGGGAATAACTTGATCTGGTGTATGAAGAGATCCTGCTTGAATTGCGTACATAATTACCTAGATTTCTCCGAATTTTTTCTCTAGCATTTCAATTTTATCAAGTTTATCTTGATGTCCTCCGCCAGCATATTTCATATCGAGCCACTGGAGAAGTACCTCAGCAGCTTTTTCCTTGGTCATTAACCAGCCACCTGTACAAAAAACATTTGCGTTGTTGTGTTCTCGGCTTAAAATCGCTGGTAAAGTATCATAACATAATGCTGCCCTGACGCCTTTGATTTTATTGGCTGCAATGGACATTCCGATACCTGTACCACAAATTAGAACCCCATAATGATATTTTCCCGAAACGACTCCAGTTCCGACTCTCTCTGCAAAGTCTGGATAATCTACTTTTTCTAATGAAAAGCAACCGACATCATCTACTATATGATCGTTTTCTTGTAATACATATATCAAATGTTGTTTTAGGTAGAACCCTTTTGTATCACAGCCAATTCCTATTTTCATTTACTCTCCTCTATAAGTATTTTCCATATTGGTATGCTGTCTCATACATTGCAACTATATTTTCAGGCGGTACTTTTGCTTGAATATTGTGTATTGGGGCAAAAACATAACCACCACCTGGCGCAAATATATCAATCAATTCACGAACTTGTGCGGATACTTGCTGTTGTTTGGCAAATGGGAGAGTATGTTGACTATCGACACTTGCTCCCCAAAAAACAATGTCTTTACCAAATTGTTTCTTAAGTTCCTTTGGATTCATCTGATTAGCAGAAACCTGCACTGGGTTAATGATATCAATCCCGATTTCAATTAAATCAGGAATCAGAGTTCGAATATTCCCATCTGAATGAAAAAACACAAAAAGATCACTGTTAGATTTTATTGTTTGCACCAGTTGCTGGTGGTATGGTTTGATCATTTGTTTATACATTTGTGGTGAAAATAAAGTATTCTGCTGATCTCCCAAATCATCACCAAGGACGATTACCTGTGAATAAGGCGCAATAAGCTCTAAGTAATATGGTAGGATTTCAAGGTAACTATCAAGAATCTTTTGCATTAATGCATGAGCCATTTTTTGATTGATTGCTAGATCGACCATAAAATTTTCCCAACCGCGTAATTCACAGGCGACTTCGAGAATACTTCCTCGAAAACGACATACAATGCCTTTATCAGAGCTTTCGTACAAATGTTTAGCATGACTGGCAATCAACTTGCAGTCTTGTTTATTTAGATAAACAAAGGGGAAGGACTTGATATCGGATGGTGTTTCTGCATTTGCAAGAGGGATGAAGGTTTGGTCAAAATAAAAGCCATCTTTTGGTAATTTGTGAGTTTGATTACCAACAGCGTCCACTAAAAACCAATCACCATGTGTGTTTTTCTGTGGATTAAACCCTTCCGGTATGAAAGCAGAAGAACCATCCGGCAAATTCCATGATTTCCAACGTGGATTATTAGGATTCATGCCTGGAATTGGTAATCTGACAGGAAGTGTGTCAATATGAAAATGCCGGAGTAAATGACTCTCAGGAATGGCAAGCAATTGGTAAGGATCCCATAGGCGAGTCTCAGTTGATGGAATATCAAGATGATTAACAAGTGAATTATAAGCCATACCAGCTATTCCAGAAGCTGCCATACTATCTAGATCAAGGGGAATTCGATCTGGTTCTTTATGTTGTAGGCTGGTTATCAAACGTTGGCGAGAGTTCATATGTACCTCGTTTTTTCTGCAGTTTTAAAATTAAGAAAGATTTCAGTTATTATTGATCGATTGTTTGGACGATAACGTCGGGAATTAAATTCAAGGCACTCGAATAGTTAAACTCAGCAGTTCCTTCTGTGAGAACCACTGCCGCACTAACTGCTGTTGCCCATCTGATTGCATCTTGCCAATTATCTCCGTGATTTAATCTCCAGACTAGAGCAGCAGAAGCAGCATCACCTGCACCAGCTGCATTGATGACATCTAATTTTGGGGGAATCGATTGAATGATTGCTTGAGGGGTTATGGCAAGAATACCATCGGAGCCACACGTTATAACTAAATTATGGAAGAGATATTGATGCATAATTTGTTTTGCATGCTGGATTAGGATATCCATTGAATCAGCAATAAGATCAAAAGTCCATTCAAATTCTCTACGATTCATTTTAAGTATCTCAAATTCTTCAGATAGGGCTGGCATAACGTATTTACTGTGACTATCGATTAGAAAGTTTACGCCAGCTTGTTGAGAAGAGTGGATTAATCGTCTGAATAAATCATTTGGAAGCGAGTTAGGGAAAATTCCGCCTGTAAGCACCCAATTTGAATTACGGAGTTCTTCATGGAATTGTGATAGAAAGTTTTTGAGATGGTGAGGTTGTATGGTGATACCCCCATGAAAGATGTGCGAATGACGTTGGTTTACTGATTCTGAAATAATAATCGCTTTGCGAGTTTCTCCTTCAGCCCAGATCGGCGCTAATTTTATGGCATAGTTCTGGAGCAAATTTGATAACTTTTTCCCAGTTTCCCCAGCCAAAAAGCAGAGGGCAGTACTTTGTTGATTCAGGTGGCTGAGAGCTACAGATGCATCAAGTCCTTTTCCACCAATGCTGAAAACAACCTTGGTGGTTTGCATGACAGAATTGGGCAACCATTCCTCAATAAAAAAAATATTATCCATTACCGGATCGGGAGTGACCGTAAGAAACATAGAGTCCTCTAATAGCTATTTTAGCCAGTTTTGGGTTAATTGACACCATGCGTTGGTGTCGATCCTTTCGAGGATATCCAATGTCCAGAACAGTGTTTTGCCAACCACAAAAATACCGTGTTGCGGCATAAGCAGCGCGGCGCCAAAATCTTCCATTTTCTTTTCTTTGCCTTTTAATTTTCGTACAATTTCCTCACCCTGTTCTTGGGAATACATTGGTTTTTCTGCGATGAAATCAAAACTTTGATCGATTATTTGAGTTGATTTTAATAATGCTTTAATTGGTTTTTCCGCAGCACAAAATGATAGGATATTAAATGGATGGGCGTGTATAATTCCATTTATTTGGGGGTATGCACGATATGCTAAGAGATGCGAGATAGATTCTTTTGAGTGAAGTGGGTTCTCTAAAAGTGAATTATCTTCGATGGGTGCGGAAAGGATTTGGTCAGGAACTAAATTCCAATGATGAATTTGACCTGCTCGGGTAGGGGTGATGTAGATTTTTCCATTATGTCTGCAGCTAATATTCCCGCCAGATATATCGGTTAATTTACGATCGAAAACAAATTTTGCTACATATGAAATTTGTTCTTGGGGAGATAGCATATCCATTTGCTCCTTGACTCAAGTGATTAGAAAAAGTACAATCACAATTAATTAGAAAACTTTGTTTATTAATAATAAATTATAACTTAGATTTTAGCCCATGTAAATATGAAGAAATAGAGAGAAAATGCCTGGACCCGGAATGGATTAAATTGGAGATAAGGAGATAGAAGAAGTTGTTAGGATTAGGAATCGGAGTTGGCGATGAAGTGACGAAGAGCGCAAATCAATTTCGTAATAATACAGAAAATATCTATAAATGATGAGCGTAAAGGAGAATTATCGCAGATGAAACGATCGATTATTAATGCTAAGATGCAGGATGCAGTCGAATTCTTTCGAAAAAATAAATTTGAATTGCCTCCCTTTGCTTATTGGGGAGTCGATGATTGGAAAATGAAAGGAGAAGAGGTATCTGAAATTGTAAATAATGAATTAGGTTGGGATATCACTGATTATGGTATGGGAGAATTTGAGCGATACGGATTATTATTATTTACTTTGCGGAATGGAAATATTGTGGATTGGAAACAAGGTATAGGTAAACCTTATGCAGAGAAGATCATGATTGCAGAGGTTGATCAAATTCATCAGATGCATTTCCATAAACAAAAAATTGAAGATATTATCAATCGAGCGGGCGGTGATTTATGTATTCAATTATATCATTCAGCTTCTGATGATAGTCTTGCTCAAACTGAAGTAAAAGTTCATCTGGATGGCGTGTTAAGGCGGTTCAATGCTGGGGATGTTATTAAGTTGAAGCCAGGAGAAAGCATCACGCTTGACCAAAATATTTTTCACAGATTCTGGGCAGAAAGAAAACGGGTCATGATAGGAGAGGTTTCCTCAATTAATGATGACAAGATAGATAATTTCTATTATCAGCCGATTGGAAGTGGGCGATTTTCAAAATCCGAAGAAGATGAAAAGCCGCTGTACTTGTTGTTCAGCGATTATAGAAAATACTGGGGAATAGAACAATAAATGGTCCATAATTAACTTGACACGGAATAGTGCATTATGCTAGAATTAATTAACAAACTTATTTAATTAAATTACAAGCAGGCGAAAATGAGTTCCGTAAAATATTTTGGCAAAAATGTCAGTTCGGTAAAAGCGCACAATATCCAAGCAATCTTGATGAATTTGCTGTACAACGAACCAGCTTATCGAGTTAGCCTTGCCGAAGATATTGCTGTTTCAACAACGACAGTTACAAAATTGGTAGATGAACTCATAGTTCAAGGGATCATCGAAGAAAGGGCTGAAGAAAATGAAGGTCGAAGAAGCGTTGGAAGACCGCATAACGCGCTGTTCTTAGTGAAAGATGCCTTGCATGCTATTGGGATTCATATAGGTGGTGGGGTTTATCGGATTGCAATTGTAAATTTACGCAATGAAATTTTTTATCACAAATTCGGAAGTTTCAATATTCCTACACCGTATGAAGAAGTGATGCAAAAGATTATAAATGATACGAATCAGCTGGTGGAAGAATGTGGAATATGCCGTGAAAATATCATTGGGATAGGGGTTGGAGCGCCTGGTTTGGTAAATTACAAGACAGGTGTAATAGGGTTTGCTAAAAATCAAAATTGGAAAAATGCTCCAATTGCTGATATGTTGAGTGCACAACTGAACCTGCCTGTTGTTGTTGAAAATAATGTTCGCTCAATGGCGCTTGCTGAAGCTTTATTTGGCGTTGGCAGGAATATTGGATCTCTCTTATTTATTTATGGCAGGCTTGGTGTGGCTGCTGGAATTGTAGTGAACCGTGAGATCTATCGTGGAATAAATCTTGGAGCTGGAGAAATAGGGCACACTTTCATTATTCAGGCAGAAAATGAAGCTGGGTCTCCGAGCATTAAGACAACACTCGAAGATTTAGTTTCAGAGCCAGCATTAGTTAGAAAAGCTGAAGCACTAATGAAAAAAGAGCCGAATGGACTCTTAGCAAAGATCATTGAGAATAATGATTCAAAACCAGTGATTGAAGGATTGTTTGAAGCCGTGCGTCAAGGAGACTTACAGGCAAAAAAATTGGTGGAAACAAGTGCAAAATATTTAGGTATTGCCATTGTTAATGCAGTCAATTTTCTTAATCCGGAATTGATTTTGCTGGGGGGGATGTTCAATCAAGAGAAGGATCTTTATCTACCAATTCTTGAAGAAATGGTGAAAACACTCTCGTTTTCAAAACTTGGAGAGCAAATTAAGATTCAAGGCACTGAATTTGATTGGAAAGCTGGTGTACTCGGTGCTAGTAGTCTCGCTTTAAAACATTTCTTTTATTTACCAAATGATGATTACAGTTTGATGAGTAATCTTGAGCGATTAAATAATTGAAGGAGTGTTGATGAAGGATCTAAGAATCGGTTTAATTCCGCTAGCAAGAATCAACTTTGATATGGAATTAGCAGAAAAAGTAACGAATAAATTTAGAACACATTTGGTATTTAATGGTTTGAAGGTTGTTGGTGGAAGAGAATTGATTACTAATCTAGAGGAGTGTAACCAAGTTATCGATTCTATCAGAAAAGAAGCGTTTGATATTCTCCTCGTATTCCAAGCTACATTTGCAGATAGCACTATGGTAAAAGCTATTGCTGAAAAGATTGATAAGCCGATCTTTTTATGGGCTGTACCTGAGGCTCCAAATGGTGGAAGGCTAAGGTTAAATTCCTTGTGTGGAATAAACCTAGCTGCACACGCATTAAAAATTCAAGGTAAGTTTTATGAATTTGTTTACGCCAATGTGAATGAAACAAGCGCTTATAAAAAGGTGCGTGCTTTAGCTGCAGCAGCGAATGTGGTTGAGAAATTGAAATCCTCACGATTGGGTATTGTTGGTTCACATCCTGAAGGAATGGATACATGTCATTTAGATATTGATACGCTGAAAAATACACTTGGTATATCTGTTTTTCAGATAGATATCGACACAGTTTTTAATAGAGTGAGAGATTTAGAACAAAATAAGATAGACCCTATTAGAGCTCAGCTAGATCAACAAATAGGTAATTTGGCTGAATTGGAGCAAGAGCCATTAAACAAAACCTTGGGAACCTATATCGTTCTTTCTGGTATAGCGAAGGAACAAAAATTAGATGGAATAGCTGTGCGCTGTTGGCCTGAATTCTTTACAGATTTGAAATGCGCTGCTTGTGGAGCTATCTCATTACTGACAGATAAAGGAATACCTAGTAGTTGTGAAGCTGACGCGAATGGGACGATTACACAGTTAATATTGTCTTGGTTAAGTGATACAGCAGCCTTTGGGACAGATATGGTATCTGTAGATTATGAAAAAGATAACTTCGTGATCTGGCATTGTGGACTTGGTCCATTATCGCTAGCAGATAAAACCTATACAGTGAGAGGAACGATCCATTCTAATCGCAAGCTACCACTTCTGATGGAATTTCCATTTAAGCCGGGTGCAATTACAGTGGCAAGATTAAATCGAACTAGGCAAGGTTTACGAATTGTAGCAGGCAAGGGAAATATGTTATCTGCACCGCTAAGTTTTTCAGGTACATCAGGTGTAATGAGGTTCGAAAATTCTGCAGAAAATGTGCTTGATACGATACTAAGAGAAGGGCTTGAACATCATGTAGCCATTACATATGGTGACTATAAAGATGAATTAGTCTATTTGGCTAGATTATTGAAACTACCACTTTTAGAGTTGTAGGTTTTATTGAACTTAGTTTGTATTAAAAACATAGAAAATTGATGTGAAAGGATAATATATGAAATTCTTTTTGGATAGCGCCATAGAAGATGAGGTCAAATATGCATTGGAGTACTTCGATATCGATGGTGTGACAACAAATCCCAGACATGTGCAAGTTTCCGGAAAACCATTTCTTATGGTTGCGAAAGATATTGCCAAGCTTATCGAGGGTACGGATAAGACTGTATCTGTTGAAGTAAATCCACATTACACTGATTTTAATGAAATTGTGAATGAAGCTGAGAAGCTAGCAGCTTTGTCGCCAAACTTTGTCATCAAGCTGCAGTGCATGGAGACTACGATAAAAGCAATTCCATATTTGGCAAAGAAAGGTGTTCGAGTAAATATGACGCTTGTTTTTTCACCAGTGCAGGCATTAATGGCGATGCGTGCAGGCGCTTTTTATGTTTCTCCATTTATTGGTTGGAAGGAATCTAATGGAGAAGAGGTAATCAACTATATTGAAGAAATCACAATGATGAAAAATAACTATGGATTTGATACGGAAGTGTTAGTAGCAGCTGTGAGGAATGGTAGGCAAATTACCAATGCAGCCTTAGCAGGTGCTGATATTGTGACCGCTGGCTTGGCTGTCTATCGCGAAGCAGTGTATCACCCATACACAAGAGACGGGATAGAGAAATTTATCGGATTTTGGGACCAAACGGATTATGAATAAAGTTTGTAAATAACTAAGGAGGTGTTGTTGAATCGGAAATCTAGTTTGTAACTTGATCTTTAAAAATATTCGAATTTTCTATTTTTGTAATTGAAAGGAGTAATGGTCATGACTTTAAAGGACGAGAAGAAAAACAAGATTGTAAAGCGAAGAGATTTTTTGAAACTTGTTGGAACTGGTAGTGCAGCGATTGGCGCAGGAGCAGTATTAGCAGCTTGTGCAACTGAAACAGCGGCTCCTGTTGAAACTGAAGCGGCTGTAGAACCAGAAGCTACTGAAAAGGTTGAAGTAGGAACACCGCTAAAAGGAACAAAGATTAAAGTGTTGCTTGAGTCATTTCAATATCATGAATTGATAAAGGAAAAACTGGCAGAGTTTACAGAACTAACGGGAATTGAGGCTGATGTTGAATTAGTGGCTTTCAAGGTTGCATTGCAGCAGATAGAAACAGAACTTTCATCCGGAAGTGATGCTTATGATGTTGTCCAAATGATATATATCAAGACTCAAAGATGGATGCGACCAGGATGGGTGTTGCCAATTGATGATCTAATCAAACGAGATAGCTATGATGTGGATGATTTTGTGGGAGCATTGCTTGATGCGCATCGATGGGAAGGTGTATTATATTCATTGCCCTATCTCGCGGAATCTGTTCAGATGATGTACAGGGGAGATAAACTACAAGAAGCTAATTTACAAGTGCCACAGACATTTGATGAATTAGACAAAACTATGGCTGCTATCCATAATCCACCTGAATTCTATTCATTTGTTCAAAGAACGCAACCTGCGGGTGTGCACTTCCCATTCCCATGTTGGTTGCAAGGATATGGTGGAAATGTATTCCGAGATCCACCAAATGATGTAACTCCAACACTTAATACCCCAGAAGCATTGGCAGCAGCAGAGAACTTCCTAGGTCTAGTTAAGAACTACAGTATAGGCGGAACGCAATTGTACGACTCGCCTGATTGTCAAGCTGCAATGTCACAAGGGAAAGCCGGTTTTTATATCGATGCTCTCGGTCAAATGGGGCCAATTAGGTTACCTGATAAAAGTATAGTAGCTGATAAGGTAGAGATCGCTCTAGTACCCGGTGGTCCTGTTGCTCAAGTACCTTCTATTGCTACCCATGGATATGCAATACCCAAGGGCGCAAAGAATCAGGAAGCAGCTTGGGAGTTTATCAAGTGGGCAGTAAGCAAAGATGTGATGATGGATAATGCAATAAATGGTGGATTCCCTGCAGTGAGTAGAAAATCTATACTTGAATCTGATGCATATGGTGAGAAGTACAACCAAGGGAATACACAAATTGGAAACCTAATTGTTGAAGCAATTGAATTATCTCAGTGTGCATATAGAACTGTACCAGAATTTCCACAAGTAGGCGAAAGAATGGGACAAGGTCTTAATGAGGCTTTGACTGATCAGAAGACTATTGAGGAAGCCATGAATGATGCACAAAAAGACTGTGAGAAAATTATGACAGACGCGGGTTACACAATTACCCCATAATTCTAAAATAATTTGGATAGGGGCGTAAACAATACGCCCCTAAATTTATTTTTAGGTAGATTAATATGAGCTCTTTAAAAAAAGCTGAAAAAACAAAACAAGATGAGAATTGGAGAAAACGGAATAAAAATTTTTATTATAGTTTATTATGGCCCGCTATCATACTATTAACTTTGATAACCATTGTTCCGATTTTATATGTAATTGGCACAAGTTTAACCGATTGGGATTTGACAAGACCTGAGTCATTAAGGTTTATTGGATTAGAAAATTATTTAAGTCTGCTTTTTGATGATCCAAGGTTTTGGAATTCTATCCTTGTGCAATTAAAACTAAGCCTATATACTGTTCCATTGCAAATAATACTTGGTTTGTTAGTAGCTTTATTTATCAAACATAGATTTCAAAAAAGTTGGATAGTTGAACTCGCACGAAGTACTTTTATTATCCCCATGGTGATTCCGCCGATAGTGGCGGCTGTTATTTGGAAAATTTTATTTACACCACCTGTTAGTATCTTAAATTATTTTGTAACAGGTATTGGTTTTGGAGAATTGAATTGGCTTGGTAATCCAGACCTTGCACTTGTTGCCATAGCAATTGCCCAAATATGGGAATTTTTTCCATTCTGTTTTTTATTATTCTATGCTACTTTGATTTCTCTACCCGAAGAACCATTTGAAGCAGCTCAGGTTGATGGTGCATCTTTTTTACAAGGATTTCGTTACATTACGATGCCGATGATATTACCTACAACGAGTGTTGTTTTTTTATTTCGTTTAGTAGATAGTTTAAAATCCTTTCCGATGATTTATGTTATGACAGAAGGAGGTCCAGGTTTTGTTACAGAACCGCCAAATTATTATGCTTTTGTGATGGCTTTTTCTTATAGCAGGGTAGGTTATTCTAGTTCTATGATTGTGATTTTGTTTATACTATCTATGTTAATAACTTTCTTTCTTATAAGAAACATACCATGGACCAGAGGAGAAATGTAGATGAGCTTTATAAAAAGTAAATTTTTACTAAAAGAAAGAACCAAAAAAAAAGCTATTAAGGATTTTTTTCGTAATTTTGTGAATATTAGCTTATTATTAGTTGTTTTTTTTGTTGTACTTTTACCAATAATTTGGTTGGCATTTATGTCATTTCGTACAGCATTAGCATTATTTGAAATGCCACCAGATTTATCAAGCGGATGGACAATAGAAAATTATATTGATCTTGCAGACTCAGCATTTGTTAGATCGATCATTAATAGCTTAGTAGTGAGTTTGCTAACTACTTTTTTTGCTCTATTATTTGGTGTTGGTGCAGCTTATTCTCTTTCACGATACCAATTCAAATTTGAAAACGGACTTGCTTTTTGGATATTATCAGCCAGATTAGCTTTGCCTATTGGATTTGCATTACCATTGTTCATAATTTTTAGTCGAATTGGAATTAGGAATACATATACAGCTGTGGTTTTGGCATACTTAACTTTTACTACGCCAATGGTAATTTGGGTTTTAAGACCTTTTCTAGATAGCATTCCAAAGGATTTGGAAGAAGCAGCAGTGGTTGATGGTGCGTCAAACTTACAGGTTTTTTTTAGAATAATAATGCCACTTTCTGCAAATGGTTTGGTAGCTGTGGGAGTGCTAGCATTTATTATGAGCTGGATAGAATTCTTTTACGCATTAATATTTACTCGGGGGGATATGATGACAGCGACTGTAAGTGTCGTAAATTTTATGCGATATGAGGGATGGGAATGGGGCAAGATCGCTTCTGGAGGCATAATTGTGCTTTTGCCTATTGTAATTTTCTCATTTTTTACACATCGTTATCTAATTAGTGGTTTAACTTCAGGCGCAATCAAGGGGTAAGCTGCAAAAAATTTTAAATTGGAGGAAGATAATGGCTGGTCCAGGGATGGAATTAATTGGAAACGAAGAGATTGAAGAGGTGATGGATGTTTTGAAAGGTAAACATCTTTCTAGATATGGAAAAGATGATGATATTTCCTTCAAGCAGAAGGTTTATAAATTAGAAAAAGAAATTGCAAAGATGTCAGGTGTTAAGTATGCTGTAGCAATGAATTCAGGTACATCAGCGTTAATGACTGCATTAAGCGCACTTGGAATAGGACCAGGGGACGAGGTTATAGTTCCCGGTTATACATTTATTGCGAGCATGTCTACGATTGTGTACGCAAGAGCTATACCAGTTCTTGCCGAAGTGGACAAGACTTTAAATCTGGATCCAGATGATGTCGAAAAAAAAATTACTTCAAGAACAAAGGCTGTCGTAGCTGTACATATGTTAGGTAATCCAGCTAGAATGGACGAGTTAAAGAAAATATGTGATGATCATAATCTATTATTAATTGAGGATTGTGCACAAGCATTTGGAGCTACATACAAAGACAAAGGAATAGGGTCTATCGGAGATGCAGGTATATTTAGTTTCAATGTCTTTAAAACAATAACTTGCGGAGATGGGGGTATGGTGATAACTAATTATGAAAAAACTTATCGTAGGTGTTTTGCTTTTCACGATCAAGGCCATTCCCCTAATAGAAAAGGAGTTGAAGTTGGAGAAAGACCATTCCTTGGATTAGATTTTCGAATGACAGAGCTACAAGGTGCTGTAATGCTTGCTCAAGTTAGAAAAGTGAATAAGATGATCAAGCATCTTCGTGCAAACAAAGCTTTATATAAATCGATGATCGAAGATATACCAGGGTTAGAATTTCGAGAGATTACAGACGAGAATGGAGAATGTGGGACTTTATTGGTAATCTTCTTCCCAACTAGTGAAATTGCTAGAAATATCGCAAAGGAATTGGATAGCAAAGTTATCGCGGATTCAGGATGGCATGTTTATAACAATATGGAACACCTAATAAATCAATACACCGTGACTCCAGAAGGTTGTCCCTTTAAATGTCCATTTTATACGAATAATGGTGGAAATCAGAAATATTATAAAGGAATGCTACCTCAAACTGATGATCTATTAAGTCGTGCATTCATGATAAGCATTGGTGTCTCTGACGCTGGTCTTGGTTCTGGATTTGGAATAACCGTTCTTGATGGAGAAAATGAAATTAAAAAAAGTGCGAATAGATTTCGATCAGTTGTAAAAAATATTTAACTTGATTATTTTTGGAGTAGATATGTTAAGAAATACAAACCTTGAATGCTTAAGACCTGATGAAATTATTGCTGAAAGAAAGAAATGCTCAATAATTTATGTGCCTTTAGGACCATTAGAATGGCATTCATATCATTTACCGATTGGTACAGATCCATTAAATGCGCAAGCTGTGGCTAAAGAAGTCGCGCTTCGAAAGGGGGGGGTTGTATTTCCTACAGTTTTTTTTGGAACAGAAAGAGAACGCCCTCCCGAAAAATTAAAAGCATTTGGACTAAAAGAAGATGAATATATGGTTGGAATGGATTTTCCTGGTATTTCATTACCAAGCCTCTACTCAAAGGAAGAAATATTTGGATTAATCATCAGGCAGGTGTTAGAAAATTTAGTAAAAATGGAATATAAGTTAATTGTTTTAATAAATGGTCATGGTGCAAAAAACCATGGCGATGTTTTGAATAGATTATGCATTGAATTTTCAGCTACAACTTCTAGCAAAGTAATACTTACTTTTGCACTACCAAAAACTGGAGTAGCTGGCCATGCAGAGGAAGTCGAAACTTCTGTGATGCAATATTTGCATTTTGATGCGGTTAATTTGGAAAGTTTACCTGAAAAAGATATACCGATTGAAATTACTAGTGGTATTGTTGATAGCAAGACTTTTTCAGGAAATCCGACGGAAGATAGAACTCTTCCAACTGAGAATGATCCAAGATATCGAGCTTCGGTGGAAAGAGGGAAAAATATTTTTGAAATGACTGTAAAAGGGATAATAGATTCCATTGAAGAAATACCGATCGAAGGTTACAAATAGAAGGAATTTAGATGAATATAGATTTAAGTTTGGCAAATGGATTTCCACTTTTTTTTGATAAGACAACTTTCAAATTATTTTCAAAATATCCTTATAAGCTTGAATACTCAAGCCGAAATATGAAGGATTTGGTTGATGTTTTCTTTGCTCCATCCGAATATCAGATGGATGATGAAATCTTCTTTTTATACCACCTTGAAAAAGCAAAAAAAAATGAAATTAGATTGTTAGAAGAAAAATCATTAAAATATGGATTCACAATTCTACCTCCAAAAAAAATTGGAAATGAATTTGTTAAGACTCATGGACATTCACACCCAAATGTAGAAGGTTATGATTTTAGTTTGCCAGAATTGTATTCACAAATTTATGGAAATATTATTTTGTTTCTTCAAAAACACAAGCCAGGAGATATCGGATGTATAGAAAAATGTTATTTAATTAAAATGAAGCCAGGTGATACTGTTCTTATTCCGCCAAATCATGCTCATATGCAAATAAATATTTCTAAAAAATTCCCTTCAGTCACAGCTGGTCTTTTCTGTGGAAATTTTTTACCCGAGTTTGATTTTTATAAAAAAAGAAAAGGTTTTGCATATTATATATGCGATTCTGATAAAGGTTTGGAAATTAAGACGAATATGAATTATTTGGTAAAAGCAAAATTGGAGTACATTGATAACATTGAAGGAACTCAATTTGAGAATGTAGATAGTAACGATTCTCTGTGGAACTCATTTTTAGATAAACCGGATTTGTATGATTTTCTATCAAATCCAAAAACTACAGCGAAAAAATTTGGTTTAGATTAATATTTAGTGCATAAATTTATTGTATTAGGTCAAATAAAATGGTCGAGCGAATAGATATTATTGTTCCAGAAGAAATACTTCTTCTGAATGAGGAAAAGAAAGATAGATTAAAAAGAACCCATCAATTTCAAGAAACCGATAGAGCGCCTGTCGTTGTGGATATGCAGCTATGGGCTTTGTTGGAAGGTAGTGGAACTGAATTTAAGGATATGATCAAGAACCCCTATGAACATATGCGGGGATTGATCCTTAACCATAAGTATCGATATGAACAGATCCATGATGATCTTCCGATACCAACTGATAAGTTAACCATCGAGCTGGATTTTGGCGCCATTCGAGGCGTTGAGTTTCCTATGGAAGTGGTTTTTCATGGAAACGACCAACCAAAAACAA
Organism: uncultured Anaerolineaceae bacterium; assembly: GCA_964547225.1. GTDB lineage: Bacteria > Chloroflexota > Anaerolineae > Anaerolineales > UBA4823 > CAZJMV01. Next base: position 19,210 of record CAZJMV010000034.1, on the reverse strand, counting down.
TTCACATGCTGAAGAAGCCAGAGGATATAGATCATTTGGAGATACCGCATTCTTATCAAGGGCATAACAAAATGCGTATAGATTGGTATAAAGAAATGCTAGATCTAATTGATCGATTTGATGTGCGGCTAAATGGGGAAACTTTGGAATTGGATGTTACTTTGACGCATATGGGTGGACCTATCCCGTCTGCGTTTGCTTTGGCTGGTTCGAATCTCTTTTTATGGATGGCGCTCGATCCAGAAAGAATCCATCGATTATTGGGGATCACTACTGAGAGCCATATGAATTGTATTGCCTATTTAGATAAGCTAAAAGGTGTAAACCCAAACCATGGGATTTGGTTGGGATGTGACACAGGTGAGATGATGAGCGCTGCATATTATGATGAGTTTGTCGTACCTTATTATCAGAGAATTTTTAATCAATATCCAGAACCACATTCCTTTCATATGTGCGGGAAGATTGATCATATTCTTGAAAATATCCAAACTCAATTACCTATTACATATTTTGATGGATTTGGATTTCCAGTTGAACCTGAAAAATTAGCGGAAACGCTTTCCGGGCACATGGTTCTCCGAGGAGGTCCGCATCCAGTATTAATTGATGAAGGGCCTATTGATGACATAATCAAAACCTGCGAGCATTATATTCGTACTGTAGGGCGTTCTGGTGGCTATATATTATCAGAAGGTTTTGGGATAGTAGCAGGTACTCCACCAGAGCATATCTATGCTATGGTTGAAGCCTCTAAACGTGTAGGTTGGATAGGTGAAATAAATCATTGATTGATTTGAGAGGAATTATTTATGAAAGAGATCTATGTGAACCTGAAAAGATTCGATGTCCCCAAAAAATGGGGGGGATTATGCCCGGATACCGAACCGATATCCTGGATAAAGAAAGTGATTAAAGAGACCATTGAGCTTGGAATGGGCAGTCACCCCAAATTAGAGTTGGTTTATTTAATCCCGGAGGGATTAATACCCTCCGCCAAGCAGGCATTGCTAAGTTATCCTGAAACGGATAGAAGTATGTTGTCGATTGGTTGTCAGGGAGTTCATTGGGATGATATAACGCCAGGCGGAAACTTTGGCGCTTTGACCACTGTAATTCCTGCGACTGCTGCGAGAGTATTAGGAAGTACTTGGGCGATCATTGGGCACAGTGAAGAAAGACGATTTAAATATCAGGTCATAAAAGCTTTTGCTCCTGATATAGAAGAAGATTTTAACCAAGTTACTACAGCTTCGAGAGCGATTGATAGTCTCATAAATCAGGAAGTAAAAGCTGCTTTATCCACAGGGCTGAATGTGTTGCTGTGTGTAGGAGAATCCGCAGAAGAGAGAGGCGCGGGCGAGTTTGAAGAACAAAAACCTCGTATTGAAAGCGTTTTACGGGATCAATTACTTTCAGATTTGTCGGGGATTGATGAAGTTATCGATGATAAAAAGGTTGTAATTGGTTATGAACCGATATGGGCAATTGGACCTGGAAAAATACCACCTGGAAAAGAGTATATCTCTTTTGTATCAGCGTTTATCAAAAAGGTCATTGATGATAATTTCGGTCGCGATGTCACCGTGGTGTATGGTGGTGGATTAAAAGAAGAGAATGCAGCCATGATTGCCAGTATTGATACGATCGGTGGTGGGTTGGTGGCGTTAACACGATTCACAGGTGATATTGGGTTTGATGTAAAAGGGTTAAAGAGCATCGTTGATAAGTATATAGAGTAAGAAACCAGAAGACGGAGTGGAAATGACGAAAAATGTAGAATTTGAATATGGAGAAGGAAAATTATTGGTAGATTTACCGGATTCGGCGGACGTGTTCATTCCAGGAGAGACTGTTCCTGATCCTCCTATGTTGGAAAATTTTGTTAAAGCAACGCGAGAATCCATCTTGAATCCGCTTGGAATGGAACCCATTTCAAAATTGGTAGGTACTGGGTCAAAAGTGACGATCAGTTTCCCTGATCGAGTTAAGGGAGGATTTCAATCTGATTCACATCGTAAGACGGCAATTCCAATCTTAATCGAAGAGTGTATAAAAGCGGGTGTGGCTAAAGAAGATATCTTATTGATTTGTTCAAATGGCTTGCACCGGAAAAATAAGGATGAAGAGATAAGGAATATATTGGGGGATGAAGTCTATCATGCTTTTAAACCAACTCATCAAATTGTCAATCACGATTCTGAAGATTGGGATCACTTGATTGATTTAGGCTACGATGAATTGGGTGATCGCGTAATCATGAATAAAGAAGTGTTTGAATCAGATTTACCGATTTTGATTGGACATGTATTGGGGAATCCATATGGTGGATATTCCGGTGGATATAAGATGGCTGCGACTGGAATTACGCATTGGAAATCGATAGCAGCGCATCATATCCCAGAAGTAATGCATATCAAGGATTTCACCCCTGTGTCCCAATACAGCACGATGCGAAAAAAATTTGATGCCATAGGAAAGCATATGGAAAAAAAGATGGGGAAAAAGTTTTTTATGTGTGATGCTGTGCTGAATACGAGTGCGAGGCAGATCGCTGTTTTCAGTGGGCATGGCGAGCAGGTGCAGGTGGCATCATGGAAAATCGCTGATCAGCGCACCTTTATTCCATGGGTTAAAGAAAAATATGATGTGATGATGTTTGGGATGCCGCAAAATTTCCATTATGGGAATGGGCACGGCACTAACCCGATATTGATCATGCAAGCGATTGCAGCTAATATCATTCGACACAAAAGAGTCCTGAAAGATAATTGCGTTGTAATTTGCTCTTCAATCTGTAATGGATATTTTCACGATGAGGAATTCCCATCCTACAGAGAATTATTTGACCTATTCCAAAAAGATTATCATAATATGTTGCCTGATATGGCTAAGTACGGCGAGTATTTTTGTAATAAACAAGAGTATATTGATAGGTATCGGTTTAATTTTGGCTACCATGCCTATCATCCTTTTTCAATGGTTTCTTGTGGGCATATCGCTGAGATGCATACAACAGCAACCTATATCGTAGGCGCCTATGAACCTGGATATGCACGTGCAATGGGAATGAAAACAAGAGCTACTTTTGCGGAAGCGTTAAAAGATGCTGAAAGGTATGTTGGGAAAAATCCAAAAATATTAGCATTACCGAGAACGTTTAGAACAGCTGGCGTTCATCTAATGATGGAAGGTGAAAGTTTGCCTACACAATAAAGCGTAGGTTTCATCTGATTTATCTATAAGTGTGAAAGCGTTTTCTTAGGCAGACACTCTCCATCAAGCATATCATCGCGGAGAGTGTTCTATTTGTTTGATTAGATTAGGATAAAAAGTTGAGTGATAATAAACCAAATGTAATCCTTATTATGGCGGATCAGTGGCGAGCAGATTGTTTAAGTATCGAAGGTCATCCCGTTGTTCATACGCCTTATCTAGATAGTCTTGCTTTACATGGAGTTCGATTCAGCCAAGCATATAGTGAAACGCCGACTTGTATTCCATCTAGAGCTGGACTATATACTGGTTTGAAGCAGACAACTCATGGACGAGTGGGATATCTTGATGGTGTGGCGTGGAATTACCCTACTACGATAGCAAGCGAATTTACGCGTAATGGATATCAGACACAAGCAATCGGGAAAATGCATGTATTTCCCGAGCGATCACAGATCGGATTTCAAAATGTAATCTTACATGATGGGTTTATTAATCACCCAAGAAGCCAGCATCATGATTATGATGAAATCGATGATTATATTCCTTGGCTTCGTGAACAGTATGGTGTTCATGCGGATTATTTTGAGCATGGGGTGCACTGCAATTCAAATATTACCAGACCATGGGATAAACCAGAACACTTGCATCCGACAAATTTCGTGACAAGTCAAGCCGTTCAGTTTGTTAAGCGTCGTGATCCCAGAAAACCTTTCTTTTTATTTCTCTCTTATGTTCGCCCACATCCTCCTTACGATCCCCCTGCCTGGGCATTGGAGCAATACTTAAATGTCGATATGCCTGAAATTCCTCTTGGGAACTGGGAAAGTATGTTAGATCAATGGGAAGATTCAAGGAATCCAAATTGTAAGGCGGGCGATTTATCAACAGAACAATTGCAACGCTGTCGAGCAGGTTATTATGGATTGATTACGCATATTGATCATCAGATCAATCGTTTAATATGGACCTTGAAGGAATACAATCAATTGGATAATACCTATATTTTGTTCCTTTCTGATCATGGAGAGATGCTTGGTGACCACCGAATGTACAGCAAGGCATACCCATACGATGGCTCAGCAAGAGTGCCTTTGATCCTAGCAGGTCCTCGGAACAGTGATTTGCTTCAGAATGTTAGATTAGAACCGATTGTTGCACTGCGGGATGTTATGCCAACACTTTTAGATTGTGCAGGAATTCCAATTCCAGAGCATGTGGAAGGACGCAGCTTGTTACCGTTTGCGCGTGGGGAGAAATTGAGCTGGCGAGAATATATCCATGGGGAGCATATTGTTTTTGGGCAATCGATGCATTGGGTTACAGATGGTCATGAGAAATATATCTGGATGAGTGGAAGTGGTAGAGAACAGCTTTTTAATCTTGACGAGGACCCTTCAGAATTAAGAGACTTAGGTATTTCTGGAGGCGCTGAGGAAAGAATCAAATATTGGAAATCGATTTTTGTCGATGAGTTAAAGGATCGCGAAGAAGGATTTGTTCAAGATGGCAAGTTGGTGACTGGAAGACCTGTGCACCCTTGCCTCGAAAAATTACGTTTAGAAACAAATATGGATTTTTATGATCGTAGTGATTGGCATAATCGTGGTGCGATTACATAGAAAAACGATCTAATTTCTGTTGTGAAGAATGGAGAATGATTTATGAAAGCAATTATGGTAATGTTTGACTCGCTTAATAGGCATATGTTACCACCCTACGGATGTGAATGGACAATTGCTCCCAATTTCGAGCGATTAGCAGAAAGGACAGTTGTGTTTGATAATTGTTTTGTGGGCAGTATGCCTTGTATTCCAGCAAGGCGTGAACTACATACAGGGAGATATAATTTCCTACATAGAAGTTGGGGTCCCATTGAACCTTTTGATAATTCGATGCCGGAATTACTGAAAAATCATGGCGTTTATACTCATTTAGCTACTGATCATCAACATTATTGGGAAGATGGTGGCTGCACTTATCATTCACGATATAACACTTGGGAATTTTCACGTGGGCAAGAAGGTGATACTTGGAAAGCGGAAGTTGCTGATCCAGAAATACCCAAAACAAATAAAAAAAGAATTCCAAAACCATGGAGGCAGGATTGGGTCAATAGAAAATATATCAGTGAAGACGAAGAATTTCCACAAGCAAAGACATTCTCTAACGGCATCGAGTTCATTCGTACTAATCATCAAGAAGACAACTGGTTCTTGCAAATAGAGACTTTTGATCCCCATGAACCTTATTTTTCGCCTGAAAAATTTAAAAAACTATACCCCCATGATTATGATGGAGCGCATCTTGATTTGCCTGATTATAATATCGTCACCGAGGGGGAAGAGGAAGTCCATCATCTCCGCTACGAATATGCTGCTTTATTGAGTATGTGTGATCATTATTTAGGAAAAGTGCTTGATTTGATGGATGAACTTGATCTTTGGAAAGACACATTTTTGATTGTTAATACAGATCATGGATTTCTGTTGAGCGAGCATGGATTATGGGCAAAGAATTTTCAACCTTTGTATAATGAAATTGCGCATATTCCCTTATTTATTTATGACCCACGCTGCGGAAAAAAAGCAGAAAGAAGAAAAAGTTTGGTGCAGATGATCGATATTGCTCCAACGCTTTTAGAATTTTTTGGCGTGCCTATTCCAAAAGAAGTACAGGGATTTGCTTTAAAAGATACGATCAAAAATGATCAACCGGTTCGAGAAGCATGTATATTTGGTTATCATGGCTGTCATATCAATGTCACGGATGGGCGATACGTTTATATGCGTGGACCACAAAACCCTGAAAATCAACCCTTATTTGAATATACATTAATGCCTACCCATATAAAGAGCCTATTTTCTGTTGAAGAAATGCAGAATATTCAATTGGTAAAACCTTTTAATTTCTCGAAAGGAGTACGATTACTAAAGATAGGAGGATTGGGATCGATAGGTTCAATCAATCCATATTTGTGGGGATCAATGTTGTTTGATCTTAAAAGTGACCCAGGACAAGAACATCCAATCCAGATGCCTGAAGTGGAAGAGCGTATGTTGAAGACTATGGTTGAATTAATGCGACAATCTGATGCACCAGCAGAGCAATATCAAAGAATGGGATTGCCTTTTGAAGGTGATATTACATCGGAACATCTAACGGTCAGAGAACGGGTTGAAAGTGGTGAGAAGATTGGAAATACACCAATCACATGGATCTCAAAAGGTAAGAAAATGTTCTTTACATTGCTTGGATTGATTCCTTTTTGGGCAAGAAGACAATTCCAGATAGCAGTGGAAAAGAAAATAGCCGAGGATCAAATCGTAAAATTAGATGAAAATCAAGTTTTGCAACTATTTATTAAATTGACGCCTGAGGCTGAGCACGATCAAATAAAGTTAATGGCAGGGATTATCGAAAACCATGCTTAGGAATCGATCAACTACAAATGGGGATATTGATATGAGATCTAAAGGAAACGGCGTTTCGACCTATTTCGAAAATATCCGTGCACTTCAGGAAAAGGTAATCACTTCTCAAAAAGATGAACTTATTGAAATTGCATCTAAGATGGCTGAGATTGTGAAAAGGGATGATCGCATTTTTACCTTTGGAACAGGTCATTCTCATCTCTTGGCAGAGGAATCCTACTATCGAGCGGGTGGTATTGCAGCAGCTGTGCCTATGTTTGCGCCGATGATATTAATGCTTCACGAAAGTGCGAGAATGAGCAGTCAAGTGGAGAGGATGCCAGAATTAGCCACTGCGATACTGGACGAATATGAACCAGAAGCAGGAGAAATGCTTATTATTTATGCAGATAGCGGTGTGAATGGACTGCCAGTGCAATTAGCGATTGAAGCTAAGGAAAGAGGCGTCGTTGTTGTCGGTGTCTGTTCTTTTAAATATACCTCTATCGCACCGTTATCAAAGGTGGGAAAAAGATTGCCTGAAGTTGTCGATTATGCGCTGGACAATCACGGCACACCAGGGGATGCGCTTGTGGCTTTAGAAAATTCTACCTGGAGAGTAGCAGCTAGTTCTACGATTACTGGAGCATTAATTTGGAATTGTCTGCTAACGGAGATGGCTTTTCAATTAAATGAAGATGGGTATGAAATTCCTCTTATTGCAAGCTTTAACATGCCGGGAGCTGCTGAGCATAATGCCGGCTTGCTGGAAAAATGGAGCAAGATAAATCCGCATCTGCCAGCGAGAAATATTAAGTCGTGACTAGGTAAGTTTTGTGTATAGTATTGCATCCTAGGGTTTGGATTCGAAAAGATATATAGCGGAAATTTAATAAGAACCAGATTCCTAAAAATTGGAGAATCGAGTGAATTTAAGTATGAGTTTTGTTGATGTGCTAGTGATTTTTATCGTCATGGGGATAGGGGCAACTATCCAAGGTGCTGCGGGGTATGGGATGGCATTGATTGCTGGTCCGATTTTAATGATAATTGATCCAGATTTTATCCCAGGTCCAATGGTCGTTGCAGCTTTTGTATTAGTTGCTTTAGTGATCATTAGAGATCGACAAGCACTTGATTTCCGGGGATTAAAGTGGGTTTTCTTTGGCTTTTTATTAGGTGTGGGGTTGGGTTTGGTGGTGATAAAAAGCTTCAGCAGTGAACAGTTTGCAACGATCTTCGGTGTGATGATCCTAGTTGCAGTTGTTATGAGCGTAATTGGTTTTCGGTTTAAACCGACTAAACCAGCTTTATCCGTTGCAGGATTCATAGCTGGCGTTATGAGTGTGTTGACAACAACCTCTGGACCACCAATAGCCTTGGTTTACCAGGATTCCCCAGGTAAGAAACTGCGCGCAACAATATCCGGTTTCTTTGTGGCGGGAACAGTAATTGTAGTTACCTCGCTTTTTCTGGTAGATAAACTTGGTTTGCATGAACTCTCCCTTGCTTTGTATTTAATACCTGGAATCTTGCTTGGTTTTCTAGCATCTACAAGGGTGGCGAAGTGGGTTGATCAAGGATATACACGATCTATTGTGTTGATTATCTCAGCGCTTTCCGCGATTGTTCTATTGGTGAATCAGATTTTTAATTAAATCCCACAAAATAGAATTCATGGTGATAGGATATTTTGACTATTCTTGAAGAAGTTCTTGTAACGATAATTATCGGTGTAGCTGCGACACTGCAGGGATCGATTGGATTCGGGATGGCTCTGGCAGCTAACCCACTATTAGTGTTAATAGATCCCGCCTATGCCCCAGGACCCATGTTGGCATCCGCTTTTGTTTTGAGCATCATGATGCTGGTACGAGAGAGGAATTCAATTTCCTTAGAGGGTTTACAGTGGGCAATTGTTGGGAGAGTATTTGGTGCGATTATTTCAGCAGGGTTGTTGCTTTTGTTAGATCCGGAATGGTTTATCATTCTATTTAGTTTTCTGATATTATTTGCTGTTTTGATTACAGCCTCGGGATATCGGATTTCATTGACGAAAACAAATCTAGCAATATCTGGATTGTTAGCTGGAATTATGGGGACCATTGCATCGATTGGCGGTCCTCCGATGGCATTGGTCTATCAGAGAGAAAATGGTTCGCGTATCAGGACAACTTTATCTGGTTTTTTTATCGCGGGAACGATAATATCTATGATTACCTTAGCGATTATCGGTAAGTTTGGGATGAACGAAATTAGATTGACCGTACGACTTTTGCCAGGAATTATAATAGGGTTTCTGCTCTCAAATAAATCCATGAAGTGGTTTGAAGGAAAATATACTCGAACGCTGATATTGGTGGTTGCGTCTGTTTCTGCTGTGCTTTTAATTATTCGACAGATCATTTAGGAAATTCTAATTCTTTCGAGCGCCTCCACAATCGGTATTCCAGCGATAGTTCCTATGCGGGATACGCCAAGATCAATTACTTCCAGTGCTTGTTCGAGTGAGAATATCCCTCCTGCAATTTTGTATTTAACATTGTCTCCCACAGCGCTTTTAATCAAGTGGATGTCTTCAGCGGTTGAGGCTCGCATTTGGGGGTAACCACGAAATCCAGTGGATGTCTTGATAAAATCAACCCCCGCATTGGCTGCCAGAAGGCTGGCGATTTTTATCTCGTTTTGATCCAGAAGTGGAACTTCAATGATTACTTTGGTTGTATGTCCTTGAGCGGCATCAACAACTTCACGAATATCATTTTCGACTTCTACATATCTTTGTGATTTAAAGAGAGAAATATTCATCACCATATCTATTTCGATATTTGGCAGTCCGTTTTCAATCGACCATACGGTCTCACCAACTTTGGATGAGGTTGTGCAGGTTCCAAGTGGAAAGCCTACCGATGAGACAATACTAGTTTCACTCCCAATTAGTAGATCACTGGCAAGTGGAACCCAAGAGGGCATGATTGCAACGGTTTTAAATTGATAATCACGAGCTTGGGAGACAAAATTCTCCATATCTTCAATTGTCGCATCTGGATTAAGTTTTGTTTGATCGATGTAGGATGCTATTTTTTCTTTAGTAATGTCAAACATTCGTCACTCCCTTATCGTGTGTGCTTCTAGAATTTGGTCTCCATGAATGATATCCAAAGCTTTTGGTGAACAAATCAAGTGCGCTCCATGATCAAGAAATTCTCTGGATACCTGGGATAAACTAATATCTCCTGCCGCAATGATCGTAATGTCATGTGCAAAGGTTTTATTCAAGAGTTTGATATCTTCAATCTCTGATTCAACGCCAAACCCACTGGCAGTTCTAATGGGTAGCGAATGCTGCACTGCAATTTCAGCAGCCTTTATTTTTTGATCCTTGCTAAGCATATTAACGTTACAGATAAGATTCATATCAATGTCCAGACTATTGCATAAATTTTCGATAAGCGTAATTTCTTGTTCTAATTGATCGTATTGATTTGAGCGTAAATATTCAATTGGCATCGTGAAGTCAATACAATGGGCATTGGACAATTTTGCTTCTAGTATTTGAGTTTTCTTTATCTCTATGGGGAGGTTACCGAGAGGATAAGCGATTTCTGCGTGTACTTTGATATTAGTTGATTCAAGCAATATTACAGCAGTAGATATTTGATGAAGATTTGGCATTATTGAAAGGATGTAATCTGAATGTTTAATACAATCCTGAACTGTTTTCTGCAGCAAGTCGTCTGTTATCCATGGTGCAATGGCAAGCATTTGCAGCTTTTTATGTAGGGAATTATTCTTCATGTTTATCCTTTTTTTTAAAATTTGTTACTAAGGTGTGGCTAGCCGAATCCATGTGTAACCTGGTTGACAGCAGTATTAAGCTATTATACAATAAAAAAGCAATTAATTAAATAAGTTTCTTAATTAATAATCTTTTTTAATAAAGAAAAAGAAACTCGTTGTGAAGTAGGGGAACAGTTTTTATGAGGTGAAAATATGAATAAACCAATAGTAAATGTCGCATTAATTGGAAGTGGTTTTATGGGAAGAGCACACTCTAATGGGTTGCGACAAGTCAAATCATTTTTTGAGTTACCGGTTGAGCCGGTTATGAAAGCATTGGTTGGCAGAAATGAAAAAACTGGCTCTAAGGTTTTAGATGCATTTGGGTGGGAAGAGTTAGTTAAAGATTGGCGAGAGGTCATCGATCGAAAGGATATTGATCTTATTGATATAGCAACACCGGTGCATACCCATAGTGAGATTGCTATCGCTGCGCTTGAAGCTGGGAAAGCTGTCATCTGCGAAAAACCATTGGCATTTAATCTTGAAGAAGCTATTCGGATGGCAAAAGCGGCAGAGAAAAGTGGTGCGATGAATATGTGTAACTATAACATGAGAGCTGTGCCTGCGATTGCCTTGGCAAAGCAATTTATTAGGTCGGGTCGGATTGGTGAAGTGAATCAGTGGCGGTCAGCTTTTTTGCAATCATGGCTTGTGGATGAAAATTTTCCCCTGACTTGGAGATTGCAAAAGGAATTTGCAGGTTCAGGCGCTCTTGGGGATTTAGGTTCACATTCATTAGATATGGCACGGTATTTAGTTGGTGAAATTGAATCAGTGACAAGCATGATGAATACTTTTACAAAACAACGTTATAAGCCGTTGGCGGATGTCGGAAGGAATTCAAAGCCTTCAGATGAATTGGGTGAGGTAACTGTGGATGATTCTGTTTGGTCATTATTACGTTTTGAAAATCAAGTCTTTGGATCGATGGAAGCTACAAGAATGGCAACCGGTCAACTCTGCTCTAATCGCTTTGAGGTTTTTGGGTCGCGAGGTGGATTGAGCTTTGATTTTATGCGGATGAATGAGTTGGAATTCTTTTCGAACACTGATGTTGATCAAGAACAGGGGTGGCGAAAAATACATGTCACGCATCCAACTCATCCTTATATCTCAGCTTGGTGGCCTAAAGGACACTCTTTGGGGTATGAACACTCATTTCCGAACCTTTACGCTGATTTCTTTCGTGCGTATGCCGGAGACGAGAATGAAATCCCAACTATTAGGGATGCCGCAAAAACTCAGGCTGTCATGCATGCTGTTGAAGTATCAGCCGGTATGGGAGAGTGGGTTCGTGTGCCAAGCATCTAAACCTCTTTATTTTCCCTAATCTAGGCTCATAGTAGGTGGCATTGCTGTTTCTTGATCAATGATCAGTTCGTAATCATCATGTCCCTGAAGGAGCGTGGATGGGTAATCTATATCTTCTTTTCCAAGACAGGATATGCGAACGATATATCTTTGCCAAGCGCCACCTGGGCAGTACATACGGATTCGTTTGGATGCAAGGATATCTTTCATCCCAATAGTGATCCCTTTGGGGGGAAAGTCATTTGAATTTCCGCCTGCGTTGCGAATGCTATTCATAATGATCGAATCGGAACATAAGTCCACAACACGGGTCTGAGAATATTTAAATTCATCGATCGAAACAGAATAGAATCTTGATACGGGTGGTTCATTAAAAGCAACATGCCCATGGAAGCCTATTCCTCCATAGCATGTATCGATCCCGCCAAGTCTATCGATTGTTTGGCTGACACCATCTAGGTGCAATGGGTCAGGAAAGTAGGATTGATTTTCTGGAATTCGGAGATCTTGATCTAGCTGATTGAACAATTTTTCTCGCATGTAGTTTCTAAAGCTGAGCGGATGAGTTTCTGGTATTAACCGTCCTTGCCAATCACAATATTCATCCATATTAAAGGTGAAAACATTTTTCCAAGATATCCTCTCTGCATTGCTAATATCAGCTAGAATCGGATATTGTAGTATGGGACCTACTGGGAGGATCAAACGAGTTGGATTGCCTTTATGATTATTTTGTTTGATCTCGTCGGCGATTGTTCTCGCAAAGTGAGTATGAAGAGATGCCTGATCAGGAAGGATGGTTAATTTGATTTTGCTTTTTTGGATTAATTCACTGGGGGAGAGGTTCAAAAAGCTTTGGTTTAGTTTTTGCATTTTGGGTAACTCCTTTCTTCCTTGACGAATGAGGCAGATTGATTTAGACTTAATTAATAAACAAACTTATTTAAATAATTATAGTGATTATAGTTGAATGTTGAGGTTTTGTAAATGAATTCACGAGAGCGATTGGCGTTAACATTAAATCATGAAATACCGGATAAAATCCCCTTGGATTTAGGAGCTACACCAGTTACAGGTATGCATGTGAGTTCTGTATATCTTTTAAGACAAGCTTTGCAATTAGATAAACCAGGAGAACCTATTAAAGTTACCAATATTTATCAGATGCTAGGAGAAATCAAAACTGATTTAGCAGATGCCTTGGGTGTTGATGTTGTTGAGCTGCCTCGTCCTGTTAATTCTTTTGGTATCCAGAATGTTGGCTGGAAAGAATGGATGACATTCGATGGGACACCGGTCTTGGTTCCTGAAGAATTCAATACCAATTTAGAAGAAAACGGAGATTTATTGATTTTCCCAGAAGGTGATAATAGTGCACCCGCAAGTGGTCGTATGCCTAAGGATGGATTTTATTTTGATGCTATCATTCGACAGCCACCCATTGTGGAAAATGAATTGCGCGTCGAAGATAATCTCGAAGAGTTCAAAATTTTATCTGAGAAGGATTTGATGTATTATCAAAATCGACTAGATGAGATCGAGCGGACAACAACCAAAGGAGTGGTTGCAAATATTGGCGGCACTGGTTTTGGCGATGTTGCTGCAGTTCCAGCTACGCAATTGCGTTATCCAAAAGGGCTGCGAGATATTGAAGAGTGGTATATTTCGGCGCTAACGAGACGGGATTATATTTATGAGATTTTTGATCGGCAAGCAGATATCGCGCTTTGTAATATAAAAAAACTTTTCGAAACACTGGGTAATCGAATTGACGCCCTTTTTATTTCAGGAACAGATTTTGGTGGACAAGATAAATTGCTTTTTTCTCCTAGAGTATACAGAGATTTGTATTTTCCTTTTCAAAAAAAGTTGAACGATTGGATTCATGCCAATACGAAGTGGAAGATTTTTATACATACCGATGGCGCGGTGAGGAAAATCATACCCGATTTTATCGAAGCTGGTTTTGATATCTTAAACCCTATTCAGTGGACTGCTGCAGATATGAACGCGGAAGAACTAAAAGCTGAATATGGAAAGCAGTTGATTTTCTGGGGTGGTAGTGTGGATACACAAGGAACGTTACCCTTTGGTACCGTTGAGGATGTTAAAAAAGAAACCCAGAGATATCTAGAAACCTTCAAATCAGGCGGTGGATATGTCTTCAGTAGTATTCATAATATTCAAGCCATGGTTCCTGTAGAAAATATCAGCGCCTTTTATGAGACTTTCCAAAAATATCGGGATTATTGAGTTTACCAGTACACTGTTTGGATATCTGTATCGAATGCTTCAAAGGTACGCTAATCAGCACGGCATAAAAGGGAAATATCGAAAAAGCATGACATCCGGATTTAAGAATAGTTGGCGCGATGAACTCAATTATCTTTGTTCTGCTTTCCGCTTATGAAAATATCTTGCAGTTTATTACTCGTATCAATTTCATCTAATGGCAAGCGAATTGGAGTAATGGGTTTTAATCTGTGTATACTACAAGAAAATTTTTAGGAAAGGTTTTTTATATTTAAAAAATTTTTTATTTTGGTGATGGCGCTCTATACCAGGGAAAAGAATTAATAGCGATTTGAATTACCATCGTTTCTTTGGCGTTTTTGCCTTCTGGGATTGCTTTGCCCATTTCGATTGTATGATCTTGGTGTATTTCGATTATTGTTTTCTGGAGGGCGAGCCGGATTGACCTTGATATTACGACTGCCTACTGGTTTCCCATCAAGATCCTTTATGGCTTGTTCCGCTTCGCTTTGTGAATTCATCTCCACAAATGCGAACCCTTTTGATCGACCTGTATCACGATCTTTGATCAAGGATACCGATACCACTGTACCAGAATTTAAGAATAATGACCGCAAATCATCTTCCGTGGTTTCGTATGACAGATTTCCAACGTATAACTTCGTTAACATATAGGGGCTCCAATCTATTTCTCGTTATTAAAATATAATCGCCTGTCCTGAATTAGGACGGGCGAGCCTCAACAAATCCTAAATAAAGATAATTTGATTATATCATAAAAAAAATAAAATCAATAATTAAACTCAAGATAGAATAAAAAAATGTTTTGGTAATAGTGTAAATCGTCGATAGGTTCAAATGGATGGTTGGACTCAATATTCTTTATTGCCTCAGCGCTTGGAAAAGTATTTCTGCGGGGTGTAAGGCGTTTCTATCGGTACCGTGGGCGATCTGTTCGTGGCAGCTTATACCAGCAGCAACGATAAGAGTATCTTCGATTTGGGAGCGGATGGCTGGGAAAAGGGTTAGTTCACCCATTTGCATGGAGAGGTTGTAGTGCTCGGCTTCGTAGCCAAATGATCCAGCCATCCCGCAGCAGCCTGAGCCTGCTTCCTGCACTTCGTAACCCAGAAAGGCAAGCAGTTCTTCGCTGTAGCGTGTACCGATTAGCGCTTTCTGATGACAATGCCCATGCAGCAAGATATTGCCTTGCTGCGGTTTGAATATCCCATTCAGGTTACCCGCCTGCATTTCACGCCACATGAATTCTTCAAAGGTCAGCGCAAGATCTGCGACCAGTTTGGCGCGTGCATCGTTTGGCAGCAGGGAGAGATAATCTTCGATGAGCATCGATATATCGCTGGGTTCCAAGCCGACGATTGGAATATTCTGTTGGGTATATGGGGTAAGTGCATCCAAGGCTTTTAGGGCATTTTTGCGTGCATAGTCAAGGTCACCCTTCGAGAATGCAGGACGTCCGAAGTCATGGATATTCGGGACGATGACCTCAAATCCACAAGCTTCGAGGACATGAAAGGCAGCTTGGGCTGTTTCGGGGAAGTTGTGATTGCGGCTTACATCTACAAGTAAAACGACGCATCGCTTTGGGTGGTTTTGCTTGGTGCGGTTTTGACGGCGGTAAAACTCATCGAATGTGTGACGGGCAAAATTCGGAAGAGTACGCAATGGAGCTAATTGGAAAATGCGATTCATCATCCTGCGCACGAAGCCAATCCTGAGTGTAAAATTGGTTAGCGGAGCCATCAAGCCGCTGGCTAGGTTGCTTAAATCTCCAAAGTGGGAGAAGAAGCGTGAGCGTAGTGACATAAAATGAGTTTTGTAATATTGATAGAGATACTCCGCCTTGAGTTTTGCCATATCGACTGAGGAAGGGCATTCGGTTTTGCAAGCTTTGCAGCTGACGCATAGATCGAGGGTGTTGTACAAATCAGGATCGTTGAAATCGATCTGTCCTGAAATAGCAGCACGCAGGGCATTGGCGCGACCACGTGTGCTGTGCTGTTCGTCGCGGGTTGCTTGGTAGCTGGGACACATGGTACCAGTTAACTGGCGACAAAGGGCAGTGCCATTGCACATTTCGATAGCGCGATCAAATCCATAGGTACCGAAATCCAATGCGGTATCGATGGGAATGGTGCTGTAGGATTCACCGTAGCGTAGGTGTTCGGTCATGGCAGGAGCATCGACAATGATACCTGGATTGAATATATTTCCAGGATCGAAAATGGCTTTGACTTGTTTGAATAAGGCGTACATTTCTTCACCAAAGAAATGTGGATTGAGCCAACTACGCAGCCGTCCATCGCCGTGTTCACTGGAGAGGACGCCGCCATACTGCTTGAGCAGGTCTCCCGCAAAGGTCATCAATTTGGGAAGTTTGGCGATATCTTCTTCAAGTTTGGCGTTGAGCATGTTGTGAACATGCAAGCAGCCAGCGCTGGCATGCGCAAAGTAAGCTATTTCGTGATCGAGTTCCTTTTGGCAGAAAGATTCGAATTGGGTGATGTAATCGGTGAGATAGGTGGGTGGTACAGCAGCATCATCCACAATAGCGAGTGGTTTTATATCACCTTTCATACCCATCAAGATACCAAAACCAGCTTCACGTACCTTCCAAACGGATTGGATCGCAGCAGGGTTAGTCAGATTGACAATTGCTGTTGAGCCGATTTTGTGTTTTTGCAGGTGGCTGCTGAAATTCGTTAAGTGAGACTCGAGTTCGGATAAACTGTCGCCATAAAACTCGGTGATGAGGATATTATTTGGTTTTCCTTGAATAAATGTATCCATCATGGCGGAATAGTTTGGAGAATTCTTGACCAACGCCATGCTGTAGGAGTCAAGCATTTCGATAGCGGTTGGGTGTGCTTCGAGCAATGTGGGGACTGCGTCGAGCGCAGTCCTTAAATCATCGAAATGGACGACAGAAAGGGCGGACATCTTGGGTGTGGATACCAGATTGAGTTTGACTTCCGTGATGAATCCGAGTGTTCCTTCGGAGCCGCAGATCAATTTTGACAGGTTGAAACGCGGATCGTGTTGCCAACGGAAGGAAAAGCCCTCGCCATCTGTCAAACGATCGAGGTTGTAGCCGCCGCAGCGCCGCCAATGCGCGGGTGTACTGCTGCGGATAGTCTCGAGATTGTGCGTATCACACGTCAGAGCTAGCATATTGCGGTAAATTTCGGCTTCAAAATCGGATCGAGTTTGGATGCTCTCTAATTCAGCTTCGTCTTTGGCAGAAAATTCCACCAGTGAACCATCCGCCAGAATCACTTTTAGAGCGAGGATATGATCGGCGGTCATACCGTATAGGATTGAATGCGAACCGGATGAGTTATTGCCGACAATGCCGCCCAACACAGCACGCGTCCCACTGGCGGGATCTGGACCATATTTGAGATCATGTGGTTTGAGATATGTGTTTAATGAAGAGAGAACCACCCCAGGCTCGGCGCGCACCCATCTTTCTTCTGGATTTACTTCGAGAATATGATTAAGATGAGGGGTTGTGTCGATCACCAAGGCTTCGTTAACGGTCTGTCCCGCCATGCTGGTACCAGCGCCGCGCGGCAAGATCGGTATGCTGTATTGGCTTGCTAGGTTGACTGCAGTTTGAATATCTTCGACGGACTTTGGGATGAGGATAGCATAGGGTTTGACTTGGTAGATGCTGGCGTCAGAGCTATAGAGCACGCGGCTGATTTCATCCGAACGGACTTCACTGGTTACTGAATCTTGCAGTGTTTTTAGGAAATCTTTAAGATTAGATGGTGTCATGATTCTGCCTTAGATCTTTCTGTGAGCATTCTCTCGTATTGTTTGCGAGAATCATCGATATGTTGAGTCATATAAGCGGCGGCTGCTTCAGGGTCTTTGTCAGCAATTGCTTCGACGATCATGCCGTGTTGCTGAATATATTGAGTGAATAAGGCTTGCTCCTCTTGTGGATTTCCCCAAGAAGCCCAAACGACATCAAAGATTTGCATATAGGCTGAAATTAGCACGCTCATTAATTCAGCAAAGAAAGGGTTTTTTGTAGATTCGGCAATACCGATATGCAGGTTCATGTCGGCTTGATGCAATGTAGGTGGATTTTTGAGACTGTTCTTAATCAGAAAATGAAGTTCACGCAATTTAAGCACATCAGATTCGTCGCGGCGGATGGCGGCTAATCGAGCTGCTTGCACTTCGATCAGGCGGCGTACTTCGTATAAATGAGCGGTGTCATAGCGATTACGGGCGATCATATAACTGAGTGAATCGATTGCCATTTGATCACTCGCCATCGTCACGTGTGCGCCGCTGCGAGGGGTAACTTCAACTAATCCCATTCCAGAAAGGACTGCCAGAGCAGCGCGTACCGAGGTGCGGCTAACGTTGAATCGTTCGCACAACTCGCGTTCTGAAAGAAGTGGATCACCTGGTTTGAGGTCGCCCTGTTTGATAAGATTAGCGATGTACTCAACAATATTGGTGTAGACAGGCTGTTCAGTTTCTCGTTTAATATTCATACTAGTATTATCTTGGAAATACCAGAATTTGTCAAGCTGAAGATAGGAACTCGAAAAAAGACTTAAATTAACCTATTATTAGAAAAATATTGGCTAACTTGACTTTGAGAGAATATTATTGTATTGTATTGGTAATACCAGTATTGTTGTTGGTTAGAAAAATTTATTCATTTTTTCAAAGGAGAACTTGCTCATGTCGAAAAAAATTCTGTTTCTTGTTGGTGATTATGTAGAGGATTATGAGGTGATGGTCCCGTTTCAGACACTTGCAGCGGTAGGTTATACGGTCGAAGCCGCTGCTCCAGATAAGGCGGCTGGCGATGTTGTGAGAACTTCGATCCATGATTTTGAGGGCGACCATACATACAGCGAAAAGCGCGGACATAATTTTGCGCTCAATAAGAGCTTTGATGAGATTGATGAAAGCGAATATGATGGCTTGGTTATTCCGGGCGGAAGAGCGCCAGAATATATTCGTTTGAATCCGCGTGTATTGGAAATTACTCGTCACTTCTTTGATGCTAATAAACCTGTGGCGGTGATCTGCCATGGTCCGCAGGTGCTGGCAGCAGCTCATGTGTTGAAGGGTAGAAAGTCTACCGCTTATCCGGCGGTTGGTCCTGATGTTACCCATGCTGG
>CAZJMV010000033.1:0-7845 GCA_964547225.1 uncultured Anaerolineaceae bacterium | reverse complement strand
TTCTTTAAGAATAAAATCAGCCGCCACCAATGCCAATTGATGACGATCATAACCAACTGCGTCTAAGGCAGCGATATTATTGATCTTGATCCCATCAATACGCTCCATGACCAATAATTTTCGGGTACTCAAATCCCAATAGATTTTTGGTACATAAAGACTTGATTCATCGGCGAAATTTTCACGGAAACGATCTGCATTGCGTCCTTCACGCCTAAAGTCAAGTTCTTCCCGTAATGCAATCGAATATTCTTCCGCTATATCGACAACCTCATATCGTTTACCAATCGCTGTTCGTTCTTGCGCTAATTGGGCAAGGTGATTAAGGATATCAAGGTCAGTGTTAATCTGAGAATCCACTTTTGGGCGTTGGATTTTTAGAACAATATCCTCCCCAGATTTCAATGTGGCAGCATGAACTTGTGCAATTGAAGCAGAAGCAATCGGTATTGGATCTACACTACCAAACAAAGATTCGATGGGAGCATCTAATTCTTTCTCAACAACTGGTTGGAGTAATTCCCAAGATAGGGGGTCGACATCGTCTTGTAATTTACTTAATTCGTCTAAGAAGGCAGGTGGTAATAGATCCGAACGAGTGCTGAGTACCTGTCCAATTTTTATGAAAGTTGGTCCAAGATCTTCTATCACAAGTCGGAATCGACGAGGCATAGAGATCGTCTCTTCATCAAAAGGTCGTCGTCGAATGATTCGACGAGGAAGATTTAGATGTTCACCAAGTCCCAACTGACCCAGAATTGCCCCGAATCCATGATCAGCTAAAATTTCTGCGATTTCACGATAACGTCGGAGGTGTCTGGGTCTTAAAAACATTCGTTTCTCAAGATGATAAATTTAACTTCGAGATATTTAGTTTATTATAATATCTTTGCAACCAAAAATCAGACCAACCCAGCAGGGTCGTACTTCTCATAATATCAAATACATCATTTCTGGATATCTTCACCTCACTCCGAATTACCTCAGGGTTATCTCGGCTAACTGCCAATGTCTTGATGGCAAAGAACAAAGGCCATATGCAGGACAATCTAACTCTATGTAACCAAAAAGGAAAGGCGGAAATATAATCCAAACCATATTTAAGATGCTTTTCCGCTTTATCGATTAATCGATTGATAACTGCAAGCGCCTTGTCTTCAAATTCTGATAAGAAAAACTGTTCTCGACTGATACCTTCCCCATTCATATAACTTTCTGGGACAAAAATCCACCCACGAATGTAATCTTCTCTTATTCCTCGAATGATATTAACCGTTTGGAGTCCTAAGCCAACCTGGCGAGCTAATGGCAGCATAAAGGATTTTTGTTTTTGGATACTGCGGAGAAAAAAAGAAAAAATATCTGTCATTAAATATCCTACTAAACCTGCCACATGAAACATATAATCATCCAAATCTTGTTCTGTTTGAATCAAAGGTCCTAATCTTTGCCATTTTGCCATTCCCAAGGCAGAATTGACACAATGTGTGACAATCAACTCTTGCAGCTCCGGCTGAAATGTATGCAATAACCCAATTAAATCATCAGCTTTTTGAGCAATACAAACTTCCGGGTCTTTTGAATCTAAATCGATTATCTGTGTAGTGAATACACCTGGTTCTTCTTTGTTCATTAATACTTGACCCCAAATTTGAAGAAGTTCATCTTTTTGTTTGAACGCCAAATCAGGATTGTCTTCTATACAATCTGACACTCTAAACAATAAATAAGATAATCCGACCGGGAGGCGAATATTTTTGGGTAGCGTTTGAATTGATAATGCAAAAGTTCGACTTACTGACTTGACCATTTCTTTGATCTCAGACAAAATCACCTCCTTAATGAATATTCCTATGATCATCAAAGTATAATACTAAATCCGACTTACCAAGCGTAATTATAGCTTTATTTTGTAATTCTAGTTTTTTAAATCACTGAGAGCCAGGTACGCCAATCCTGGCTCTCTACAAGGAGGAGAAAAAGAGAAATCGCCCTTTTCAACCATATTACCAGGGTTGTATAAAATATACTTGACGATTACTCTACAACCACCCTACGGAAAACCAACAAATTTGTCAGTTTTTGTGACAACAACTCCTTTTCCAAGTTGCAATAAGAATCTTGAGTAAGATAATTCATAGACCAAAATTTAAACGCGCCATAGCTAACCAAATATGAGGTAAATGATGGTATTTTTGATAAATCAAATATTGTGGAACCCAAACAGGATAAAACTTCTTTTTGAAATCAAAAAGACCTTTGAAATCATATAATCTAGAACCATATTGATAAACCAAGTAGAGAAAACGCTCCAACAATGGATCTGATGGATCTTCCCCAACCCCTGATAAAGCGCAAAGTCCCATGTTAAATGAATCATAACCTTGTTTTTTCGCCCAGAGAAATAGAGCAACAAATAAGAAATCCATGGTTCCTGAATACGCATCTTCTCTCCTACGCATCAAATCGATCGATATTTCATTACGACAGTATTCAGGAACAAGATTTACAAAAGCAGATATTTTTCCTTGAGGCGTATATACAACCGCAGTTAAAGCAGTCTTTATATAATTTGGCTCGAAATCACCTAAGAAGAAACGTTTCTCCTTTCTGCCGGTCATGCCAAGCCATTCATTGCTTATTTCATACAGTTGATTAATAATATCAGGGGAAATAGGAGGGTTAAATATTTCTACTCGATAACCGAGATTGATCATACGATTATATCTCTTTCGATAATTCGAACGAGCACTTCCAGATAAATCAAATTCATCCAAATCAACGATCCCTTCACGCCCCATACAAAGTTCCCTGAAACCTGCATTATGATATTGATCTAAATAATCCGGCAACGTAAAACAAAAAGCAGGAATCCAATCATTGATAGCGCAAAAATACTGAAATTCATGGATTGTTGGAACAAGATCATGGTATGGACCTATCGGATCTCCGAGTATGATCGCCGCTCGCCCTTGAACTTTATAGGCAATCAACGACCCACCCTGAGAAAAAAAATAGTTTTTATCTCCAATCAATGTCAAATACGCATATGATGAACGACCATACTTTTCAACGATCCTTGAAGCTATATTTCTAGAGAGGGAGTGATCAGTTTCATCGGATTTTGCAGGGGCTAGAACCATTGTCAATATATAAACACTAATAAAAAAACTGAATAGAAAAAAAACATCTAGCAACCCAAAAGAAGAATTCGAATGATTATCTGATGATGTAAATTCGAATAGCAGGGTATTAATAGTAGAAAATAATTTACCTTGTTCAGCGAGTAGAGTGGGAAATAATCTAAAAGAAAAAACGAAAACACCTGAAAACAGTAAGGCAAAGAATAAAAAAGTTAATATTTCCTTACGATCTGGTAATCTAGAACGGACGAAAAAACTCGGGCGAGAGAGGATCAACCAAAATGTAAGACAAATTCCTAAGACCGACTGAAGAATATTAGATTGATCAATAATACTATTGATAATGACTAGCATGAATAAGAGAATAGCTAAGAACCAGGCAATAGACTTCTTTCGCAGTAAACCCAATCCCAGCATCACCAACGCCATACCTGAAATCAAACCAGTGAAGGGATAATCAATTGATAAAAAAATGGGGATGAAATTATCAAGGTCGATGATCTGAAATTCGCTGAACAAGAAAAAAGAAAACAAGACATGTTGGAAACCCATCGCAAATACGAGCCATGTAATAACTCTCGCCCCCCAAATACATAACGAAGAAGAACGTTCCAAAGGTAAAGATTTCAACCAAGCGAATAAGTAATACCTTTTCACAATACACCTACTAGAAATCACCCTCAATCTAAAAATAAAGATATTTAAATTTTACCTTAAATTATCCTCTTAGAAAAAACCAATTAGGGAAGTTGATGGATAGTTGTATTTTCCCGTCATCTGATTGAATCAAAATCAAAGATATCGATCAATGAGTTATCTAAAAGAGGGAACCGTCAACCGACGGCGATAAGCGATACCTTCGGATGTAAAGACAATCAAAGCCAACCATATCATCGCGAAACCGATCAATCGATCCTGACTAAATGGTTCATGATAGATCAAAACACCAATCAAGAACTGACACGTCGGGGCAATATATTGCGTCAGTCCCAGTGTTGAGAGATTAATTCTTTGCGCTGCGGCACCAAACAATAAAAGTGGTAGAGCGGTAACTAATCCTAAAGTAATTAATAATAAATTGACCAAAATAGAAGAATGTCCAAAAACACTCATACCTTGGAAGTCCAGAATGAATAAATAGAATAACGCTGGAATAAAAAGAACACCGGTTTCTAAGGTAAGCCCTTTAATAGAATCGAGGGATGAGGTTTTCTTACTCAATCCATATAACCCAAAAGAGGAGGCTAACGCTAAAGCTATCCATGGTAAATTCCCATAACTAATTGTTAGGTAAAGCACACCAAGGGCAGCAATCCCAACCGCGAGCCATTGAACTGAGCGTAACCTTTCTCTAAGAAAAATCACACCTAAGAGAACACTTACTAATGGATTTATAAAATAACCAAGACTACTTTCGACAATATAGCCTGCATTGACAGCCCAAATGAATATTAACCAATTCGTGGCAAGTAGGATGCCAGCAATCGTTCCAAATAGGATTGTCTTTCGGTCTCTTATAGCAGATAAAAAGTTAGACCAATCCTTACGAATTGAAATCAAGAATATCAGAAATATAAAGCTCCAAATCGAACGATGGATAAGAATTTGCAGAGCAGGTACGTCTTGAATTATTTTTAGATAGATGGGAAGAAACCCCCAAATTGAGTATGCTCCGATAGCTAGAATAATTCCGATATTCATATTTCGTTACCTTGCTTGAAATGATGATATTGATTAATAAGTTAAAAGCGCCGGTTAGTTATGGCGCTTTGATAAAGGCGGGGAGGGCGGGATTCGAACCCGCGGTCGAGGTTATGCCCCGACAACCACTTAGCAGGCGGCCCCAATCAACCACTCTGGCACCTCCCCAAATTATTAAACTTCTATCCTTGCTTCCCTCCAACGATAGAAGGCGGAGGGAGAGGGATTCGAACCCCCGGTGGGCTTATCACCCACAGCTGTTTTCAAGACAGCCGCCTTAGTCCACTCGGCCATCCCTCCATGCATTCTGAGAATTGTATCCCAAACGACGCGATTCTACCATATCCTGCCTATGACTGCAACTATCCAAGAGAATTTCATTCTTGCTAAGATCTGTATATCCTACAAGATATGCTTCTACAGCAGACAGGTTGAGTTAATTAATCAATATCCAATTTATCCACATGTAACATTTATCATGCTATACTTCCGAGATGACACCCAGATTAGAGGAAAGATGTTAACAATTTTATGACCCATATTGCTCGTTCATCTCTAATTATTGCGGTCTTCTTTGGCTTTGATAAAGTATTGGGATTTATCCGACAAGTTTTTGTAGCGCGCCAATTTGGGCTCACCTACGAGATTGATGTCTTCAACGCGGCTAATAATATTCCCGACTTGCTCTCCGCGCTAATTTCGGGAGGCGCCTTAGGGGTCGCTCTGATTCCCGTTCTCTCAGAATATCTTGAGAAGCGAGGTGTCCCTGAGGTCTGGGATCTTTTCTCAAGGATACTCAATCTGGCTTTTATTGTAACTGCATTCGTCTCCCTGTTGATTGCGATCTTTGCCACTCCAATGGTACGTATAATAATCGCGCCTGGTTTTCCAGAAGAACAGCAGGCTTTAACGGTCGAATTGATGCGATTGGATTTGATCGCAATTATCATTTTCTCAATAAGCGGGTTGGTTATGGCAGGACTTCAAGCAAACCAACATTTTTTACTTCCCGCTATGGCGCCTGGTTTGTATAATATCGGACAGATCTTCGGAATAACAATCCTATCCCCATCTCAAGGTTTTAGCTTTGGACCAATCACATTGCCAGCTTTCCACTTAGGAATACATGGCTTGGTCTATGGCGTTATCCTGGGTGCGTTATTACACCTAGCGATACAAATTCCGGGTCTCATCCATTTTAAGTTCAGATGGAAAGCGTCCATCGATCTGCACAACGCGGGTGTCCGACAAGTATTAGCTTTACTAGGTCCTCGCATTCTAACCATGTTCTTTTTACAATTATTTTTCATCACTCGCGATAATCTGGCATCCGGGCTAGGTGAAGGAGCGGTGACGGCGTTGAATTATGGCTGGTTTATCATGCAAGTCCCAGAGACTTTGATCGGCACTGCGCTTGCGATTGCTTTATTGCCAACGCTTTCCGAATACTTTTCACGCGGGGAACATATTCAGTTCCGAGATACGATTAACCAAGCTTTGCGTGTTTTAATCGCCTTAACTATTCCAGCGACCGCATTATTATGGTTCACTTTGCCTATCCTGGTGGAATCACTTTTTGGATTTAATACAGACGGAATTGAATTGGTCGTTTGGGCAACACGAGCCTATTTACTTGGGCTATTAGGACATTCGCTTTTAGAAATGTCGGCGCGTTCCTTTTACGCTCAACAGGATGCCCGAACGCCGCTTTACCTCGCAGCGCTTAACGCAATCGGTTATTTGATATTTGCTGTGCTGCTATCTCGATGGATCGGAGCGGTTGGAATTGCCTTAGCTAATACGATTTCATTCACACTAGAAGCCACCTTCTTGCTGATTTTATTAAACCGAAGATATTCTGGTATTTTTAGAATTCAAAAAACTGTCATACGGATAATACTTGTATCGATCCTTGCAGCTCTATTCACAATACTTCTCCTCATGCTTCCATTACCACCCCTTCCTCTAACAATCATCACGTTAGCTGTTGTCGGATTAGGAATAATCCCGTTCATATTGCCAGAATTGAAGATTTTGATAAAATTATAAACAGTGCGATTTGTCTTTTTGGTTAGAATAAGGATGGAAAAAATGCAGAAATCAATACGTACCTTCATCATCATTCCACTTGTTCTCATTTGGGTGATAAGCCCAATTAAAAAAGAAACCTCGAGCATGCATACATCCTCTAAGATCGATCTCAGTATCTTTGAGCAATCAAATCAAGCTGAGATTGAATTCTTGATAGCCATGAAAGAACATGCAGATCTCAGCAATGCAAATAATTACACAACAAAAACTAATAAAGGTTACTTTGTATATCAAACATTGTCCAGAACAGCAAAAGAATCTCAGCAGTCATTGATCAATTTCCTTGATAAAAGGGGCGTTGAATTTCGTTCCTACTGGATCGTAAATGCAGTTTGGGCAAAGGGTGATTTTGAGTTAATCGAAGAGATCGCTCAAAGGAGCGATGTAGCGCATATTTACGCCAATCCTAAGGTAAGACTGGATTTTCCCGAACAGATTAGTCCAGAAATGAAACCCAACTTCTTTGCGCAAGAACCAACGGATATGCATGCAATAGGATGGAATATTGAGAGGGTAAATGCGCCTGAGGTATGGGAAGCTGGTTACACCGGACAAGGAGCCGTGATTGGTGGACAAGACACCGGATATGATTGGGATCATCCAGCATTAATAAATCAATACCGAGCTTGGGATGGCAGCGCTGCTGATCATAATTATCACTGGCACGATGCCATCCACAGCGGTGGGGGTGTTTGTGGACCCGATTCGCTTGAGCCATGCGATGATAATGACCACGGTACCCATACGATGGGGACGATGGTTGGGGATGATGGGCTTGGCAATCAAATCGGCATGGCGCCAGGCGCGCGTTGGATTGGCTGCAGAAATATGGATCGAGGCTTTGGAACCCCAGTCACCTATATAGAATGTTATCAATGGTTCACTGCGCCAACAAATTTGGATGGGGAAA
>CAZJMV010000032.1:0-15315 GCA_964547225.1 uncultured Anaerolineaceae bacterium | reverse complement strand
GGCAATCATTGACCGACTAGGAAAACAATCTGTAATTCGGAATTCGGACCAAACAGGGGAAACTCAATTGATCTTTGTACGCATCGTTCGAGACCACTGCACGATCAGCATCGATTCTTCCGGGGAATTATTGCACCGACGTGGCTACAGACTCGCCACAGCCAAAGCGCCCTTGCGCGAAACGTTAGCAGCAGGAATGTTATATGCTTCCCATTGGGACACTACTTCGACCCTACTTGATCCGTTTTGCGGATCCGGCACTATCGCCATTGAAGCCGCCTTGCTCGCTCGAAATATCCCACCTGGTCATAAAAAGGATTTTTCTTTTATGAAATGGAAAAACTACGATTCAGGATTGTGGCAAAGACTTCTGGAAGAAAGTAAACAACAGCGAAAAGAAACCTCGCCCATCATTCTCGCTTCCGATCGCAATGCTGGCGCGATTAATATCGCAAAAGTAAACGCTGAACGCGCCGACGTGGCTGCGGATATCGATTTTTCACATAGGGCATTATCCGCAATTGAACCCAAGGGTCAAGGTAGCGTTGTCACAAACCCACCCTATGGGTATAGAGTCAGCAGCAATAAAGACCTGCGAAATCTTTATGCACAGTTTGGGAATGTCATGCGCACTAAATGCCCTGGATGGCAAATTGCGATTTTATGCAACGATCAAAAATTGATCAACCACACAGGGTTGAGCTTAGAAAGGTCTATGACGCTGGATAACGGAGGCATAAAAGTAAAACTTGCCCAAGGGATCGTATCAACTAAATAATTTATCAACTCTTCTATTCAATAAAAATCTCAACGTGCTCCCCATCTTCTTCATCATATACATCAATGATCTTGCCTTCAGCGCCTGCGTTGATCTCTTCGACCAATTCATCGAACGCAATATCTGGAGCATACTTTGAAGCGATATTCAATCCTGCATCCACCAATCCAATTGGAAGGTTTACCGTCGCTTTAGACTTTCCGGAAACCATATCTGTAACTCGGATCTTCAACCAACGTGTACCTCCTGTGCTGGCATTAGAAGTTGGCTTACGTTCACTTTTCCGTCCTTGGTTAAGTGTTTTCAACAACTTAGCGCCTTCTTCCGCGGTTATTTTCCCTTCATCAATCATCTTTAATATTTTCATCCGCTCTTCATTCGATACCATCTGCTCTACTCCTTAATAACTTCGCATTTATTAAGCCTCGCCATTTTCCAACGTTGAAAGAAGTTCTTCCGCCTGTTTTATGGTAATCTTTTTCTCTTCGAGCATACGTAGAATGAATAGACGCTCGTCCTCTGAAATAGAATCCGATGCTTCATTATTCTTAGGAGATTGAGCTCTCCGAAATGTACGTCGATCTTTAAAGCTATCCCTTTTCTGAATACGTCTGATTGCATTTTCGATTTTCCGTTCCAGAATTTCCTGAGACCGAAGGATTTTCTCTTCAGATCTTTTCGTTGCGCGTTCACCAACTTTGAAAGCCTGATCTAAAATTTTTTGTCTCTCATCCGAAGACAAGCCTGCTTCGTTAAATCTTTCAGAAAGATGGGCTAATTGTTCATGAATATTCTGAGATATTTCCTGCAATTGCTTATTGATTTGAGTTTCCAACTGCTCGAATATTTGGTTCTTTCCATCAATTTCATTCGAAAATGATTCCAACTTAATCCTCCATTTCACGCAACATTCGCATAGCATCATCAGCGCTTATTTTGCCGTTATCCAAATCTTCCAGAATTTGCTGCCTGTGTTCTTCTGATAACTCGCTTGGTTCATCGGCTGTCCCTGGTTCATAACCCATAGCGCGGATCACTTCATGTAATCGATTACGAATAGTGGGATAGGAAAGCCCTACCTCCAATTCCATGCGTGTAATTTTCCCTTCGCATCTAATAAATGTCTCCACAAACTCAAGTTGTTCAGAACTGAGTTGACTAAATATATTACTCGAGAAGCGACCTTCTATGGTTGTATCGCAATCCCTGCAATACAGACGGGTTACCACAATTTCCCCACCACATAAAGGGCATTTCGTGGGTAATGTTCGCATAACACAAATCCTTTTTTACTATTAAATTGATAAATTTAATCATATTATACCCAACACTTAAACAAAGTCAACATTAATATTGATTATATATAAAAGCTGGTTAATAATTTTAATTATTTCCAAAAAGGATTTGCTATTTTTGTTCTTCCGGTTGACGATCACTTGCAATAAAGGAAGCAGCATTTGAATTAGTACAGGCTGTGACAACCTTGCCATTGCGAGTCAATGTCCCCAGATATGGTTGATCTCCATTATGCGCTATCCAACCCTCTAGATTGAAGGCTAATACCCCACCACAAAAACCGTTCGCGGGTATCCACTCGCCATTATATTTTCTTGCAATATGGATATGCGTACCCGTTGAGCTGCCCCCCTCGCAGGAAGGATGTCCAATGGGATCACCCTGTTTGAGTTGTGTGCCAAGTGACACACGGTCTTCGGTTGCAATATGCAAGTAAAAAATATTCCAACCTGTACGCTCATCCCCATCGCCATCTAGATCTAGCATCACTTCTCCTCCCCCAGAACGCACAACCAATCCATCTGCAACTGCTGTCGCCCAACGGTTGCTGGGTACACATCCAGAAGTTTTCGAAGGCGGCGCAAAATCTAAAGCTGCCATTGGCTCCCCTGTTCCCCAAGCTGCATGTGGACCACCCGTGAGAGCCCAAACATCCCCAGGTTGAAATGGAAAAATGAATTGCGGTTGGATCAGGCTGCCTTCGATATGCGGCTGATCATTCAACCATGGATCTCCAAAGAGTTTTTCGTAGGTCACCACAAAACCATCTTCAGAAATAGCTTCTAGATAATTCTCATATGAATAGCGAGTATTGAAATAATTATGCAAACTCACAGATGCAGCATTTAGCCATGGATCAAACCTTGAAATCCGATCATCACTATGAATTAAATGATCTAATTGCCCGGTTCGATATTCATAATAAGCATTATTTAATAAATTCGTCGCCCAGACTAACTGCATGAATAAACCTTTATACTTCCAGTAGCGATAACCTAATGGATAATCTTCTAACTCTGGATCTAATACTGGTTCAGAAAGAGCTCCAGCATGATATTCTAATAAAGCTAATAATAATCTTGGGCTGATGCTGTAATAATGAGCAATATATTCAACGACCTCGGCGCCAGTGCGAGTTTCATCTGCCACATAAGTTTCATAATCCTTCAACCAACCAGGTTGTGAATCGATATAATAGGCAATATCAAAATCCACCTGAGCAGGTCCATTCACAAATAGACTATCTGGCAATATCTGATAAGGTGATCCCCACAGCGGGATGTGATAGATGGGGATTTTCATCGGCATTCCAGGTGGCATTGTGGTGGTTAATTCAGGGATAAATGGATTTGCCTCTAAAATTTCCTCAACGCTTGTATTGAAACGAATCGCTAAACCTGGGAGTGTATCGCCTGTTTGAGCCACATAATCAACCAATTCCCCAGGTGAATAGCGAGGACGAGTGGGATACGGCGGTGTAGTCGTCGCAAGATCAGATGTTTTGAGCGAATCGAGTTCTACAGGATCATCGAAGGTTTGGTTGATTTCTTGTTTATTTGGTTCGAGCAATAACGGAGGAATTGCGCGCTCAATAGAATTGGATGTGGTGTTAGATTTACAACCACTCAATAACACAGCTATTATGGATAGAAAAACCACCCATTTGCCAATGATTAATCGCAAGGAATAAACAAATTTCATCATTTATACAGGAATTACGGGTCTTTATCCGTACGGGTTATAAAAGTTGCAGCGCTGCTACAAGTACAAGCTGTAACGGTAACCCCATCCCTGGTTAGAGTACCTTTATAAGCTCTTTCGTCCGCATGAGCAATCCAACCTCCTAGGTTGAATGGTAAAGGACCATCCGCAGGCACCCATTCACCATTATATTTGCGTGCAATATGAATATGTGTACCTGTAGAATAACCGCCTTCACAGGATGGATGCCCAATTGGATCACCAGTCGCTACCCAGCTCCCCTCTGGGACACGTTCCTTTTCGGCGATATGCAAGTATACCAGAACCCAACCCGTTTGTTCATGTCCATCTCCATCGAGATCAATCACCACCAAGCCGGGACCGGTACGAACCACAAGCCCTGCGGCAGCGGCTGTAGCCCATGCTCTCGATTCTACACAACCCGCCTCTGTCGATCCAGGAGCAAAATCTAAAGCAGCATAAGCTCCTTCTCTCTCCCAGGCGCCATGGGGACCACCTGTAAAAGCCCAAGTCCAATTTCGCATAAAGGGAAGGATCAACATTGGCTGTTGAATACCTGCTGGGAATAGAGGTTCAACGCCATGCGAACGTTTCCAGGGATCGCCAAACATCGCCATATGCAACGCCGGGAATCCGTAATCTGTATTGATTGCGTCCAACCATTCTTGACTGTTATAGAGTTGTGCAAAATAATATTGCAGCGCAGCTGTGCCAGCATTTAGATCTGGAGCTAAACGTGCTGAGATTCCATCTTTGAAAACCACTTCGGTCAATCTGCCTTCCCGATAGGCATAATACCCAACCGATAATTGATTAACCGTCCAAACAAGTTGATTGTAGAGCAGTTTTTTACTGGGTACTTTATATCCCATCGGATAATCGATATCATCAGGAGATCTCGGCTGACCGGTCACCAATTGGGTATGATATTCTAATAAGGCTAATAATAAGCGTGGATTGATTGAATTTTCAATCGCCACACGCATCACAATTTCAGCGCCCGATTTCATACCTGTGCTTCGATGCCATTCCTCATAAGTACTCAAATGCCCACCAGCCTGATCAGCATAACTTACAGCATCAAAGTTGACTGCAGATGGCGAGTTCACAACCTCACTATCTGGAATAAGATGTTCGCTCGAAGTTGTATTGGTTAACTTACGTGGAATAATGAGCAGTTGACCAGGATTAATAAATTCAGTTTCCGGAATTGGTTCAGAGGACTTTATATCATCAGGTGAAACACCAAAACGAACCGCCACCGCTGGCAATGTGTCCGCGGCTTGCGCATAATAAAGGATTGGCGCTGTATTAACCGTAAATACCTCTGAAGCTGGGGTAGGTGAAACTTGCGGTATCTGAGTTTCACTCACTAGGGTTGGTTCCTGAAGGGTTGGCAAAACATCCATCGAAATGCCACTTCCAATTGGGACACTTTCACTTATCTCCGTACTAGTCATTTCAATAGTTGGCGTTAGCATCGGCAGTGGGTTCATTTCCGTAGGAACGACTTCTTCCATTGTTGGTAAAAGTGATGAGGGGACGGGATCTTTCACCGGCGGTGATAATACTTCTATCGCAACAGCTTGCGTAGGAGGAGAACTGGGAGGAATAAAATAACTTGGCTCCGATGCGCAAGAACTCGTGATTAGCATCAAGACAAGCAATTTTCCTAATTTTTGAAATAATTCTATCATCATTATTTCACCGATAGACCTGATTCTCTGGGGAATTACCAGCATATGCTTCTAAGACAACCCCATCACGTTCTAGAAATCCATCATACTGTATCCCCGCACCCCTTGATACCCAACCATCCAGCACAAAAGGTATCTCTTGGTCGGCTGGAATCCACTCCCCATTATACCGTCTTGCTATGTGGACATGTGTACCACTAGATTGACCACCTTCACAGGATGGATGACCAACTCGATCGCCAGCCTTTAAGGTTGTACCTACTGGAACTCGATCTCGGGTTTCAATATGCATATATAGAATCACCCAACCGGTTTGCTCAAAACCATCCCCATCTAAATCTTGAATGACAGCCCCATAGCCTGATCGTGTCACTAATCCATCTACGATCGCAAGCACCCAATCATCACTAACCACACAACCGACCGCATCTCCAGGAGGCGCGAAATCCAAAGCTCCCCATGCAGAACCATCACCCCAAGCGCCATGCGGTCCGCCCGTAAATGACCATACCTCGCCAGTCGCAAAAGGTAAATGCAGTATAGGTTGTTCCAAATCATCTGGTACTAAGGGATTAATTGCATAATCAAAGGGATAACCGAATAATGCTTTATAGGTTGCGAATAACCCATCCTCGCCAACCGCTCTTTCCCAATCCAAACGGTTATAGAGCAGTGCAAACATCTGCTGAACACCGGCTGTACCAGCGTTAATCGTAGCATCAACAGGCACAATGCAATTATCCGCTAATATCCATGTAGAAACACCGTTGACACGCCAGAGATAATAACCTCTATTCAAGTTGTTTGCAGCCCAAGACAACTGACGATATAAACCCTTATACAATGGGGCTTCGAACCCAATTGGATATTCTAAGGTTTCCTTTTTAGGCGTGGTGGTGGATAACCAGCTGCTTTGGTATTCCAACACCGCTAATAACAAACGTTGATTGACTGAATACTCATAAGCGACACGTTCTACAATCTGAGCTCCACTCAGAGACTCTTCATCAACTTCTTCCCTGTAGCTGCTCAGAAATCCTTGTTGTGCTTTGACGAATTCCTCGATATCAAAGAGAATGTTCAAGGGACCGTTAACCAATTCCGAATCAGGTATTATTTTATATCCCGGTCCTTTTTCACCAAGTTGTGGCGCTGGAATACGTAATAATTGCCCAATTTCCAATACATTCGGATCCACTAACTCATTTTGAGACAATATATGATCTACGCTGA
The DNA here is from genome assembly GCA_964547225.1 of uncultured Anaerolineaceae bacterium. Lineage (GTDB taxonomy): Bacteria > Chloroflexota > Anaerolineae > Anaerolineales > UBA4823 > CAZJMV01. The sequence continues at coordinate 8,589 of CAZJMV010000032.1, read as the reverse complement.
CACCGAAACGATTGGCAATATCCACTAGATTATCTCCGAATTGCACGATATACTCATCATCATCTGATCGAATTTCCGGGAGCGAGTGAGGTATATCAGGAGTGGGTGAAATTAGAGCATCTCCTGGCTCTCGATTAACCGGAACACCCCACATAGCAAGTGTTGGTTGAACGCTTGGAACGCTTTCAGTAGGTGAACTCAATCCCGAGACGCTCCAATAGGAAATCACATCAGAAGATGTAGTACGGGAACATCCCAGATTCATTGCAATCAATAATCCTGCACACAATAAGCCTAACCGTATTTTAAGTTTCCGGGCGCTCATATTCATAGGACAAATCCCATCAAGATTCTACCATATTGGCAAATTTGGATTGATTTTCTCCTCAAATACTTATCTCTGCATCTATATTCTGCCAATTCTCCATGCCTCAATATATGTTTACGAGATCCCTAACAATTCTAAACAAATCCTAAACAATTTTCTGATATGTTGAATAACAAATTCAGATCAGTGATTATTCTTCCAGAAATTAATACAAACAACCAATCACTTTCCATATATTTAGTTGCAAGAATTTGACCAGTTATGAATAAGAAGATTAAATTAGGTTCAGACTAATCTCATCAATCAAGTACTTTTAATGATGATATTAATGAGGAAGCAATGATGAACAAAGAAATCCAGTATAATTCTAAAAAAACAACCGATTAAAAATTTCATAACCCCATTGAGGCGCAATTTATGGCAAAGACGATTCTGGTCGTAGATGATAAAGCAAATGTAAGGACTTTACTACGGGAATATTTAACTGAGGAAGGCTTTCGAGTTGTTTCCGCAGCAGATGGTCGCGAAGCTTTGTTTGTCGCACGCTATGAAAAACCTGACCTCATTTTACTAGATATCATGATGCCGGAAATGAGCGGATATGAATTTACACGCGCCTTTCGCAAGGAAAGCGAAATCCCGATCATTTTAGTCACAGCTAAATTAGAGGAATCGGATAAAGTACTAGGGCTAGAACTAGGCGCAGATGATTATGTGACGAAACCATTTGGAATGAGAGAATTGGTTGCCCGTATCCGAGCTGTTTTACGACGAACAAATCGTGATATTAAGTCACCAGAAATCCTGCGAGTATCAGATATTACTTTAGATAAAAGTAGTCATATCGTAACCGTTCAAGAAAGACCAGTTGAACTAACCCCTTCAGAGTTTGATTTATTAGCTATATTAATGACCAAACCAGGACGAGTATTTTCAAGATCAAACTTGTTAGAAGAATTACAAGGAACAAGCTTTGAAGGAGCAAAACGTACCATCGATGTTCATGTTCGAAATCTACGAGCTAAGATTGAACCCGATCCAAGCAATCCATCATATATCGAAACCGTATTCGGAATTGGCTACCGATTTAGAGCAGAGACAAGGTAAATCGTGGTGCGATCTCTAACGCTCAAATTCACCCTGGCATTCCTGCTGGTTAGTCTATCCGTTGCAGTATTTGGAGCCGTCTTTGCGCGCCTTTCCACTGTGAAGGAATTCGAACAGCTTGTTGTTAATAGGACCCTAGATGAGTTTGTTCAGCGAGTAATCGTTTTCTATGATACTTATGGGACAGTCCAAGGTTTTTCTAAAGCATCAAATTGGAACACAAGAATACCCCGGTGGCTAGAGAATCCCTTCCCATCAAATGGAAACACTTTGCCGATCAACCAACGGATGCCTATTCCAAATATTTTTACGCTTGTAGATCATAACGGCATCGTGGTTTTCCCCTCCGGTGATCATCAGCTTGGTAAACAATTACAAAAAAAAGAGATCTCCAGGGGTACTATCATTGAATACAATAATGAACTAATCGGAGTAGTCATCATAACCGGTGATATGCCCTTTATAGATAAACGTGATGAACAATACTTACGCAGGATTGATCAAACCTCAATTCGGGCAGCGTTCGTTGCCATGCTTGTGGCAGTTCTTATGGCAATATTTTTCGGACAGTCTCTGACACACCCAATCAGTGAATTGACCCATGCAATCCAAGAAATGTCAAAAGGAAACCTACAACAACGTGTTCCTGTACGCTCAAAGGACGAATTGGGACAGTTGGCAGAATCATTCAACCAGATGAGCCGTGATTTAGGGCGCGCAATTCAAGCGCGTCAACAAATGACAGCCGATATCGCCCATGATCTACGAACTCCTTTAACAGTAATTGCTGGGTATATCGAAGCATTACGGGATGGAGTCCTTAAACCCAGCCCAGAACGCTTCGAGACTTTACACAACGAAGTGCAAATCTTGCAACGTCTCGTAAGTGATTTGCGCACCTTATCACTCGCAGACGCTGGGGAATTAAAATTACAACAACAAATAATTCACCCAAATGATCTTCTTCAACGTATCAAATCAAGCTATCAGCACACAACGTCTTCGAAAGGTATCGATCTTAACCTTGAGCTAGAAGAAAATTGCCCTACGATCTTTATCGACGTCGAACGAATGATCCAAGCAATTGGTAATCTTGTTACCAACGCAATCGAATATACGCCTGAAGGAGGAATGATCACACTAGTCTCCTCACACGATGAAAAGAATGTCTCTCTGCATGTTATCGATACCGGAGAGGGGATTCCTCCAGAAACAATCCAAAATATTTTTAACCGCTTTTATCGTGGTGATAACGCCCGCTCAAACAAGAATGGGGAGACCGGGCTTGGGTTAGCGATTGCACAATCGATCGTCAAGGCACACGGAGGAGAAATTCAGGTAAAAAGCGAAGTTGGTGTAGGTAGCGAATTTACTATAAGTATTCCAATTAAGATAACTTTCGAGCCCCCCCTTTTTTCGAAATTACCGCAGCAATAATAACACTTGTATCAAGAAAGATCCGATACTTTTTTTTCATGATATTCAGCTCGGACTTCCTTTAAGGAAGACAACATGGTCTCTAATGATTCACCAGAATCTTCCCATTCCTTTGCTAATTGATCAGCAATTGCATCAAATCGCGACCGTTGCCGGCTGAGAATAAAAATATCATCGGACAGTTAAATTAGCGTAAAAACTTCACCGTCAGTGATATTCTTTTGATCACGTAACTCTTTAGGGAAGGTAATCACTCCTCGGCGTCCAATCTGAAGTTGATAAGAAGATTTCATTTTTTCTCTCCTGAAATTCCGTTTATCTGTATATCAGTATAGCCACTTTATTTTTAAAAGTCAATTAAATGCAATGAGCATATGAAAATTATGGCTTCTCATCCTCGCCATAGAACCATAAGATATGGCGACAATGTTCACAAATATAACAATCCCCCTTGGGATTCATCCAATCAAAATCCAAAAAAGTCATCACACGCGTATTTAGCTGCGCTTCGCGGTGCCAAAACGTATCATGATCACAGATCGGGCACTTCAACCAATATCCAGCTCGCTGAAACTTATTAGCTTGTTTTTCTTTAGCCATACTACCTCCATTGATCATTCTAAATCTAATATTTTAAAAAAGGATAATTATCGAGAATCAATATAATGAGGCAAAATGTTACGGAAAGATAGATTTTCGAATCCTGTGTAGCTTATCCTTTTTTTTATTATTACCAACAATCAACACAACAGACTTATTGAAATGGATTTACTAATTTAATATTCCCAAGTAAATGCCCCGGATTGAGATCTTCTGACCAAAGGATATCACATTTTAATTGTTGAGCACTGTTAATCATCATTGCATCCCAAAAAGAAATTAAGTAACGTTGGCGAAGATCTATTGCGATTAGCACATCATCTTTTCTCGGTTCATGTAAAGTCCAGTGAGATAAACTTGTAATCACCTTTTTAGCTAAAGGGACTTCCAAAGGATTAGATACTTTTCGAGTAACCGTTACAAAGAATTCCTGTAAAACCTGATTGCTTAGACAACCTTGACCATTCTCCCAAAGTTCAACAAGGAGATCTTTAGCAATGCGGTGCTTGAACCCTGCAGAAATATCATGCGCGTCAATTAGAATATTGGTATCCACAAATATTCTATCGCTCATGTAAATCATCTCGAGACCAATCAATCAACCCTCTTGTTCCCAAATTTGTTTCTTGTTGGAGTAAGCGTAGATGTTCGGTTTTTGCTGATTGAGTTCCTTCCGCTCGCGAAATAATCTCTTCTAATTGATTGGTTAAAATAGCAGAGATTGAACTGTTTTGTTCTGCAGCCATGATTTTTATTTTTCGTAAAACGTCTTTGCGAATCGACAAGGTAATATTTTGTTTTTCCATTTTTCTACACACAAAACAGTGGTTCACGAAAACACGTGCAGATCAAGCGCACAAATAAAGCTTTTTCCTGCTTTACCACTGCTCCCATTTTTTAGATTACAGTGATTAGCAGTAAACCAAAAATAAATGAACTTCAAATCAAAAAGAATTTAAAGCGAAAATAATGAGATTAAACCCAAATTACAGGATCATCGAAATGAATCGTCGAGTTCTTTCGCTTTTTGGATTATCAAAGATTTGAGCTGGTGGTCCTTCTTCAAGAATTTGCCCACCATCCACAAAGACTATACGATCAGCGACCTCTCGAGCAAATCCCATCTCATGCGACACAACCACCATCGTTTTTCCTTCCGCAGCAAGGTTCTTCATGACGGTTAGAACTTCACCAATCGTTTCAGGGTCTAAGGCTGAAGTGACCTCGTCGAGCAATAAAGCGCGCGGTTCCATCGCCAAAGCCCTCGCAATGGCAACACGCTGCTGCTGACCGCCGGAAAGTTGCACGGGGAAAACATTTGCTTTTTCCAATAAACCGACATGGTCAAGTTGTTTTTCAGCGATATCTTTAGCATTTGCCTCAGATAAACCTAATGATTCTTTAGGACCTAACATGACGTTTTTGATTACAGTCATATGTGGGAAGAGGTTATAGCTCTGAAATACGATCCCTAAATGTTGTCTGACCTGGTTAATGTCGGTGCCACGTTCTAAGATATTTTTACCCTCGAAGATGAGCTCGCCCTTATCCGGTTTTTCCAATAAATTAATACAGCGTAACATAGTCGATTTGCCGCATCCTGAAGGTCCAATAATAACTAATACCTCTCCCGGATAAACATCCAAATCAATCCCCTTTAGTACATGTAAATCACCAAAATGTTTGTGAATATTTCTCAATTGAATGATAGGTTCATTTTCCATTCTATGACTCCAATGTTCCGTTATGCATAGCGATAACGACTGAGTTTCTTTTCGATCGAATCCAAGATGGTTGAGAGCGTGCCGGTCATCACCAAATAAATGATTGCCACCAATAACCAGATTTGGAAAGCCCGAAAAGTCGCTGCGATGATGATTTGCCCATTTCGGGTTAATTCTTCAACACTGATCACAGCCATCAAAGAGGTATCTTTTAAACTAATAATAAACTGATTTCCTAATGATGGCAAAGCGGTTATAAAAGCTTGCGGCCAAATCACAAAACGCATCGTCTTAAAAAAACCCAATCCCAGAGAACGTCCAGCTTCAACCTGGCTCTTATGAATCGATTGGACTGCACCACGAATAATTTCGGAAAAATAAGCCCCTGAATTGATCGTGATCGCTGCAATACCAGCAACCAATGGAGGAATTGCATTTCCAGTCAGGCTTGGTAAACCAAAGAAGATGAAAAATATTTGCACCAAGAGTGGCGTTCCACGAATAATAAACACATATCCCTGCCCTATCTGCGTGATCAAGGGAATTTTATAGGCTCTACCAAAACCGATAAACAATCCCAGAATAAAACCTAAACTCACACCAATGGACGTGATCTTTAAAGTTTCAAGCGCACCACCAAGCAACCTAGGTAAATATTGAATCGCTATTTGCAATAGATTATCAAACATATTTTGCTCCGATAATTTATAAAACCCAATAAAAAGAGGGCAAATTATTAAGATTTCTTTTCATTTATTAAAAATAAAGCAGCTCATTTCCATAGTGGGATTTAAGCTGCTTTATTCCATTACCAACTACATATTCTCAAATTTTAAAATTCACCAGGGATGGTAACCGGTTCTTCTCCAAACCACTTTTTATAAATTTCTGTATAAGTACCGTCTTTTGCCAATTCCAGCAAGGCGTTATTGACAGCTTCTAAGGTTTCAGTGTGACCAGAGGGTACTGAAATACCGTAATCATCACCGGTCAGTAAATCACCCACCGTCTTTAATTTGTCCTGTCCTTCTGTAGAAATATAGTACTGCAAGGTAGAAAGATCATTAACCGTTGCATCCGCTGCGCCAGTTTGAACCGCCAAGTAGGTGTCATTATTGCTGTCAAAAGTGATGATTTCAATCTCATCCGCAAAGGGAAGTTCACGGATCAATGATTCACCGGAAGCGGCGATTTTCACAGCCACTGTTTTACCCTTTAGGTCTTCTGTAGTGACGATATCTTCGGTTTCAGGTTTGACTGCGATGACAATACCGGTTTTGAAATATGGGATAGAGAAATCGATCACTTCTTCGCGCTCTGGTTTAATCGTCATAGCGGCAATCGCTAAATCAACTTGTTCAGCTTGTAAAGCCGGAATAATTCCATTGAAATCCATAGGGCGCAAATCTGTTTTAAAATTCGCTTTTTCCGCAATAGCAGCAAGCAGGTCCAGATCAAACCCTGTGTATTTATCATCCTGCAGGAATTCAAAGGGCGGGAAATTGACATCATGAGCTACGATCAGTGTCTTCCCACCAAGTCCCCCAGCAGAAGCTCCTTCTTGCTCGGCTGCTTTAGGCGCACAAGCGCTCAATAGAAAGACGAACAAAATAGACACGAACAGGAACAATCTTATATATCTTCTTGATTTCATAATTCTTCTCCTTATGATTTTTATGATTATCCAAATAATTGGGATAAAACCATTTGAAGGATTATAACATTATTATTATTTCGTTTTGGTAAAAATTTTACAGGTTTTATAGATAGCGACAAATTTGTTCGAATATTAAACACCAATATGAGAGGAGTATTAACTTCACTTCTATTAGATGTAAAAAATCCCCTTAAGTGACATCAAAGATTGATTTAAGAAAAAACTGAAACATTTATTATATTTCTTACAATAACCTGGAAAATTTTTAGGTTGAACAAAGAATACTTGATGCTAGCCATGAACTTTTTTTTACACTTACATACTTTCAAAGAAATTACATAAAAACAAAGCGATAGGATGGAATATGAAAACGAGCACTAAAGAAAATCTGGTATAGAATCAGATAGGATTAGAATTTATCAGTTTCCTAGAGAGATGATTTCCTAAAAGTTATCCATGATCACCTTTCTCAAGTCGCTCTCTCCGTCTGTGATATTGGAAAAAATGTTGATGGTCATTTTACTCTTCAAGATATACCTGGAATCAAATCCAACGCCAGCATCGCTGCCCTCAATCGAAAACATGCTGTCATCGAGCCTCTTATAGATACCGCAGCCATATCCCATACGGTCATTGATGCTTGCACGAGTGCTTAAATATGTTTTCGTAAGTTCTTCAGAAAGGATGCGGTTCGAAAGAAGATTATCCCAAAAAGACCTCAGATCATCTGTCGTGGTGTACATACCGCCATCTCCGCTACCCCTTATCGGAAGTTGATAGATATTCGTCGTTTTGCGGTCCTCAAAATAGCCATTAGCTGTGTTTTCAGGCAAATCATTGAACGCAAAAAAACCAGAGCATTGCATATTAGCGGCTTGCAGAACATGTTCACGAATAAAATCGCGATAGAGCCTGCCAGTCAGCTTCTCGATCAGCATACCCAGAAAGACATAACCGCCATTGGAATAGGAGAATCGCTCACCAGGGTGAAACTTCATCGCTTTGCCTTGAAACAATGGATAATAATCCATTGGCGTTTCTAGTTCATACCAGGGTATTCCTACCGAAAAGTTTTCAAAATCCTCTTCGATTTCTTCGTCATAATAGTCGAAAATACCTGAAGTATGCGTCAGCAGATGCAGGATCGTGGCGTGTTCATCGATAAAACCCGTATATTCTGGACTTAATTCTGACATTGTCGTATTCAAAGTCATCAATCCCTGGTCGATCAGCACACCGATTCCCAGGGCAGTAAAGACTTTGGTTCCTGAGGCGATGCCAAAGCGTGTTCTGGTTGTATTGAGCAGCTTGTTTTTTACATCACGATATCCAAAACCTTTACTATATACCATGTCATTTTCTTTAAACAGCGAAACGACACCCCAGAATTCCGTCTCCGCAGCCGTCTGTTCAATTCTTCTGATCAAATCTTGCATCCGCTTTCTCCATCATCCAGAAATCAAACACTCTCGAAAATAATTGTACATCAACAAACGCAGCCATCAATACTCCCATTCCGTACATAAATTAGTCAAGCGAATCGAAGGTAGCTCCCAGTATTGGTACGCTGGAATACTGAGAAGTTTCAGCAACTATGGGCATTAAAAACATGATCACCAATTTCACTTGGCACCACCCGAGCAAGAGTAAATGAACCTCATACAAGCATAATAGAAAGCAGAACGTGAAAGGGATCAAAAAATCCGAAAAATAACTGTAGACAACTAGAGCTACTA
>CAZJMV010000031.1:0-3247 GCA_964547225.1 uncultured Anaerolineaceae bacterium | reverse complement strand
ATTTGACGGGCGTAAGCGACCCATTCATCGATCAATATCAGAGCAGGTGCGTAAGTTTCAAAAAGGATGGTCAATTTCTCTGATCCTGGACTGATGCCTTGGTTATCTTCTTCGGCAACCAGTGCATATGCCTCCACGCCCTCTCCTTCAGCGGCATCGCCTAACTGCCACGCCATTTCTCCCCAAAGGGTTTTAATGATTGTGCCGTCGGGTTTTTTACGCGCTTCTGCGGGGCTGATTTGTGTTCCCACCAATACCGCCCGATTGGCTACCGGTAATAAAATTTTATTCTGATCCTTAATCGCTTCGGGGATTAATAGTTCTAGCCCAGTGATTTCCTTTATTCCTGAGCCTCCGCCAAACAGATGGTAGAGCGCTAGCATGGAGTGTGTCTTGCCGCCGCCGAAGTTGGTCTGCAGCTCGACAACCGGGTCGCCGCCTTTGCCCAGCAGACGTTCCCAAGCCCGCGAGAGCAGGCGGATCAACCCCTCGGTCAGGTAGGTGCGGCTGAAGAATTCTCTGGCGTCGCCGTATTCCGATTCCGCTTTGCCAGTGATGACCTGGAAGAGGTCGGCTGCAAATTCAGCTTGCTGATAGCGTCCCGAAGCGACGTCTGGATGCGGGGTTACCACCTGTCGCCAGGGTTTGAAACCGTTCAAAGCTCCGGTCTGCGTGACGGCGGTGCTTTTCTTGATCTCCTTTTTGGTCTCTGTCTCAAAGCGCTGCCGCAACAGATCCTGGTTGAGTTTCTTGAGTTCTTCTTGACCTTCTCCGCCTGTCATCCCCAGTAAGCGCTGCATGGTGTCTAGGGCGCGATAGGTATCTTCGGAGGTAAAGGCGCGCTGATGCGCCCAACTGTTGCGCACTTCACGAAGTTCACTGACGTAGCTGCGACCGGTGTATCCCAATTCACTTTGAAAGACGTCGTTCCAGCAACTATTCATGATCGACAAGATTGCTTGGATATCTAATAAAGCGAATCGTTCGTCATCCGACATTTGCGCCCAGCGGCTGGCTTTGGCGACTACTCCTCGTAGGGAATCGCCAATCGCTAGTTCCCACCATTGCGCGCCGTAGTGGTTTTTTAATTCTCGCAGGACATAAGGACGCAATCCATTTAAGACAATATCTAATCCGACTCTGATGATCTCTACATTGCTCTTTGCCATAATTTCCGCTCTCCTATTTTATTTAACCACGAATAGCACAAAAATAGTAACCACGAATAGCACTAATCTTCACTAATCTTTAATAAACCACGAATAACACTAATCTTCACTAATCTTTTTTTGTTGTTAAAAATATTCGTGTGCATTCGTGTAATTCGTGGTTGAAGTTTTCATTTCACAAGTCTTTAATAAACCACGAATAGCACTAATCTTCACTAATCTTTTTTTGTTGTTAAAAATATTCGTGTACATTCGTGTAATTCGTGGTTGAAGTTTTTATTTCACAAGTCTTCAATAAACCACGAATAACACTAATCTTCACAAATCTTTTTTTGTTGTTAAAAATATTCGTGTGCATTGGTGTAATTCGTGGTTCAATTCCTCACTTTACAAGTCTCTTCCATTCCAGTTTCCCAACGGATCCAAAATTGATCAATAATCCCAATCTCAGTCCACTGGCTTTCAGATAATTCAGCAGTTGAGCATCCTCATTCGCGCCCAGTCTTGAGATGGCTTTCAATTCAATAATAATCTCATCAAATAATACCATGTCAGCGACATATTGATGTCGTAATGGGTTGTTTTTATAGAAGATTTGGAAGGTAACTTGTTCCTTGAATGGAATTTCTCGGATGCCGAATTCAACGGCTAGCGCATCTTGATAGACGCCTTCCAGGAAACCGCTGCCGAGATGGTTGTAGACTTCCATGGCTGCGCCTACGATCTGGTAGACTTCTTCTTTGTAAAGCAGTTCCATGATCCTCTCCTTTCAAATTTAACCACGAATGTACACGAATAAACACGAATTTATAAATCTTAACTATTTTTCGATCCTGTCATGAAGTGATAAAAAAAGATTGGTGAAGATTAGTGTTATTAGTGGTTAAACCTCCTCACAACAACTGCCCTTGATCTGCTTCTGGTTTGCGTCTCGCCAGTTCCTTTAATCTGGGATACGCTACGACGAGCATATTATAGCCCAGGGCATCCTGCGCCCAGCCTTTGCGCTCGCAGATGGTATACAGGCGATAGGCTAGGTCGCGCGCCGTTTCAGCATGCCCACCTAACTTTGACAGCAACATTGCTGCGGCAGACTCACCGCTCTCATCCAACCTGCGGATCAAATGCTGCACGGCTTCCCAGGTGGTCAAACGTTTGTCTTGCTGCGGGTCCCAATCCTCGGGAAGCTCATCCCTCTTCAGCAATCGCACCTTGCCGGCGCGCGCCTGCAGAATGCCCGCCTCTACTAATCCTTCTATGCTGATATTCTTGGCTTTGCTGAGCGTTTCCGACACGCCGTAAGGACCCTCGTTGAAGCCGTACTGCTCATACCACGCCATCGCCCAGCTTGTGAATGAATCGATTTCAACATCATATTCAGATAGAAATTGGTCTAGAGTCTCATTGATTTTAATTAGTGCTTTTCTAACCGAAACACTGGAACCATCTGCTTCTAAAACTTGATCATAATTTGTGAATATTGCAATACCAGGACCAATAGCAGCTTGAGGTAAATCCACGGGGGCTATGCTACCTTGTTGAAGATTTTTGATTGATGTTGGTAGTTTACTTTTCAACTCTGATTCAAACTCTCTATTTGTAATTGATTTGGCATTTTCAGAACGTCTTCGACATACAAGTACAATTGATGAAGCGAGAGAACTTGTTTTCTTTTTTAAATTACCAGTATACTCTGTTCTTACTGGCCAGCTTCCTGTTATTTGGAATTTATTACTAATTAATGCGTCTAGTATTGTCTCCCAACCAGTAGATGAATGACTTGATAATTCCTCTTGATATTTGTCATTTGAAGAAGAAATTTCTTCTGATTGTTTAAAAGCATAATATATGCTTATTGGAAAATGATGATCACTCCTTTGATATAAATGTGCAAACACGCTTGTGAGTTTTTTTTCAAAGAAAATCTTTGCCTCATCCATATTTCCATCTAATCTATAGGGTGATGCTACAATTTCAGATGATTTTGGTACAAGCATGGTGTTAAATAAATCTGGATAATAATCGCTTAACATTTTTCTTAGCCAAATATAGAAATAATCTGAAAGATCAGCATATTG
>CAZJMV010000030.1:0-3363 GCA_964547225.1 uncultured Anaerolineaceae bacterium | reverse complement strand
TTCGGAATAAGCGAAAATATCATCCTTAGGTACATCGCTAGGAAGATAGCCTCTGAAACGTGGTTCGACTTCCTTCAGTCTTCCACCAATAATTTGGATGTCAGCCTCCCAGGGGGTGAATGAGATTTCTTCTCCCCAACCAAGCTCTACATACACTTTAAATAGCTGATCTTCTTGCTTGGGTTTAAAAAGGACGTCCTCGCGATGGATCACACGGTTATTGTGCAGGACTTCGATATAATCGATTGCATCGCCGCCCGTTACAGATGCCTTTATTTGACGGTCTTTATTCGGGGGACAGGTGCTGCCCATCGTACAATCATTAATCGAAAACGCTAATTCGATACGATCACCGGTTAAGGCGTAGGTGCGTCGGTTTTGAATTGCATCCCAAATTCCAGCGCGTGTTAATGATTCAGCCCATACACCTAATCGCCCAGAACCATAACTTCCCGGAAAGGCATTGTGATGATCAGTTGATCCAATCACGCCGAATCGATACCCCTGTTGCCAGCCATATTGCGCGCTGTTCTGATAACTGCGTGGACCCATGGAATGATAATAAGGGTAAGGTCCCTCACTGCTTTCCGACAAACCATGAAAAGAGAATATTTCCACGATGGGTGAATATTGCTCAGAGAATGTCTCCCAATTGATTCCCCGCCAACCCAGTTTGTATGCGATATGGTGTGGAATTAAAAAAACCGGTCGATTGAGCGCTTCAATATCCTGTCTTAATTTCGGTAAATTTTCGGAGGATAAGATCGGGCAGTCTATGCCATCTTGGTAGTAGATACAATAATCTCCATAAGCTCTGGAATGCCATTCGAAGCTTGGGAAGGTGATGAAACGCCCTTCTTCATTTTCCGCTTCGATAGTCTTGAGGTAAGAATCCCAATTCTTGGATGCTTTCTCAAAACCTATTTGATGGTAATCGATCAAATAAGCCAACTTTGGGTCATCGATGGGTAAGTCATGCCAAACGGCATGAATGGTGATGCTGGTGAAATCGAGCTGCATACGGGCATTTTTGATTGCCTCTTCTAATGTCCCCTGACCATAACTCTGACCACAATGATTATGAATATCACCGTAGTATACGTTCAAACCTTCATATCCATTCAATGTTTTTTCATTCATGGGAAGTATTCCATGCAGTTTGAGTAAATATATATGAAATTTGTGGTATGATCATTTGTTGCGTTCCTACTAGAACGGATTAAGATTGACTGGTCGTGTTGGCTCTATTCTGTTTATCTTTTCAACCCAACCAAGATTTCAATTGGAAAGGTGAAAATCGGTCGCAAAAATAATAAAATAGTATTATAATTACTTTTATTATAGCATTTATAAAAGTCTTGTCAATACTCAATTAAGGTGATTGATGATGTCTTTACGGCAAACAATCGTTCGAAATTTACTCAAGTTCCCAATGTCGCTTGCTGATATGCAAACTGCAACCCAGGTCAGCTTACCCACGCTAAATCGCGCCATTAAAGCGTTGTCTGAATCTCGTTGGATACGTAATGTTGGTCAGGCTGAAGCCAATGGCGGACGTCCTGCCATGCTTTATGGTATCGATGAGAGTTACTTTCTCATTATCGGAGTTCATCTGCAATTACCAGGCATCCGTTTGATCGCAACAGATCTAAATGGTGAAACACAACATATATCCCAAGAATTCCAAAACATCGCACCCTCCCCAACAGAGGCGATTGCTGCGATTGTTGATTATGTTGAAGAGATTCAAACCGTATTTCCTTCCCGACAAATTCTTGGAGTCGGTATTGCCGCGCCTGGTTTTATTGATCTAACCTCAGGCGATATTATTTCAATAGGGCGCGTTCCATCGTGGGTTAGTTTTCCGATTTGCAGCCAATTAACGGATTCGACTGGAGTACCCGTTCAAATCGCAAATGATATTGACTGTATGGCGTTTGCTGAATTTCAACATATCAATGCCCCACTTGAAAAAAATCTCGTTTATATTGGCTTTGATGAAGGCATCAAAATGAGTCTCTTCATCAAGGGTGAATTGTACAAAGGTTCTCTTGGTAATGCTGGATTGATCGCCAGTCATCTATTAAAAACTAGTGATCCAATGGATACGGAAATCATCGATGATCTCGTAACTGTACGAGGCGTAAATCGCTTTTTTAAGCAATTACTGACGCAAACTTCTCCCCAAGAGCGACACCTCTATGCGGATATCGTCGAGATAACAGATCTACGTGAACGTTTTCGCCTAATTATCAAAAGTGCAGATTCAGGTAAACCGATTTGTGATCAAATCATTCAGCATTTGATCCGTATCTTATCGGTTTGGATCGCCAATATTATCTATATCATTCAACCAGATATGATCGTGGTTGGTGGATTGATCAGCATCATGCCCAGATCTATATATTTGGAATTGGAAAATGAGATCCGTTCTAAACTACCCGTCTTGATCAGTAATAATTGTCTTATTCAACAAGGGAGTCTGGTCACCCAAAATAGCGCTGCTTTAGGAGCAAGTTACCATTTTTTGCAATCTTATCTGAGTGACCAGGTTAAGGAATTGACTTAAGCTTGCGCGGTTAACATCTCTGCAAATTGTTCGGGGAGGATGCCTGGAGAGTGAATATCGCGTTGCATATAAAAATCCTGGATGATGCTCTTCAAATTCTCTAAATTGACGGATGAACCTTCCAGTGTTTCTTCTAACTCTTCTATTGCCTCTGCAGGATAGATAAAGAAATCACCAGAAATATGCACTTCTCGCAACTTTCCAGCTTCAGCGATGGCGTTAATGCGTACCAATCCTCCCGGGAATTTCATCATCTTCTGAATGACATATACCTCTTCGCGTATCTTCACCTGTCTGGTATCCGGGCGGCGGCGATCGTTTCCATACAGCCAATCGGGCGTATTCATTTCTTTGAAAAGCTCGTCAGCCTTTTCAATCAAAGCATCATCGAGCGTTGCCGAGGTCATTTCGCCAAGCAAAGGTTGATAGGCTTTGACCAACGCATCCGCCAGCGCCTTTGTTTCTGGTTTCCTGCCCGTCTCACGCAGCATGGTTGTCAGGTTATCGCTCAACGTTTTATACACTTTATCTCGGAATTTTTCATCCGGAACGCGTAATACCTTCGACATCATCTTGTAGTTAAAATCGATGATGAAATTGCCAACCAGTACGGTCATATCGCCAATTTCAGCCGCTCCATTACCGGAAATTTTTCGGTTCTGAACGATAATGTCATTGACAGGTTTGAACATTGCCTCAATCCCAAATTGCTTGTAAACCTGAACGACCGGATCGAGATATTTCCGATAGAATGCCAACTTATCACTTGTGATCTCTGGGCGTTTACTATCCAG
>CAZJMV010000029.1:0-16179 GCA_964547225.1 uncultured Anaerolineaceae bacterium | reverse complement strand
ATATCCCATAACGCTAATGCTTTTAAGCCCGGCGTATCGGCGACATATCCCCCACCTTCCAATGGAAACAGCTCGCGAACAACTGTGGTATGGGTTCCTTTACTTGTCGCTTGACTTACTTCTCGGACTTGCAAACCCAAACCGGGTTGGATTGCATTCAACAAACTGGACTTCCCAACGCCTGATGGTCCTGTCAATAATGAAATCTTTCCATGTAATCTTCTGCTCAACTCATCTAAACCTTGATGCGATCTCACTGAAGTGTAAATGAGCGGATAACCAAGCTTATGATAATCATCAAAAAATATCTTGGCTTGTTGATCGGAAATTAAATCGGTTTTATTCACGACGATCAAACTAGGCACCTCGTGCTCTTCAGCGATCACCAAAAAACGATCCAACATCCCCAAGCGCGGTTCTGGATCGGCGCAAGCAAAAACGATCACTACTTGGTCTGGATTGGAGATCAGAATTTGCTGATATTCACCTTGGGGATTTGGCGCTAATCGAGAAAACATGCGCTTACGTTCCTTGATCTCTTCAATAATCCCTCTTTCCGTTGCTAACACGGTCACAATAACCCGATCCCCTATCGAAAGGATATCGCCTTTGCGAGGACCTTTCTTCAAACGCCCACGTAATTCACAGGTAAAAAGACCTTTTTCTGTTTGAACTGTATAGAACCCTGATTGGGTTCTGATCACGAGTCCATCGACTGTATTCTTCATGGAATAGATGTCACTCCGAGGGTGGGTTGAGGGGTTTCTTGATTGTTGATGGTTGGCGTAACGGTGATATTGAATTCGGACTCCCACCAATACAATTTTTGAGGTTGACCGCTAAAATAGTTTTCAACAATTCGTCTAAATATAGGAGCGGCATAATCGGAACCCTCCCCAATATTCTCAACCAAGACAGCAACAGCAATATCCGGATAACCTTCTTGTTCAGCAAAAGTGTAACCTGCGAACCAAGCATGGGGTAAATTCGTGTTCGTTTGCGCCGTACCGGTCTTGCCCGCAATCGGGATATCCAAACCTGTAAAGACATGCCAAGCTGTCCCTCGCGGATCCTCATTCCGAATGACCCCAACCAGCGCCTCTTGTATCGCGGTGAGATTATTCGGATGAAGGGGTAATTTCTCAATTAGCTTAGGCTCGAACTCATAGACCGGCGTGGAATCAAGGGAAGCGATCTTCTCGACAACCTGTGGTAGATAGATTTTGCCACCATTGCCAATCGCGGCAATAAAATTCGCCACTTGTAAAGGAGTGACCAGAATATCTCCTTGCCCGATTGCCATGTTGACCGCGTCCATTTCACTGGTCGGATCTGGTATATTGCCAGGTTCCTCTTCTAATCCCTCTATGCCGGTTAGAGTACCCAATCCAAAATTCCTAGACATCGTTGATACTTCAGTTTTCATATCTCGAGTATACAGGTCCAATCCAATATGCCAGAAAAACGGATTACAAGAACGCATCAAACCTTGTGTTAGTGTTAATAACCCGCTTGGAATAGTATGTCCATTTTGCAGGAAAGAATCGTAGGTCCAATCATGAAGACGAACGCCAGGGATCTCTTCAAAGAAATACCCACATTGATAAGTTGTATCTGGTGAATATACCTCACTCTCCAAAGCGGCTGCCATGGTAATTATCTTAAAGACAGAGCCCAAAGGGTATTGCCCTTGCGTAGCTCGATTTAAAAGAGGGTTATCCGGATCACTAATGATCTCATACAAGGAATTTTTACTATTAAGATTGATTGGTTCAAAAGCATTCGGATTGAATCCTGGAGATGAAACCATAGCAAGCACTCGACCGTTATCACGTTCCAAGACAACGATCGCACCCCGGAATGAGGATAAAGCCTCTTGAGCAGCTAATTGAAAATCACGATCTAAGGTTGTATAGATAGCTTGTGACGGTTGCGCATCTGCCTCAGCTAATAGTGTGACCGGTTTTCCTTGGGCATTAAACACATACAAAGCGCCGCCACGTTGACCAGCTAAGTATTTTTCACCCCACTTTTCCAATCCAATCCGACCGACTCTCTCATCCTGTTGATAACCGAGACGTTGATATTCTTCTACTTCTTCTGGTTGAATCGCGCTAACATAACCAACGACATGGGGGGCAATTCCTCCATCAAAATAATAACGAGATTTATAGGAACTAACGCCAACGCCAGGTGTATTGGATAGTTTTTCTATCATGGACGAATTGCCCTCGATTGATACTTCCCCCAAAGGAATATACCAATCTGCGCCTACAGGAGCGCTCTCTACTAGATTTCGAATAGTTTCCACCCTACTGCCGATTATTTCTGATAAATCGTTAAACAACTGATCGGTTTCTTCGTCATTGATTCGGTCTGGATATAAGCCGAGCGCAATGGCATCAGATTGAGCCACCAAGGCGCGTCCAAAACGATCGTAAATATTCGCTCTGGAAGGGATATAACTACCACGTTCCATTAGCAAGTAATTTCCACCCTGTAATTCAGGGATGACCAACATATCATCCCATTGCACTCTCCATTGACCATCTTCGAGGCTTAAATTCATCAAGGTATCCCGAGAAATATCACCCACCAACATACTTGAAAGCGTTACGCGATATTTAACTTGGGCAGTATCTGGATTCACCAAAACAGATTGGATCTCATAGGAAACATCATGTAGCGCGGCAACGAGTGCGATCCCAGCGTAATGGTCTTCAAATTCATCTGCGCTGATGGCAGCTTTACTTACGGATGTTAACAAGTTATACATAGCTGAATACTCGTCGCGCACCCAGGCATCAAGATAGGCTTGGGTTACCTCCTTTGCATCAGGGAGGTCTGTCTGTTCTTGATCAAGTAAGACCGAAGTCACTGTGCTTTGAAGGGGGTAAGACGTTTCTTGCAAAGGATAACCCGGGATTTGTGCACATCGCACGGTTGTCCCAATAATTAAGAAGGTCAATCCTATTATTGCCCAAAAGAATTTTTTTCTATTCATCCCATTTTTCACTTTTTGGGGAAAAGATATTTTGATAGATCTGACAATTATAGTGCAGGGTTCTCTGACAAACTTGATGAATAGCTACTTTAGGATAGATATCGAACTGCATTAATATACGCGCCAAATGACAAATCGGTAACCCCATTACGTTAGCAAAACAGTCATGGAAATTCGTAACCGGATTGAAGGTTGGATGTTGGATTGCGTAAGCTCCTGCTTTATCCAAAGGGTCTCCACTGTTAATATAAGAATGCATCTCCTCATCCGAAAAATTACGCATCATCACTTCGCTTTTAATCACTTCTGTATGAGTCTTTCCAGTATTTGGAGATTGAACCGTAAGCGCAGTAAATACCAGATGGGAACGATTACGCAAGCGTCGTAAGATCCTCTCTGCATCTTTAAAATCCGTAGGTTTGCCTAAAATTTCATCTCCATTCTGATTTGATGGATCATTTTGATTCGCTGTGTCAACGACAGCTGTATCAGCGGCAATAACTAAGAGATCATTGTCATCATCCTGAATATGTTTCGAGACAGCTTCAGCTTTCTCTTTCGAAAGGCGGCTGACATAGGAAGAAGGAGATTCACCAAACAATACAGATTCATTAATCTTTGCGGTCATAACAGTAAACTGAAGACCGATGAAAGAAAGCAATTCTCTTCGTCTTGGTGAATTTGAAGCTAATACCAACATCGAGATCAATTTTAACACACCCTATCATCATAAGGAGAATTTTCAAAGAACTATCATAGAAGAACCCGCTCTAGAGTACTAGTCAAGATGAACGAGAACATTTACAATAAAAAAGGACATAAACGAATCAACTTTCGATTCGCAATAGATCGTTGGAGAATAAGATGCAATTATTGAAAAAGAGAATATTAGAAGAAGGAAAATACATCGGAAATGGAATTCTAAAGGTCGATGGATTCATAAATCACCAGGTTGATGCAAACCTCATGGATGCATGTGGAAAAGAATTTGCCACATTATTTAAAGATGTCCACGCAACAAAAGTACTAACCGCCGAAATTTCTGGAATTGCGCCCGCTTTAATGACAGGAAAATATTTGGGTCTGCCGGTTGTTTATGCTCGTAAACACAAACCGATCACCATGCCAGATCAGGTTTACCTGACATTATCCCCATCGCATACCAAAGGACGCATGGTGGAATTGATCATTTCTCCTGAGTATCTCTCCAGCGGTGAACGCGTTCTGATCATTGACGATTTTTTAGCTAGCGGAGCAACGATACTAGGATTAGCGCGACTTGCAAAAACAGCCGGCGCACAATTAGTAGGGATAGGAACCCTGATTGAAAAAGGTTTTGAGGGTGGTCGAGAAGCGCTAGCAGAACTAGATATTCCCATCGAGTCACTCGCAATCATAAAAAGCATGGGAGACAATTATATTCAATTTGAAGAATAAAATATCAAGGATGATATAAAGATGATTGATTCGATCGCGATATTGGATTTTGGTTCTCAATATACTCAACTCATCGCGCGCAGATTACGAGCCGCAAAAGTCTATTGTGAATTATTTCCATGGAATACCGAATCAGGTACCATCTTCGCTCTCAAACCGAAAGGATTTATTCTATCGGGTAGCCCTTTATCTGTCTACGTGGAGAATGCACCGCAAATACCTGATTATGTTCTTGAGAGTAATCTTCCTATTTTAGGCATCTGCTATGGAATGCAAGCATTAGCAATAGCTTTTAATGGCGTGGTGGTTAAAACGAAAGATAGAGAATATGGCTCGGCTCAACTAAATGTATTTCAAGAGAACCCTCTCATCCCAACCGGAGAGCAAACCGTATGGATGTCGCATGGTGATCTAATCGAAGTACTACCGGAAGGATTTACACGCCTGGGGTATAGCGAAAATTCTCCAGTCGCTTTTATGGGTAATATCGAAAAAAAAACCTTTGGGGTCCAATTTCACCCCGAAGTTCAACATACTCCAAAAGGGTTTGATATCCTGCGACGATTTGCGATCGATATTTGTAAAATAGCACCTAACTGGACAACCGAATCAATCCTTGATACAGGTATTCAATCAATTAAAGCTCAAGTCGGGGATAATTTGGTATTGTCTGCGGTAAGTGGCGGCGTAGATTCTAGTGTAGCAACTGCCATGGTTCAAAAAGCAGTCGGTGATCAATTGGTGGCGATTTTTATTGAAAATGGTTTGTTGCGCAAAGATGAGGCATCTCAGGTGAAAAGAGTCCTACAAAATCAATTAGGAATTGAATTGATCGTCATTGATGCTGTCGATCGATTTATGGAGGGTCTAAAAAATATCGTTTTACCAGAAGAGAAACGTCGCGTGATCGGAGAGTTATTCATCCGCATCTTTGAAGAAGAAGCAAAAATACTGGGAACTCCAAAATTCCTTGTTCAGGGGACAATTTATCCAGATGTCGTTGAGTCAAGCGCACCAGATCGGAGCCAAGCTCAGAGAATTAAAAGTCATCATAATGTAGGAGGGCTACCAGAAAAGATGGATTTCGAATTAGTGGAACCTTTAAGATATTTATTTAAAGACGAGGTGCGCGCAGTTGGTGAATATCTGGGGTTTCCTAAGGAAATCGTTTGGCGTCAGCCATTCCCTGGACCTGGACTAGCCGTGCGCTGTTTAGGCGAGATAAATATTGAACGTCTAAATCGACTCAGAGAAGTGGATGCTATTTTTACAGAAGAATTAGAAAGTAATAACTTGCTGCTCGTTTCAAAAAATGATGATCAAACCATAGGGACATCACAAGCATTTGCCGTTCTACTACCAATCAAATCTGTGGGAGTAATGGGCGATCAACGAACTTATCAAGAAGTGGCAGCCTTACGTGCAGTTACAACAGAAGATTTCATGACTGCGGACTGGGCAAGATTGCCTTATGATCTAGTCGCAAAAATATCTAATCGAATTGTGAATGAAGTAAAAGGAGTGAATCGAGTTGTTTATGACATTACGAGTAAACCACCTGCAACCATAGAATGGGAATAAACGTATAAGATATAATAACTGTATTATCTTTTATAACAAAGAAGTGAATTTTGAAAAAAGGAGAATGGAAATATGAATATAGGTGAAGTTCTTTCAAGAGCCTGGAAGATCGTTTGGAAACATAAAGTGCTTTGGATATTTGGAATTCTTGCCAGTTGTTCGACAGGAGGAATGAATTCTTCATCCAGCTATCGCTCTGACGAGATGAATTTGCCAAGCGGCGTGGAAAACTTTTTTTCCCAAACACCTGAATGGCAATTAATCGTAATTGGATTAATAATCTTTTTATTCTTTCTAATCCTTGTCCTGCTGTTTACATTCTTGGGAACAATTGGACGGATCGGTCTAATTCAAGGCACACGCCAAGTTGATCAGGTTGAAGAGAAGAAACTAAGCTTTGGCGGACTATTCAGAGAAAGCACCCCTTATTTTTGGCGGGTTTTCTTGTTGAATTTAGTGGTTGGCTTATTCATCTTTTTCTCTATTTTTATCATAGTCATCTTTGGTATCCTTGGGACGGTGTTAACTTTTGGCATTGGACTGGTATGTCTTATTCCTCTCATCTGTATTCTGATCCCTATCGCTGTCGTCATTAGCGTCATTGCTCTACAAGGTGGAATCGCGATTGTTGTTGAGGATCTTGGTGTGATGGATGGTTTAAAACGAGGCTGGGCAGTCGTTAAAGAGAATGCTGGATCAATTGCTGTTATGTGGCTAATCCTCTCGCTAGGAGTCTCGGGAATAGGTGGCATGATTATCGGATTACCGATATTACTCACGTTCGGTACAGCTATCATTCCAGTCTTGATCGGTGGAGAAGAAGCCTTGCAAAGCAGTCTCATCTTTGCGAGCATCTGTTTCATAGCCTACCTACCCCTTCTGATCGTTTTAGGTGGTATCTTGAGAAGCTATATTGAAGCAGCATGGACGTTAACCTTCTTACGATTAACCTCCAAATCGGAAGAGGTTCTCGTATAGACGATCAACAGCGTTCCCAAAGCGAAGATAATTCTTAAAAGCTAAAGTAGCTTTAAGAAAAATAGATTATTTTGGTTCAAACACGAGCCTCCTTTTTCCAAGAGAAAATTTCGTAAAAATCAATGATTAGGAGGCTCTCTGTTTAGAAATCAATAACCTTGCGCTTGCAAACGCTCAAACTTAATGAGGTGGGGAAGTTATGTTAAAATGCTGATATGCTTAAGTATATATTCGGCTGTTTGCTTCTATTGATCATTATTAGCTTATGGTACCCATTTGGCGCTAATGCCCAATCCATCAGCTTTATCCGATTGAGCGATCTTTCCATCGATTTATTTCCGCAAGTACAGGCATATTTAAGCATTCGAGATGATCAAGGGAATACAATCCATGAGCTAACATCGAATCAAGTAAAGATTGTTGAGAACGGCACACCAGTCTCAGTGTCCGCTTTCAAGGAAATTCAAAACGGGGTTCAGTTGATCATAGCGATCAATCCGGGCGGGACATTTGGGATTAGAAATAGTCAAGGTATCTCTCGATATGATTACATCAAAGAAGCTTTGAGGAATTGGGCAGAAAGCCGTCAAGGCTCAACCATCGACGATTTGAGTCTGACGATCAAAGGAGGTCCTGAGATCAGTCACGTCAACGACTCCAATGAATGGATAAAAGCTTTGGCAATGGATCAAGTCGATGCCCGCAATGCAGAACCAAGTTTAGATAGTCTCTTTAAAGCAATACCTGTTGTCTCAGATTTAACCCCTCGTCCAGGGATGGGGCGTGCAATCCTCTTTATCACCCCTCCTCTAGAAGGGCAAGAAAATATTTCTATTGAAAATATCTTGGCGCAAACTAAACCAAATGAAATCCCCATTAATATTTGGATGGTTGCATCAGCAGGAACTTACTCTGCCCAATCCTTGGAATTTCTCCAACAGATAAGCGCTCAGACAGGTGGGAAAATGTTCACCTACACCGGAGAGGAAGAATTACCAAACCCAGAAATATACTTTGAGCCTTTACGCAGTGTATATTCGATAACTTATCTTTCCAAGATCAAAGAAAGTGGGAATCAGGAAGTGTTTGCACAGATTAATATCGATGGACAGCAAATCTCATCAAACTCACAGAATTTCAACTTGGATATCCTGCCTCCTTCCCCTGCTTTTGTCTCCCCCCCAATTGAGATCAATCGAGTCCTTACTCCCATCGATATAGAACAAACGACCGATTCGCCTAATGAATTCAATGGAGAACCCTCAGAATATATCTTTCAAGTGATCTTTGATTTTCCTGATGGTAACAAAAGAGATATTGAAAATTCCACACTTATCGTGAATGGAGAAGTCGTAGACGAGAATTCCGAAGCTCCCTATGATCAGTTTGTTTGGGATATCCGACAATATGAAACAAACAGCTTGAACGTAATCCAAGTCAAGGCGACTGATGTATTGGGTTTGACAGGGACATCGATTGAAATACCAGTCGAAATTACAGTCAACCAAATTAGAACAAATCGAGATTTGGAGATATTTAATATGCGAATCCCAGTCTTGCTGGGAGCAGGTATAGTAATTGGTTTTGGATTGATCTTTTTAATCCTAGTTTGGGGAAGACGTTTAAATCCATCGACAATAAAAATATCCATACAACAACCCCAAAGGATCTTTCGAGTTAAAAGTTCAACAGATCACCAGTCAAAATATCCAAGTGATCTATCTCCACGTTGGATTCGTCAGCTGAAATGGAAAAATAAGGGGAATCTTACTGAACCTGAAGCTTTATTAATCCCTCTATCAAGTTCTAATCCGAGCTTTTCCACCATCCCTATTCAAGTGATTGATCATCCGATCATTATCGGAAGCGATCCAGAACAAGCTTCCATAGTATTTAAAGAGGCATCCATTGATCCTCAACACACGATGATCATTCGTGAAAAAGAAGGCGTGTATAAGATCATCGATCAAAGATCGATCGCTGGTACTTGGGTAAACTATTCTCTCGTTCAACAAGATGGGCGCCAATTGGAACATGGCGATCAAATCCATATCGGTCGATTTGGATTTATTTTCTCTATGCGCAACGCGAAGATTACAAAAAGGATAACTATTGATCCCCCTTTGGTGGATCCGATCGTTGAAAATCTTGATCAAACTAACGAAGGTTCCCAACTCTCCCCTCGAAAAAAACAGGTCGATTTAAATTAGATATTAGCCATATCAAGGCATCAAAGCATGGTAAACCTGATTCCCAATTCCAATGAATAAATATCGGCGTAAATTATCCACAAAGAAGGCGGAGGCTTGATCTAGAAAATGATCTTCAATCGGAAGGTATTTTGTTTGATATGCTAAATTCCGAAGACTAAAATGATAGATCGTATGATCTTTTGGTTCTAGTAGAAATAGAGAGGGATCAGGAGGAGATGTATATTGCATATGGGTAAATGGGCTGGGTGGCGTAAAAGGGAGATTCTCTTTGCCGGGTCTGTAATCGATATAAGGAACTTCTGAACATTGGGTTGGTGATTCATCAATATCTTGAAGAAAGCATAAACTGATAGAGCCCGTTTCATGCAGCAAGTACAATTCATCACGATTGACTGTCATGTCAATCACATCATTCAGATTTGGGATGGGGGAATTCGAAAAGGCAGAAGGAATTTCGTCAAAGTCACTCCGCCAATAAATCCAAGTATTATTTGTGGAAATATCTAATACATAGAAATTACCCAGATCTAACCAAGAACTTGAAATATTCTCCAAGGATAGTGATTCAGGGGGTGTTAATCTGGTTAATTGAGCGGGTTCATTTGCTTTACAATAGAGTAAATTACCGGAAGAATCGACCGCGATGATATCCGCATCAGGCTTAAAGCCGGGTGACCAGGTATTAATATCAACAATTGCACCAATTTGAACGGCTTCTGAACTGCTTTGCCCACACTGGAAATCATCATCGAGTTGATAGACATTTCCTTGCAATTCAGCGCGTAATACATCACCACTAGCTGCGTCCAAGATGAATAAATCATCTTTGGAACTAACGATTTGGGCAATATTCACCTCGATCGGTAATCCATCTACGATGGCTGGTTGATAATTCACACGAACGATCATATCCAGACCATCTAACATACTCGTAATCTCATTTCTTAAGGACTTTACCTCGGGAGTATCCTGACGATAATCCTCTGCTTGATCTAAGAAACGTAAGGTGGCTTCAAGTTCAGCTCGTTTCTGTTGTAAGTCCTCCTGATGGATAGCTTTCAAAGCCATCTCTTCTGATTTCTTATACAATGACTCGTATTGGGCATCGATGCCTAAGTGAAAATAAGTTATGCTTGCAGCGGTTACTATGATGACAGGTACAGCAATCGCAATCAGCGCCATGATGGGCGATGGAATAGAAAAGAAATCTTCATTAGGCACAAGTTTCATCATCAAAGCGCCAAATCTACCAAATACTTTCTTTAAGAAATCAGTTATAGATTGTAAGATTGCTTGGATAGAAAGCTTGAATTTTGAGGGTTGTCTCGTAATCTGAGGAAGTTTTGGTTGTTCTGAATCTAGATCCACCTTCTCTTCAGATATCTCTTTTGGTTCACGTTGCGCTTCTTCTGCTTCTTCTTTCTGTTTTAGTTGAGCAGCGATGGATAGTGAAACAGCGCTTTGTTCCTTTGGCTGATCTTCTATTTCCTTTTCAGGAGCAGGTAAAATAATCGGATCCGTGTGTGTGTCTTTATCTTTTTTAATTTCTTCAGTCTTAGAAGGTTCGTCTTTTCTTGACAACTTCTTTAAATCACGCTTTTGTGCTTTCGTTTTTTCATAAGCTGCTACAGATGGTAGGAATATTTCACCTTTCCCAGTCGTGGCATGAGCCAGGACAGCGTGGATATCATCTAAATTTCGACCAATTAATCGACGCCTAAGGCTCTCAGGTCCTTGACCGTGAAGATCTCTTAACGAACTAGAATTCCAATCAAGAGAGGGTTGTGAAGCTATGATTAAGGAATCATGTACATTAATGTTTTCCTGGAAGTAGAAAATGGGCGTTTTTCGACTTTGACCCAAAAAACCTTCTGCGATATCTGTATCATGAAATTCTAATGCCTCATTTTCTTTGATCAGAAAGATATGAATGGATCCAGATTGGGCAATAAATAGTCGGTTTTCACGAACGACAATTTGACCTAGGGTACCCATCGATTGTCGACTACTGACTGCCAGAGTTTTATTTCGTTCGAGGAGAATCTGATTTAGGCGAGAAGCGACTGTTCGCATGGCTGTGGTAATAGAGCCAGGCGTCGCAAAATATAAATCCGCTAGTTCTGATAACACTTGTCGTTGCTTACCTGGCGCCAAAGGTGCATTCCCGAGCATATTAAGGTATAAAATCAAACGGTCAGATGATCTACCACGCGCTGAACGACGAGGGGCTTTTGTAGCAAATAGACCGATAAATTCAGGATATTCACGACCAGCAGAACGAACAAGAGGTACTAAGTTTAGATCAAATGAGTTCTTCATAACAATTGACTGTAATCCCATCAGGATAATAATTATACTGGTAAAATGCAAAGAATGTTTTCGATCATGATCATGGATTATCATCGATGATCACCATGATAATCATGATACATTATAACCATTTAATTTCAGTGTTAATTAAAAAACTACTAACTATCGAATAAAAAGGACAACAATGCAGTTTGAATTAATTCAAGATCTTCAAACCCTAGATCAAATTAGGTTTGAGTGGAATGAAAGTCTTTCTAATAGTAGTGCAAGACATGTGCCATTCTTAAAACATGAATTTATTCGAACTTGGTGGAAAAATTTAGGTGGAGGCGAATGGGAATCTGCCAAGTTATGTACAATCATTGGACGCTTAGAAGAAGGAGCGCTATTAGGAATCGCACCATTTTTCCAAACAGAGACCGAAGATGGAAAACAAACCTTGATGTTCATTGGAACAAAAGAGATAGCAGATTACCTTGATTTTATTGTCCAATCAAATAATCATCAACCATTTGTAGATCAACTATTCAATTATCTAGATTCAGATGCAGCTCCGGATTGGCAAGTTATGGATCTCTTTAATATATCAGAAGAATCCCCAACAATAGAGGCGTTGAGATTCGCTGCCAAAAAACAGGATTGGTCATTTTCTATAGAAAAACTTCAACCTTGTCCCTTTATCACTCTTCCAGAAGAATGGGAGCATTATCTTGCGGCAATTGATAAAAAACAACGCCATGAGATACGCAGGAAATTGCGAAGGGTGGAAAATTATGAACAACCAACCGATTGGTATATCCTTGAGCAGCAATCGGAATTAGAAGCTGGCATTGAGGTATTCTTTGAATTAATGGCACAAGACCCGGAAAAAGCGCGCTTTCTTACTGATGCTATGCAAACTCAACTTCGAGAGATTATTCACGCTGCTTTCGAAGGCGGTTGGTTACAACTAGCCTTTTTAGAAATCGATGGACAAAAAATCGCCGGATATCTCAATTTTGATCATGCTGGACATATCTGGGTATATAATTCGGGGATAAATTTCCAGTATGGAAATCTGTCTCCTGGTTGGGTACTCTTAAGTGAATTGATTCGATGGTCGATTGAAAACAAAAGGTCTTCGGTTGATTTCATGCGCGGAGACGAAGGATATAAATATAAATTTGGAGGGATCGACCGTTATGTCATGCGAGTGACAATAAGAAAAAACCAATAAAAAGAGGTCCTTAACGATTCGCCCAACGAGGAATACCAGAACCACCTAATCGAACCTGACCTGGGTCATCCGTCCAGATCCCGGAGATTTTTGCTCCACAATTTGGACATGTTCCTTCTGAGGTAATGTGATATTCTCGAATAATATAGCTATATCTTCTGATTAGAAGTTTTCCACATTTCGGACAAAAGGTATTTTCATATTCTTCAACTTGACCTGGGATATTGCCAACATACACAAAATTTAATCCAGCTTCTTGACCAATTTCTCCAGCACGTAACAAAGTCTTTGATGGTGTTGGTCCCGGTCCCATATGCTGATAATCTGGATGAAATGCAGTTACATGCCAAGGGATATCTGGTGAAATAGATTTTATAAAGCGAGCAGCATCCATTAATTCCTCTGTACTGTCATTGTAATCAGGGATCACCAAGGTAACCACTTCAACCCAAAGCCCCATATCGTATGCTAACTGTATGCTGTCTAACACCTTTGAAAGAACGCCGCCTAATTGACGATACTGCTTATCCTGCATAGTCTTCAAATCAATTTTATATGCCACAAGATAAGGGCGTAGATATTCCAATACCTCTGGGGTAGCATTCCCATTCGAGACATAAACGCATTTAATACCTTCTTTAACCGCCAATTTAAAAATACTAACTGCCCACTCAGAAGTGATCAATGGCTCATTATAAGAGGAAGCGATAATTTTTGCGCCACTTTTCACGGCAAGGGATACAATCTCTTCAGGAGAGATATCCTTGATATAACGAGAGGCAATGTCAGAGGCTGGATCACGTAAAGCTTGCGAACTTAAATAATTTTGGCAGAAATCACAATGAAAATCACATCCCAACATACCAAATGTCAATGCATCTTCACCTGGTAAAACATGATAATAGGGTTTCTTCTCAATCGGATCAACTTGTAACCCAGCCACATAACCCCAAGGGACGTAAAGTTTTCCGTTTCGGTTGAAACGAACTTTACAGATACCGCGCCTCCCATCACGAATTAAACAGCGATGTGCACAGGCATAACAACGAACTGCATTGTCCTCCAATTTTTCATAGAGTTCTCCTTCAATCGTGCGCGCATCTAAAACTTCAGCAAGGGATGTCATCATCCACACTCCTTTATTCTAAACATCCTTTATTAACTCCATAACTATATCTATTATAATCAATATTATGTTTACAATAATCATACAAGCCGGCGGTAAATCGAAAAGAATGGGGAAAGATAAAGCATTATTGGATTTTCTAGGCGAACCATTGATCCTACGGGTAATCAATCGTGTAAAAGCCATCGCAGATGAGGTTATTGTCACCACCAATCACCCAGAAAAATTTTGGTTTCTTGATATTAAGCTTGTCCCTGATATCATCCCACATCGAGGAGCATTGGGAGGTTTATACACCGCCCTCAGCGCAGCAAAACACGCTACAGCCGCTATTATCGCCTGCGATATGCCATTCATAAACCCAAATTTATTAATTGCAGAAAGAGAATTTCTAATTCAAAAAACAGCAGATCTGGTTGTACCAGAAACCGAAAATGGAATGGAACCTTTACATGCGATCTATCGTAGGGATAGGTGTCTGCAACCAATTCTAGAAGCGATCAAAGCTGATCGCTGGCGTGTAGATTCATGGTACGAACAAGTAAATTTAGCTCCATTCCCACTCGATGAAATTCAAAAGGTTGACCCGAATCTACTTAGTTTCCGAAATATTAACACACCTCAAGAACTTCAGGGTGCGATTAGGTTGGCAAAAGAGATACAGAATAAGGAAAAATTATCGTAGGGTTTTAATCAATTCTTTATGAAACCTGTGTCCAAAGTGGAGGTTCTTTCCAGTCTGGTTTCTTCCCATAGAAAAGATCATCCAATGAAAGCGCAACTCGGCGGAAAGCGCCCGATTTTGAGATTCCCCAACGGATAACATTATGACTAAAAGAGTCAGGATGAGAGAATGGACAGACAGCCATACAGCGACCACAATCCGTTCCCACCACATTCCAATAATGAAAACAGGTCTCAGCGTTGATTTTCCATCTAAGAACGCCGTCGATTTCCTGGCGATCATCAAAAGGGATCGATTTACTGGGGCAGTTTGAGGCACATTTCTTACAGATATTACAAAAATCAATCACAGCAAGATTTGATTTTCGCTGATCGGGTATCAGTGGCAGATCTGTCGTCACAACGCCTATTCTCACTCTTGGTCCTAAACGCGGCGTCATTAGCAATCCCATACGACCGATCTCACCGAGACCAGCATCACGGGCTACAAGCGGCGCGATGACCTGGTAATTGCCATCAATATGTGCGCGAGCAGAATAACCCATCTCACGGATCGCATTCGCTAACTGCACACAAATACGAGCTGCTTCGACATATTGTTTTGCCGATTCCATCGTTGCAGTCGGCTTTGGACCTGTCCCAATCATCTCATGATCCATTTCAACAGTCATCACAATGGCAAAGGAATGTTCGATCTTGATCTCGGAACCATAGTCACCTATCCCTCTACCGACATTGGAATAGACATGATAAGGTTCTAAGCTTGTGATACCAACATCGACCGCTCCATAGTAATGAGCAATTTCTTTCAGATAATTGCTCATCCTTTCTGGTTCCAGATCTAATTTGGTTTCCGCTACCGGTCCATCCGAAAAATCTCGCAATGCTTCGGTTAGTTGAAAACTCGCCTTAGGCACCGCGAACAAAAAAGGATTTGCATAAAGCGAACCCGACTCTAATAAACCAGGTTTTGAGCGCGTATGATCATCGATTTCTTTGTTTTCAGGACGCATGACATAATACGAGTCATATTCAGGCATGCCTGGGATCAATCTGCTCCGAGCAAACATAATATCGCGCTCATCGAAGCGAAATTGGGGGCTGTCATTTTCCAAGTTTACACGACCAATAGGCTTAAGAAACAAATATAACGCAAGAAATACTCCTATCAAACCGAGAATAAACACAAAACGCTTTATCACATAAGGGGAAAATATCAATATGCCAAAAAAAACACTTATCAGAATCGCTAAACCTATGGATATCTTAGCTGCTCTATTCTCATGTTCTTTATAAGACACAATCGCAAAATAGCTGAAACCCAAAAAGCTGAATAAGCTAATGGTTAAGAAAAGAATTACTAGAATGATATTCAATGGTTAGATATACAAAAACTTTCGTTTATCTTGTAGCAATTTTCGCTAGAACTTCGCCGAAACGATAAATTTCTTCAACCGAATTATAGTGAACGGGACCAACTCTCACCATGCCACCATTGTGTTCTACGCCAAGTTGTTCGGTCACTTCGAGAGCATAATAATTTCCGTCCCAAACATAGATCTGTTCCTTCGCAAGCTCTTGAGCTACTTTTTGGGGATGTTTGCCTTTAAACGTGAATGAATAGGTTGGT
>CAZJMV010000028.1:0-21170 GCA_964547225.1 uncultured Anaerolineaceae bacterium | reverse complement strand
TCCGACGGCTTGGCGACATGGCGGCTTGGCGTTTTAGGTTTTTTAAATTTGTCAATCAGCAATCTTATTGTATGAATAACTATTATTAGAAGGAGAGTTCAATATGCACTTAGGACAAGTCGAGACAGTTGATATCAGAGAAGTATGGCGGGATGAAGCCAGGGATTTTACACCCTGGTTGGCTGAATATGGCTTGGAATTTTTGGGCGATATTTTGGGTGTAGAGCTAGAATTGATCGGCACGGAAAGGCGTACCGGTGTATTCAAGGCAGATATCGTGGCGCGTATTGTGGAGGAAGAGGAAGAGCGCCTTGTGATCATTGAAAACCAGCTTGAACCAACTAATCATGATCACTTGGGGAAAGTGATTACCTATGCTTCGGGACATGATGCAGCGACTTGTGTTTGGATAGCGCCATCTTTTACAGATGAACACCGTCAGGCGATGGATTGGTTGAATGAGAATATGACCGATGTCAGCTTTTTTGCCTTGGAGATTGGATTGATCCGAATAGATGATTCGGATCCAGCGCCGCAATTCAAGATTATCAGCAGTCCCAATGATTGGAAGAAAGCCGTCGATGCGAGTCTGAAAAAAGAGCTCTCCGATGTGAAACTTGCTCAGTTGGGTTTTTGGCAGGATTTGAAAAATTATGCCAATCAACAAGAGAGTGGTAGTGTTTATTTCACTAGGAAAGCGAGACCACAGCATTGGTATGATATTTCGATTGGGCGGTCAGGTCTGAATTTAGGATTAACTATTAATTCAGTAGTCAAGAATGTCAGCTGTCATTTGTATATGCATGACGAGAATGCCAAAGAATATTTTGACCAATTATTAGAGCAGAAAGAAGGCATCGAATCGGAACTGGGTTATACGCTAGATTGGCAGCGCCTGGATAATAAAAAGGCTTCTCGAATAGTGATTTACAAGGATGGATCGATTGATGATGAAGCTTTGCGTCAAGAATTGTTTGAATGGCTTTTTCAAAGGGCAACTGAGTTTTATGAAGTGTTTTATCCACGCGTACAAGCGTTGAGGTGATCAGATTGCGAGTGAGTATAGCTTTAAATTGAACTATACTTATTAAAAACCAGAAGGTCAGTTGCTGCTGACCTTCTCCCAAAAGAGGTACCATGCTGCCAGAAAATCTAATTCCCACACATCCAGAAGAAATCTTACTGGAAGAATTATTAAACCCGATGGAGATAAACCAAACTGCTTTTGACAGGCATATTGGCGTTCCTCTGCAGCGTATCAATGAGATCGTACGCGCTAAGCGCGGCATTTCACCCGAAACTGATTGGTTGTTTGTTCAAGCTTCGGGAACCACGCCTGAATTATGGATCAACTTGCAAAGCGCTTACGATCTGGTGCGCAGCCGTCCAAAGCGAAAGATTGAACGGCTGCGCCACCTTTAATATGAATGGTATGAGTTGATGATGGATGCAGAAATGGAGCAAGATGTGCGCGATTTTGATGCGGCGATGGAGGATATTGAGCAGGGGGAGGAGTTAGTACCAAGCGAGGTGGTGTATGCGATATTAGATGGGGAAAATCCTGTTCGTGTTTGGCGAGAATATCGCGGTTTTACACAAGATGAATTGGCGAATGCGGCGGGGATCAGTTTGCCTTATCTGGTTCAGATTGAGGCTGATGTTCGAAAAGGTACTGTGAAAGTTTTGGAAGCGATTGCGAAAGCGATGGATTTGGATCTGGATGATCTTGTGTTTGAAGCAAGAGAAGAACAGTAAAAGGAGCCACTCAAGAAGAAATCCTGAAGGAATATCAAGGGTTAGAAGTTGAAGATATACAAGCTTGCATTCTGTTTGCAATGAAATCTTTAGCACATACTGATTTTATACCGCTTGCTTTAGAGACAGAGTAATGCGGTTTATGATTGATGAATGCACAGGTCCAGTAGTTGCACGCTGGCTGCGGGATCATGGGCATGATGTTTTTTCAGTTAGAAAGAGCAACGGAGATGGGGGTTGCTTTAGAACCTATTACGCATAGTTATAATCACGTCGTGCTTTTTTTCCTCAAGATGAGGATTAATATCTTGAGAATCAATATTCAATTCCTGAGAATGTGAAGGTTCAGACAATTCTTCAATTGGTATCAGGCGCACATCAACTGCGGCGTCCAATGCATCTGCAAGTCGCATGACAGTCTGCAAAGAACAGCGCACGGAAGCGTTTTCCAGGCGCGATATGACCGCTTGGGTGGTTTGGGCTTTATCCGCCAATTCCTGCTGACTTAAGCCGCGCATCTTGCGAAGTAAAAGCAATTGATTGGCTAATTTGTAGAAAGGGGAAATCTGTCGGTATTCTCTTGCAACTTCTGGACGTTCTAATTGCTCTTTGACAAATTTATTAAAATTAGTCATCATAAAATCCTATTCAATCGATTTTCAATCTTTATTTTTCCTTTAAATATTGTTGGAAACGAACTTTTGCGAGTTCAATTTCCATACGTGGTGTCTTTTTGGTCTTTTTCAAGAATGCTGTTAGTAAGATGAATCGATCCCCATCTCGCCCATACAAGATGCGATGTCGGTTTTTGCGTAGTTCCCGAATTGGACCTTCGATTTGCTTGTCCATATTTGTACCTTGTAGATCAGCGCCAACAGATTCTAAGCGTTGAATTACTGCTATCAGAATCGCTATCTTTTTAGGGTCATTGTCTTCAAGGATATATTCTTGAACTGGTGAATGACCATCTTGATCTTCGTAGAAGATTACTTCCCAGCGTGACGTCACAGCGGCTCAAAATAATTATATCATAAAAGATATAAAGAGATAAATCTGTCCAATTCATTGATGTAAAACTTATTTATCTTCAGGATTGAATCTCTCTAATAAATGTTGATAATAATTATAAATGATGAAATGACAGCGCTTCTTTGCAGATTGGTTAATGAATGATCGGAAAATCGTAAATGCAATAATTATTATACGCTCCAATTGACTCAAATGCAATCGATTGAAGTAATAATTTGAGTAGATTGGATGAAGGAGGGATTGAGGGATACATGTACAATTTGGGAAAAGAGTCATTCTTTGCTATAATAAAATTAAAGGAGTAAATCATGAAATGGATTGAAATACAAAAGAATTTTCCTGATCAATGGCTGCTTATTGAAGCTTTAGAGGCGCATACAACCCCCGATAAGCAGCGTGTATTAGAGCGCATATCTGTGATTGAAACTTGTCCTGATGGAAGCAGCGCCATGCAGCGTTACCAGATCATGCATAAAACCTACCCACAGCGTGAGTTTTACTTCGTTCATACAAGCAGGAATGTATTGGATATTAGAGAGAGGCAGTGGCATGGATTATGGTTTCGAGATTAATGGGATATTGGGTATGGATTGACTATTAAATCTTGGTGTGGTAATAAATTTGCTAGATTTGATCATTGCGTTCGAATAATTTTTAATAACAACTTGTTCATCTTTTATTAATTTTCCAGAATATTATTGTAATTGTACTTTAGAGTTTCAATATTTTTACTGTAGCAACCTCTTCTACCCATTCTTCTGCAGTCAATCGAAAATAGGGCATGCCTTTGCGCGCTAAGAGGGAGATGAAACCTTGGCGGGTTAAGCCTAATAATTGGGCGGCTTTGAATCCTGATATACGATCTTCTTGGTATAAACCCAAGATGATCAATTCTTTTGCTTTTTCAGATGCTTGATGTTGGGAGCCAAGTAGGGAGGCGAGGTTTTTTGATAATGGAATTTCTAAAATCGTAGTTGATTTTTCAGACATTTTTTATTCTTTCACTAAGGATTTAGATATAGTTTCATTATATCATCTGAGGAAAAACTCATTCGCTATTTTAATTTTTTCCTAGATTGTCATCTGGGTTGATATTCGCTCAGCTTTCAAAATTGTAATTTTGTTGACAGGGCTTGATGAAATGTAATAAAATATGAATATCTAAAGCTAAGGAATGACATTAATGAATCGTCGAAGTAAAAAGAACTTAACAACTTTATTGATCGTTGTCTTGGTGGGAATTATGGTACTTGTCTTTTTCCCTGAGGTCGTTCACAGTCAAGGAGCGGCAGATACCCAAACACCAACAAAAACAGCAACTTTTTATTTGCAAATGGGAGAGGATAATCAGGCGATCGATGCTTACCCAATCCCAGGGGAGAATTTTTTACCATTCATCATAAAAATGATAGCGACACCAACACCGACTCCAACTCCAACGCCTAAACCTTATCCATAAATTCAGGATAAACAATTCAAACTGAAATATGGAATTAGATCCTTACTATTTAGCGCTATTCCCAATGCGCTTGCATTTTATCGATTTCTTGAAGCACTTTTTCAGGTAAAGGTTGTAGTTGAACTTCCATAAGGGATAAGGTTTTCTGGCGCAATTGCTGCTCGAAGGTGGGCGCGCCGTTTTCTAACCAAACCTGATAAATTGAGCGGTCAAATAGATTTGAATACCAAATATCTTTGAAATGATTTAGGGTGTGATCTTCATACAAATAATGTCCGCCAGGACCAATTTTATCGATTACGTCTATTGCCAAAGTCTCGTCATTAACTGGAACACCCTGCATGAATTGATTTACCATATTGAGTATTTCATCTACCAAGACCATAAAACTGGGGGAAGCCACTGAACCGTGGTCTATCCAGCTACCGGCATCATGAATAAGATTTGCTCCGACTAGTGCTGAAGAGAGACAAGAAAATGCTACTTCTGCTGCAGCCTGCGCATCAGGAAATTTTGCATCCGTAGCGCCAGCGGTACCAAAAAAAGGAAGGCGGTAGAATTGAGCCATTTGCGACATGGCTGTAGTCATTAAGCTCATCTCTGGCGCGCCATATGAAAATATGGTCGTTTTCATGTCCATGATTGTGGTGAAAGCCCCATAAATAAATGGCGTACCCGGTTGTATTAGTTGGGACAGTACTAAACCACTCAAGGATTCTGCGCTGGCTTGCACAATCTCACCAGCAAAGGTCATTGGAGCAGTACTGCCAGCCTGCGGTGCAGGGAAATTAATGATCGGAATATTATTCTCAGCACAGTAAATTATCTTATCTACCGCGGGGTCATAATACAGCAGCGGCGAGATTGGTTCGGAATAGTGCACGATATAGGGCGCTTGGTCAAAATTTTCTTTTCCACCACAAACCAACAAAGCCATTTCGTAAATGTCTTTAAGACTGTTAGTGTCTTTGCAGCAGAAAACAAACGGTTTTTTAGTGTGCATGAATACTTGCTTTGCTATGACCCTGTCAGCAATATCTGCAGGCATATCATCTGCCATGCCAATTGTCATTACCCAGGAATAATTCGGCAGTGCATCGGCTAAGGATGCAGTGACCCTGCAGTCGTCCGATACGAAACGTCTGCGTTGATTTGTTGCCGGGTCTAAATAATCAATGCAGTCGAGACTAGGTCCAAACCAAAATTTATCGCCTTCGAGAAAAACCTTACGTTCTCCATCTCGATTACCTAAGACGACGCGTGAGGGTGCTTTCGCGATCGCCTCTTCCACCATCCAGCTAGGGAAATGGACGCGATTTTGATTAATTCTAGCGCCATTACTGCCAAAAATGTCTAAAGCCTTTTTATGGGTAACCTGAACACCTGTCCTTTCAAGGACTTCAAGTGTGGCTTGGTGGATGATCTGAATTTGGTCTTCGCTGATTACAGAAAGCTTTGGTCTAAAATTTAATTGCGGGCTGAACATAATATATTCCCTCTCAAAGACTTAGCGAGGCAGCCATGCGCCAATTTTCATTTCGATCGCTCGTTGGTAGATCGTTGGCGCGACAGCCATATCATCTAAAGCTAAACCGAGATTGCAGGCGATGGTCTTTTCTTGTTGATTTTCACGACCTGGTTTTTGTCCTGTAACCAGTTCGCCCAGATCGGCATAAACAGGTGGGACATCTTGGAAATAGCCAGCAGTTTTGTAATATTCAAACTGACGCTGGTCGTCGGTGCAGAATTTAGAGGCTTCTTTCATTGCCGCTGGTTCCCAATAGGAGTCGAAATCAACCAAGGAAGCAAAAGCGCCTTCTGGCATCCAGCCAGCTTTTATGGTTTTGTGAGGAACTTTTAAGATCGGTCCTGCGGTGACGATTAGATCACTGTTTGTGACAGCTTCTTCAGGCGAATTTACCGGTGTTACTTTTAGCGCAAGGTTAGATTGAACTTTTTGGGCGAAATTTTCAACTGCCTGGGGAATAATATCATACGCAAAAACCTCTTCGATTGGAAAGAGAACATTCAGGGCTTCGGTATTCGTGAAACCTTGAACGCCGCAGCCTAAAACCCCCAGCTTAGATGAGTCCGGGCGAGCCAGTCGGCGGGCTGAAACAGCAGAGGCAGCCGCTGTGCGCATGGCGGTGATCCATTCGCAATCCATAACAGCTAAAGGAATTCCGGTTTCGGGGTCATTCAGGATCAGTAAGCCAGTGATATAGGGTAATCCTTTATCCGCGTTGCCGGGGAAACCGCTGACCCATTTCATTCCTGCCGAATTCATGGCTGGTATGTAAGCTGGCATGGCATGAATGAAATTATCACCCTCGCCGGGGTGAATACCTGGCTTGGGAGGCATTTCAACGCGCCGATTGCCTTTTTCTTCGAATGCGGTTTCCAGCAATTGGATGATATCCGCCATGCTTAAACCGACTGAAACCACTTCTTGCTGCGATAGATAGAGAATTTTTTCTTGTATCATGATATGCTCCTTTTTGATGTTTGAAGTAAATACTGCAGTACTGTGTTTATTTTCACTTGGTGTTTATTCATATCTGAGCGCTTCGGCAGGTTTGACGCGCGAGGCTTGGATGGCAGGCAGCCAAGTGGTAAGTAAAGTCATGCCGTAGGCGAGTGTAAAAACGATCAGGATCTCTTTCCAGGGTACTTGAAAGCTGATTCCGGGTAGTTCGGCTGCCATGTCGTTGATCATCTGCGAAGCGGGGATCAAGGCTAAACCGATGCCCAAGATGATACCGAGCAGTGCCACGAAGGATGATTCGATCAGGAACACCCAACTGACCATTTCACGCTGAAAGCCAAGCGCGCGCAGCATGCCGATCTGCTGACGGCGTTCGACGACAGAGCGTGTGCTGATGACGCCCAAAGCCGCCACGCCAACCACCAAGCCAACTGTCAGGAAACCTAATAAAAGCTGTTGGAAGATCAATTGTATCGCCATCGAATCACGTAGTTCCTGCACCAAATCGGTACTTTCCAAACCGTTCTCTAAGAAAACACTCTCCAAGGCTGTACTGGTGGCGGATACATCTACGCCATCTGCCAGCGTGACATAGTAAGTTGGCGAGGGAAGCTCAAAATTGAGTCCCTTTTCAAGCGTCTCTTGGGAGGTGACCATGCCGAAGCCGGTGATGGCAGACTGTTCAAGCACGCCAATTACGGTCACTTCAAAGGAGGCTTCACTATTAGGCTCGCGAATTTCAAGCGTGATCGGCGGCATGCTTTCGTCTTCAAGATAGACACCTTCAAGGCTGAACTCCGGACCACCGATCGTGATGTTGGTGGATGAACGTGAAGGCACAGCGTAGCGGTCTGCGATGGCATAACCGCGATTTTCGCGTACGGTCTGCCAGATCTCTTCGCTGGATTGATAACCTTCAGCTTTGACAGCAATTTCATAATCGATGTTTTCTAGATAGACTTCGTCGCCAGCTTGGAGTATATAACCAGCCCAGTTCCCTTTAGCACCTTGTTTGATTTCGACTGGCAGGTTAATTAACGATGAGATCACGCTGAAATCTTCCCTTTTAAGTGCGGGATGTCTGATGATGGAGCGTGTGAGGTCTTCGATGGGATTGTTGCTGCTGTATTCTACGCGTAGATCAAAGCCTCCAGTAAACTGTTCGGTATCGGTTAGGAGGATATCGTTGACTTTGAAGAGCGTCGCCATAAAGATAACGCTGAAAATAACAACTGCGAAAATGGCGATGGTCATACCAGTGCGAAAACGGTTAGAAAGTGGGTAGGCAATCGCCATACGAAGTACTGGAGCGAGATGTGGTGAACGTCCCAGGAAGAGCAGGATCAGGCGCAAGAGTAGATCGGTATTGAACATGATCACTGTAACTGCTCCGGCGACAAGCATAATACCTGAGATGAAGAGCATCTCTGGACCGCTGCTTAGGTCTTGCGGCATACCGAGCCATTCTTGGGCAGTTTTCGAGGGGATCATCCAGAAGATGGTGAGCGTTAGACCCATCAGCGTAAGGGCAATGCGGTCTTTAAGATCAGCGGCGTTCCAATTCGTACGGCGGGAAATCCAGTGCAGTGGGGGACCTAAAATAGATCTCAGCAAGAGTCCGCTGCCGATGATCACAAAGGAGACACCCGAACTATAAGCAGCGCCGTTGGTTTGCTGCACGCCTGTCTGAGTCAGCGCGATTCCCAGGATAAGCGTGAAGGGACCGCTGGTAAAACCCAGCCAGATTAAACGGATGATGCTGCCCGGCAGAGCGATGACCCATTTTTGAAGGGCATGCAAGATTTTAAATCGGAAAAGGGCACGGAAACCCTCCCAAATGCTGAGGAAGGGCGCAAGAAAACGGTCT
The DNA here is from genome assembly GCA_964547225.1 of uncultured Anaerolineaceae bacterium. Lineage (GTDB taxonomy): Bacteria > Chloroflexota > Anaerolineae > Anaerolineales > UBA4823 > CAZJMV01. Next base: position 12,575 of record CAZJMV010000028.1, on the reverse strand, counting down.
TTGATATAAGTGGGTGGACGCGGCGGTTCGGGTAGATCGTGAATAGCATAGACAATATTGAGATGGCTGACGCGGTTGGCGGAGATCAGCACGGTGGCAAAGGTGACCAGCATACCGAGCGAATAGGAAACGACTACGCTGCGAAAAGTGACATTGGGACGGATTTCAAGACCGACACCGGTGAAAGCTTGACCGAGCGTTAGGGCGATGATCAATCCAACTGCGACACCTAAACCAACCCCAACTGCAGATGCGATCAGGTCGTAGGCAGTGCCTTCATAGACGAACATTTCTACGAGATGACCGCGTTGAGCGCCGACGGCGCGCGCCATACCCATCTCTGGTTTACGCTCAGCCGCCAGCATAACGAAGATCAGAAAGATGAGGATCAGACCAGCGGTAATGCCGAACAAACCGGAAACGATAAAAATAGTGGTGAATGCGCTGGCAGCCGTTTCTCCCATATCCAAAGTATCGCGTTTGACATCATCGACTACGAGATCGGAGAGGTCGCTGAATAAGCGTGATAAATACTCACGACGAGATTGGCTACCCCAATTGGCATCTAATAAAATGGATTGGACGCGATTGGATAAACCGGTATCCGCAAGCAAGCTGCGAGTTTCGGGAGTCAGACTACCAGCTTGTAAACCATCTGCAAGGGTAAGTAAATCATCGCGGGTGTTGCCTTGTTCGAGTTTAGCAGAGTCACGCAGCGCCTTGATCACGTCAGGATCACGCGCTAAAAAAGCGTACAATTGAGCGGCTGTGCGGGCATCGCTCAGCAGACCGCGTAAGTGTGAGGTGACTTCTTGGCTGTGAACGACGCCGCTGAGTGAATCGCCTTGATTGGAAACAATGATGACATTGATGCTGGCATGTTGATTGAATAATCTTTGCGCCTGTTCGAGAGAGAGCAGCATACGCGCTTCTTCACCCTTTGCAGTAATAGCGCGTACGGTTAGGTTCTTGGGATGCGAGCTGACATATAATTCTAATTGATCGCCAGGCTTGGCGTTGAGCATTTCTGCGGCGGCAGCGTTTAGGTAGACTTCATTATCTTGCAGCGCTGAAAGTGAGAGTAAATTACCTTCTGTATCGGTAGTTTCAGACTGAGGTAGTACGTGAAGATCTTCCGGGCGCAGGGCAAAGATGCTGATGCTGCGCAGGCTGCTGCGCTGCGTGCGGTTGACAACCGGCGCGCTCTCGGTGATAGCTGGCAGGATCTGATCGATGAGTGGGTAATCTTTCATCTGATTAGTAAGGTTGTCAAAACAGGTTTGCCGGAAATAGGTATAACCTTGGTCGCTATCACTGGAATGCACATATTCATCCATTTCACCCATACCCTCGATAGTGACTGATCTAATCGAATGAGAGAGTGTATCGCCTGTGATGAAAGCAGCCGTTATGATCAGGGTCGCGAGCATTAAACCGAGTATGATCAAAGTGGTTTGTGTTCGGCGACGAGGAATAGGACGGACCCCCAGTTTGAAGAATACTGGTCGACGCCAAGCGAAAAGGAGTAAGCTGAGAACAACCAAGGCTAGGATGATGCTTAAGACGAGTGCAATCGTACTCATCTCCAATCCAAAGAGTTTTTCCATATTTACTGCTCCTGGACTTGGTTCGAGATTTGGTTTTCTACCAACCCATCACGCATCCTGACGATACGGCTGCAGCGTTCACCCACTCGGCGGTCGTGCGTGACGAGAATAAAGGTCAGATTTTGCTGCTGATTGAGAGTTACCAATAAATCCATGATCTCATTGGCTGTCTCAGAATCGAGATCACCAGTGGGTTCGTCTGCCCAGACGAGGTTGGGACGGTTCACGAGAGCGCGAGCAATGGTTGTGCGTTGTCGTTCACCACCGGAGAGTTCAGATGGTCTGTGGGTGGCGCGCTCTGCCAATCCTACCTGCGCTAATGATTCTAGAGCTCTTTTGCGCGCTTCCCCCAGTCGAACGCCTGAGACGAGCAGTGGCAGCTCGACATTTTCAACTGCGCTGAGTACGGGGAGCAGGTTGTAGAATTGAAAGACAAAACCCATGCGGCGGGCGCGGTAGGTAGTGCGCTCGCGGTCGCTCATTTCAGGAAGGGATACGCCTTCAATATTGATTTGTCCTTCATCGGCGGTATCCAAACCAGAAAGGCAATTAAGCAGGGTGGTTTTCCCGCTGCCGGAAGGACCCATTATGGCGACCATTTCACCGCGCAAAACGTTTAAATCGACGCCGCGTAATGCGGGCACACTGACTTCTCCGGTATGATAAATCTTATGCACCGCGCAAGCCTGAACAATTAGATCATCCTGCGTTTCTAATTGTGTGCTTTGATTTTTAGTTGATTGTGTTTTCCTAAGGATCATAGCTCTTACTCCTGTGGCAATGAAGAGAAGCGTGGAAGCTTTTTCGCCATTCAGATGATGTAAATTTTTACAGCATTCAATTTTTGTACCGAATAGTCGAATTTTAACACAGGTTTATTCTATTCAATCTTTTCTAATTAGAATCCGCGTGATGGTATTAATTATGTGTTATTTGAGTTTTAACTCTTTTCAAGGAGGGGCTCATTTTCGATTATCGTCAGAAAAACCTCAACCACTTGAGGGTCAAAATGAAGTCCGGATTGCTCGCGAATATAAGAGAGTACTTTTTCTTTTTGCCAGGCTTTGCGGTAGGGGCGGTCGGAGTTGAGCGCGTCCCAAACATCGATGACAGCAAAGATGCGTGCTGCTAAGGGGATTTGTTCACCTTTCAAGCCGCGTGGATAACCTGTGCCATCCCATTTTTCGTGGTGACAGTAAGGGATGTCCAAAGCTCGTTGAAGGTAGCGAATCGACTTGAGCATATCATAGGCAAAGATCGGATGTTTACGCATGATAACCCAATCATCTTCGCTTAAAGGACCTTTTTTAGCAAGGATGCTGTCTGGAATACCCATTTTACCAATATCATGAAGTAGAGCTCCGCGGCGAATATCAACTAATTGGCGATCAGTCAAACCCATCATTTCTGCCAGTCGTAATGTCATTTTTGTGACGCGTCGGGAGTGACCTTCGGTTTCATTGTCACGCAATTCCAGCGCCGAAGCCCAACCCTCAAGTGTGTTATCATACGCTAACTGCAATTGGGTATTGGCGCTCTGCAAGTCACCAAAGAGGGTTGCGTTGTCGATCGCGATAGCAGCTTGCCCGGATAATGTCTCCAAAAAACTCATCCATTGATGTTCTTGTTCTCGATGTGTACGATTGAATATCTCCAATACGCCTCTAATATGACCCTTGGCAATTAAAGGGAAACCAAGGTAACAGCAAAATCCTTCTTCGATGAAAAACTCTTTATCAGAGAATTCTTGCCCATATGATTCAATCTGATGAATAATGAGGGGTTCATTTTCAATTACGATTTGCCCAGCTAAGCTATTTCGGAGATTGTTAAAATTACGATTGTGAATATTTGACTGAAATCCAAAACTGGATTCAACCGAGAGATGATGGGAATAATGATCAAATAATAAGATGCTGGCAGCATCGACTCCCAATTGCTGCAAGATTTGATCTAGGAGGATTTTTAGGGTGAGATGCAAATCAAGGCTAGAACTGATGGCTTGGTCGATATTATGCATTGCTGTCATACGTTTAAGCTGTTGTTGAGTTTCTTCGTGTAGGCTAGCGCGGTGGAAGGCGCTGCCAATCATTTCGGTGAGTGTGGTGAGTAAATTCATTTCATCGGCGCTGATCAGGCGGGGTAGTTCCACGGAGACGTAAATTATTCCACTGATCTCCTGTCCAGAAAAGATTGGCAGACAGGCGCCACCCCAGCCTGGCGGGATTTGAGTTGAATTTGGAGTGTAGGCGATGGGGTCATTGGAGAAATCTTCTGTGATATAGGCTTGTTTGGTATGCAGCACATGACTAGCGATGCCTTTGTGAAGCGATGGGGGCGAGTCACTCAGATTTTTAAACCACCCCTTGGACATGCTTTGGTGAAAGATATTTAATCGGGGGTTATAGAGGACAATACTTCCAGCGGATATATCCATAACTGCCAGCGTTTCTTCAAAGAAAATAGGCAACATCTCATCGCTACTTTGAGCGGAGCGCAAGGCAACTGAGATGCGATTGACCATCTCCATTTCTCGTAAACGCCGTTGTGTCTCTTCGAACAAGCGAGCGTTTTCAATGGCAGCGACGGCAAAGGAGGCTAACATTTCCAATAAGGTTTGGTCTTCCTCATCATAGTCGCCAGGTTGATCGCTCTGTGCGGATAGCATACCGAGGGTTTTATCCCCCAAGCGAATGGGTGCAGCCAAGATAGAATGTACGTGAAGATCATCGGTAAAAGGAACAGCAGATAAGTCAGAATCTTCAAAATAGTCGTCAATACGCAGCGATTGACCTGAAGCGATGACCTGATGGCTCAAGCCACAATCAGCAGGGATGCGTTTTTTTGGCATACGCTGCTGATAATTATAGGAGCAGACTAATTCGATTTCATTTCGAGCACTATCCAACAAGGAAAGCGCGAAGGCGTCGACAGTCATCAGTTGGCTGGTGGCTTGATAAATTGCTTCATAGACGCTTTCCAAATCGCCGCTGGCAGCCACTATTTGCTGACTTGCGCGGTGAAGGATAGCGCGGCGTTCAACGGATTGGAGTGCATTTTGAAATAAACGTGCATTTTCAATACTAGTAGCGGCTTGATTGGCGAAGGCGTTGACCAACTGGGCATTTTTTTGATTATAAAAATTTGGCATTGCGCTATCGATCGCTAGAATACCGATGACCTCATCATGTACGATCATCGGCACGCCTAGCCAAGATCGGATATGATTGTGGGGGGGTTGACGAAAAGCGGGAAAATGAGAAGGAGCATCTCCAAGGATCAACGCTTTGCGGTTTCTAACCACCTCTGTATTGGGATTATCACTGTTTAATGGGAAGCGGATTCCTAAAACCGAGGTAGGGTCTTTCCAGCCTCTTCCACCGACGATCTCTAAATAATCAGCTTGTAATAATTGTACAGAGGCGCTATCAAAAGGTATGACGCGCTCAAGTTGATCGAGGATCATTTGGAAGGATTGTTCTTGATCTAAGGTGGCGGTGACTACCGAGGTGACCTCTTGTAATGTCTGCGCTTCTGTACGTTTGCGCTGCTCGGCGTGGAACAATTCTGCTTTTTCAATTACAACGCCAGCCTGATTGGCAAGCGTGAGCAGCAAATGAGCGTCTTCTTCATCGAAGCCTTCCGCTTTATTGGCAACGAATATGATCCCCCCAAAAAGACCACGCACAGGTAATGCTACTATTAAGATAGATTGTATAGAAATCGAAGGAGTCAATTGCTTAAATAAGGTCGGAATCTGCTCGTGTAGATTTACCATGAAGATGGGATTTTCATCGAAGTTCATCATTTGCAATCCAGCCTGACGTGTAAAATGTATTTGAGCAATGTCTTCACTATGAATTCCATAACCTGGGCTTTGCGCTTGAATCTCATCCGTGACCGGATCTAATAACGCGACTACGCCAATCTCCGCACCGATAAGCTGCGCCATCTTTTGGCTTAGTTGTCCATAGACTTCGCGCACATCACGAATGGCGTTGATCGCTTTGGAAACTTCGTATAATCCAGCCAACTCGTCCGCATGACGTTGCAGCGTTTCTTGAGAGCGTTTCTGGTCCTCAAGGATACTTAATAAAGCACGGCGTGAGCGTTCGGACTGCTCAAGAAGCAGGCGGGTTTCTTCTTCCTTAATTTTCAATTGATCTGTTACACGCTTAATGCGCAGCATAGCTTGGATGCGTGCCAACAGATTGCGATTGCTGATCGGTCTCGAAATGAAACCATCGGCGCCTTGTTCGAATCCATCAGATTGGTTTTCATTATCGGTATCAATGGCTGATATCAAAATGACAAGCGTCTCTCGTAGAAAAGGATCATTTTTAATGCGTTGACATATTTCGTATCCAGATATGTCTGGTAAATTAATATCTAGAAGAACCAAATCAGGGTGTTCTGTTTTGATTAAGTCAAGCGTTTGTTCACCGTTTTGAGCTGTGATGATTTCGTACCCGGATTTTTCCAATAAACGACGGGTCGACTTGAGTATGAATTGATTATCGTCTACAAGCAGGATTTTCGAGTCAAATTTCATGATCGTCCCTGTTCGCAATATACGGCAGAAATACGAAGAATGTGGTTCCTTTATCGACTTCGCTTTCGACCCAGATTTTGCCAGCATGTCCTTCAACAATTCTTTTTGCAATAAACAAGCCTAATCCTATAGTAGGTTCTCCGCTTATACCACTAGCTTTAAGGCGTGCAAATGGCGCAAACAGTTTCTGCATCTCAGAATCACTCATCCCGTGTCCTTGATCCTGTACTGAGATAGTTACACCGCTTTGCTGTGGGGTTAACTTGACTTGAATACACGTACCAGGTTGTGAGAATTTGATCGCATTGCTCAGTAAGTTGTCCAATACTTGTTCGATCTTAAATGCGTCTAGCATGAGTTCTGGAACAGGTTCAAACTCGAGATCGATCTGAATTTGTTTGCGAGCAGCTAAAAAACGGTTGCGTTTGATGTTATTTTCTAAGATGCCCGATAAATTAACCGCTTTAAGGTTAAGGTTTAGTTGTCCAGATTCGATAACTGATACAGATAAAAGATCGTTGACTATTGTGAGCATATACTCACTAAGGCTGCTGATCTCGTTAATGAATTCAACCTGTTCCTCAGATGTAATTGGGATATCTGCATCAAGCAGTAAATGACTATAGGAGCTGATTGCATGCAATGGGTTACGCAAATCATGCGCAGCCATACCCAAAAATTGATTTTTTAATCGATTTAAATGTTCCAATTCAGCATTCTTCTTTATCAATTGGCGTTGTGTGGATACGAGTTCATTGTTTAGCCGACTAATTTCGTCATATAAACCTGCTTCACGTATTTGGCTATCTAAACGTTTATTCTGTTTAATAGCATCCCTTAAGAGATTGGTTTGTTCATTGATGATACGCATCGTCTCTTTGTAGATGCGGTTAGAAGCATATTCGTTAACAGCGCCAACAAGCAACACCTGATCTCCTGTTTGCCCTCCGCAAAAGATTAGTGAGATAAATTGGTCTTTATGCAGATAGTTTATCTCCCAACCGAAAGCGGATAGATGTGTATTGATCTCTTTGAGAAGATTTAATGCTTTAAAGCGGCTGGATGATTCGACTGCACTTGAAAAAAGACACCCAGCTTCAATACCAGAAATATCAAGATCATTTCGCATTACTTGCGTAATCATGCCTTGCGGGCTGCAGATCAAGCTGAGACAGCGTTCCTCAAATTCTATCAATCCAATAACCTCTCAGCTACTACAGATGCTTTTTGTGCATCCGGAGCGTAACCATCCGCACCGATCTTTATCCATAAGTCTGAGGCTTGATTAAAGGGATAGCCACCCACCATGATACGGATATCCAAGTCTTCTGTGCGAATTTGGTCGATCAGCTCCTGAACAAGAGGTAGGTGGTAGGTCATTGTTACTGAGACAGCAAGCAATTTGGCTTTTCGATCTGATATGGTTTGTAAAATTGTGGAAGAAGGTGAATTCGCACCGATATAATACGTATCCCAGCCATCCATTTCTAGGAAGTCCGCCACCATACGGGCGCCAATTTCGTGCAACTCTCCACCCACACAGGCAGCAACTAGTGAATGTCTTTTCTTTTCAGTAGAAAAGATAAGGGGGTATAACTGCGACATGATTAGCTGGGTTGCTGCAGAACAAAAATGTTCTTGTGCAACGCTGATCTGATTTATCTGCCATAAACGTCCAATTTCATGCTGAACACGTTGAAAGACAAATAGATAGATATCTTTGATGGGAACACCTTCGTCGACTTGCTGCATAATCATCTGGCTAGCAGAGGCGCGATCTCCTTTTAATAGCGCTTCTAGATAGCGGCGCGCAAGTATATCGAGCGGTTCATTGCCGGTGATAATACTATCCAATGTGGTTGGCATTTGATTTAAGCTGTCCAAGCTTTGATCAAGCAAGCTCACGGCTAGCTGATTTTTCTCTTGGGGTAATTCATTCTCGAGAACCCAACGAGTGCATTCTAGTGTGGATTGCAGGACTGTCTCGGGGAAATGTAGACTTGAAAAAAGGACTTTCACCCAACCTAGATAAGAAAGAAATAACTCGGGCGCATCCGTATTTATTGCCTCAGATAGATATTCAAGATGGTAACGCGCATCGCGCACACTTTTTTGGCGTCCTGATAAACCATAAGGCTTCCAGATTTCTGGTTGAAGGGCATACTGCCGATTGACAATTTCTTCTGCAAGCGAATCTATTCGATCACGTATAGAAAAATAATTTTGATCAGACATTTTTACTCCAATGATTAGAGAATTGAAAGTGTGCTGCTTAGGAATTATTCTACACTATGATAGCGAGGTGGTTGATTTAATTGTAACAGTAATTGGTTGATCTCACGTTTTAATTCAACGATGCGGTCTTCGCGATCCAAGGTGTTATCATACCAGCGACGCAATTCATCAAGTTGCTGATTCATTTTTTCCTCATTACGTTTCTTATCCGTTAATTCCCATACGATATCTGATAGATAAGTGACAAGATCGATATCTTGTTTCGTGTAATCAAAAGGTTTGTTGCCAACGCCTATAACAGCAACGATTTTATTGTCGCGTAGGATTGGGATAACTAATTCTCGAATAACCTGAGCATGTCCATTGGGGAAGCCTTTACGATGGGGCAGTGAGTTGTAATCGTTGTGAATAATCGCTTTGCGTTGGTGAATGGCATCCGTCCAAACGCCAGCTTGATCGATAGGATAATGATTGTCTTGCGCTTGTGCAGTGCAAAATTCCTGCATAGTACGCGTCGACCAAGCTTGCAAGGATATGGTTTTTTGATCGGGTTCGACAAAATGGTAAAAACCGATCGGACTATTGGCGACATCACAAATTTCATCAAGCGTTTTCTGCATTACTTCTTCCAAGGTGTGGTTCATGGCGTATTCAGCTAAACGAAGACGTGCTTGAAGAATATCTTGTGAGAGTTTACGTTGGCTGACATCTTGTTTGATGGCAATGAAACGTTTAATTTGACCATGCTCATCACTTAAGGGGGTGATGGTCATCTCATCGATATACAGGCTGCCATCTTTGCGTTTATTGATTAATTCACCGTGCCAGATTTTTCCTGCTAGGATAGTATCCCAAAGCTGCTCATAAAAGGAAGTATCCTGGAGATTGGATTTAAGCAGACGTGAGTTTTGACCGAGTGTTTCTTCGACTGTATAGCCAGTCAGTTGTGTAAATGCGTGGTTAATCGATTGGATAACCCCGTCTTTATCGGTGATCATGATAGCGTTAGCGGCAGCATCAAGCGCGGATGATTGCAGGTGGATTTGTTCTTCAGCTCGTTTACGTTGGATAATGGCGCTGACCTGTCCATCGAGCAATTTTAAACGCCGTACATCTTCATCATTAAAATCGCGATCAAAGGAAAGACTGAGCATACCCAAAGGTTGACCTTCACTGATCAATGGCGTTGCGATAAAGGTTTTAACCTTTAGCAGTTTCTGGATTTGGGGAACTAACAGACGGACGGGCGCTTTTAATTTTTCATGGATTGGCGCTGATTCGATATAGTCACAAATATAATCTTGAATGATCTTAGGATCGCGTACCGCCAAGACACCTTCAGCAATCATTTGTTGATAGTATTGACTAGATTTAGCAGAGATACGCAGTTTAGGCGTAGAAATCCTGGCTAGTGATTCGATCTTTTTAATGACATCATCAGGAAATATTTGTGTCTGTAATTCAAGATACTCCTTATCATCGGAAAGAAAATATATACCGACACCGATGGTATTGAAGGTTTTTTTTACTTGTTGATCAATTATTTGGAAAAGCTCGTTTAAGCTTACTCCCAGGTTGGCGGCAGTATTGATTTCGTTGATCAATGAGAGATCTTCATTGCGCTGACGGATCTCACTCTCAGCATGTTTTCGTTCTGTAACATCGCGTACAATACCACGGAAGCCCTGAATATTTCCGTAAGAATCTTTGATCAGCGAAACGGAGCTCTCGACAGTACGAAAGGAGCCATCCTTGCGAATTAATTCCCAATCGAAAGCTTGTTCAGTCTTTCCAATTTGATAGACGCGGTTGAATGTTTGATAGACAGTTCGCGCGGTTTCAGGGTGCATAAATTGACGATAGTTCATATTCAACATAGCGGCTTTGTGATAACCAAGGATCTGTTCAAACGCTGGATTGAAATAGGTGAAGTTGCCAGCTAGGTCGACTTCATAGTATCCATCGACGATATTATCCAGGATGGCGCGATAACGCGCTGCACTCTTTTGGTAAGATTGTTGAGCTAATTTCCGTTTGAAATTGAGATTAACCAGGGCAGTTTGATCCGCTAAATTACAAGCGAATATAATCTCTTCTGATTTCCAGGTGCGAATATCATCCCCTACATGTGAGAAACTTATCATACCGATCATCTCACCAGCTTGACGAATAATAGCGTCAAGCATGGATTTGATATTCAAAGGTTGTAAAAATTCTTCAGAAAATTCTTTGGTGCGCAGATCGTTAATCGCATCAGGCGCATTGATGAAGCGATTGGAATTCAAAGCACGAAAGTAAGTTGGATAGTGACTTGTGCCCAGCACTTGACCAATGGAATGTTTTTCTTTCGATCGTTCGTAAAGATCGATGCAAACCAATTGGCTGTGATCCGTGTTCAATAGCCATATGCTGACGCGTTCAACAGCGATTAATTGAGCGGCTGATTCAGTAATCGCTTTGGCAGCCTCAAAAATGTTCTCAGATTGGGGGATGTCTTGGGTAGCCAATCGTACCAAGGTTTGATCGAATTTAGAAGCGCTTTCGAATTGTGATGATTTTGCTTTTTGTTGGTCTGGTTGGTCTTTCCTATATTGTTTTTTGAGCAAAGTCATGATGATTTTCTCAATGATTAATATTAATTATCGCTATCAATAAACGTAAATGTTATAGCGTTGGTCTGTATCTTTTCGAGCTAGTTAGTCAGGTGTGAACTGGCATTGATGATCAAAAATATATGCATTCTTGTGGGTTATCCGAAATTTGATGGCAAATTTCCATGATGTTAATCATCGATATATGTAATTTAATCATTATCAGATCGCGAAGACATTCCAAAAATTTTTGATGCGTATGACGCGTCTGAAGTAAGGTGGTGCTCGAAATTGGTTGCTTTGTACTTCAATATTGTACGATAATTATATCATATGCTCATTGATTCTTTTGTATCATGTAAAGAAAATGCCTGCCCATAAAGTCTATCGATGCCATAAAAACCATGTCAGAATGATCAAAGCAATGATCGTTAAAACGATAATCAGCGTTGAACCAAGCTTGGACAAGAAGGAGTCGCTGCCAGACGTGGAAGCGTCTTCTGAGAATTCTAGAGTGCTTTCTAAGGGTTGCATAACCGTTTGCATGGGTGATTCTCTTGGATTGACAAGGGTATAGCTTGGAGAAATTGGCAGAGGAGTTGGGCTGGCGGGAGGCGTAACCTGTAAGAGGATTGATTGACCTGGACGTAAGATCGATGCGGAAGAGAGATTATTCCAAGCCATTAATTGATTGACCGTCACTTGATATTTCTCTGCGATCACTGCTAAGTATTCGCCGCTTTGGACAGTGTGGTAATATTTACCATCACTGGCGGGTGTGAGTTGTTCAATAGCAGTTAGAGGACGTGGTGTCGGCGTAGGGGTGATATTACCTAGGTCAATTAAAAGCTGTTGACCGATTTGCAGCGGCGTATCCAAAAGCAAGCCATTCAGTACCAATAATCGATCTACTTGGATATTGTATGCCTCGGCAATCATGATTAAAGCCTGATAAGGCTGTACTTCATGAATGACTCTACCCGATGTATCAGGTGTTGCGGTAAGCACCATACCTGCTGGAGTAGGTGTGGCATAGCCTTCTGTATCCTTGGAAGGGATAAAGAGTTTCTGTCCGATATATAAACCATAATCCCGAGATAAATTATTCCAGACTTCCAGGTCGTGAATGGTGAGCTGATAAGCGATGGCAATTGACCAGAAAGACTGACCGGATTGCACGGTGTGAAATATCTTGCCATCCTCATCCGGTGTAGCGATTTTAACGGGAACGATGATATTAGACATCGGGACTTGTGGGTTGGTCTCGTTTTCAGAGCCAGAACCTGGTACAGGAATGTATTCTCCGCAGGCGTATTCGGAAGTGTAGGCAGCTTGGACAATATAATAGGTTTTTCCGTTCGAGGCTTTTGCAACGCCAGCGCCGATATCGCAATAGGCAGGATTGACGACCATGCGCATATGTTCAGCGTCTGCCCAAACCTGCATGATCTGATCGATGCTCATATTTCCGACAGCGAAATTCTCGGTCGCCCAGACAGTCGCACCAGCGCCATAACCAGCGGCTGCAATACGACCACGTACATCGCCGATATGCCAGGACATATTGTTGGCTGCCATGATCTCTGCAGT
>CAZJMV010000027.1:0-4049 GCA_964547225.1 uncultured Anaerolineaceae bacterium | reverse complement strand
GCAGGCATCTCTGCTCGGCAAGGAGTACACCAACTTGCCCAAATATTTAATACCACGATCTGTCCACGTAATTCGGATAGGGTAATAATTTCACCGTTTGTATCTGGTAAACTAAAATCAGGTGCTAAGAATCCCTTCTGAGGCGCGGGAATTTTCACTGGATCATTAGCTGAGTTAGGATTACGGCTAAACCATATCCAACCAGACCCTAAAAAGAATGTAAATACAATAATCAGATTTGCATACTTAGAAAAGACATTTTTCATTTTTTGGCAAGTGTAAAATGTATTGAGGCGAATGTCAAGAAACTTTTCTTGACAAACCATTTTTCTTTGATATCATGGCTTCATGGATTTGGAATGTTGATCTTGAAATGTGAATTTTAAGTTCCGTGAAAACTAATATTTGCAAAACGACTTTCTTGTTTCTTTTGATTAGCATAATTGTCGCATGTCAGTTGCCGACAATTATGCTGAATAAAGTTATGCCAGATCAAGTTGCAACAAAAGTAGGCATATACCCTACTACTGAACCAGCAACTATTCTTTCTGAGTTTACCAATACACCGCAGCCTTATCCTGGCGCGCTCGTAAGTACACCCACGGAAGCTTTAAACGAGAGTTTTACATACACACCTGAAAATAATCCAACAAACACCCTCGTTCAAATTACACTTACTCCTGAAGAAAGTGAATCTACCAAGACTAATACGCTCACACCAGAAATTCAAAATCCAACCAAAACGGCTTTAACTATATCAGAAGAAACGTTATCAGCCCTTTCATCTACCAGTACCTCTGTAGATGCATACCCGAATCCAGAATCCACGCAATCGAACCAATCTACTTCAGATGCTTATCCTGCGGCGACGACGAACATACCAGCTGTTACCTCACAAAATGCATATCCGATCAATAGCGCAACCCCTATCCAGGCAACATTGCAGGAAAATCCAACGTCGACACCTTTGATTTCTGCGTCAGCAACCGCAACAAATAATACAATAGCTACCAGTACATCGGTTAATTCACCTAGTCCAACATCTGTTGAATATCTCACACCTACACCCAGTCCTACAGAGGTCTATTACGTCACTCCTACTCCGAATCAAACATTATCACCTACTCCCATCAAAACTCTTCATCCACTTCCCCCTTGGATGAGTTCAAAACTACAAGCCACAAATCCAAACACTGTAGAATTAGATTCTGGAAGAGTACAGTTGATTGAATTCTTTGCGTTTTGGAGTGGTCCTAGTAAAGCAATGGCGCCATTGGTGCACTCATTGGAAAAGGATTATCAGAAGGACATTCAATTTGTTTATCTTGATATTGATGATCCAGCTACAGATCTATTTAAAAAGAGCCTTGGTTATAAAAAGGAACCGCATTTCTTTCTGGTTGATGAGAGGGGGAAGATCATTAAAGAGTGGTCAGGTTATGTGACATTGAACGAATTTCTGGACGCATTTACACCTTATATTACAGAGCCATTGTATACAATTTCAGAATAAGTATCCAGAACCAGCATTGATTTTAAAATTATTTATATCCTTCTAACGATAATATTAGATAAATTAGAGTAAATTTGTTGTAATATATACTTACAATGGATGAATGATTTAGTGAAAATTGAATATAATTATCGTTTATCCCTTTTCTAGATTCAATTATTGCTTGATCGAGAAATTTATGGAGAAATGAAATGACTGAAGTAGTGTATACAATACCAAATATATCTTGCCAACATTGTACTCACACGATTGAAATGGATTTAGGAGAGGTTGAAGGTGTCAAAAGTGTGGCAGCAAGTTTAGAGGCAAAACAGGTCAAAATTGTTTTTGAACCACCCGCTAATGAAAATATACTCAAAGAATTATTGATAGATATCAACTATCCAGTTGCTGAATAATTTGCGACAGACTTATTTTTGTATTTTTTAATTTTTTGATTTTTTTAAATAGCACAAGCTTGGATATCGATAAGTTTATGATAAAGGATTTAATACAATGATTGAAAGCAAGCAAGTCTCATTACCAATTACTGGGATGACGTGTGCGAATTGTGTCGCGACAGTTGAACGTAATTTAAAAAAGGTCGATGGGGTGCAGGTTGCATTGGTTAATCTTAGTTCCGAGCGCGCTAGTGTTGAATTTAATCCCGACAATGCATCTTTAACCGACTTAATAGAAAGAATCGAACGCGCTGGTTATGGAGTAGCGAGCGCTGAAGCAGATTTGTTGGTTAAAGGTTTGAGTGATGATAATGATGCTCGTTTTTTGGAGAAGACCTTACAAGAAATGGAGGGTATTCTCTCAGCTCAAGTAAATTTTGCAAGTGAAAGAGCGCGATTAAGTTATATTCCCACAATAGTAAACCAAGCAGATATCCGTCGTAGTATTGTCAGGGCAGGTTACGAAACAGTGGATCTGGGTGGTGATGCTTTTGATGCAGAACAAGAAGCGCGTCAAAAGGAGATCAATCAGCAACGATATTTTTTGATTGTGGGTCTCCTTTTTACAATCCCACTGTTTATTTTTTCAATGAGCTTGGATATGGGTTTACTTCCAGCTCATATGACCCATCAAGCATGGGCTAAATGGGTCATGTTCTTTTTAGCTACCCCGGTTCAATTCTATGTTGGTTGGCAATACTATGTTGGTGCATATAAATCCTTGCGAAATCGATCCGCAAATATGGATGTTTTAGTTGCGATGGGATCGACAGCCGCTTATCTCTATTCATTACCTGTTTTATTTGGTTGGATCGATGGGCATGTCTATTTTGAGACATCTGCGGTTATCATTACCCTGATAAAACTAGGGAAATTCCTAGAAGCGCGCGCGAAAGGACGAACTAGCGCTGCGATCAAGAAATTAATTGGATTGCAGCCAAAAACAGCTCGTATTACCCGTGGTGGTGAAGAAATTGAAATCCAGATTGATGAATTAAAGATTGGTGATCAAATCATTGTCCGCCCTGGTGAGAAGATTCCCGTGGATGGTGTCATACTAGAAGGGCGTTCCACAATCGATGAATCTATGTTGACGGGTGAATCCTTGCCTGTTGAAAAAAGTTTGGGTGACACGGTTATTGGAGCAACGATGAATAAATTAGGGTGGTTTAGATTCGAAGCTACTCGAGTTGGGAAAGAAACCACATTGGCGCAAATCATCCGTTTGGTTGAGGAGGCACAGGGGAGTAAAGCGCCTATCCAAAAAATTGCTGATCAAGTTTCAGCAGTTTTTGTTCCAACCGTTGTTGGTATTGCATTATTGACCTTTCTGATTTGGTATTTCTTTGTTCCACTACCCACAGGGATGGACCAAAGCGCTTTTACGCGTGCTTTAATCAATATGGTGGCAGTTTTAGTGATCGCTTGTCCATGTGCTATGGGATTAGCGACACCCACCGCAGTAATGGTTGGAACAGGAAAAGGAGCGGAGATAGGCGTGCTGTTTAAATCCAGTGAAGCCTTGGAGCGTGCTGGGAAGATCACGACTGTAGTTTTAGATAAAACGGGGACAATTACGCGTGGTCAACCAAAAGTGACGGATGTTCTGATCTACAATCAGTCAATAAAAAATTCATCTGATCAAGCGCAAACAGAATTATTGCGTATTGCTGCTTCTGCAGAAAAAGGAAGTGAGCACCCAATAGGGGAGGCGATTTTAGCAGAAGCAAATGAGAAAGGACTGCAACTTAGTGAACTTCAGAATTTTCAGGCATTGGCAGGACATGGGGTTAAGGCAGAAGTGGATGGTCATAATGTTCTGATAGGGAATAGCAGTCTATTCAATATTGATGAATTTAACCATGTGGATATATTTGAACAGGTTACGAATCTCCAAAAGCAAGCAAAAACAGTGATCATTGTTAGCCTTGACGATGAGATTTGGGGGTTGATCGCTGTAGCAGATACTTTGAAGGAGGGCTCCAAAGAGGCAATAAAAGAATTGCATAACAAAGGTTTAGAGGTGGTTATGCTTACTGGGGATAATGTGGAAACTGCCCATGCAATTGGGAAACAGGTTGCAGTTGATCAAATTC
>CAZJMV010000026.1:0-4033 GCA_964547225.1 uncultured Anaerolineaceae bacterium | reverse complement strand
GTGGCTCTGCTCTCCTGCCAACCGTACCTCTTGGAACTGGCAAACGAAACGGCTGACGCGGAGGCAAAGGTAGCGTATCGAATCTTGGCGCGCGCTCTGGAAGAACCGACGCGCGTCATCCTTGAAAATGCCGGTCACGAGCCGAATGTCTGGATCGAAAGGATTAAGCAAGCCGATTCTGGATCTGGATTTGATGTGCATACCCATTCAGTCACCGACATGGTAACCGCCGGTATCATCGACTCCGCTGTCGTCACCCATTCTGCTGTCAAGAATGCCTTCTCAACAGCTGCGTTGGGCATCACGGTCGATGTGATTATCCACAAGAAGAAACCAAAACTCGCAGACCAACCCTAACTGCCAGAGGAAATCTCCTTATGCAAACACCAAATTCTGATAACCAGAATCCCGACATTGTTTTAGAACTCGCGCTGTCGCCTGCATTTAACCGCGATGGCATCTGTTTTGCTGCACGCTCATCCGGACTTTACCGCTCCGCAGACAGCGGAAAGACTTGGCAGTACCTCTATAGCCGGATAGAACCCACTGCACCGCTGCCAACCACCAGCATTGCGCTCTCAAACAGCTATGCGAATGATGGCGTCATTTTTGCAGCCGTTCCAGGCGGCATTTTACGATCAGACAATGGCGGCATCGATTGGACTGTCGCTACCCTACCCACCCCAACCCCCACCATCACCACGCTCTGCATTTCACCCGATCATGGCAATGACGGACTCTTGTTTGCTGGCACTCTCGAAGACGGCGTATTTCGCTCTTCGGATCGTGGAGCTACTTGGGCTGCTGTGAACATCGGTCTCTTCGATTATCCTATCGCCAGCTTAGCGGTATCGCCCAACTTTGCCAGCGACAAGATGCTCTTCGCTGGCTGCAGCAGCGGTATCTTTCTCAGCCGGAATGGCGGTCTGGGTTGGCGCGATATCCCCACCTGGCAAGCGCGCGACAGCGCGGTGAGCGCATTGGCTTGTTCCCCGGATTTTGCTAATGATCAGACCCTGTTTGCCGCGGCAGAGGATGACGGTTTGTTTTGCTCAACAGATATGGGCAGCAGCTGGACAAAACTGGCTGAGGCAGCACAAACTGGCGCTATCTCTCGCATCATTCCCTCTCCCAATTTTACACACGACCGGCAGGTGATCCTGCTGAACAGCGACGCCATCCTGCTGACCGATGACCAAGCCAGCATCTGGCAGACGCGCTGGCAAAACCCTGATGATGAGAGCTCACTGCTGTGCCTTGCCGGACCGCTTGGCGCAAGCTTCGATGATCCATTTTTGGTCGGCACATCCGCGGGAGATGTGCTGAAGGTCTGAGCAATGGATGAGAACAACGAATTCTAGGATTGACCGAATTATTCGTTTGTATAATCAACCATCAATGCACCATCAAGCTAACTTTCCATTTCAGCAACGGCATCCTTAAGGATTTCCTCGGATACCCCCCTCTTTCTCAGACTTTCCAGTAATGCAGATACCTGTAGTTCCCCTTCGAGACTTTCGATATCGACGCGCAATCCTTGCCCAATATAGGCTTTGATCAATGCTTGATACCCTGAAAAACCAAGCAAGGGAGCAATCCTTTTCAAGTCATCGATCACATCTTCAGGTATTCGCAGACTGATCATCGTCATAGGGCGATCTTTTCTGATCCTGTTCAACAGGTTATTGGTTCTCATACTTTAGCCTCTCGAGTTTTGTGGCAGAACGACTAGATACGATACGAAGATAATTATCACGTATTACAAAGACAACGTATAGCATTTTCCAATTTTTGGTTAGACCAATGATCGACTCTCTAAGTTCATTATTGACCAGTTCATCTTCAAGATGATAAACAAATGGGTCAAAAAACACTTCACAAGCCTGTTCAAATGGAACTCTATGTTTCTTGATATTTGAAGCAGCTTTGTCACGATCCCATTCAAAAATTATATTGTGAAGAATGAATTTGACATCCATTTGATTCAATAATAACAAATTGTATATACTATGTCAATGCAAAGTATGGTTCATTTCATGAAAGAACTAAAGGAGTAGGTTAAGTTGTCAACCCGACTCTCGCGCGTCGAGATGGCATCTCAACCTACGTGCACATCCTTCCTGCACCAGCGGATGAGAACAACGAATTCTGGGATTGACCGAATTATTCGTGTGCATTCGTGTTATTCGTGGTTGCTGTGCTCTAGTTGCGCAGGCATGAACGCGAGCATAGATAATTAATCTACAAGTTTTACCCTAGATGATTGATAAGTGAATTAAGAGTACTTCCACGATACTACCAATTTTGATGCTATAAGATTATTATCAATTAGGGTAAAATATTTTTAACAGGAGTCGAAAATGAAAGAAATGATATTTGAAATTCGAGTTCAGCCTGATTTACTAAAGTTTGGATTGAATCAAGACAAAATACAGCGTAGTGTAAATGAATGGTTGGTTTTATCATTGTTTACAGACGGGTTGGTTTCCTCCGGCAAAGCCGGGAAATTATTAGGGATAACTCGAATAGATTTTTTAGATTTACTGCAAAGGCGAGGTATCGCTTATTTAGATTATTCGCCACAAGAATTAGATGAAGAATTTGAAGCTGTCAGATTATTAGAAACTAATAAACCTGAATGAAGATCATTTCAAATACAACCCCACTTATTGGATTAGCATCTATTGGAAAGTTTGAACTGCTTCAACAATTATTTGAAACGATAATCATTCCATAGGCAGTATATGATGAAGCTGTTGTTTCTGGTCGGGAGAAGGGTGGGGCTAAACAGGAAATAACATCATCAGAATATGTAGAAGTAGTCTAGGTAGAGGACTACTTAGCGGTTGAAGTCCTATTAGATGAATTAGATCAGGGAGAAGCTGAAGTTATTGTTCTTGCGCACGAATTGAATGCGGACTGGGTATTGATGGATGAGAAAAAGGGGCGTAGAAAGCTTACTCAATTAGGAATAAATAAAATTGGAACTCGGCATATTACTCAAATCTAAAGAAGCAGGCTACATAAAGTCTGTGTCGAAATATTTAACACAATTGAGAGAGAATGGGTTTAGTATCAGCCAATATGTTTTTGATCGCGTGTTAGAAGAAGCTAGCGAGAAATGATGAACGAATAATTAAAGAGAAGATCAGAGGGGATACTGTTTTGAGCAGCCGAAAGGAGTATGTTAGGTTGGTAATTCGACGGTGGTCAGGATGGATGCGGGAAGAGAACAACGAATAAGAAGAACCCAACGAATCTATTCAGCTCGTACCCACCCTATTCAACATCAAGCTACTCCTGTCAATCCCAAAAATCAAATTTTAAACGAGGGAAAGTCGCAAAAAGCGCAAAAAGGTTTCGTGACTTTTAAGATTTTTTTATTCCAAGTTTTCAATTGTATAATGATTGTGGATTATTATCATGCTTCAAGGAGGTCAATGATATAATTTAATTAATGAAACTACCAAACTACAAGAATGCCATTGTTCCAATAGAAAAGCTTACTGATTATTTACTTTCAGTTAACCATTCAGTTGGTAGTTCAAAAGCTCGATTCTTTCGATCAATTGGTTTTAATGAAGGAAACATCGAGACATTTAGAAAAGCACTGATTGATATTGCAAGAACAAATCAGATTATTAAAATGCAAACAACAGCTTACGGGATTAAATATATTATCGACGGTGTAATTACTCTTCCAAGCGGTGAGGAAATTTTTCTTAGAACGGTTTGGATCATTGAAAAAGAACAGAAAACTCCTCGCTTTGTGACTGCGTACCCGCTATAAGGAATCATCTATGATAAAAGAACTTGATACAGTTGTGCTAAAAAAAGATATTGATGAATATGGTCTAAAAGAAGGCGATATTGGAGCGATTGTACACTGCTACAAAGGTGACCAAGCTTATGAAGTTGAGTTTGTATCGGCAAATGGAAAAACAGTAGCGGTATTGACGTTGAGAAGCACAGATATTCGGCAAATGGAATCACAAGAGATTCTGCATGTGCGCTCATTTACGCCAATTTCTAA
>CAZJMV010000025.1:0-40777 GCA_964547225.1 uncultured Anaerolineaceae bacterium | reverse complement strand
ACTCGTCTGCTTGAATTAACAACACGATATGGCGAGGAAGAAGTCTCCAATTATATGCAGCATTTGTTAGACTACACAGAGCGCATGACAAGAAATCTGCTCCAAAATATCCCTGATGGGGAATATTCCTTTGAGGATTATCTCGATAATGATGGTGTGGTCGATCAACCCGTCCCTATAAGAGTTAAGATTACGATCAATGGTGATACAGCTATCGTTGATTTCAGTGGTAGCGCTACTCAACAAAAGGGAAGTATTAATGCTGTTTACGCAATTACTTTATCAGCGGTTTATTATGTCTTTCGATGCTTGCTGGGTATGGACATACCTAATAATAGCGGATGTTTAATTCCCATACAAGTGATTGCACCAGAAGGAACCGTCGTTAATGCACTTTCACCATCTCCTGTCGCTGGTGGTAACGTAGAGACCTCTCAGCGGATTGTAGACGTATTGTTAGGTGCATTAGCGAAGTCGGAAATAAAAATATTCATACCGGCAGCCAGCCAGGGGACAATGAATAATACAACCATCGGAGGATTTGATGTGTTCCAGAATAGACCTTTCACTTATTATGAAACAATTGGTGGTGGCATGGGAGCCCGACCGAACGCTGATGGACCTTCGGCAATTCATTCGCATATGACGAACACACTCAACACACCAGCAGAAGCATTAGAATATGCTTATCCTTTGCGAGTCACTCGATATGACATACGTCAAGGTTCAGGTGGTGCAGGAAAATACCATGGGGGCGATGGGATTCGACGTGATATCCAAGTATTGGTTGACGCCCAGGTTACACTTCTTACAGAAAGGCGCATTTTTACGCCCTATGGTTTATCGGGAGGTAAAGCTGGAAAAAGTGGAATAAATGCTATTCTGCGCAATAATTCCGAGATTCTTCTCTCTGGAAAAGGCTCCTTTGAAGTAAAAGCGGGTGATATTCTTAGTATACGTACCCCAGGAGGCGGTGGTTTCGGAAATCCAGAATAGCAATCAAAATGGAGAAATCGACGATAATGATCAACCTCTTGAGGGAGCCTTTTTTTATAGTTGCTGGATTTCGGGAAAAGACTGATGCAAATGGAATCGTTTTTATTACAATTCCATCCTGGTACAAATTTGAAAGATAAAACCTTTTCAATTGATGACTGCTAAATCTAAACTTAAATTTGAGAACACTCACCTGCTTCATGTCTTATTATTAGCAATACAGGGACTTTTTTTACCTTTTACACTCATGATCACTACTTTAACAGAATTAATCATCAAAAAACCATTCTCTGAGTGGAGGATTTGGCTAATTGCCATACTCTTGTGTCTCTTTGGAATATCCTTGCTAGGACTATCACTTCTTTGGTCGGTAGCTTTAATTTCTAAAATCTCTCAAAAGCAAAACCCGAATAATTTTTTCCAAACCAAATTTCCGATACAGTTAGCTTTATGTTGTTCAACACTAGGTTTATTTGCAATGTTGATCCCTATTACTATTTGGTCATTAACACCAATCATTTATGGTGGGAATAAAGGACTTCCATTTGCAGGACCTGATCTTCAAACTGCGATTAGTTCATATGAGATTCCAGATTGGACTCGATTAACTAATTACCTATACACGCATCGAACCACTGAAAAGTACCTCCTTGGCACAGATAACGCTCAGAATGCATCACCGTTTATTCTATCAACTGGAGATGCGATCATGGCAATGAGCGGGTTTACCGGTAATGATCCTATACTTACCACAGAGGAAATCAAACAAAAGGTTGAAGAAAAAGAAATTCGTTTCTTCCTTATCCCAGGAGAGCCTAATAATAATTTTCAGAATCAAACTTAGAAAAAACATCCCCTGCAAACGAATATCCTTGAAGCATAGAAATGGGTTCAAACAAATTGTAATATGGTTCCCACAAGAGATTGGTACCCTGATTCCTTACCTACCAATCATCAATTTTCCATCAAATTGAACATAAATCCTATATTGTGGGATTGCAGCAGTGAAAATAAAAATCATGAATGAGTAAATGACTACTTTATGCCTTTTCCAAGCATATCATATAACAGAATTCCGGTTGCCACAGCTAGATTTAACGAAGTTGCCCGTCCATGCATCGGAAGTTTCACCATCATCTCACAGAGAACAGCAACATTATCAGGTAATCCATCTTTCTCGCTTCCCATCAATAGCATCGCTGGGCTTTCATAACGCGTAATGGATTCAATACTTTTTTCTGCATGTGCAGATGTCCCATAGATATGATAATTATATTGCTGAACCCATTCAGAGAATTGATTGATATTGGACTGAACAATCGGCTTCCAAAAATGTGTCCCCATACCAGCTCTAATGGCGGTGGGATGAAAGGCATCAACGCTATTTTCAAGTAAAATTACACCAGAAGCACCGACAGCATCGATCGTTCGTAAGATCGTACCTAGATTCCCTGGATCTTGAGGTGATACTATAGCCACCCCCCATGGGAAATTTCTTGGATCCAATTCAGTTAAAAGTTTTTCCTTCTTACGTAGAACAGCCAATATCCCTTGGGGGTTTTCTCTTTCAGAGAGTGTTTGAAAGACCTGTGCAGTAGTCGCGACAATCGATATTCCAGCTTCTGCTGCCTTTTCAATCATCCCCATCGCAAATTCACTTATTAGTAAATCTGGCGCATAATAAATAGTTTCAATTTTAAAACCCGATTCAAATGCTTCCCCTATATGGCGGATTCCTTCAACTAGAAATAGACCTTCTGGAATATGCCCTTTATTGAATTTAATGGCTCGTACAAATTTAATTTTGGGATTACTTTTACTGGAAATGATCATTTCCATCAAAATATCAGATTGTTTTTCTTGGAACCCAAGCTAAAACGGTCGTACCGTTATTCATAGCTGATGTAATTTCCACATCACCTCCGACTTTACGAGCACGTGCTTGCATATTTGATAACCCATGTCCTAAGGTAACACTCATCTTTTTCAAATCAAAACCCAAACCATCGTCGGATACTTCAAGTACTAGCCTTTCCTTAGCAGTCCACAAATGGACCTGCGCTTGTTTGGCTCGCGAGTGTTTTGCAACATTCGCAAGCGCCTCTTGACAAATATGGAAAATGGCAGTTGCATTAACGGCTGGAATATCTAATAAGCCATCATCAGGGGCTACCAAGTTGATCTGAGTAGCACAGTTGGTTTGAAATTCTGCTATTAGTCGTTTTAACCCTTGTAATAGACCTTCACCATGGAATTCTCTGGGGCGCAAATCTAAGATATATGCACGAATATCTCGAATGGTTTCATTCAATGAGGCAATCGAATCATTAATCTTCTCTTTTGCTGGTTCGGGATCTTCCTCCATTGCCACACGAATATATTCGAGTGCTAAGCCCACACCATAAATGGATTGAATGACACCATCATGCAAGTCCATCCCAATTCGTTCACGTTCTTCAAGTACTGCAAGCCTTCTTGCTTGATGATTCAAACGTTCGTTTTCAATCGTGATCCCTGCCCAAGATCCAATTGCAGACAATAGATTTTTCTCGCGTTTATCATATAATTGTTCTCGACGTGAGGCAGCTGTCATGACTCCAACAACTTTGCCACCAGCCAATAAAGGAATACAAGCTATACAATGAAAACCTTCTTCTATTATTCTTGGATGAATACATTGAAATTCACCATTTTCAATATTGTAATTTATCACTAATTTTCCTGTTTGGGCTACTTTACCAATAATCCCCTCACCCAATCGGAAACGGTCTTTAATGGTAAGCGTCTGAGTAAATTCCCCCTGATGGAGGGAAAGTCGTAATTCTTGTTCTCCATCCTCCCGCAAGAATATTTCTCCAATTTCAACGTCCAAGTATTTAATCACTTGCTCAAGTGTTTTGCTCAGAATTTCTTGAACATCCATTGCACCTGTTAGAGCTGAAGCAACTTCATTAATTAACTTCAGATCTTCATTACGCTGAGATAATTCATCATCACGTCTCAACAGTTGGTCATACAGACGTGCATTTGAAATAGCTACAGCAGCATAGGCTGCTAGTGTCTCAATCACACGTTCATCCTGCTCCGTGAATTCGTGATAATTCAATTTATCCGTTAGATAGATTTGCCCTAATAACTCATCACCTAATAAAACTGGCACACCTAAAAATGATTTCATATGAGGGTGATTGCTAGGAAACCCTACACTGCGAGAATCATCCTCAATATATGGGATGCGAATCGTTTTTCGGTCAGATCGTAATATACCTAACAAACCGTTTCCTTGAGGAGGAAATCCCATCGATTTCACTTGTTCTTCCAACATTCCAATTGGAATAAACTTCTCCAATTCCCCACTAGAGTTCATAATACCTAAGGCTGCATAACGTGCACTGGCTTGTTCACGAGCTAATTTAACAATTCGTTCTAGAACCGTTTCTAGTGAAAGATCACTCACCAACTCCAAGCTAGCTCGATGTAATGCTGCTAACCTATCTTCAAGTTGTTCTCGCGTTAATAATACCATTCCAGAACCTCACCACAAATTCAATTTTACCTCATTTTGTCTAATTTTGATAGTTTTTGCTAGTATAGTACACTTATGATTATGATTAGAAAAATATTATAATCATGCAAAATAATCAATAATCATTAAATTGGAGGAACGATGGACTTCCAGCATATTGATTCCCGCATCCCTGGGTTTCATAATCTAAGTTACGCCCAAAGACAAGATTCTCTTCAAAAAAAATTTCGATTTTCGGATCAAGAGATGAATATCTTAAGTGGTGATAGCGGGTTAAATCTTGACCAAGCGAGCCATATGGTGGAAAACGTGATTGGGATACATTCTTTACCACTCGGTATAGCAATGAATTTTCGGATCAACGATCGAGATGTATTCATCCCAATGGTTGTTGAAGAACCATCCGTTATTGCAGGCGCTTCCTTTATGGCAAAGCTTGCTCGAGAAGCAGGAGGTTTCACTGCAAAATCTTCTTCCCCTGAGATGATCGGGCAAATTCAAGTGATCGATATATCAGATGTAGAAATTGCTCGTCAAAAAATATTAGAGAATAAAAAAGCCCTTCTAGAAAAAGTAAACGATATCGATCCGGTATTGAAAAATTTAGGCGGTGGTCCAAGAGATATTGAAGTTCGAATCATCAATGATTCTCCAATTGGATCTTTCGTGATCGTTCATCTGATTTACGACGTACGTGATGCAATGGGCGCAAATGCAATCAATTCCGCGGTTGAAATCCTTTCACCGAAGATTGAAGAAATATCGGGGGGAAAAGTAAATATTCGCATCTTATCTAATCTTGCTGACAAGCGTATTGCAACAGCAAGCTGCTCCATCCCCGTTGAAAAATTGGATTTTGGCGACTTTCGAGGTGAAGATGTCCGAGATGGTATCATAAACGCATGGGCTTTTGCTGCGGTAGACCCGTATCGTGCCGCAACGCACAACAAAGGCATTATGAATGGCGTGGATGCTGTTGTGATCGCAACCGGAAACGATTGGAGAGCCATTGAAGCTGGTGCACACGCCTATGCTGCTCGGAATGGTCAATATACATCCCTGAGCACTTGGGGTAAGAACAAAGACGGCAATTTAATTGGGACATTAGAAATGCCAATGGCTGTAGGTATTGTCGGTGGCGCCACTCGTGTTCATCCCACTGCCAAACTAGCGATCAAGTTGATGGGTGTACAAACCGCCAATCAATTGGCTGAGATCATAGTCTCGGTTGGTTTAGCTCAGAACTTGGCTGCTCTTCGAGCGCTTGCTACCGAAGGGATCCAACGCGGGCATATGAGTTTGCATGCCCGACAAATAGCAATCGCTGCTGGAGCAACGGGCACAGAGATAGAAAGAGTAGCTGCTCAACTCGTAGAAGAAAACTTAATCCGCATCGATCGTGCTGAAGAGATCTTAAGAGACCAAAAAAATAAGGTTGAAAAGAAGTGATCTTTACTTGAACTTAAAAATCAAGCTTATTTGATCTTGATTTTAACGAGGTTAGTTTATGAATGCAAATAAAAACTCACAAGAATCACATGATTTACTATTAAAGCCAGCTCATCCTGTTGGTATCATTGGCTATGGCGCTTACATCCCACGTTATCGTTTACCAGCCAGCGAAGTTGCAAGAATTTGGACAAACGGAGAGGGTAGTTTACCTATCGAAGAAAAATCAGTCCCTGGGTATGATGAAGATGTGGTAACCATGTCCATTGAAGCTACCCGGAATGCATTAATCCGTTCTCAAATATCACCAAGTGAAATTCGGGCTGTATGGGTTGGTTCCGAATCACATCCATACGCCGTAAAACCATCTTCAACAATAGTCGCTGAAGCCATTGGAGCTGTCCCAAATGTCCAAGCAGCAGACTGGGAATTTGCTTGCAAAGCCGGTACTGAAGCCTTGGTTGCAGCAATGGGTTTTGTCGGTTCAAATATGGCTCACTACGCCTTGGCAATCGGTATGGACACTGCTCAAGGCAAACCCGGTGATGCGCTAGAATATACGGCGGGAGCAGGAGGCGCAGCCTTTATCATCGGACCTGAAAAAAAATCTCTTGCATCAATAGAGTCTACATATTCCTACGTGACTGATACACCTGATTTCTGGCGAAGAGCTTATCAAAAATATCCTGAACATGGTCAGCGATTCACTGGTGAGCCAGCCTACTTTAAACACATCACGGAAGCAGCAACCACTCTTATGGACTTGATGCAAACAAAACCTGATGATTATACTTACGTAATTTTCCATCAGCCTAACTCGAAATTTCCTCAACGAGTGGCGAAATCTTTGGGATTTACGAAAGAACAGATAGAACCTGGATTACTAGTACCCAAAATAGGAAACGCATATGCCGGTGCAGCTTTGGTTGGTTTATCTGCTGTACTAGATATTTCTAAACCTGGAGATCGGATTTTAATCGTTTCATTTGGCTCAGGCGCCGGGTCAGATGCGATGCAAATGACTGTTAAAGATTCGATCAGTACTCGACAAAACCTCGCCCCCCATACGCAGGATTATATCGCCCGAAGAACAGAAATTGACTATGCCACTTACGCGAGGATGCGGGGAAAATTGGTGATGAAATAAAAATGAATAATTCAATGATTCGAAGGATATCAAATATATGACAGATATAGTCATTGCAGGGATAGGTCAAACACCAGTTGGCGAACATTGGGAAATATCACTACGCGAACTAGCTTATCAAGCAATATCTCAAGCAATCGATGATGCTCAAGGATTACAACCACAATCATTGATTGTAGCGAATGTTTTCGCGCCACAATTATCTAATCAAGCTCATTTAGGCGCATTGATTGCTGATTTCTCTGGATTTACAGGAATTGAAGCCTTTTCTGTTGAATCAGGTGAAGCATCTGGAGGCGCAGCATTGCGATCTGGCTATATGATGATCGCATCTAAACTCGTCGATGTCGTTCTTGTAGTAGGTGTAGAGAAAATAACTGAAAAAAGTTCAACAGAACAAGAAGCGATTATATCCACAATATTGGATAGTGATTTTGAAGGCATCCACGGCATCACCCCTACTTCTCAGGCAGCTATGTTAATGCGACGATATCTCTATGAACATTCTCTACCAAGAAATGTATTTGCTGGTTTTCCAATTAACGCACATGCTAATGCTTTAAATAATCCAAATGCAATGATGCCAAAGGCAATTCATCCTGATCTATATGAAAAAGCAAATCTAGTATGTGATCCTCTAAATATCTTCGATGTCGCTCCTTGGGCAGATGGTGCAGCAGCGCTCATATTAACGCGACCCGAATTATTACCGCCCGGGTTTCCACATAGATTGGTGAAAATATCTGGTTCCAGTTTTTGCACCGACCACCTAGCTGTCCACGATAGACGTGACCCTCTATTTTTAAAAGCTGCTCATCTTTCCGTAGAAAGGGCTTGTTTAAAAGCCAATGTCAATAAACAACAAATAGATCTTTTTGAACCTCATGACTCATATTCAATATACAGCGCATTAGCATTAGAAGCAGCCGGTTTCGCGCCTCGAGGAGAAGGCTGGAAATTGTCTACAAACGATGTTCAACTATCCGATATCAATAAACATCGCTCTTTACCAATTTCAACATTCGGCGGTTTGAAAGCTCGAGGGAACCCTGGAGGAGCAACGGGGATCTACCAAGCTGCGGAAGCAGTCCTACAATTGAGACAAGAAGCAAAAGATAACCAGATAAATTATGCCCAAATTGCACTCATCCAAAACATCTCTGGGGCCGCATCCTCAGTAGCTAGCCATATCCTAGAAGCCTTAGATTAAAAAGGATTTTAATCCAGAGATAAAATTGATGCTCTGTGGAAAACCAATCGCAAACTTGATAGTTCTTGATAGTTTTCCAAAGGTAAATTTACAATTGAAACATCAAAAAATATTTTTTTGATGAAGGAGAATAAATCATGGAAATTTCTCGTCATTGGCGTTTACGAAATCAAAGATATCGGCTAGTTGGGGAAGTATGCCCTCATTGCCAAGCAAAAATCTTCCCACCTCGAGACATCTGCCCTGAATGTGGTGGAGAGGCGAAATCTTTATACAATTTCAGTGGACGAGGCAAAGTTTACTCTTATACCACAGTATACACACCACCCGCAGGATACGAGGAAAATGCTCCATACACCGTTGCCTTAGTTGAACTAGAAGAAGGTCCACTGGTCACAGCTCAATTAACAGATTTGGGAGAACAGTCAATTGAAATCGGTACACCAGTTGAAATGGTCACACGACGCATAAAACAAGATGGAGATGAAAGAGGTATACTGGTTTACGGATATAAGTTCCGACCTGTTCTAGAAAAACAATTTGCATAAATAGTTAAACTAGAGCGAATTGTTTTAATTACATCCACGATCATTATTCGTGGATGTATATTTTTATAATTATTGGATTATCAATTTAGAAATATTAAACTACAAACAGGTAAATAGGATTATAATTAACCTCAAGACGAAGGAACTTATGGCATTTCAAAATAGCCCACGTTTAGAAGGTAACACAAAGTGGCAAGGTGGGCATATTTTTATCAATTGGATTAGTAAATATAGTCGATCTATGTTACTTATCATAGGATTATTCTTTTGTCTTCTCATAAGTTTCAGTCTTGTACTGATCTTAGATGATCAATTATCCAAGCCAGGTGGACTTGATGGTTGTATTGTAAATGCGCAATACGAACCCATTTCAGCCACTCTGCAAATTAAAACCTTAACAAAATCAACCTATGAGGATGGTTGTTTCTTCTTTCCTAATCTTGAACCCGGAACTCACCAACTCATCATAACAACCAAATATGGGCAAGTATTGGAATTACCAGTCAAGATTATTTCAGGTCAAGCAACCAATCTTGGAGATAATATCTTAGTTCCTTAAGTGGATTAAATGATGACATCATCAAAGGATGGTCAGGCAAAAATCGAATATGCTCTTATATTGGCGTTAGTCGCAATCATTGCAATTCCTGCACTGACATTATTGGGACCACAAATAGGATCAGTGTATTTAAGAATCAAAGACGCCTTAATCTTAGATAATATCTCAACGCCAAGCTCCATCACTTCAACACTCAATCATTTTTTACAACTAATCCAAGATTATTATGTAGAACACGATAAATATCCACGTAGCTGGTTTCCATATAATTTCACAGATCTCGGACTCGATCCTGAGGACTGGGATGAACCCATTGATGGCATCTACTGGAAACCGCACGGAGATGATATTGGTTTAGCAAATCGTGCCGGTGATGATATTCAGATTTATGTGGATGATCTAAATGGAAATACGCTTCACTTATATGATGGTTGGAATATTTGGTGTGTGGCTGGCGATGGGAAATGTTATTATCATACAATTGCACCTGAGAATGAAGTAGATATTAATACTATTAAAGTAGTAAACGAATAAAAACTTGAAAAGTATATCTTAACAAAAAATACCTCCGCCAAATTATGGAGGTATTTAATGTTTTTCTCGATTACTCAAAAAAGTTCACAAGTAAATCAAATTCTCAGAATCAACCAAGAATATTGGAGAGCTCGTCTTTGACTTTTCCATCCAGTGGTTTAACTTGATGGTCTTTTATGATATCTTTGACACGTTGTGTAAGTCGTTGCCCTAGTGTAGTGGCGCCAGTTTCTAACCATGCTGGTCTTCGACTACGATCAATAAGAGATGGATACCAAAAATCCTTGAAATGAGAGAGTGTTTCATCAGTATCCATGAAATGCCCTCCTGGTCCAACATGATCGATCTCATCAAGCATAATTGTATCTTCGCTAACCTCTATACCTTTGATCAAATTATCACTCAAGGTAACTAATTCATCGGTCAAGACAACCATTTCAAATGAGCTTGTAAGACCGCTTTCAATATACCCAACATCATGAACTAAATTATTACCACTCAATTTCGCCATTAAAACCGAAAGCATCGATTCTAATGCCGCTTGCTCATCCATAACCTTCGCGTCAGTACATCCAGCATACCCCCATGTTGGAAGATTGAGATATCGTCCAAGTTGTGCAATAGCTGCTTTTGTTAATTGAAACTCCGGAGATCCATAACAAATTTGTGCAGATTTCATATCCATATGATGTAAACCAGCTCCAAAGACAAACGGAGCGCCAGGATTAGTCAACTGATGGACAACCAAACTGCTGAAAATTTCAGCCATAGACATTGTTAACCCACTCGCCATCTTTACTGGTCCTGTCCCACCCATTAAAGGAGCTGGGGAATGTACAATCGGTAATCCCATTTCAGCCATAAGAATTAATTTATCCACAGCAGTCTCAGATTGCTGCAATGGAGAACTTGGCTCAGAATATAATAGAATATGCTGTTGTTCCCTTAATGCCTCATATCCTCCTGCTACAGCGGCAGCCATATCGATTTCCCGTTGACAAGACGCCTTATCATTTGTTACAAAAACAATTGGCTTGATTGTGTGTTCTAACATTAAAGACATTTGGACATCATATGTCATTTCTGGATCTGGAATATCCGTGGGGATACCCATCGACATTACAAAATGAATATTATCTAAGGCATCAACTAAATGATAGCCATTAATCAAATCACGTACCAAAAAAGGTCTATGTTCTCCCGTTTCATGATCCAATAAATTAACACAATCGGATCCAGTTCCGAAATATACACGCGATCCTTCAAGAAATATGGAGGGTTCCCCTTCTCTATCACACATCACTATTCGTCGTGGGGCGCTGGCTAAAGCATCTTTAACCAAATTGGCTGGAATTTTCACTAAATTACCATCAGAAATAAACGCACCAGCAGCTTTTAACAAATCCAATGCGCCTTGATGGTAAAAACGTATCCCAGTACGTCGTAGAACTTCAAGAGATGCTAGGTGTAGTTGTTCTAATTGACTTTCCGAAAGAACAGAAAATTGAGGGGTAAGAAATGCAAGTGAGTTTACAGTCTTCATACAACCATCCTTTGTCTATTACAAATTTTTTTAAATCATCAATATTGACTTGTTTCCCCCCTCATCTCGACCTGTTTAGGTATTATTTTATCTTAGAAAATGATATTACACCAAGCGATTGTCATAAAGATTGACCAAAAATTTACGGCTCTGATTTTGATTGAGAAGTGTTGACAAAAGTAAATCACTTTGCTATAATAATGTTGCATAATACGCAATAATAATTCTTAATTCGCAACACAATTGCCATGATTGGATCCGTAAAACGAGCGATCGATTTACTATATTGTTTCACGAAAGAAAATTCCGAACTAAGCGTATCGGAATTGAGTTTGCTATTGGGGGTTCATAAAAGCACTATATCACGTCTCCTCTCTACACTCGCGCCAGAAAGATTAGTCAGTATAAATCCCGACAATGGTAAATATCGCCTAGGGATGGGTTTAATTGAACTATCTGGTTATGTAGTACTTCATTCCAATCTTCGAGAAATTGCAATCCCATATCTAAAAGAGCTCTGCGAAAAGACAAAAGAAACCGTTAATCTTGCAGTTCTAGAACAAGACGCAGCGATTAATATTGAACAAGTTGTTCCGCATGATCGCAGACTAATCAGTTTTGGCTGGGTAGGTCGACGCACACCTTTACATGCCTCATCTACCGGTAAAGTGTTGCTCGCATTTCTTCCTGAAGAAAGATACAACCAGGTTCTCAAAGTCCCATTGCAAAAATATACTCATAAAACAATCACTGAACCCAAGAAATTACTTCGTGAATTGAGTAATATCCAGAAACTTGGATATGCATACGGTCTTGAAGAATTGGAGATTGGACTTAACGCAGTTGCTGGTCCGATCTTTAACCACAATCAAGAGGTAATTGCTGCCGTTAGCGTAACAGGTCCTCCTTCACGATTGACAAGAAAAAAGATCGATATCGAAATAACCGATCTTGTTCAAAATTATGCGCTTAATATCTCATATGCATTAGGGTATCCATTTCATGAAAAGCAATGAACCAGAAGTAGTTAAAAGAGCAAAGCTATTTCCTATGAAAATTACTTAATATTTTATAGATATAAATTTGATTTTCGTACACCATCGTGTACAATAAATATTATTGATGTTCACATAAAAGTAATAAACTAAGGAGTTGAGTAATGAAAAATCAGATCGAGAACCCAATTATTAAACCTAGCATCCGTACACTCTCAGAAGACCAAGTCAGAGATATCCATTATGCCACCTTGGAAATTATGACTCAGGTAGGGGTCGAAATGCAAGACCCTCAAGGGCGAGAACTTCTTTTAGATGCAGGCGCTTGGGAATCAAACGGTCGCATAAAGATTCCAGAAAATATCCTTACAGACGCGTTAGCTAGCACCCCCTCACGTATCATGATGCACAATCGCTTAGGAGAACTCACCATGCCACTTGAATTGGGAAAGGTGTTCTTCGGGACTGGTTCTGACACGATCTTTACGCATGATATTAACACTGGCGAACGTCGGCAAACTACAGCCCAAGATGTAGAAGACATAGCTCGTGTTGCTGATGCATTAGAAAATATCACGTTTGTAATGTCAATGGGAGTACCAGTCGATGTGCCTGTAGCGGACTCTTTTATTCATGAATTTATTCGACTGATCCGAGGCTCCGTTAAACCTAATGTGTACACGGCTCAGGATAACCGCGATATGGAAGATATTTACCGAATTGCTGTTGCGGTTGCAGGTAGTGAGGAAAAGCTTCGAGAAAAACCTTTTCACCTCCTTTATGCAGAGCCAATTTCACCATTACTCATCAACGAAGAATCCCTACAGAAAATAATTTTCTGTGCAGAAAAAGGAATTCCAGCTGCTTATATCCCATCTCCTAATCCAGGAGGTGGTGGTCCAATCACACTAGCTGGAGCGATTGCGGTTGGTAACGTAGAATGTCTCGTGGGTTTAATAATATCCCAATTAGTACGACCTGGAACTCCATACCTATATGGTATGAATACAGCAACCTTCGATATGAAAACAACCATTGTCAGTTACGGTAGCCCAGAATGGAGCTTGGGTATGACAGGTTGGACTGAAATGGCTCGTTATTATAATCTCCCAGTTTGGGGATACGCGGGAGCAAGTGATTCTAAGGTTGTTGACGCACAGGCAGGAATTGAAGCAACCTTTTCAATAATGAACGCTTTTCTTTCACGCTGCACTCTAAACCATGATGTCGCTTATATCGAATATGGAACAACCTCATCCATGGAAATGTTAGTGATCGCTGATGAGATTATCAGCATGACAAGAAGATTTATGGAAGGTATCCCAGTCGATCGGGAATCACTAGCATTAGATTCGATAGCGAATGTACGCCCTGGAGGTGGATTTGTTGCTGAAGAACATACACTTAAACATTTCCGGGAAAGCCAATGGATGCCGAGTATCATTGACCGCAAACGCTACGATCTTTGGGAAAAAGCCGGCAAAGCAGACATGTATGAACGTGCCAATGCACGCGCAAAACAATTACTTTCCCAACATCAAACACCCCCACTATCTAAGGAAGTTGAAGACGTCATCACTGAGGTTATCGAAGAACGCCGATCATTCAAAGATAATTAAACTTCAACTATAGGGACATGGATCCTAATTCTAATCCATGTCCCTATTTTTCTAGTATATCTTAGACAACAACGCGAATATCAGCAATCGTTTGGTCTGGTATCTTTTCAAATGCAGCAACCACTTCGTCAACGGTTGCGTTTGGAATCTTTACAACAACATCATAATATCCAGGATGCCTATGAGATGGGAAACTTCCAATCCCCATCACTCCCCATTGATTCTCAACCATAACCGCGGCGATCTTCACAAATTGACCCGTTTTGTCGGGTATTCTTACTGTGACACGGACACCCTCTGATGGTAACCCCAGCATTTCTTGGAATGCTTGAAGCAAATCTGTCTCTGTTATGATTCCGATTACAATATCCCCATCTTCAATAACAGGAAGGCAACCAATCTTGCTTTCGGTAATTAACGCAGCTGCACGCTCAATAGTCTTATCAGGGGAAATCAAGTGGATATCTTCTCTCTTAACCATGATATCTTTAGCCTTCAAATTTGATAATCTACGTGTGATTTCCCAAACATTCAGGCTGCCAAAATCATCGGGTTTCAACGCTAATCGTTGTCGTGTAACTAAACCTTTCAAGCGTTTCCCATCTCCAACGACAGGCAAATGCCTGATTTTATTCTCCACCATAATCCTCTCAGCTTCAGAAGCAAGAGTTTCCGGTGAAATCATGATGGGATGTTGTACCATACAATCTTTTACTAACATAATACCATTCCTCTCATTGAAACCAAAAGGCTCGTTTTAAGATGTAATCACTCGTTCAAAACTACTCAGAGTCTCAATATCGTGATGACAGTAAATTTTATGTCCAGATGTGACTTCTCTCAAGGGAGGATCTGTCAAACAAATTTGTGGATCTGGCAATTGATGACGTCTCGGACAGCGGGTATGAAAACGACACCCACTTGGAGGATTTATCGCACTAGGTACTGATCCCTCCAAACGAATACGTTTCTGAGTCACAGATGGATCTGGAATTGGTACTGCTGAGAGCAACGCCTCTGTGTAAGGATGGTAGGGTGGTCTATAAATCGCTTCAGCGGGACCAATCTCCATTATCTGACCTAGGTACATCACTGCCACTTGATCCGAGAAGAAACGAACCACACTTAAATCATGTGCAATAAAGAGTAAGGTGGTATTAAAT
Source organism: uncultured Anaerolineaceae bacterium (assembly GCA_964547225.1). Lineage (GTDB taxonomy): Bacteria > Chloroflexota > Anaerolineae > Anaerolineales > UBA4823 > CAZJMV01. Next base: position 25,488 of record CAZJMV010000025.1, on the reverse strand, counting down.
TGATGTTGAACATCCAATAACAAATTGAGAATCGCCGCTTGAACAGATACATCCAAAGCGCTTACCGGCTCATCACACAATACAAGGTCAGGATAACTAGCCAAAGCACGAGCAATTCCGATGCGCTGCTTTTCTCCACCGCTTAGTTGGCGTGGGAGACGATCATAATATCCTTCACTGAGACGCATTGCTTTAAGGATTTTTACTACCTCATTGTAGACTTGATTCTTAGGAACAGTATGAAAACGTAACATCGGTCTTGAGATCTGTTGCCCGACTGAATAGGAAGGATTCATCGTTGAATCAGGATTCTGAAAGACCATTTGTAATTCCTCGATCAGCTTTTTATCTCTTTTCGAGATTTCTTTCGTAATATCAAATCCCAAATATTTGCCTTTTCCACCAGTTGCCCTTTCCAAGCCAATAATCGTCTTTATTAGTGTGCTCTTTCCGCAACCCGATTCACCAACAATACCTAACGTCTTTCCACGCCTGACTTCAAATGAGGCTCCTTCAACAGCTTTAACGTAGCGTTTATCTCCCAATCCAAGTACATCACGCAGGGAATTACCTTTGACTTCATAATACTTTTTTAAGTTATCAAGTTCTAAGATTGGTTCTTGATCTTTCTCTTCATCTCTAATAGTGGGCAATTCCACATCTTCTGAAGGTTGCCATTTTCGAGGATCAATCTCCTCAGAAAAATGACATCGTACTTGAGATTTCGTTCCCGAAATAAACCTTAGTTGAGGACGCTCAGTGCGACACCGCTCTCGCACATAATCACAACGGGGATTAAAAATACAACCTGCGGGTCTATTATCAGGGGCAGGCACACGACCTGGAATGGGGTATAAAATGCTGCTCGCTTTTTCCTCCCCTAATTTGGGGATACAACGCATCAATCCCTGTGTATAAGGATGCCGCGGGTTCTTAAAAATATCCTTAACCGAGGCAAGCTCCACCATCTCTCCAGCATACATCACACCTACTCGTGATGAGACGCGTGCCACAACGCCAAGATTATGTGTGATATACATAATTGCGGTATCAAATTCCCTCCGCAAATCAGCAATTAAATCAAGCACAGCAGCTTCTACAGTAACATCCAAAGCTGTTGTTGGCTCATCCATGATCAAAAGAGCAGGGTTGTTAAGCAGCGCCATACCGATCACAACACGTTGTTGCTGTCCTCCAGAAATTTGGTGCGGATAGCGCTTCATTACATTTTCAGGGTCAGGCATATAGACCCTTCCCAACATCTCAATGCAATTCTTTTCCGCTTCCTTATTACTCAAACCACGGTGGACTGTGAGAACTTCTTTCATTTGATCGCCTATTTGCATAGATGGATTTAATGCCTGCATAGGATCCTGATAAACCATCGCAATTTGATCGCCACGTAAACGACGTAATTCCTCACCAGTTTTTCCAACCAGCTCTTGCCCTTGGAACTTGATGCTACCTCGTTTCACATAACCATTATTGCCGAGAAAGTTTACGATTGCCCAGGCGACAGTGCTTTTTCCACAGCCCGATTCTCCAACAATCCCATGCGATTCCCCTCGTTTAATCTCGAAGTTTACGTTTTGAACCGCTTCGATTTCACCGCCACGCACCTTATAGGCTACCGCTAAATCCTGTACTTTCAGAACAGGAGCGTTCGATTCTCTAGTTTTAATTTCTTCGTTCACAATCCCTCCTTACTTCTGATACCGTGTGATTTCTTCACGTAAACCATCCGCGAAGAGATTCAATCCGATTACTAAGCTGGCAATCGTTATCGAAGGCCATACCACAGCCATTGGGTTGGAAAAAATATTCTTGCGAGCTTCGTTTACCATATTCCCCCAATCTGGATCAGGCGGTGGTAAACCGATACCCAAAAAGCCTAAGGTACCAATAGCAAAAATAGCATATCCGACTCTCAGCATAGCATCTACCAATAGAGGACCGCGTGCATTGGGTAAGATCTCTTTAAACATGATGAACCAAACTTTTTCCCCACGCGTCTCAGCAGCCCTGATATAATCACGCGTCTTAATATCCATCGCGAGACTACGCGCTAGGCGAGCCACACCCGGAGCGCCTGTGACAGTGATTGCCAGGATAACAACCAAATCGCCTTGACCCAAAGCCGCAATCACAACCAAGTACAAGACTATCCTTGGAAAAGCAATCAATGCATCTAGCACCTGCATGATCACTTGATCGTTCCAACCTCCGCGATATCCAGCATTTAATCCCAAGATTGAGCCAATGGTCAAGGATCCTATCACTCCCCATAACGCCACGCCAATGGGAATGACAACATTTCCTTCCCCTGGCAAGCGCGTTTTTAGCAGAATTACTTGTGTCCCAGCCATCAACCGTGACAGAATATCGCGTCCCATATGGTCAGTGCCCAACCAGTTCTCTGCATTTGGAGTCAGATTCTGGACAAAAAGCTGGGCATTAGGGGGATAAGGAGTCCAAAACATGGATACTATTCCAACAGCGACCCAAAAGACCACCAAGATTAGACCAACTGTGGCTACACGCGATTCAAAGACTATGGAAAGCCCCTTCCAAAGACGCGCTAAACTCGAAGGTCTTTCTGATTTTGCTGTTGTTGAAATTGCAGTCACAATAATGCCTCCTTTAAGTTTTTACGCGTACCGAATACGCGGGTTAAGGAATGTGTAAATTAGATCTCCCAATAAACGGGTTACTATGGCGATTAAAACAGTCAACATCGCTGCTGCTTCAACTGCATTGTAATCTCCAAATACCCCCGCATCATAGATGTACTTCCCTAAACCCGGATAACCAAAGATAACCTCAACCACTACAACTCCACCAATTAACCAATTTACATGTAACATAATAATTGTAATTGGCGCCATGAGAGCATTGCGAATCGCATGTCTCGTTACCACGCGCCAGAGGGGCATCCCTTTAATAATGGCTGTACGAATATAGGGAGAGCCCATTACTTCAACCATACTGGCGCGCGTCATGCGGACCACGTAACCCAATTCAACCGCGGTTAGTGTTAGCACAGGAAGAATCAAGAGTTGGGGATTCTCAAAAATCGCGTTTGGAGTCAGAAAGACGGCAACTGCTGGTACCACTTTTAACCAAATTCCCAATATCAAGATTAAGAAAATCCCGGTAACAAATTCGGGTGTTGCGGTTGCTCCTAAACTGGTAATAGAGATAACCCGATCAAGGGTCTTACCTTCATTGATTCCTGCTAAAATGCCAAAGAAGAGCGCTAAAGGCATCACTACTAAAAATGCAACTCCCGCTAAAATCAATGTGTTACGTACACGAGGAAGCAGAGTCTGTATAACCGGGCGTCCAGTTTGTAGAGACCATCCTGGATCACCACGTAATAACCCTTTCCTTAAGGGAATAAACTCAACAGGTCCATCTTCTACTTCGCTGAAACCTGTTTTTGTTCGAATGTAAACAGTTTCGCCGCCCCCACGCACCCATCGTACTGCATTATTATTGATATCCACCCCCCAATAAACATCTTGTCCTTCTGCTCCTTCTTTCCAATTGACCTCAAAAGGGACCGCTTTTGCAGAACCATCTGGCTGTCGAGTTAATCCCACCAACTCCCCTTCAACCATCTTAAAACGCATAAATTGATCCTCTACGCTCAGCCACCATTCCGGTTCGCCCGTTTGTTGATTGATAACAATAACCAAAGGGTAATCTAATAATTTCGACACCTGCCAATCCGTACCCGCTAGCCAATCGACATAACGTTGCCAGGCAGGTCGATCGAGACCGAGTTGTTTCCGATATGATTCACGCTGTTCTTCCGTTGAAAAAACCCCCAATATTTTTAAGGTGATATCGCCGCTACCCACCTCTAGCAATACAAATAGCGTTATCGAGACGAGCAGCATGGTTACAATCGTAGAGACAATGCTTCGTACGATAAATCGCGCCATAAATTTTGCTCCTTAATAACTATTTCATAGGGAAAAACACAGCCGCTATTTGATAGCGGCTGTGGATAATCTACAAATTTTTTATACTTCGCCTTTCCAAACTTTGTTCAAAAGATCATATTCCGTTGGATGCGCTTCAATGTCTTTGAAGGATTCTGGAACGATATTCCAAACACTCTTCCAATAAGCAATTCCGATTGGACCTCGCTCCATGAAAATATCTTCAATCTGGCAGAAGATCTCTCTACGAGCTTCAACATCCAAAGTGCTTTCTGCTTGAGTTAACAACTCTTCAAATTCCTTGTCAACCCAATGTGACTCATTCCATTCAACTGGATTTCCATCCGCATCTGATGTATAACCCAGACGTAAGACTTGCGTACCGAGCGGTCTATGTGTCCAAGATGTCATACCAAGATCAACTTCAGTCCAGCGATCCCAATAACCACTCGGGTCAGTAATATCCAATTCAATATCGAATCCACCTGCAGCAGCTTGTTCTTTCAATGCTTGAGCGTATTCAGGTTCCTCAAGGTCATTCTTTGTTGCTAATTTGACCTTTAACCCATCAGGATAACCTGCTTCTGCCAAAAGCTGCTTTGCTTTTTCAGGATCATAAGCGGGAAGTGGTTTTTCACAGTAAGCTGGATGAACAGGGGCAATATGAGCATCAATACCCAAATCACCCTGTCCGTAATAGGCTAATTGTAAGATCTTCTCGCGATCCTGGCACATCTTCAGGGCATTCACGACACGCTGGTCAGTCCAAGGATCAACATCAGCACGTACACGAAGTACAGTGGTGACAGCCGTAGGAGCAGTTAATACCTGCATGCCTGGCATATCTTTCAAAGCTTGCCAATCGCTTGCACGCGGTTGATACATTGCGTCAATCTGTCCTGACTGAACAGCAGCTACCGCCGCATCCTTATCCATCGAGACATAAATAATCTCATCCAGATATGGCAGAGATTGACCATCTTCACCCATGAGATAATAGTCATCACGTCGCTTTAGAACAGCGCGTTCGCCTTCTGCATATTCTTCTAAGGTGAAAGCACCCACACCAATCGGTTGTTTGATGAAATCGCCCTCAAAATTTCGATGCATGATATTTGCAGGGTAATGGAATAGATGCTCTGGAACACCGATATCACCTTTATTTAAGTGCATCTTGACCGTATAATCATCTATTTTCTCAACGTCTTCTGGACTATTTAGGTAACTCATCATGCTCAAAATGGATGAACCCACATCAGGGTCTAACCATTGCTGAAAGTTAAAGAGCACATCATCAGCCGTAAATTCATCCCCGTTGCTGAATTTCAAACCTTTTCGCAAGTAAAGGGTCCATTCTGTCACATCATCATTTGCCTCCCACTTTTCTAACATCAAAGGTCTTGTGATATTATCTGTACCCGTTTCAGTTAAATAATCTGCCACATGACGGACAACATTTGCTTGCTGTACCCAGGAAAAACGAGCTGGATGATCAATTAACTGCAGTTCCATCGCGCGTGTAAATGTTCCACCACGTTTAATACCGGAAGGAACAGCAGTCGGTTCTGCAGCAGGAGCTTCCGTCTCAACAACTTCTGGTACTGGTTCCTCTGTTGCAGGAGTTGCACAAGCCGCAGCTGCATAAGCTACACTAGCCGAAAGACCCAAAAGGGTTGAAAAATGTAAGAATTCACGTCGTGTGATTCTACCTTGTTCAAGCTGTTCATATGCTGCTGGAATAGCTGGGTGTTGCTTTTCCATATATTTCTTCGATACGGTTGTTTTTTTCACTTTCTTCCTCCTAACTAAAAAAAAATTAAAATCAGTTAAATTTGCCAATACTTTTTATGGATCGATAAAACCACCTCCTTTTAAATATCATCATTTTACCCTATTTTAAATTATACACAATTTTATAACAATAAGGTTTCATATCTTTACCACATCACACAATAATGCTTTGTAGACGGGAAAACCTGATATTTCATCAAAATTATTCCTATCAGTTAGCATATTAACATTCGATTGACGCCATTCAGGCGAACCTAATGGTCCTCCGCCTCCCATATTTACCTCAACAACACCTGCTTTAATATTAGTATCAATATGTGCTCGAAAGAGTACCTCTCCTCGTGAATTGATGACCTTTACAATATCTCCTTCTCTTATTCCACGGGATGAAGCATCCTTTTTATTCATATGAACCAGTGGAAACGGGTGCCGTGAAAGTAAAGATGGTATATTGTGATGTTGTGAACGAAAATCGTAATTTGTCCTGGCGCCACTATTAAAAACTAAAGGATACTTTTTTGCAAGATATGGCGACGAGATTGGACCTTCCTTTGGCTCTATATACGCTGGAAGTGGATCATATCCATGCGCCTTTAACCATTCCGAGGCAATCTCAAACTTACCTGTCGGAGTATTAAATCCGATTATACCATCATTTCTCAACCCCCCTGTCTCATATTTTTTATATTCCTTTTTTGGTTCAGGAAGATAAACACCACCAGGATTTTCTAATAAATCATTTACCGTAATGCCAGTATGTTTAAGTGCAAATTCGACCATTTCCCTTTCTGTCTGCGGATATAGATTACCATAGCCCAGCCGATTCGCTAATTCAGCAAATATTAAGTAATCATTTCGGGCTTCACCTCGTGGTGGGATAACCCTCTGCCGTAATATCACTCTATTATCATGAACCATATAAGATTCAATTTCGAACATAGTTGTTGCTGGTAGGATAAGATCAGCGTAAAGTGAATCTTCAGTAGGGAAGCGATTAATAACAACAAGCATATCAAGAGCTGCGAGAGCTCGCCGCCATAACGATGGCTCCGGCCAAGCAGTGATAACAGATGAGCCAGCAATGATCATCCCCCGCAATGGATATGGGTTGTTTTCCAAAATTGCTCTGGGAAATAAAGAAGCATGTGCTTCATTACGAACCTCATAATATAAAGGGAATTCTTTATAGCCAATCGGTTTAACGGTTCCTTCGGGTTTAGATGTTAATAATCGATTGGTTTGAATTCGGCTTGGCATTTTAAATACTTTTCCACCCGGGATATCTATACTACCAACCAACGCTTGTAATGTCCAAACCGCTCTTAGAGATTGTACTCCGCAATTCGAATACTCCAATCCAGTGTAAGTTATGATAGAACAGGCTTTAGAATGACCGACTTGTAATGCCAGCGATCGAATCGTCTCGGCAGGAACCCATGTGATTTGCTCAACTACTTCAGGAGTAAATTGTTTTACATATTCCCTCAATTCTCCAAATCCATGTGTCCATTTTTCCACAAACTCATGGTCATAAAGATCCTCTTCAATTAATACGTGAATGGCTCCGAGAGCTAAAGCACAATCAGTGCCTGGACGAAGTCCTATCCATTCAGTACGAAGCGCGCGCGCGGTTTCACTTCGACGGTGATCAATTACAATTACTTTAGCGCCCTTCTTAATTGCTTTTTTTAATTTATAGAAATTCTTAGGAGGAGAATCAGTAATTGGATTGTCTCCCCAAACTAAGATTAGATCAGAATTATCTAGATCTTCATAGATATCACGTAGATATGCTCCAAAACAAGCGCGTGGAGCAATCATGCCATAAGATACATAGCAAAGCGCCCCAACACCTGTAGTATTTGGTGACCCGAATGGAAATAGGACTGAATTGGCTGAAGATTCAATCGTATCACTCGGTGAGAACATCTCATTTAGACCAAACTCAAAATTGCCTCTACCAGTGTATACAGCAAGAGATTGTGGACCATACCGATCAGATAAACTTTTGATTTTTTCAACAATAAAATCATATGCTTCATCCCAGCTTATTCGCTTAAAGCGTCCCTCTCCACGCTCTCCAATACGCATTTGAGGATATAGAATTCGGTCTGGAGAATAAACAACCTCCTTGGCACTCATTCCACGCGGACAGACGATACTATCTGGATCACCTTTGATCGGTTGCAAACGTTCGATTTTCCCATCTACCATATGAATTAAATTCACACATCCTTCAGGGCATACACCACATAAACCCAAAACAACTTCTTCTTGTTGAGATGAGATAGTAACCTGCTGCTGCGTAACACTTGCTATTGCCATTCATCAACCTCTCAATAAAAACGGCTACTTCCTAACTTAACTTTCCAAAATTTTATCAATTTCCGAATCAATATTAGCTGATAGCGATTCCACTTTGTGATCTTCCATCAAAGCGATCGTGCGTTCTTTCAAGCGCATATTGATATTCTTTGAACCTTGTTTTTCCCATCGATCTAAACGCTGTCGATCAAATATTTTTGGGTTCCAAAGTTCACGCCAGTGATCCATAGTGTGATTATGAGACATAAATTCACCACCTGGCCCCACCTCATCAATCACATTCAACGCTAACATTTCGTCATCTAAAGATACGCCGTGAACAAAAACCCTCGTGAAAGAGATAATTTCATCACTTAAGACCATTAGCTCTGGTGAGTAGGTAAGCCCTGCTTCCAAATAACCAACATCGTGATTGAGGTTGGTTTTTGCTAGAAAAGCGACCATAATTTGCATTTGCGCATCAGCCGCTGCTTGACCATCTAAGACTTTCGAATCACTATGCCCTGCATAACCCCAAACCGGCAATCCGTAGAAATGTCCCATTTCTGCAGCCATTACTCGTGCTAGTTGATATTCAGGTGAGCCATAAACGCTGATCATAGTTTTCATGTCAAGATTATGTACTCCGTGTCCATAAAGAAAAGGGGCGCCAGGGTTCTTTAATTGATGCATAACCAAGCTGCTTAGTATTTCCGCATTGCCCAAGGCAATTGCACCAGCTAAAGTAACCGGTGCTGTACCGCCCATCATAGGAGCAGGGGAATGAGTAATCGGTACCATATTCTCTGCACAGAACAACAGCTTATCTGTCGCTTCCAACGAATGCCTTAATGGAGTGCTGGGCTCAGAGTATACTAAAAAGGTCGGATACTTCCTTAAGTTCTCATCACTTCCCGCGACAGTAGCTGCCATTTTCGTTATTGCTGCTATATCTTCAAGACTATCACAAACTACTACAATTGGTTTTTTGGTATTTCGGATCATCGTCGCATATTGATAACGATAATGTTTCCCAGCAGGAACATCCTGAGGAACTCCCATCGACATCACAAAATCTATATTATCAAGAGCATCACAAATTAAAGTGCCATCTCGAATATCATTTAATGTAAATTCTCTTCGCATATCTGTCCGTGGATCTAAGTAATGAAGTGTATCCGATCCAGGCCCAAAATAAACATTTTCGCCATCTAACTTGATAGCAACATTATCTGAACCTCTCTCATACAGACAAAATGGACCCGGTGCAGTCGCTATTGCCCACTCAATCAAAGTGGGGGGAATCTTTACCAGATTTCCTTCCACAAAGGCTCCAGCCTGTTTTAATAACTCTCTACCTTCTTGATGGAATATCTCCACACCTGTCTTCTGTAGGATTTTTCGCGAAGCCATATGAATTTTCAAACACTCTTCGCTGCTTAACATACGCATTTTTGGTTGAATAAAATTCAAGGTACTATTCCTCCAGCAAAAGTATTTTAGATGTTCTTTCTTCAAAATGATCGCCACGGTTTTTTAGTGGCTGATTACACTTTCAATAGACATCAAAAGATAAACCAATAAGTTTATAAATCGTTTACAAATTGAAAGTCAAATATTATCTTATCACATTCATAAACCTTTTTATTCTATCACATCTATTTCCAAATTTGCTTTCTCTTTACGCGCAGAATCGTTATCTTCGTGGAATGATTATATGGAGATGGATCCACTGGAGGTCCATTTACAACGGTTTCCGGAAAGCCTGTAATATCCATTGGGATAGATATCAATTCCTCAATCGAAAGATAACCATCTCGACATAGTTTTTCTAATGATTGCATATAGATTTTGCCACTGACAAAAAGGGCGTTATTTACTAAGATTAGATAACCACCATGATCAATTAAAGGTCTGATCTTATTGATCAATCTCTCATGTTCATTGATAAGATCTACTATCCCATGTTTTGTTTTCGAGAAAAATGGTGGATCCATAATAACACAATCAAATAATTTCTTTTCGTGTTTGGCTTGACCGATAAATTGATAAAAATCCACGGCTTTCAATTTTAATTTCCCAACATCCAAATGATTAATCATTCCAGAAATCCGAGATAAACGCAGATATCTTTGATTCCGATCCACTTGAACGACTTGACTTGCGCCAGCGTATAAGGCAGCGACTCCCAAGCTACCTGTATATGCAAAAGTGTTTAATACATGCCATCCTTTTGCATGTCCTAATATCCATTTGCGTAGGTTGCGAGTATCCAAATAAAAACTTGCATCCTGGTTTAATAACAAGTCAATAGAGTACAATACATTGTATTCATGGATTTGATGATCAGGCTTTTCCCCAAACGTGATCTTCCCTTTTCGTTGGTTAATATCTTTTGAATAACGACTTTTTTGGATGACAGATTCAATCCATGGTATTTTTTTGACATAATAATTCTGGATATCATTAAGGGCATTATCCGTCATAGAATTAGTTTTATCATAATCATAAAGCAACAAAGTCTTAGAAAACAAATCTATGACTAAGCTTGAACAACCCTCATAGAAGCCATTGAATAAACGAAAAGCAGAAATATTGTCTTGTGTGAAAAAATCTTCTCGAAAATTTAAAGCTTTTTTAAGCTTGGTTATGATCTGTGAAAAACCCTCATTCATCATCATATACTCTTATTGCAAAACATTCTATGGTGATTTTTGGTCAAACCGGCTTCTATTGCGAAAATCAAATTGAGCCAATTGGGCTAATAACATACCAGAAAAGATGATCATACAACCCATGATTTGCTGCAAATTTAGCAATTCTCCCAAGAAAATCCATCCAGCAAATGCTGCAAAAACAGATTCCAAACTCATAATAATGGCAGCATCAGGAGCTGGAGCAAATCTTTGACCTACTGCTTGCAAGGTGTATCCAAGCCCTATAGACACAATTCCGGTATAAACAATCGCCCACCAACTTTCAGTGATACCCGAAAGAGCGTTTTTTTCCACTAACAAACTGAGTATTAAACTAAGGGATCCACAAACAAGATATTGACCAATCGCCAATTTTTTGATTTCAATTCGGTTAACCAACCTGCCTATTAAGATCACATGGAATGCCCAGAAACATGCTCCAATCAATTCAAGCAAATCACCTGGATTAATGCTAAAATTTCCATTTGTACTTAAAAGGAATAAACCAATGATAGAAAAAACCGCGGCAACCCAAATCATCACATTGATTTTTTCACGCCAAATTATAGACAGTAAGACCGGAATTAATACCACATATAGACCTGTGATAAAACCCGCATTACCAGCAGTAGTGTATTTCATGCCAAACTGTTGAAAGGCTGACGCCACAAACAAAAGAAAACCAGCCAAAATCACCCACAAGAACTCCTTTCGTCCAAATTTTTTTGTTTTTACATTATCGCTGGTAGTGAAATAAAATAATGGTAATAACACAAGTGCTCCCACCCAAAACCTTATTCCATTAAAAAGAAATGCGCCCATCTCAAGCGCAGCATGACGCTGTGCAACAAATGCGCTTCCCCAAATCAATGCAACCAATAATAATATCAAGTCAGCTTTTAAACGATTTCTACTTTGCAAGCTATTATCCGATCAACTAAGTATCAATTTGCAATAGACAGAATTATACCCTTTGTTATGAAAATGTTACATTGTAGATATTATCTTTCTAGCTCAAATCTCCCCCAAGGTTCACATTCTAAACATCCCCAGCTTGTCTCTCCTATAATTCGCCCTGCCTTAAGAACCCCCCAATAAGTTTGATCTTTTTCATCAACAAATCGGATTTCCTTACCACTGAAGTTTCCACCACAACCACGTGGTTCAATAACATCTGGTTCTATTACAACATCAATATGACAACCAATCTCATCCGAATCTGGTATCTGCTCAAATGCCACAAATATCTCGTGAAATCTTTGTTCTCCTCCTATCTCTTCAACAAAACCATGCCATTCACCAGATATATTTTCGACAACTTCGTTTTCTTCTGGCATAGGCGCTATCATAAAATTCTCTACTCCAAAGCTTTTCCATAAAAAGTAACCACTTAAAAATAGGATAATGAATCCGATAAAAAATAAGGTAATCATTCGAGATCGCGATTTCCTCTTTTCATCTTCTCGAGCTTCAACTGTACGATTAAACTTGTCTACTGAAAAGCTCTCAACTTTAGGACCTTCAAAATGGGCTGTTTCATTACCAGCTTTTGTAGAAAAAATATTTGTAAAAACTGTCTTACTAGAGTCATCTTTTTCATGAAGTATAAGTTTGTCTTCTGTTGAAATTGCTTGATGGAATTCGACCACACTGGCATATCTATCATCTGGTGATAATTGCATAGCTTTGATGATAGCTGCCTCCACTTGAATTGAAATTGCTGGATTGAACTTTCTTGGCTCTTTAAGTTCAACACCTGTTAACCTAGAGATACTCTCTGGTGGAGTGTGAGCTGTTAATAATGCATAAGCTGTTGCACCTAAAGCATAAATATCCGTTCTTGCGTCCGTAGTTGCATGACCATATTGCTCAAACGGAGAAAAACCTGGTGTTACAGCTTGTGCGCCAAGTGTCGTGGGAGTATTTGGATCAAAAAGCTTTGAAATTCCAAAATCAACAAGGATCGCTTCACCCTTGGGTGTGATTTTAATATTCGCAGGTTTAATATCACGATGAATGACTGGAGGAGTTTGCGCATGCATATAGGCTAAAGCCTGACTAACAGAACTTAACCACTGAACAACATCTTTTTCCAATAATAGTTCATTCTGATCATCTAACACTTTCTGTAAGTCTTCACCCTCAATGAAATCCATAACTAGATACTGACCTTTATCGGGTATTAAAAAATAGTCTTTGACGAGAGGGAGATTTGGATGTCTTAAGGTATGTAAAATACGAGCTTCACGAATGAACTGGCGTTGAGCAGAGGATGAAACTTCAGTATTTTCCTTGAGAGCACACGGTAATTCAAAATTGATATCCCAAGCGCGATATACTGCGCCGAATCCACCTTTTCCCAACAACTTTACAATCCGATAACGATTATTTAGAACCTGCCCAGTTTGCAGTGCCATTTCCGTCTCCAAAGATATTCCTCTAACAAGATCCCAGCCTAATGACATTGTTGCACATGATAATCTATTTACTTGTAAAAGAATTATAACTTTAATTTCAATCGTAACTATGGAAATAATTGGGATCGACTATGGAATAAATTGTAATAAACTAATTGGATCAATAAGTTGAAATAATCCACTAACCCGCCAAACACAATAATAATGCATCTCTTCGGGAGTAATACTAGTATCATAATGCCCAAAACTCGTCATGCGTGCGTCAGCAGGTCCAATTCGAACTTCTAAATGCAGATGGGGATTGAGTGCGTTCCCAGTTTGTCCGATCCTGCCTATCTTTTCACCACACTGGACTTCATCCCCTACTTGAAAGTCAACTTCTTCTAATAAATGCGCATATAGTATGTAAATCGAACGATCTTCAAAATTCCAGTTTGGTTCATAAGAAATTAAAGGACATGTCAACGATGAATGCGCTTCTAAAGTAGGAATTAAATCAGGCAGATCGAGAATATCAAGCCAATCCATAGGTAAGCTTTCGGTTTTTGTTTCTATCAGGACTGCATTCCCATATGGAAATCGATCTTTGATGATCATTGATACAGTGCCATCCATTACAGCTTGAATTGGGTTGCCTGGTACAGCCATTCCATAATCTATAACGGCAAAATCAACACCTTGATGAGGATCGTCACTCCCGAATTGTGGTGGATGATATGGATTACTGATCGCCTCTTCAAGCTCATTGAAACAATAATTTTCCAAAGGCGAACAAATGTTGCTGGCGGGAGTAGAAGTAGGAGGTTGAATAGTCTCCGTAGGAATCGCGAATGTTGAGGTAGAGATATTTAGATTGGATTGAACAACGGGAGTGAATTTCCCTATCCCTGTTTTATCTGTCGGTTGATTATTCGGTGTCACAACCATGTCAGCTTTCGATGAACAAGCCATCAGCAACAAAAGATATAAGCCAAATATGAATTTTTGGAGTAACTTATTCATCGCAATCAAAGAGAAGAAAAAACATGGAATTAATGGCTTGGGTTATAATTCACGATTAACTTCTACTCTCACAAAAAGTTGACCATTTGAAAATTATATCAGCTTGTTGCATAGAAAACAAAAAAAGGGTTCAAAGTAAGATCATAGAATTATTGACATTTTCATAATCACCCAAAAACCAAATAGAACTCAAATAAAGTACCGCTATTATAAACAATGAACTCACAAAGTATTTCGATCCCCCCCAAATACCCAATGAAAGAGAGAAAAATGAAGATTCATTATGATTTTGACAAAGTCGTCAATCGCCAGCAAAGTGATAGTATCAAGTGGAATATGTACCCTAAAGATGTGCTGCCTATGTGGGTGGCGGATATGGACTTTGTCTCACCTAAACCCGTAATACAAGCTCTGCAAGAACGGATAGCGCACGGTGTCTTTGGATATCCGATGGGATTATTAGAACCAAAAGAAGGGATTCCCGAATTATGTGAAGTAATCACTGAGCGAATGTTTGATCGGTACCAATGGAAAATCAACCCTGATGACATCATTTTACTTCCTGGCGTAGTGCCGGGTTTCAATTTAGCTTGCCAAACGCTAGCAAAGCCAAATGAAGCAGTCCTTTTTCAAACACCGGTCTATCCACCTATCTACAATGTAGCTGAAACAACCGGTATCCAGAAACAGGAAATGGAACTAACTCGCCAACAAGATGGCTCATATATCGTTGATTGGGACCTCTTTGAAGATAAAATCACTCCGCTTACAAAATTGTTTATACTCTGTAATCCTCATAATCCGGTCGGTAGGGTGTTTAAAAAAGATGAACTAACTAAGTTCGCTGAAATTTGTCTCAAGCACAATATCACGATCGTATCGGATGAAATCCACAGCGACCTAATTTTCTCTAACCACAAACATATTCCCATCGCATCACTAGATCAGGATATTGCAAACAACACGATCACGTTGATCGCGCCTAGCAAAACCTATAATATTGCTGGGCTACAATTCTCCATAGCAATTATCCAAGATCAAGCCCTTCGCGAGAGATATAAAAAATCAAAAGATGTATTATTACATTGGGTTAACGCGTTAGGTATCGTAGCTGCCATTGCTGCTTATGCAGAAGGACAAGATTGGTTGGATCAAGTATTATCCTACTTAGAAGAAAACCGAAATTTCTTATATCAATATATATCAAAAAATATGCCAGGAATAAAAATGGGACTTCCAGAAGGCACATATTTAGCTTGGTTAAACTGCCAAGAAGCAGGAATTCAAGGGAACCCTTACGAATTCTTTTTAGAAAAAGGGCGAGTAGCTTTTAATGATGGTGTATCCTTCGGCGCTGGGGGAGATGGATATATTCGATTCAACTTCGGATGTCCACGCAGTCACCTTTTGGAAGGGCTTACTCGTATGCAAACAGCATTACAGTCTATCCATTCTTGAGTTAAATCATCGGAAATAGATATTAAACACTCCTTACCCAACTCAGGTTTTGGCACAATTATTGCAACATATACCATGATAATGATTTAAAGAAAGTCTAGATAAAATATCATGCCAAGAATGCAACTTACTTGACGCACAAAAAGGATTGTGCTACCATCATTGCAACGGAAAATCTTTTTCAATAAGTCTGGCTTATCCTCCTGCTTACCCTTTAGCTGGGATCCAGGTTGGTGATGAAATTACAAGGAGCCAAGGATGAAAATTTCTCACATTTTCATAATTTTATTCCTAACGATCTCGATTTTTAGTTTAACCTCTTGTGTGAAAGAAATCCCAGGAGAGGAGCAAGCGCTTACAACAAGTGAAACGCAAGAACAAGCTCTTACCCCTGGCTCTACCAGCGTTATGGATCAAATATATTTGTTTGCTACTCAAACTGCCATGGCTAGTTCTGGTCAATCTACTCAAACCTTAGCGACCGCTGATGACACAGGAACTGGAACTTCTCCAGAATCCACGTCATCGGAAGAGAATCCACCAACAGCTCCCGCAGTTACAGAGGAGCCTACTGAGACTGATTTACCGGATGCTACAGCAATCGTTGTCCCGACAGCAACACCCGGATTGCCTTCTTCTTACACCTTACAAGGTGGTGAATTTCCTTATTGTATTGCACGCAGGTTCAATGTTAATCCAACCGAACTGCTACAAATGAATGGCTTAAGCAGCCAATCCGTATATTACTCAGGAATGACTCTCACTATTCCTCAAACTGGACGGACTTTCCCAGGACAACGTTCACTACGTCCTCATCCAACAACTTATACCGTCCTTTCAGGAGATACAATTTATAAGATCGCTTGTACATTTGGCGACGTTGATCCAAACGCGATCGCATTCGCGAATGGCTTAGAACCTCCTTACAATTTGACTCCTGGAATGGTCATTCACATTCCATAAAAGAATTTGTAATCAGACTGAAAAGAGTAGCCAATTGGCTACTCTTTCTTATTGAAGAGTATTATATGTCTTATCAAGTAAACAATTCTGCAATCATCTACGAAGGTCCAATCTTTAATCT
The DNA here is from genome assembly GCA_964547225.1 of uncultured Anaerolineaceae bacterium. Taxonomy (GTDB): domain Bacteria; phylum Chloroflexota; class Anaerolineae; order Anaerolineales; family UBA4823; genus CAZJMV01. Next base: position 8,789 of record CAZJMV010000025.1, on the reverse strand, counting down.
TAGAAAGGACAAAATAACTTTACCGAATCGTAAATCAATAGTTATAGATATTATCGAGCACCGAAATGCGGTCACAATGCTACCCATTGACCAAAAAGGAAATATCTGGTTCATTCGACAATATCGTCATCCAACTAGGCAAGAACTTTTAGAACTTCCCGCCGGAGTTATGGAAACTGACAAAACACCAGAAATAGACGCACAAAGAGAAATTCGTGAAGAAATAGGCATGCGTGCAAATATAATTGAAGCAATTTCCAGTTGCTACCTCGCCCCAGGATATTCTACTGAATTCATGCATTTCTTTTTAGCTTATGATCTAGTACCAGATGCGTTACCAGGTGACGAGAACGAATTCTTGAGCATCGAGAAAATCGATTATCAAAAAGCTTATCAGATGCTTAATAATAACGAATTCCATGATGCAAAAACACTGATCGCCTTGTTAACATCAAAAAAGAGACTTATCGAACTTGGGTGGAAATTTAATTAATTAATAGAATATTACGAGTGAGATTCATAATTATTTTATTACCTGCCCCTAAACATACTATTCAGTTTGATGGATAGAATGATTTTCTCTTTTCGATTGGACATATCCTTGACAAGTTCTGGCTTCATGATTAATTAACGTATTAAGCCAAATAATAGCTTTAGGATCATACTCACGATTACCACAAATATCACAAATCCAAGCGGGAAAATTCGGAACGGTAATCAATTCGTCATTCAACCAAGTGAAATACGTAATGTATTGCAATCGCAAAATGCCTGAATGACATTCGGGGCATTGGTAATAATCACCCGCCCGATTTTCTAGATTATTTAAACCGCGTTTTATGCCATTATGCAGTGGCTTCCTGGACAATTTTCACTCCTGAACTGGTACCTATTCTAGAAGCGCCAGATACAATCATCGCTTTTGCAGTTTCACAATCTCGGATTCCACCTGCCGCCTTAATACTAAGTGACTTTCCGACTATCCTATTCATTAGATCTACATCTTCAAGTTTTGCTCCTCCCGGTCCAAACCCAGTAGAGGTTTTCACAAAATCTGCTCCAGCAGCTTCACTAAGTAAACAAGCCATGATTTTTTCTTTTTTTGTTAAGAAAGACATTTCAAGAATTACTTTAAGCACTCCTCTTTGATTATGAACGACTTGAGCTATAGACTGGATCTCATTCAACACCATCCCATATGCTTGCCCTTTTAATGCTCCGATATTCATTACCATATCAATTTCAGTGGCGCCGCTATCCATACAAGAAAGTGTTTCAAAAATCTTCTGGGTTGCCAGAGTGGCTCCTAGTGGAAAACCAACCACAGCACAGATATCGATACCTGAATTTACTAAAAGACCACTGACTAAAGGAACAAATGAGGGATTAACACAAACACTGGCAAATTGAAACTCTTGCGCTTCTTCACATAAATAGCGTACTTGTTCTGCAGTTGCTTCTGGCTTTAGAAGTGTATGATCAATCCAACTCGCAATTTCCGCTCCTTGCGGAGTTTCCAGTATCTTCCCTGGTTCTGGTATTTCTTCTAGATAATATTCAGCTCTCTTTATGATTTCTACTATTCTATCCAATCTAATCTCCTTCAGGAGCTGCAATCGCTTCAGTTGGTTGATCAACAATTCCCCAAGAATCTGGTGGCCAATAGATAATTGAGGCTTTCCCAATCACATAATCCATGGGAACTGCCCCCCAATTATGTGAATCTGAAGATTTATTCCGATTATCTCCAAGAACAAAAAGAGAATCTTCAGGCACGATCCATTCACTTTGATAATTTGGTTCTTCTGCAATATAAGGTTCGCGAAAATCGATATCATTTATAAACAATTGACCATTTTCGATCTTAATCGAATCTCCAGGCAACCCAATAATCCGTTTAATATATTCTTGTTCAGGATCTCTTGGATAGTGAAATACAATCACATCGCCATATTTTGGACTACCTAATTTATAAGCTAATTTGTTCACTATGACAAACTCACCACTAGAAAACGTGGGTTCCATACTATATCCATCAACGCGTATACGAGCTGAAACAGCATTAATTCCCAAAAATAATAATGCGGATAGAATCACTGTTTCTAGCAAATCGATAATAAAGCGAATTACTCCCGAAGATGGACGCTCTTTATTGTCTTGTTCAGCGTAAGTGTCGATGTTCATGTATTTTTCTGAATTTTTTTCCATTTGCATAAGATTATATAACCCCTTAGATATGTAAGCAAGGTTTTTTCCATTAATTTACTTTCATACAAGAGAAAGAAATAATTTCTGATTTACAATTACTCTTTTCGGCGTGAGCGCATGACGAATCGAATTGGAGTCCCCAGGAAGGGATATTCTTCACGCAAACGATTTTCTAAATAACGTTCATAACTAAAATGAGATAATTTCGGATCATTCACATGCAGCAAAAAGGTTGGCGGATCATTCCTGACTTGAGCTCCATAATAAATTCTTAGATGACGTCCAGCATGGGAAGGAGTGGGGTGTTTCTCTTGTGCTGCACGTAAGATAGCATTAAATTTTGATGTTGGCAACCTTACCAATCTCTCTTCATGTACTTGGAGTGTGAGTGGAAGGACTTTATTCACCCGTTGACCTGTCAACGCAGAAATAAATAGAACCGGAACAAAATCCATAAAATTCAATTCCTCGCGCATCTCTTGAGAATAGGCTTCCATCGTATAGGTGTCTTTTTCAATAGCATCCCATTTATTGACTACTACGATAGCGCTTTTCCAAGCATCTAAAATATATCCCGCGATATGTGTGTCTTGAGCTGTTATTCCACTAGCAGCATCAATAACCAGTAAAACAACATCAGAACGTTCAATTGCTCGCATAGAACGGAATACACTAAATTTTTCTACCCCAGGCGTTACTCTCCCACGGCGACGGATACCAGCTGTGTCTATTAACGTTATCGGGATATTATCAAACACGATATGTGTGTCAATGGCATCTCTTGTTGTGCCAGGGATTGGGCTTACAATTGCACGTTCTTCCCCGAGTATCTTGTTCAACAAACTCGATTTTCCCGCATTTGGTTTTCCAACAATAGCCACCCTAATGCCTTCATCTTCGATTTGTTCATCTTGTTGATGAAAATTTGCTACAACCGCATCAAGCAAATCTCCAGTACCTGTTCCGTGAAGCGCTGAAATGGGGTAAGGTTCCCCCATTCCTAACTCATAAAAATGAACTGCCTGCTCTCTTCTTGCCATATTATCTGCCTTGTTTACCACCAAGATTATGGGTGGTATAAGTTGATCGCCGATCTTCTTCTGTGAACGACGTAAAATCTGAGCAACTTCTTCATCTGCAGAGGTTATTCCACTCTCTGCGTCCGTAATGAATAATATGACTTCTGCTTCTTGAATAGCAATCTCCGCTTGAATACGAATCTCGTTTATAAACTTCGCAGACCCTAAGGATAGAGGTTCACGAAGAGAGCCTGAGCTAACGGTTATCGGGTCAATACCACCTGTATCAATTACTTCGAAACTGATACCATTCCAATCTGATTCTGCAGAAATTCGATCTCTTGTCGTTCCGGGTATATCATCAGTTACAGCTAGTCGATCGCCAACTAAACGATTAAATAGCGTTGACTTTCCAACATTTGGACGTCCGACTAAGGCAACGGTAGGTTTTTGCATAAATTTTTCCTTACGATTGAGTAGTATTAGTAGGTAGGTTAACAGGTGTTACGATTGAAGGAGGCATCTCAGTTGGCGTTCCGGTAGGTGTAGGCGTGATTGTATTTTCTTCCGTAGGTGTAACCGATTCGGTTGGCGTTGGAGTCGGAGTAGGTGCTTGCTCTATTACAACCTCCACGGTTTCTGGCAATGTAGTTTGCACACGTACTCGATCAATAAAGACCTCCACAATGGGTGACCTCTGATAGACACCGGCGGGTAAATCTTCCAAATCTATAATGACGCTGATATCCTCTGCAGATAATGTATCCAATAAGTTCAACGGACCTGCCACAATAACATCAATAAGGTTCGGAGATATAATTACTTCCAACTCAGGTGAAAGTCCTACCACTTGAATAGGAAGAGCTAAGGTCAAACTCCCTTCAATAGCTGCAACACTTACTTGCACTAAAACATTAGGCTCTTGCACAGAAGTAACCCCTGGGGGAAGATCCAATCCTGTAGATATCTCAACATCATCCGTTAAATCGGTAATGTCAACGGGCAAAGTCTCAACAAAACCAGGGATTTCATCAATTATTCGGAGATCATCAGAGAATAAAGTTAAATTGGGCGGCGAAACTGTAATATTGGTCAATCGATAGCCATTTGCCACCTGACCTTGTGAGACAACCTTAACCGCCACATTTTTAAATCCACCTAAACGACTAATCGGTTGAGTAATTGATATTATTTTTGAGGACATATCCAAATCTGAGATTGAATTTCCATTTTTATTTAACACTTCTACAGTGATATTTTTCTTGACCGTTTCCACAGAACCCGATATATCCAAATTTGCATGCACTCGTTCCACTTGCGACACCAGGTTTTCTGGTCCAGAAATTGTTATTTCAGAAGGTTCAATCAGCGGTTCATCTTTTCTATAACCAAGTGGCGGATCCCCGGTTATAGTTACAGTTACAGGAAAGTCTCTAACGACTAATGCGTCCAACACAACTGTGATTTCTTTTGGCTGAATGGATACAAATCGGTAGGGACTAATATTTATTTGCGTTTTCACAGGAACAACATGTTCACCTGGTCTTAAACCAGATAGATCAATCCAAGCTCTAATCAAATCGGGGTCATTTTCAAGTTGCTGCCATATCGAAACCGGTGCGTTTAATGTCAAACGTGTATGGGTTGGGATGTCCTCAACTAACAACAGATTTGTGTTTTGCCCAATGATCTCAATCGGAATAGGTTGAGAGGTACGCTCTTCGTTCGGGTCTGCCGTTACCACAGCAGATATCCACACAACCACTGCAAGAAAAACAGCCAAAATGAGATTACTTATATTCGCCGCGATCCAACGTAACGGTAAGAACTTCATAGTGACTGATCTCCTGGTGTCTTTTGTTCATCTGTTTTTTTGGAAGAAAATAACTTTTGAAAAAGCGATTTCTTTTCTAATTTGAGGAAAAAAGCTTTCAAGATATTTTCCAAACGTTCAGAATCCAAACGACGTATCATCCTTCCACCATGAACAATCGATACAGCGCCTGTTTCTTCAGATACAACAACAGCTATAGAATCAGAGACTTCAGTAATCCCCAAAGATGCTCTGTGTCTTAAGCCCATTTGTCGATCAGGAGAACGATCAAGTACCCCACTGGCTGACAGAGGAAGAACACAAGATGCAGCCACAATGCGAAGATCAGAAACAATCACAGCGCCATCATGGAGAGGTGTATTGGGATAAAAGATCTGCAGTAATATCTCAGGAGTAACTAAAGCATCCATCCTTACACCAGTTTCTATATACTCATCCAAGTTGTCCTCACGCTTAATAATAATAAGGGCGCCATGACGTTTATCTGAAAGACGAGCGCTAGCAGATACAATCCCCTTGATCATTTCTCCCATAGGACCAGCGCTTTGCTCAGTTGATTTTAAAAGACCTGCTCTACCCAAACGCTCAAGGGCATGTCGAATTTCGGGTGCAAAAATTACAGGAATCACAAATATCAATGCTGGGAATGTAGTTCTAACCATCCATGAAAAAGCTGGTAATATATCCAAAGAAGTGAGCGTTCCGACTAGAATGATTAATAATATCGCCCCCCTCAGAACCACCATCGCTTGCGTTCCTCGTAGCAACAGGAATATACTAAAAAAGATCCCCGCCACTAACAAAATATCAATAACGCTTAGCCAACTTAAGCGCTCGAAAATAAATATTAGGTTTGCGAGTAGATTATTTATCAGATCTTGCACTAATTTGTACCACTTAAACTATACTGGTTTGAGAACACGGTCTTTCCTAAGTTTTTTAAAAAACATAACTGAATCACTTGACATCGATTCTAAAGCTGCATCTTTCCAGACACGAACACTTAGCTCATCAATTGTCTGGTGAACATAACCCAAAGACTCAACTAACGAGTCATTCACATGGTTTTCCTTAGGTAAAAAAAGCAAAGAAATTTCACATTGTAGTTCTTTTGACGCTCGTTCTACTTCATTCATCAGTATTTTCAACGATTCAACAAAGGGAACCTGCTTGTCAACAAAAACATCATCAGTGCGCGCAATCAAGTTTTCCACTTTCCATCCAACAATGGCAGCCACTTTCTTTTGATAACGAAGTAAGAGAAAAGCCTTCTCGCCAAAAGCAGCCATGACGTCATTCTTTGTCAGCTCTCTTTTCCCTTCACTTAATTGATTGATCGCTTTTGCTACTTCCTCGGCATCACGTGGTTTTGCTCGTAAGACACTTGCCTCCGCTGATTCTAAAAAAACTGGCGTTGTTTTTTCTGCTTCTGAAACAGGGACAAGTCTATTCCAGGCATCCACAACTTGCTGCCAAGTATCCTCAAAAGATCCTTCATTCAGAATTTGAACATCAGCCGCTGCAATTTTCTTTTTTTGTGAAGGTTGAGCGATTATCCGTTGATGAGCATTTTGCTCTTTCATGTTTCGATTCTGCATCAATCGAGCAAGTTGTAATTCTTTGGGTGCATCAGTTACCCAGATTGAATCACATTTTACCGCTAAACCTGATTCAATCAATTTAATCGCTTCGACAACAACGACTGTTAGATTAGATCTCTGAATTAAAAAATCGACTGCTTCCAAGACATAAGGATGGGTAATCTTTTCCAAGATTTGCATCGCTTCTGGACTAGAAAATACAACACTGCCTAATTTTACCCGCTCAATCTGACCATCAGGAGCTAGGATCCACTTTCCAAAAGTATCTACAACCGTTTTATAAGCAGGCGCTCCTTTAACCATTACTCGATGACCCAGCGAATCGGCATCTATGCCATAGGCGCCTAAGTGTTCGAGCATCTTTCGCACTACACTTTTACCAGTCGCGATATTTCCGGTTAGCCCGATCACATATTTTCCATGCCAGGCAGACATTCTTCCTCCAATCCAGTCAGCGCATAAACAAGAGCAAATCTATTGTATTCGTAGAGACCAAGAAAGTCAAAGGTAAGCTAATTAATTTTCTCAAATATAATCCTATACATCTCTTTGACCTGTCTATATTTTACTCCGCATTAATAAAACCAAGCCAAAATTTTCCAAAATATTCATAGCTCGTCGATTCTCGAGCATGAAGTGGATGCGCATAATCCCACTGGAGTAAGAACGACAATACAACATCATTCGCGTCTAAGGACGTATCATCATGAAACAAAACATCTTCACGTAGTTCGCAAATCCACACCAGATAATTCTCTTCTGGCTTACAAATTTCTGCTAATTTAGGTACGGGGTTTACTGAATTATTCGCGAAGCTATACAATGTCTCATAAATTTGGAAACAAACTCGCAATGAATCAATATCCGTTTCATTAGGGCAATAAAGAGATAATGGCTCTTCGGTTTGCATCCAATGAAAAACCTCCTGTCCAGATATCCCTGTTTTTGAGAATATCTCAAAACCAAATGGATTAATCGCGCCATTTTCAACGCCTTGATCATAAGCAACAGCCAAGGAATCGCTCGAAGACCAGCCACCATGAGAAATTGGAATCATCGGTACTATCTTCCGGATAATATCATTGGCTATTCCATATAATTCATGACGTGTATCATTGGAAGAAACTTGCATAGCTTGAGAAAGCAATCTAGTCAATTCAATATTTTTATGTCCAAACAATTGAGTGGCTTCTTCACCAAAATGAGGATTGAGGAAATTGGATATTTCGGGATAATCTGCCCCCCATCCCAGCAGATATAGACCTTCCAGCAAACCAGAATCAACCTTCTCAATGAAAGATATCGGATCAAGCTTTCGAATTCTCGCATTGATCCGCAGATTTTCCCACAACTGTTCTTGGATCTCCTCAGCGACTATATCCGGTTGGGGTAAATAACCCCTAAGTACATCCCGATAAAAAATTTCAGTTTGAAACCCATTTGGATAACCAGCCTCTTCAAGTAATTGACGACCTTGATCGGGGTCAAACGCATACCAATCCTCACCCCCACATGCCATCGGTATGGAGCAAGGTGCAAAATAGCTAGCAACCTCATAACCTTCTGGAAAGGTTTTATCGATCATCTTTTGACGATCCAATCCCATGGCTATCGCTTGACGTACTTTCTGATCATCAAAAGGCGATACTTGGTTATTTATCCCAATATAAGAGACATTCATTGCTGGACGAATAAATAATTCTAAATTTGAATCATCGGTGATTAAATGAAAATCAGCAAAGTTTGGATTATCAATACCATCAACCACACCTGATTGCATTGCTAATAATCTTTGGGAAGGATCCCTTTCCCAATTTATTATCAATTCACGGGCATGTGGTTCACCCTCAGACCAGTAATCCTCAAAAGCTACAAGGCTGATATAGCTTCCTTTTTGCCATTCCTCAAGTTGGTATGGACCAGTCCCAATTGGCTTCTCCAAAAGCTCCTCATAATCTCCCTTTTGCTGAACCTTTTCCAACCAATCCGCTGATTGTATTGAAAAAGCTGGAAAAGCAATCTTAGACAGAAAAGCAACCTCCGGTGAACAAAATTCAAATCGAACCGAATATTGATCAATGGCTTGTATAGACTTGATCTTTCCACCATATTCACAATCATCAGCAT
>CAZJMV010000024.1:0-6055 GCA_964547225.1 uncultured Anaerolineaceae bacterium | reverse complement strand
GCAAGGCGATCACCGATACCGAGATTGCATAAATGGCGCCAACAGCCGTTTTGCTGAGCAGTAAGGTGGTCAGCGACATGGGCGCGATCAAGAGGCGGTCGTAGGTGCCCAGACGCCTTTCGAGCGGGATGATGAACGGACCTGCTGCTGCGGCAGTGAAGAAGAGCGTCAACGCCAGCAAGCGCGCCATGCCTTCGGCGGCTGCCATCTCACGTCTTACCGAGAAAGAGAAGAATAAAAAGAAGGGCATCAATAAGCCAAACATGACCATGCCTGGACGTAAGTAATAGACCTTGATATCTTTGCGTACGACCGCCCAACCCAGGCTGATCTCGGCGGAAATGCGTTTTAGGAATGGTTTCATCGGTTGCCTCGCTTTCTTCGGGGTGTGTTTGGATTGCTTTGGTCAGACTCTACGACGCCGATCTGACCGCCAGTGATCTGTAAATAGACATCTTCAAGGGAGGGCGCTAAGGTGTTCAAGCTGATGATCTGCATCTGATTCTGCCCCGCATAGTTGATGATTTCAGGCAGCAGTGCGCTTGGGTTTTGCGTGTACAAGCGCCATTTATCCCCATTTTTGACGATCGTGCTGACTTCTGAAAGTGAATTTAAACTGTGTTCAAGATTGGAGGGCAAACTGCTTTCTTCCCTTGTATGCAGTGAAACCTCCACGGATTGTACTTGCTGAAAAGCGCTCTTTAGCCGTTCGGGGGTGTCGATGGCAGCGATCTTGCCATAGTTGATGATCGCCACGCGATCGCAGAGCTGATTGGCTTCCTCGATATGATGGGTGGTCAGGAAGATGGTAGCGCCATCTGCATTAAGTTTTCGAATCAAATCGTGGATAATATGCGTGCTGTGGGCATCCAAACCGGAAGTAGGTTCATCCAGGAAAAGCAGTTTGGGGTAATGAATGATCGCCATGGCGATGCTCAAGCGGCGGCGCATGCCTTTGGAGAAATTCTCCGCTTTGTCATGGCGTTTTTCCCACAATCCGAAGGTCTCCAGAAGTTCTCTAGCGCGCTTCTGACGGGTCTTTTTGGGAAGCTGATGTAATTGGGCACAGAAGATCAAGTTGTCCCAAGCGCTTAGTTCTGTGTATACATTTGATTCTTCGGGTACCATACCGATGCTCAGCTTAGCTTCATAGTCATCATGGGATAGATCGTTCCCGAAGATATGGATGTTCCCGCTGGTGGGTGTCAGCAAGGTGGTCAGCATGCGCTGTGTGGTCGATTTACCGGCGCCGTTCGGTCCCAGGAACCCAAATACTTCACCTTGATGAACACAGAAATTGATCTCATCCACCGCCAGGAATCCTTCTTGCTTGCCTGGTGTGGGATAGACCTTGGTGAGATTTTCGACTTGGATGGCTTCTGTCATATAGCTAGTTCTCCTAAAAATCGTCGCATCAATACTTTGTGGGTCTCAAGAGCATGGCGGCGCTGGAAGTGATGGCGGCAGTGAATCCGCTCAACAGCAAAATGATCACGCCTAAGATCAAGTTCACCATCATCAGACTGCCTTTGAGTTTCTCCTGGCTTGGCGTGGCAGCCTCCTTGAGGACTAAACTGCGGTAAAGCGCGATGGCGATCATCGAGATCACGGCGATATGTTTGAGAGTCAGTATCTCGTTTGGTAAAAATTTGGTATTGGATTTGAATTTTCCTTCTTGAGAGTTTATACTCTTCATTTAAATAGTTAGTTGTTTAGCGTACTTTCTGCGGATTGGACTGCTTTATCGAGCAGTGTGATCAATTCATCACGTTCCTCTTTCGAGAGTCCTGTTAATAAGCGCTCAAACATCTGGCGGCGGAACTGAAAGGTTAACGTTTGAAAATCGACGCCTAAGGGTGTCAAGCTGAGTAAAACGGCGCGACCATCTTGTGGATGAGGCTGGCGCTGTAGATAACCGCTTTCTTCGAGCTGACGTACACTAACGCTGATCGAGGCGGTCGATAGTTTCAAACCCTCCGCCAAGCGATGCACACCGCAGTTGGGATTTTCAGCGATGAAATTGATCATTGCAAGCTGCGTGTGGCTGATATTGGCTTGCATGGGTGGCGGTTGATCTGGGCTGAGGATTTTGAGACGTTCCATCAGCGCCATGAATTGTTCTGCAGAATGGGTAATTTGATCAGCCATGTTGTATTCTCTCTAAGAAAGATAGTTAACTTAACTAAATATAATCGTTGAAATGGATTTTGTCAAGCCGATTACATTGCAATTTGATCAAATGAAAATAGAATTCTATCAATTATTTTTGACCGTTTTACGAGAATGTGATAGAATTAGCATATTCTACCCTTATGAGCGCTTTGCTTCTTGAGGAGGTGATTGCATGAAGAAAACCAAATGGATTTTGATTGGATTATCAGTCTTATTGATCAGCATGAGCAGTTGTGTTGAACGTTCTCCGTTGAAGTTAGGTGAAACGCTGATTGAATATTCTCGCGCTGGCGGGATCTCTGGTTTGGATGATCACCTGTTGATCGATCAGAGTGGAAACGCAATCCTAACCCGAAAATCAGAGACTTATGAATTCACACTTAGCCCTGAAAAGCTAGTAGAACTAAGTAAGCTATTCTACGAAGCTAAATTTTTAGAACTCAAACCGCAATACCTACCAAAACAGCAAGGATTCGATCTAATCGAATATAAGATCCTTTATAATCGGTATACAGTTAAAGCGATGGATACTGCCATTCCTGATTCTTTACAAGGCATCATCAATGAACTGAACCAAATAATTATCGAGCATGGAAAGTAAACCTGAAAAGATGTAAGGCTTTCGCACAAACCTGAGCATCTGGAGAACTGTATGAAACGTACTAGCTTTTTTATTTTAGCAGTGTTAATGGTTTTTTTAGCGACATTGATCTTTGGCACACCTGGCTTCTCTCAATCGCCGCCGCCACCCGATGTGGAAAGTTTACAAGAAGCGGCAAATGGCAAAGTTGAGATCACATGGAATTCTATGACCAATAAGCCCAGTTTTATACGCGGCGATTTTCAGACTAATCTACCTGCAAGTGAGAGCAAAGTGAACCTCGAATCGGTCGCGATGGATTTTCTTGGAGAACATGCCAAGCTTTTCGGTCTGCGAAATGTCTCTGAAGAATTAAAGCTGATCAGTAACGAAGAAGATGATCTCGGCATGAGCCATCTTACGTTTCAGCAAGTCTACCGCGGCATTGATGTCTATGGCGCGCATATGAAAGTGCATCTCAAGGAGGGCGGTAATGCGATTTACGCGCTCAGCAATGGAAGTACACCCAATGTCCAAATCACTAATACCCTCCCCGATGTAAGCGCTGCGCAAGCGATTGAACTGGCAAAACGAGAAATCCCTCACGGAGAGTTGATTGGTGAAGCGCAGTTAGCGATCTATACTCATCATAATCAGATCAAAGCATCCTTAGCTTGGTTTGTGGAATTGCAGGACAGCTCAATCCCGGCTCGCAATGTCTATGTGATCGATGCCGATCGCGGTATGCTGCTAGATGTTTTGAGCAGGCTCTATACGGAGTCGAATATCCACCTTGAAGATCAGCTTACAAACCAAAATGATGAGCCGCAAGATCTGCCGATCACAGTATCCAAGGTGGAGCAGAGTAATAGATTGTTGATCGAATTCAAAACGCCAGCTTATGAGATTCAAAAGAATGACCAGGGCTTTGATCAGATCAGCATGGATGGTTTCAACTCATCGGCTCTGCCTGGGTACCCCATCTTGCCGATGCAGGTTTACAATATCGCCTTATCTCCAGATGTGGTTCTGGAAAGCATCCATATGGAAGTGATCGATGCTGAGGTGGTCGAATTAGCCGGAAAGGTTCATTTTGGAATAACGCCAGCAGATCTCTCTGACACAGGGTTGGAAAATGGAAAACTAAATTTTAATTCATCAGATTTGATTGGAGCGAACGAAGATTGGGTAGAGCTGCAGTCAATGGGACAAATGAGGAAATGGGTTTTTGCGAGATTGAAGTACTCGCCTTTCCAATTTGATCAAGAAAGCGAAAAATTGAGCCTAGTCGAATCGATTAAGGTTGCTATAGATTATGATCTAAATTCAATTTCAATCAATTCTCTTGCAAAGCGTGATCGCGTGATGGACGACGAAGCCATAGAGATGCTGGCGAATTATGATTACGCGGCGCAAAACTGGTATCAGAGCGAAGCCGGACTGCATCAGATCAACGCCACTTACGATTATGTGATCATCACCACGAATGCGATCGAATCTGGCAGCAGCAAATTAGCTGATTTCATCACGCATAAGGAATATGCAGGTTTTAATGTCCTGGTGGTCACCGAAGATGATTACGGTAGTCTGACAGGACAAGCGCCGAATGATACCGCTGATAAGATCAGGAAATGGCTTCAAGACCATTATATTAGCTATGGGATCGAGTATGTACTGCTGATTGGTGATCCCGATCCGGATGACCCCCGCGACCCCGCGGATAGTGTTGGCGATGTGCCGATGAAGATGTGTTTCCCTAGAAGAAATTTATCTTATGAAGAGTCGCCTACAGATTATTATTACGCCGATCTGACCGGCGATTGGGATAAGAACGCCAACCAATATTATGGGGAGTATAGCGGTGATTATTACGGCGTCTCAGGAGGGGTTGACTTTACGCCGGAAGTATATGTCGGCAGAATTCCTCAATATGACAGCAGTTATACTACGCTGGATAATATCCTGCAGAAGACGATCGATTATGAAAATGAAAACAACCCCCAAAGCTGGCGCAAGAGCGCGCTCTTACCAATGAGCTTCAGTATTTTCGACTATGACGGAGCGCCATTAGCTGAACAGATGCTGGATGATTTTATCAGCGCCAGCGGCTATACAGATTGGACGATGTATCAGCAAGGCAGCGGCGCCTGTGCGTTAAATTCCAGCTACAGCAGCGATCAGGAATTACGTGGGGGCACAGGTGTGCGCGATCGCTGGGCAGCTAATCCCTACGGTGTGGTGGTTTGGTGGGGACATGGCTCTGAGACAGAAACAGCCGTGGGTTGTGATGGTTGCTGGGATGGAATATTGATGGAGAGTTCCTATACGGCGGCTTTAAGTGATGACTACCCAGCGCATGTTTTTCTCAACGCCTGTAATAATGGTTATCCCGAGTATAGTACCAATCTAGGATATGCCCTCTTGCAGAATGGCGCCATTTCGACAGTCAGCGCCAGCCGCCCTTCTTGGTTTAACAGCGGCGTCGGCTATGGTGGTTTTGATGGCAGCACAACCAATTCCGGAATCGCCTATGAATATACACAGAGACTAGTGGAAGAAAAACAGGCAGCTGGCGATGCGATTTTCAATGCCAAAGCGAGCATGACGCCTGAAGCGAACACCCGCTTGATGAATTATTATGATTTCAACTTGTATGGTGATCCATCTACAGAAGTGTTCAACTCCCGCGGTTATTCTTGTTTTCCAGCTGATACGATTGTTGGGGAAACAATGGATACAGGCAATAATCAGTCGGTTGGCTCAACGGATCAGATCGATACTTACTCTCGGGGTGCAACAAATTATTCCCATGAATCAGGTCCTGAATATGCGTATGAGTTCACCGCTAATGCAACCTGTCCGATGAATGTCATCTTGAGCGAAATGGATCAGGATTTAGATATTTTTGTGTTAGACAATTCAGCCGGGTCATGCAACGCCAGCAAAACAATCGCCACGGGTGATGTGAGCGCTGCTTTTAATGCCGTTTCAGGGCAGACGTATTATCTATTGGTGGATGGATATAAAGGCGCAGTGAGCGATTACACGCTCGATGTGCGCTGTACAGGTGGACGCTACCGCATGACGTTTGATGCTCAGAATGGCGCGGTGTTACCGGGCACGCTGGCAAAATCTGAAGATATCACGATCACGGTCGATACGGATATCGAGAATGCGTTCAATTTTACCGGCGATACGTATCATTATTATACGACGACGCATGGTAGAGATAGCTATGATGATCGCGGAGGCACATTGATATCGAGTGTGCATTTTGGCTCAGGTTATCAGAATGCCTTTTCG
>CAZJMV010000023.1:0-3064 GCA_964547225.1 uncultured Anaerolineaceae bacterium | reverse complement strand
TCTAAAGCCAAGCGTGGACTGGAGAGAATTGACACAGATCGTTCTTCTTCGAAAATAACATCCAAGAAACGCGCCTTGGAAGCCTGAGCTAGAACTATTCCGTCGACCTTGTTGGACAAATCAAACAATACGTATTCGACAAGTTTATCATGCTTTTTAGACACGATCTGCATTGTGTATTAATTCACAAGAATCCATTATCATGGTCAAAGATCAATTAAGATAATCAAATACTTATTGAGGAGGTAGTTCCTTTTGTTTGGAAAAACAAAATCCAATTTATGGTTAGATATCACCATATTTATCGCATTTATAACAACCACGATAACTGGTCTTTTATTATGGTTAGTTCTACCAGAAGGTCCTGGAAGCCGTTCAGCTATTTTATTGGGATTAACAAAAGAAAGCTGGATTTCCATTCACAATTGGGCAGGAATAGGCATGTTGATGGGCGCGAGTGATTTTTTCGATCAACATATTTCTGTTTATCTCATTTGTGATAGTCAATCTTTTAGGTCTGATCATTTGGTTAATTCTCGGCGAAGGCGGTTATCAAGGCAGACGAAAATTGAAAACGACACAGGAAATAAAACTTGTGTCGTTTATTTATTTCCGCAATAGAAAATATCATCGCTACTGATTATCGAAAAATATGGGTATAATGGAGATTATGAATGCAAAAGAACAACTCCAAAAAGCACTAAAAGATGCCATGCGCGCCAATGATCTTGTCGGTAAGCGGACTATTCGAATGGCTCTATCCGCCATCCAATTAGCAGAGGTGGAAACGCGCAAAGATCTCGATGATTCAGCGGTTTTCGCGATCCTACAAAAAGAGATTAAATCGCGTGAAGAATCTATACAAGATGCCAAAAAAGCCGCCCGCCCAGATCTTGTCGATGAAGCGCAGGATGAGATTGCTGTACTAAAAAAATTTCTTCCTGAACAGGTATCACAAGACGAGCTTGAGGCAATTGTGCGAGAGACTATCCAAGAGGTCGGCGCTTCAAGTATGCGTGAGATGGGTGAAGTCATGAAAGTCCTTATCCCACGACTTCAAGGTCGCGCTACAGGAAGTCAGGCGAGTGAAGTCGTTCGGAAACTGCTCGCTTAACAGTAACTCGGTTATCTGTCGAGCTTTATTCTCAATTCATGAGATCTGTTTTGTATAGCTTATGACTATTCATGAAACTAACTCACCGATCAAGCGAAAAGTATTTCTCTTTCTGCTGTTAATCATCAGTCTATTTTTGATTCTTATCGCTTTAATCATGCCAATTTTGAGGAGTTATCTCACGCCCGCTCTGGAAGCTGGTCAAGTTGCCGCACAAAATTATCGTGCGACACGCGCGATAACTTTTGAGAGTCAAGTGCTCACGGAACAACGCAAACAGACAGCCGCCCAAAGTGTATCACCCATTTATACCAGTCCAAACACAAGCATAGCCCGAAAACAATTAGAGCAGTTAAGAACCTCACTAGCATATATCACCAGTGTACGTGCAGATGTTTATGCAACCACCGCACAGAAAATGGATGATTTGGCAGCGATGGACGATATCGATCTCAGCCAAGAAAGCGCGGCAACAATACTTAGTTTTTCAGACACGCGCTGGCAGGCTATCCAACAAGAAGCGATTGAAGTCTTAGAAACAGTAATGAGCGGGACTATTCGCCCAGACAATATCAATTCTGCAATTCAGCGAGTCCCTTCTCTAGTTAGTCTTTCTTTATCCGAGGATCAAGCGGCAATCGTTGTTGAATTGACAGAAGCTTTTATCGCGCCGAATAGTGAATTTAGTGAAAGCGCTACGGAGGCTGCACGCATAGAAGCAATGGAAGCCGTCACACCAGTTTCGCGATCATTTGTCGCTGGACAAACCATTGTATCTCAAGGTGAAGTGCTCTCCGATTCGGATATTGAAGCCCTCCAACAATTAGGGCTTGCACAACCGGAGCAGAGGTGGCAAGATATTGTCAGTACAGTTATCGTTGCACTCATATTGGTTGTTTTTTTGATCTTTTATACATATCAAAGGAAAAGATTCTTACTAAGAAACCCACGCCGTTTAACAATATTATCTTTTATTTTTTCATTATTCTTACTTAGTGCACGTCTTGCCATTCCCACACATGTTGTAATTCCTTACGCATTCCCTCTCGCAGCTTTTAGCCTTGTTGTCTCTATATTATTTGGTGTCGAGTTAGCCTTGATATGGTCTATTCCCCTTGCCATATTAACTTCGTTTGGACTTTCAAACGCCTTAGATCTAACATTTTATTATTTGATAAGCGGTTTTTTGGGGATATTAGCCATAGGACGTGCTCAACGAATACTGGTATTCTTCTGGGCTGGCGCCGCGATTGCCACTGCTGGCATACTCTCGATCCTAATCTATCGTCTCCCATCTCCCTCAATCGATCCAATCGGAATATTGACCTTATTTGGAGCCGCCAGTTTCAATGGCTTAGCCTCTGCTAGCATCGCGATCTTACTACAACTCCTACTAGCTCAACTTCTTGGGATGACAACGCCTATTCAGCTAATGGACCTAACCCGACCTGATAACCCGCTTTTACAACTATTACTTCGTGAGGCGCCTGGTACCTATCAACATAGTTTACAAGTATCTAACTTAGCAGAACAAGCTGCAGAACAGATTGGCGCAGACCCATTATTGACTCGCGTAGGCGCTCTTTATCATGATATCGGGAAATCAAGCAATCCTATCTTCTTCATCGAAAATCAACCCCCCGATTTCTTGAACCCTCACGACGATCTCAAACCATTGGACAGTGCACAAATTATCATTCGTCATGTAAGTGAAGGAGAAAAACTAGCTCAAAAATACCGACTACCTAAGAGAATCCAAGACTTTATTACTGAACATCATGGAACATTGATCACTCGTTACCAATACGTTCAAGCTGTCAAAGCAACCAATAGTAATGAAAGTGAAGTGAATATCCAGGACTTTCGTTATCCTGGACCAAGACCACAAAGTCGAGAGACTGCCATTCTCATGTTAGCGGATGGATGTGAAGCTCGCATCCGCGCTGAACG
>CAZJMV010000022.1:0-4416 GCA_964547225.1 uncultured Anaerolineaceae bacterium | reverse complement strand
CCTTTCCTATCGCGATCCGGTCGATATTAATTTTCGTGATTTTGAACTATCGTGCATCGCTGGTCCAAATGGAGCCGGCAAGTCATCTTTGCTGGATGCGATCACTTGGGTATTATTTGGACAAGCCCGTAAACGGGATGACTCCATCATTAATACTTCCTCGGATGCGGCTGAAGTGACCTTCACCTTTGAGTATGAAGGAAATACATATCGAGTGATTCGGACTAAACCAAGAGAGAAATCAACGATCTTAGAATTCCAGATTCTCCAAGGAATATCTCGAGAGGATACTCATACCTGGAAACCCTTGACCGAATCTTCGATTCGACAAACAGAAGCAAGTATTCAAGAGATTTTGCGAATGGATTATGAAACCTTTATCAATGCTTCTTTTTTTCTCCAAGGGAAGGCAGACCAGTTTACTCAACAAAGACCCAGTGACCGTAAACGCATCCTGAGTGGAATTTTGGGATTGGAAATATGGGAGGAATACCGACAAAGAGCAGCAGATCGTAGAAAAGACAAAGAACGGCAGCTTTCGAATTTAGATGGGCGTTTACATGAGATCGCTGAAGAATTATCTGAAGAAGAACAACGAAGAAACCAGTTAGCTGAATTGGAAAAGGAATTAGACACCTTGGGGATACAGCGGCAGGATCAAGGTGCGATCGTCAATAACATCCAACAAGTCAACGCATCTCTAACTGAACAACGAAAATGGATTGAAGCGCAAGCACAACGGATCAATCAAGATCAAGTTCAATTAGAAGAAACTCGCCAACGCCTGGAGCAGCGCATTCAGGAACGCGATGCATATACCAATCTGCTAGATCAAGAACAAAAAATCAATGCTGCTTATACAAACTGGCAAGAGAAAAAACGCGAGCTAGAAAACTGGGAACAGGTGGCACAGAAATTCAGGGAGCAAGAGGCGCAGCGAGCTGAGCCACGCGCCAGAATTCAAAGCGAAGCAGCTAGATTAGAGGGAGAAGCGCATTCTCTGGAACAGCAAGCTGAACAAATAGAAAAATCACGTCTGGTAGCAATTCAAGTCCAAAAGCAGATCAACGAACAAGAAGACTTGTTGCTGGCATCCGAAAAGATGCTCAAACAACGCAGCCTGATCGAAGAAAAACTAGAAAAAGTAAAAGAGGATCAAATACGCATCAGATCTGAAAATCCACGCCTGAAAACAGAAATGGATGAACAGATGGCGCGCATAAAACAGCTCAAAGAAGTCAAAGGTTCATCCTGCCCTTTATGTGGTCAACCGATGGGAGAACAAGAACGATTAGCGTTGATCGAAAAGCTTCACAGTGATGGCACAAAAATGGGTAATCAATATCGTAATAACCAAACCTTTCTAAAAGAAGTTGGGGTTCTCGTAAGGGATTATCAAAACCAGATTGAGAACCTACGTAAAGAAGAAACACAGGCTCAAAATCACCGAACTAAGCTGGCAGAATTGCGAAGTCAACTTAATTCGATAAGTGAACAAGAAAAAGAATGGACAGAAAATGGCTCACAAAGGTTGTCCGCAATTAAATTAATATTGGCAGAAGAAAATTATGCCCATGAAGCGCGAACACAATTAGCCAAGATTGACGCAAAGTTAAAGGAAATTGGTTATGACGCTGCCATGCATGATAAGATCCGGCGAGAAGAAGAAGTTGGCAGGTCAAGCGAAATCGATCTTAGGGCTTTGGAAAGAGCACAAGCTAGCCTAACACCTTTAAAAAGAGAAATTGAAGCTCTGGAAAAGCAAATTGCTTCCCATGAAATGGATTTAGAGAAGGTTAGAGGGGAACATCAAATAGCAAAGGAAACATTAGAGAAAGCGCAGAGAGAAGTCCCTAATCTATCAGAAGCTGAAGATCGATTAATTTCCATTCAAGAAAGCGAGAACCGGTTACGGTTAGAAGTCGGCGCTGCTCAGCAAAAGGTGATCGTACTGTCAGATCTGAAACGGCGACAAAAGGAATTGGGAGCAGAACGAGATCAATTAGCGAAGGAAAGCGGTCGTTACAGAATATTGGAACGCGCTTTTGGGAAAGATGGCGTACCAGCTTTATTGATTGAACAATCTTTACCAGAAATTGAAAGGCGCGCCAATGAAATTTTGGCACGATTAAGTGCTGAAAATATGTCCGTGAGTTTCGTGACACAAAAAGAGTATAAGAATAAAAATCGCAATGATATGCGCGAAACGTTGGAAATACAGATCCGTGATAACGAGGGTAGTCGTGATTATGAGATGTTCTCAGGAGGTGAGGCTTTTCGAGTTAATTTCGCCATCCGCCTGGCACTCTCAGAAGTTTTAGCGCAAAGAGCTGGAGCACGTCTGCAAACTTTAGTGATCGATGAAGGCTTCGGAAGTCAGGATGCACAAGGACGACAACGCTTGGTAGAAGCGATCAATTTGGTGCGCAAAGATTTTGAGAAAATCCTGGTGATCACACATATTGACGAATTGAAGGATGCCTTTTCAACACGAATCGAAGTCGAGAAGACAGCACGCGGTAGCCAGGTACAGGTTTATTTATAGATGAGGTTAATAAATGGATGAAATCTCCGATCAAAAAGCAACATTACTAGCTATCTTAGCCCATCCGGATGATGAAACGTTTGGAATGGGAGGAACCCTGGCATTGTACGCTCGACGGGGTGTGAATGTGCACTTGGTGTGCGCTACCAATGGGGAAGCGGGACAAGTAGATCCGGCATATCTTGAAGGGTTTAATTCCATCGCGGAGCGACGGATATCAGAATTAAACTGCGCTGCTCAAGTCTTGGGGATAAGCGCAGTACATCTGCTAAATTACCATGACTCTGGCATGCCAGGTACGATTAATAACCAACATCCACAAGCGCTGGCAGCCGCACCGACAGAAGAAGTAGCTAAGAGAGTAGCTCATTATATCCGTCAAATCAAACCACAAATTATCCTTACCCATGACCCAATCGGAGGTTATAAACATCCTGATCATATCGCAACGCACAAAGCGACACGAGAGGCTTTTGATTTGGCTGGTTCAGATACATTTGATGATGGATTAGCGCAATATCAAACCCAAAAGCTTTATTACCATGTCATGCCTAAGAAAATGCTGCACTTTTGGTTGAAGATCATGCCGCTGCTCGGTCGAGATCCGCATAAGTTCGGTAGGAACGCGGATATCGATCTGCCAGCTATCCTAGTAGAAGGAAATTTCCCTGTCCATGTAGAAATAGATATCCGCGAGGTGGAAAACCTTAAGGATAAAGCCATGATGTGTCATCTCAGCCAATTAGAAGGTGGACCACCTCGCAAGGGAATAATGAGCTGGTTGATGCGACATTACAGCAGAAAAGAGCAATTTATGCGCGCTTATCCACCCGCAGAGGATGGGTTAAGTGAAAACGATTTGTTCGCAGGAATCAAATTTTAACAATCGCCAAATTTGAAATATGCTACCTGGAATTTGACTCAACTTTCTTGATCAACTCATGTAGTTTTAGATCCTTCAGCGAATCTAAGCGCAGACTTGCTGACTGCAGTGATAATCGGCGAGTTAGATCATTCGGTACAACAACCGTATACAACCCAGCACGTCTAGCAGCAATAACGCCATTGGGAGAATCTTCGAAGGCGATGCCCTGATCAGCGTTTACCCCTAAACACGCCATGGTTTCAAGATAAAGCGCGGGATCGGGTTTGGAATGTGGCACATCATCCGCGGTGCGGACACAATCGAAGTACTCCGTAATCTGCAGACGAGTCAAATTATCAACGATCCATTGCCTAACTGAACTGGATGCGAGCCCGATTTTCAAACCCATTGCCTTAGCGTCATCCAAATAATCTTTTACGCCTGGCAGCATTTCCAACTCTTCGATGAGTTTTGTTTCAATCTCACGCCGTCTATCCAGGATAAGTTCTGGTTGGGCAAACTTTTTCCCAAGCTGTCGTTCAAGCTCAGATAACGGGTCAAAAACAAATTCGTGTTCAGCGGCGCCAATTGTGGTTGCCCATTGTTCAAAGGGAATCTGACAGTCATATTCTTGATAAAGCTGCTGCCAGGAATGATAAATAGAATATTCGGTATCAATCACCAAACCATCAAAATCAAATAGTAATGCTTTTATTTTTCTCAATTAAATTTCTCCAAGGTCATATTTCTCCTACAACGTTGTCCGCTTGCAGAACGGTCCTTTAGTTTAATACCTTTTACTGTCTATGTTAATTATTTTGAACCATCGCGCTTTCATGCTGAATATGATAATCATATTACCAAATTTATACAAACCATAGTTTGTTTCATAGCAATTGAGAAAAAGTCGTCACCCCGATAGAAGTTGCTTGTAAAGCATTTTTTGATAAGGAAAGCTTTTGCTCCTATCCGTTGCTTTTGTCTTCGATTGGGTGTTGAAATTTTA
>CAZJMV010000021.1:0-3547 GCA_964547225.1 uncultured Anaerolineaceae bacterium | reverse complement strand
TAGTTATTCTTAAGGATTATAAAAGGGAAAATCTTAAACCAGATTTGATTGCTGGTTTAACCATCGCTGTCATTATTATCCCACAGGCGATTGCCTTCGCTTATATCGCTGATTTACCGCCTCAATTTGGTCTCTATTCCGCGGTCATCGGTTCGATTGTGGGCGCGCTATGGGGATCATCCAATCAATTGCAAACAGGTCCCTCCAATACAACCTCCCTATTGGTATTAACCATTCTCTTAGGTGTTTCAGTTCCGGATACGCCATCTTATTTAGTCGCGGCAGGACTATTAACGGTTTTGGTTGGTTTCTTTCGCTTGATTATGGGGTTGGCTCGGTTAGGGATTTTGGTGAATTTTGTATCCGATTCGGTGATTGTTGGATTTACTGCCGGAGCGGGATTGTTGATCTTTTTTAATCAATTAGAGAATTTATTTCGACTAGAAGATCTTCCATCAACCCCCATGCTTACGGAAACACTCAGGTATTTAGGTCTTAATCTTCACAATACCCATCTTCCTAGCTTGATTCTTGGTATTTTTACCGTATTGCTCATCCTTGGGTTGCAGCATTTCAAACCAAAATTTCCTGCTCCTTTGTTTGCGATTTTCATTACCTCCTTATCAGTAGTCTTTTTTCATCTTGAATACTTAGATATCCGTATAGTAGGAAGCCTGCCAAAGGGATTACCTCCATTTACACGCTTACCAATCATGGACCTGAAAGCGATCAGTTCATTAGTAACCGGCGCGTTGGCGGTCGCAGCGATCGGACTTGTCGAAGCTATGTCGATTGCGCGTAGCATTGCCAGCCAAACTGGTCAGCGTTTGGACAGCGATCAAGAGTTTATTGGGCAGGGGCTCGCTAATATCGCCTGTGGTTTCTTCTCTGGTTATACTTGTTCGGGGTCTTTTACTCGATCAGCCGTAAATTTTCAAGCTGGCGCAAAAACCGCTTTGTCGAATGTTTTTAGTGGCATCTTGGTATTAATCATAATCCTAGTTTTTGGTTCATTCGCTGCTTACATACCGTTACCAACCTTAGCAGGTGTGATCTTGATCGTCGCCTTTCGGTTGATCGACCTAAAAGAAATGAAGCGTATTTGGTTCAGTAAACGCGGCGATCGAGTTATCATGGTTGCTACTTTGCTTTCAACATTATTTCTTCCATTGACTTTTGCTGTTCTGACGGGCATCTTAATCTCATTAGCATATTACTTATTGAAGACTAGCGCCCCCAGGGTGCGGGTTGTTGTTCCAAATGAATCATTTTTGTTTTTAGAACCGCATCAGGATAAACCTCAATGTCCACAGCTTGGTATTATCGAGATTATGGGTGATCTTTATTTTGGCGCAGTAAGGCATGTCGAAGATTGTATATTGCAGAATCAGAAGAATAATCCTACTCAACGTTTTTTGTTATTGCGCATGTTCGGCGTTGAACAAATAGATATCAGTGGGGTGCATATTCTAGAAGGTATCACTCGAAAATATCGTGAACAAGGTGGCGATATTTTCATCAGTCGTTTCCAAGCGCCAGTAATTGATACGATGCAAGACTCTGGCTTTATTAAGACACTTGGTGAAAATCACTTATTGGGACGCGATCTGGATGCGATCGGTTATCTGTTCTATCATATTATTGACCCCGCCATTTGTATTTATGAGTGCCCTTATCGCGTTTTTTACGAATGTCAGAATCTACCTAAGCGTTTGGACTTGATCGGTGAAATACCTCGAACAGGTATTCGGGAGAGTTTGTTAAAGTATATTGAACCCAAAACAGTTTGGGAAAAGATCCATCAAGAACCAAAACCAACCATTATTGATGTCCGTGAACCAAGGGAATTTAGACAAGGACATATCCCTGGCGCCTTTTCGATTCCGCTTCCTGATCTATTGGCGAACCATGATTTGATGCCTAGTAAAGGTGAGGTAATCTTTGTTTGTCAGGGTGGGAGGCGTAGTTCACGAGCAGCCTATATGTTGCGAGATAATGGAAAAGACCGGATTTTTGTTCTGCGTGGTGGAATGGTTTCTTGGGAAGCCGAGAATTTACTTGAAGCGATAGATAAGGATTGATATTTATGGAAGAGATTAAACTACCTCGGAATTTGGGTTTGGAAGTTGTGCGAACTACGGAAGCAGCAGCACTCGTCGCTGGACGGTGGATGGGCTTGGGAAATGCGCAGCAGGCTGACCAAGCCGCTTCCGATGCGATGCTAACCGGTTTGAATGAAGTGAAATTTTATGGACGCATCGTCCTCGGGGAAGAAGGCAAGCCAAATCATGAATTATCTATTGCTAGTCAAATAGAAATCGGTACGAAAGATGGTCCGTTAGTTGATGTGGTCGTTGACCCTATTGATGGTCGCACGCAGTTAGCTAGAGGTTATCCAGGCGCTATCTCCGCCGCGGCGATAGCTCCGCGCGGCAGTATGTGGAATTGTGCTCCTGCTGTTTATATGGAGAAGATCATTGTTGATGCGACGGTTGCCCCTTATTTGGTACCTGAATGTTTGGATGCTCCTGCCGCTTGGACACTTGCCATGGTGGCGCGCGCAAAAGGGGTCCCTGTAAGTAATTTAACCGTCTTTGTCCTCGATCGCATTCGGCACACAGAGCTGATCGATGAAATACGGATAGCTGGCGCTCATGTTATGCTGCGACCCGATGGCGATATCGTTGGGGCTCTGATGGTTTGTCTACCCAATAGTGGTGTCGATATTCTGATGGGTGTCGGTGGTTTGATCGAAGGATTACTATCATCTTGTGCCATAAAAGCTTTGGGAGGAGCGTTTCTGGGGCGTTTGCATCCTCTAGATGATGTGGAGCGTGGAAAAATCTGTGATTGTGGTTGTGACAACAGTAAAATCATGACAACATCAGATATGGTTAATAGCGACCAAGTCTTTTTTGCTGCTACAGGAATAACCGACAGTCCCTTATTGAATGGTGTTGTCTATAAAGGCAACCGAGCTGAGACCAATTCATTAATTCTAAGGAGCGAGACCAGAACACGTCGTCGCATTATCGCCGAACATTTACTTGATGAAGAATAAATGCTCAAAATAAGTGAAATCCTTCAAGAGCTCTATTCCATATTTTAGAAAACATGATAGAAGAAAAATCCTATCCATTTGATGAGGTGAAGAAATGGCATATTTTGATTTTCCGCTAGAAGAACTTGAACAATATAAACCGATCTTGGATGAGCCCTCTGATTTCGATTCCTTTTGGGATTTGACACTGACGGAGGTAAGAAAACAGCCTTTAGCGCCCGTGTTTGAGAAAATTGATTACGGATTACGAACAGTTGAAGTCTTTGATGTTCAATTTCATGGTTATGGGCAGCAGTCCATCAAAGCCTGGCTATTGCTGCCAAAACATCTTAAAACTCCTTTGCCCTGTGTGGTTGAATTTATCGGTTATGGTGGTGGACGCGGCTTTCCGATAGATTGGTTGAATTGGAGCGCTTTTGGCTATGCTCATTTCATCATGGATACACGCGGACAAGGCAGCGCCTGGCTGAAAGGAGATACCCCAGA
>CAZJMV010000020.1:0-9941 GCA_964547225.1 uncultured Anaerolineaceae bacterium | reverse complement strand
AGAAAGCGTGGTAAAAAATGGATCTTTCAGCATTAAATAGTCCAGCCATCATTGCCCATCGGGGTGCGAGCGCTTATGCTCCTGAGAATACACTCAAAGCTTTTAATTTAGCAGTACGTCAGGGAGCGGATGCGATCGAATTGGACGCAAAGCTGACCAAAGATGAACAGGTCGTTGTCATCCATGATTCGACCGTCAATCGAACGACTAATGGGAAAGGCAAAGTTAAAGAACTGACATTGGTAAAACTTCAGAAACTGGAAGCGGGTTCTCATTTTGACATCTCCTTTGCTGGCGAGCCCATTCCAACTCTCGATGAAGTCCTTCACGCGGTTGGGAAGGAGATCTTTGTCAATATTGAGCTCACCAATTATGCATCACCCTTCGATAAACTGCCCGAAAAAGTCGCTGAAATCGTAAACAAAAATCAGCTCAATAAGCGTGTTTTCTTTTCATCCTTTAGCCCAATCGCGCTTTCCCGAATCAAGAAACTTCTACCCGAAGCCCCATGCGGATTACTATCCTTTTATGGCTGGAAAGGTGCGCTTTCGAGGGCGCTATTTGGGAATTCTGAAATATACCAGAGCATGCATCCCGAAGTCAGCGACGCATCTTTAGAATTAATCAACAAAGCCCATCAACGTAAACAGAAAGTTTTTGTCTACACAGTCAACCAAAAAGAGATCATGGAGCAATTATTCCTGCTCAAAGTAGATGGGATATTTACCGATGATCCCTTGGCTGCACGGGAAGTCCTTAGCCAACTAAAGACAAAGCAACCTAGTTGATCAGACTGAGATTACGAGAGACTAAAGCATGATACCGAAAAAATGGTTAGAAGAAGCAAAAGATCGTATTCGTCCCTATATCAAACACACACCAATCGCCTATGACTCCAAGCATGAGCTTTACTTGAAATGGGAGAACCATCAAACCACGCATTCATTCAAAGATCGCGGCGCTTTAAATAAAATCCTATCTCTTCAACCGTGGGAACGTGAGTGTGGATTGGTGACGGCATCAGCAGGTAATCATGGGCAAGGTGTGGCATACGCTGGCAATCTTGTTAAGGCGAACGTGAAAATATTTGCCTCTGAACATGCTGTCAGAACCAAAATCGAAGCGATGCGAGCTTTAGGCGCAGAAGTCGTCCAGGTGCCTGGCGGATATCGTCAAGCGGAACAAGCTGGCTTGGCGTTTGTAAAAAGCCAAGGTGGAACTTGGGTCTCTCCGTATAACGATGCACAAGTCATTGCCGGACAAGCAAGCATAGCTTTTGAAATTCTAGAAGAATTACCCGAGTTGATATCAAATCCTTGGGTTGTCCCTGTTAGTGGAGGCGGATTGATTTCAGGAATTGGCGCGGCTATCAAGGAGTATAGTGATCCAACTACACCTGTCAAAGATAGGACCTTGATCGGGGTTCAAAGCCAAGCCTCGCCATTCATGCACGCACTTTATTACACAGGTTCACAAGATGGCTTTACTGAAGAAAAATCTCTCGCGGATGGATTATCCGGTCCTGTTGAGGAGGGATCAATTACGATTCCACTAACCAAAAAATATGTGGATGACATTATCCTGGTTAGCGAAAATGAGATCGAAGAAGGTATTCAATTTGCATGGAAGGAGTATAATGAAGTCATTGAAGGATCAGCGGCAGTGGTACTGGCAGCGATCATTTCTGGAAAGATCAAAATACGCCCAGCGGTTGTGATCATTTCCGGCGGAAATATCCAACCCGAAGTTCACCAGAAGATCATCAAGAGCAGCTAGGTCAACCATGATGAAACGTGCTGTGTCCTTGTATATGGAGAAGAGAAACGCTTTTATGAATATCACACCCGACGAGATAATGGTCGTGTGCATGTCGCATATGATTCAGAACGAAGAAGTGGTCGTTCAAGGGATCGCGACGCCGCTGGTTGCAGCAGCCTTTTTATTAGCGCGCCTTACACATGCGCCTGACTTATACTTTGCGTCGGCTATCGGTCAAGGAATCACCCGCATTCCAGCGCCATTGAGCTTGACAAAAGTGGAAAGTCAGTGGCTAGATTTATCCTTGACGAATATCGGTTTCGTGCGTACGGCAGCGGATATTTTACCCAATCTCCGCCCCAAGGAATTCTTTCGACCAGCGCAAGTCGATCCTCACGGTAATTTTAACAATATCGCTTTTGGCAAAGATTATTCTAAGCCACGCCTGCGTTTGCCCGGCAGCGGTGGTATTCCCGATGTAACCACCTTTATTGACGATATCTTTTTATATGTACCGCGTCACTCGCGGGTTACTTTTGTCCCAAAGCTCGATTTTCTCTCTGGATTAGGACATCACCCACAACGGACGAGAGGCGCTGGCACAAGATATCTGGTTAGTGATCTGGGACAGTTCCACTTCGAGGTTAGTGAACCGGGGACTCTGCCGCGAATGCACCTTTTAAGCTATCACCCTGGTGTGGATATTAAGCGTATCCAAGCAAAAACCGGTTTTGATTTGCCTCTATCCAAGGAACTTCATGAGACCCTATTACCCACAAATGAAGAGATCAAGTTGCTTCGTGAAGAGATTGATCCAATGGGAATCAGGAAATTGGAACTATTAAGCGGATCTGAACGCCGTAAATTGTTATATCAGATTATTAAGCAAGAGAAAGAAACGCTCTAAAAATTTTTAATTAACATGGTAAGAATTTAATGGTCCATTTACGTATATCATCAAATACACACAGAAAATGCCTCCATATATTCTTTTTGATCTTTATGTTGGTATCTTTTATCGTTCAACCTATAAGTGATGGAAAAGCACAAGACGGTGAGGAATTATCAACTGCACAAAAACAAGCGCAATCGATGTTGGAGAAATTAACCCCAGAAGAGCGTGTAGGGCAACTTTTCTTGATCACCTTCCAAGGCAATGATGTCAGCCCGGAATCAGAGATCCTCACCCTGATGGATAAGTACCATATCGGTGGTGTGACATTACAAGCGAAAAATGATAATTTCATATTGGAAGAAAACCAAGCAAAAGAAGAGATCGTCAACAATGTATATCAGTTAACCGCTACCTTGCAGGAAAACCTTTGGCAAGCAGCGCTCGAAAGCCAAATCGATCCAATTACCAATGAGAGAATTACAAAGCACTATATCCCAGCGTTTATCGCTATATCACAGGAAGGAAATGGCTACCCCTATGACCAAATCTTCTATGGAATGACGCCGCTTCCGAATGCGATGGCGCTCGGCGCCACTTGGACTCCCGAGCTTTCTGCGCAGGTGGGTAATATCTTGGGAAAAGAGCTAGATATCCTAGGGATCAATTTATTATTGGGTCCTTCGCTGGATGTACTAGAACCTTCCCATCAAGATCTCTCCAACAGCCTTGGAACACGTACTTTCGGAGGAGATCCATTTTGGGTGGCAGAATCAGGCAGAGCTTATATCCGTGGTGTGCATGAAGGCGGACAAGGGCGCGTGGCTGTAGCCTCGAAACACTTTCCCGGACATGGCAGCTCCGATCGCCTACCTGAGGAAGAAGTCTCTACCGTCAGAAAATCATTAGATGAATTGAAAAACTTTGACCTTACGCCTTTCTTCTCGGTGACAGGTAAGACACAAGATGATCTAGAACGATCGGATGCCTTGCTGGTTTCCAATATTCGATATCAAGGTTTGCAAGGGAATATTCGGGCTACCACCCGACCAGTTAGTTTTGATCCCCAAGCGTTCAACCTGCTTATGAGTCTACCCGAATTGGAAGCATGGCGCAATCAAGGCGGGGTTATGATCAGCGATGATTTGGGGAGTCAAGCTGTCAGAGGTTTTTATGATCTCGCTGGACAAGGGTTTGACCCCCGTCGTGTAACGGTTAATGCCTTCCTAGCTGGAAATGACTTATTATATGTCGGAGATTTTTCCACCAACTTACCGCTTGAGGAAGGAGAAGAATCGAATAATATTGTAGAAACCAGACAAACCCTTGATTTCTTCGCACAAAAATATCACGAAGATGCAGCATTTGCGCAAAGGGTTGATAATTCGGTTTATCGAATTCTGACCCTTAAATATCAACTCTATTCATCCTTTTCGATTGGCAAGGTACTGGTTGATGAAGCAGAACTTGAAGCATTAGGTCAATCCAGTCAGGTTACTTTCGATGTCGCTCGCAAATCGGCGACATTAATCAGTCCTTCAGAGGCAGAGCTTGATGAAGCTATCCCAGATGCACCTAGTTACAGCGATCGGATTGTTTTCATTACCGATAACCGAAGCATTCAACAATGCAGCACCTGCCCAAGTACACCTATTCTAAAAACAAGCGCTGTTGAAGATTCTGTGCTGAAGCTTTATGGTCCTCTAGCTGGTGGTCAGATTTCGTCAAACAATATCTCATCTTTCTCATTAGTTGAATTGGATGAAATGCTGCATTCGGAACCTTTGTCAACACCGATCGAGACAGAATTAAACCGCGCCAACTGGGTGATTTTTATCATGCTCGACTCTCGCAGCGATATTCCTTCCTTTACTACGCTTAAGCAGTTTCTAACCGACCGACCGAACCTTTTCCAACAGCGAAAATTGATTGTGTTTTCTTTATGTGCGCCTTATTATCTGGACGCAACTACGATCTCAAAACTATCTGCCTACTATACACTATACAGTAAAACATCCCCTTTTATCGATGTGATTGCATATTTACTTTTTAAGGAACTACGTCCATCTGGGGCTTCACCAGTCTCAATCCCTGGTATTGGTTATGATATCAATGAAGCGCTGTTCCCGGATCCGGATCAAATCATCCCCTTGGAATTGGACCTACCAGAACCGGAAATTGTAGAGGGTGAAAACATCACGCCAGAACCAACGCAAGCGCCTGAATACAAATTAGGCGATATCATCCCATTGAAAACTGGGATTATCCTCGATAAAAACGGTAATCCGGTACCCAATGGGACGCCGGTAAATTTCATATTCACCAGCGGTACAGAAGGAAGCAGTATCACACAAGTTGAGAACACAATCAACGGGATTGCCAGGACGACATATTCAATCACCGCTGCCGGTACGCTTGAAATTCGAGCAGAGAGTGAAAATGCACGCTCTGACATAATCAAATATGAAATACCATCCCCTGAAAATGGGAATGGAACCGTCACGCTCACCCCGGAACCAAGTGAAACGCCAACACTTTCGCCCACCGCAACGATTTCAGTGCGAGTGATCACTCCTAAACCAACACCAGAACCCAATCTAGACACTCACTTCACGGATTGGGTCTTGGCAATATTTATCTCTGGACTGATCGGATTTATCTCTTTCCGGTTAGCAGCGCTGATTGGTAAACCGCGTTGGGCTTTACGAGCGGGTTTCCTGGCTTTGCTAGGCGGCTTAAGCTCGTACACCTATATAGCGCTAAAACTACCAGGGACTCAAAAATTGCTCGAAATATCCATCCCTTTCAGTGTTTTCGCGGTGACTTTTGTGGGTGCAGTAATGGGTATGCTAACGTTTCTAATCTGGCAGATTATCGCTTCAGAAAACCATCATAAGCGCAGTTCGAATCAATCACTCAAGAAATAAAAACCAAATATCTAACGCAATATAGTGATCCCCAAGCTGATTAAAAAGATGCTGAAAGTGATTACCGCTAAGATTTGGTCAATTGAAGATGCGAAAAGACCTAACTGATTACCTGTTCTTTGAGAGGAACTCCTGGGAGTGGTAGGTTCACGGTTGCCAAATAAGCCTTGACTAAATTCTTCGATATTTTGCGGTCTTTCATCAGGATGTAAATTCATCGCCCATAGGATCGCTCGTTCGGTTCGTATGCTGAGATTGGGGTTTATCTGACGAGGAGGCGTAAGGATGGTCGGGTCTAAGAATAATTCACGCGCTTCAACTGGAGCTTGATTGGTTAACAGGTGATAGAGCATGGCGCCAAAAGCATAAATATCACTGCGCGCATCGGTATGTCCTGTGTCTCCGCCATACTGCTCAAGAGGTGTATACAAAGCAGTGCCGCGTCCCTGTAGTATAGTAATCGTGACATCATCAGAAGCAAGGATTTTCACCAAACCAAAGTCAACCAATTTGATTAATCCACTGGGTGTAAGCTTCAAATTGCTCGGCTTAATATCACGATGCAAGATAGGTGGCTCCTGGCTGTGCAAGTATGCCAAGGCATCTGTTAATTGTCCTGCCCAATTGAGTACATCATCTTCTTTGAGAAATTCACCCTTACGGCGCGCTTCAAGCATGAGCGTGCGAATATCTTTACCAGGTACAAAATCCATCACCAG
This sequence comes from uncultured Anaerolineaceae bacterium, assembly GCA_964547225.1. Taxonomy (GTDB): domain Bacteria; phylum Chloroflexota; class Anaerolineae; order Anaerolineales; family UBA4823; genus CAZJMV01. Next base: position 3,645 of record CAZJMV010000020.1, on the reverse strand, counting down.
ATAATCTCTGCCACTGTCTGAGAAAAAGTCAGACACTTTGGGAAGGTTGGGATGATCCAAGCGCGCTAAAACAGTTGCTTCGCGTTGAAATTGATCGCGTGCTTGTTTGAGCATTTCATCAGAAAGCCCCGCATCATGCTGCACTTCTTTAACCGCGCATAATCTTCCTTCAAGTCGCGCGTCATCAGCTAGGTATATACTACCCATTCCCCCTTGACCAATAATTCTCTTGATGCGATAACGATCACGCAAGACCTTACCTTGTTTTAGCGGTGTCGGCATTCAATTTCACTCACAATCTAGATTCTAAGATAATCGCTAATTTGGTTCGAAAGTACTAATCCAATATTTTCTCATCCAAATAGTTTATTTTATGATATTATACCTTATAGTTCCCTTTACTGTTTTTTTATTGTGAGCAAGAATCCTTGAGAAAAATATCCTTGTGGCAGTTTTTTTCCAGCAATTATTACTCAAAGTATCCGTTGTATGATCTATGGAGGAGATGATGGTGGAGAAAGCTTTAGAAGAGGTTGCACAGATCATCGCTGAAGAGGGAAACCTTTCCGGGCAGCGTTGGACTCTTCATCAATCCAATCTGATTGGACGCGACGCAAGTTGTGACATCGTAATTGCAGATCGCCAAGTCTCTCGACAACATGCCAGAATTTCAATCACCGATGAGGGAGTGATCCTTGAGGACTTGAACAGCAAGAACGGAACCAATCTAAATGGAATTAAAATTCATGAACCCACTCTCTTAGAAGATGGGGATGAGATACAGATTGCGATCGCGCAGAAATTTATCTTTTTAAGTTCGGATGCGACTTTGCCATTAGACCAACAAAGCAGAATGTTGCTGAATCCAGAATTTTACGAAACACTCGATCAGCATAAGATATCTCTTAGGCAGCTCCGGTTGGATAGCCGATCGCATCAAGTATGGATTTATATCCAAAACCCCAAAGACGATTCGATCGAAGAAAGAGAGATTATTCCGCCATTATCCGCATCCCAATTTCGTCTGCTCGAAAAACTTTACGAGAACCAAGGTTTGATCGTTTCGCGCCCAGAATTGGTCGAGAAGGTATGGGGAGAGAACCAAGTCTTTGAGGTGAGCGAACAAGCCTTGGATGCGCTGGTACGCCGCTTACGCAAACGGATAGCGGAATTTGACACCGAGCATGATTATATCGTCACCGTTCGTGGACATGGTATAAGACTAGATAATCCAAAAATCGAAAAGGAAGCCGTCTATCCGATGGATTCCGATTCAGAATCTTAACAACAGACAACTTAATCCCCTAATCCGCAGCTATCAAGCGCTTGAATATATGCGCGATGCTGTTGATGGGCGCGCTCATAATCTGGTATACCCAAATTGGCGCTGCTCAATCCTTTGATTATACTTTTCCCTGGCGTTCTTACAATCGCTTTTGAAAACATTGATAATTCCTTGCTTCATTGGTAAATAGTATCCGAGATGTAAATAACCATGTATATCTATTTTCATTTAAGGTGACGCTGATCAATCAACTGGCATCCCGATAAGCGCGTTCGAATAAATCGCTGACATTGAGTTCACTTGCCCATTCCCTAAGGTAATCCAAGTCCAAATCACCTGCACAGATTTTCAGCACGCCAAGGATATCCCGCCATTGATGATCGGAACCTTCGCCGCCCATACGATACCATTCCAACTTGGAAAGAATGGTATCCTCAGGGCTAGCAAACTTAGCGCTGACTTCTTCTTTCAGCAAGAAATTCTGTTTTCTTGCACGAGTAAGTTGTGATCGAAGAAAACGACTTGGCGCTGGAACAAAGACATCCACTTTGAACATGGTCTCACGGTGGATTATATTAAAGCTTGAATGTCGCTGGATAGACTCAGCGATCATTTCATCATCGATAAAGAATTCATCTTTCAATGCTGAAATAAAGGAGGAAATATGTTCGATCTTCATTTCAGCAACAATATCTGAATCGTGCGTCGCTCGTATTATCCCATAAAGTGCGGAAGCCAATGAGCCACCAATAAGGTACTCAATGCCAAGTTCTTCCAAGACATAAGTAACTTTAAGAGTAACTTCGATGGGTTCATTCTCCATCGTTTACTACTCCATACACTTTGAGCGCTAAGTTTTCTCCTAAAAGCAAATCTGCCAGCTTTCTCTTCAATTCACCTTCATCAGCTCGTGGATATCTTGAGCGCAAACCTGTTAATGCAAGTGTTTGAACAGATGAATTCAATTCTGCTAACATTTCCATCTTTCGCGTAGCGCTAACCTGCTTCAACAATTGAATATACAATGCTTCCATTTTTGGATGGGTGTCTTGGAAAAGTGTAGACATTTCTCTTTCTGCAGCTTAAGTTATATGATTTCTATTAAACCATAAAATCGGGATTTCCCCGTTCGATCTTAAAGGGTGTCTCATCGGAAGGGACCTCTTCAAACGCTCGCGCAGCGCGATGTCCAGAAAAGATCGCTTGAGCAATGATATGCGGCGCTTCCGCGTCTCCAATCACACGCAATGATTCAAGTTTGCCCTTATTTTGTTCATCTTTCAAGCCGCGATAAAGGGCATCATTGGGCAGCCGGTCGGTCACAAGAACAATCGCATCCATAACAACCTGGGTGATTTGACCAGTCACTGTACAAGTGAATTGAATGTCATCGCTATGAATCTCTTTCAGCGCTTTTTGGGTGATGATCTCGGCGCCTAGTATAAGCAACCTTCTATGGGTAGCCTCTTGTTCGAGCGTATGTTGTGACCAATAGGCAACCAAAGGCGCTGGCGTAACCAGTGTCACCCGACAACCTTGTTGAAGAAGCAATTCCGCCAACACACTGCCGATATAATAATGATCATCATCATAAACCAATACACGATCAGTCGGGATTTTTCCCATCATTAAATCATCCGGCGTGTAAACATGGCTCAACTCATATCCTGGGATTGGATATGATTGATGCCTGCCAACACCATCACGCCTCCACTGAGCGCCTGTTGCCACGATGATATGCTTTACACCGCTTTCGATGACATCGTTGGCATCCATTTGACTACCTGGATAGAGTGTGACATTGTTCATCTTCTTGATCTGGCTTAGACGCCAATCAACCACGCGTCGCCACTCGATCAATCCTGGCAAAGCAGATTCAAGGATCACTCTGCCGCCAAATTCACGCCGTTCATCAAGTAGGGAAACATGGTATCCACGCGCGCCTAAGGCACGCGCGCATTCCAAACCAGCCGGACCCGCGCCGATGACCATGATCTCCTGATCGGATTTCTTGGGTGGAATGATCTCGGGATGCCAACCACGCCGCCATTCTTCACCCATGGTTGGATTCTGAGTACAGCGGATCGGAATCCCTAAATTATCAGCGCTGGCGCAGATATTACAGCCGATGCATTCACGGATATCTTCGATACGTTCTTCTTTGATCTTTTGAGGCAAGAATGGATCCGCGATCGAAGGACGCGCTGCGCCAACTAAATCGACAATCCCGCGTTGAACAACTGAGAGCATCGCGTCTGGGGTGGTATATCTGCCGACCCCGACGACCGGTTTGCTGGTCAAAGATTTCACAAAGCGGATATACTTCTCTTGATATCCCTCGTGTTCAAATCGAGAAACGG
>CAZJMV010000019.1:0-5648 GCA_964547225.1 uncultured Anaerolineaceae bacterium | reverse complement strand
GAAGTTTTATTGTCTCATCAATGACCAGATCGTTTAAAGGTAAAACTTGTGCATTGGAAATAAAACTAATCGCTTGAATAAATTCCCGATTATTTAATTCTCTCCATCCGAGAAATTCGATTTTATTGATTACTGAAATGTTAAAAGAGTCCAGAAAAATAGGAGTAATAATATCCTGCACCTTTTCTGGAATTACTTTAGAAAAAGAATAGATCAGAATATTTGTATCAACTAAAAATCGCGATTCCATTCTTCCCTTATTTCTTTTGAGACTTTATCAGCATCAATATCTTTTTCCTGCCAGACACCATAATAATCCGATGGAATAAAAGGTTCTTTTTCCAACTGCTCATCTTCAATGACTGGAATTATAATTATCTCTAATTCCTTACTTTTAGCCAAGTGTTCTGGAAGTTGAATTATTAGGATCCCTTGATCAGGCTTTTGGAATATTCTTACAGCATCCATAAATAAACCTCTCATTGATAAAAAAATGATTTCTATCAAAACTCTGAATTATTATCTAGCTCTGTAAATTCATTTTAAATATATCATCAATTCTATTAACTGTGAAAGTATATATCAATATCTCTTTCCATTTCTATATGCAACAAACCAAAAAGATAACTCAACTCTTCCCAAGAAAAAAAAACATCCGAAACCTGAAAATGAACTCCACTTATTTTTCCGATCACCGATTAACCAAAAAACAATTAACCATTAAATAGGTCGGGATGGCATACCAACCTACTTTTTAATACCATGGTTCGGTTATCTATACGAAGTAGGGTTTATTTTCACACTGGATATCCTCCGAAATAGAATATCTATGAGAATAAAGTACCAAATTTAGAAATCGAATATCTATATTGAGATATACGTCATCTCCTTTCAGATCATGGAAGCTGTTTTGGGTTGAATCCAAGAAAATAAATCAATGGGCTTTCAGATTAATAATTTTAGACTTCGTTTGATGCGCGTGAAAGTGAAACGAAATCATCACGCGTATAGAAGATTTCCCCAACGCGCTCGATATGATCCAGAAAATCCGGATCGCTAATATCAGCATATATCGATATTTCAAAGCTATAGGGCAAGAGCAGATCGTCAATCTCGGAAAGAATTCGAGCCAGTATGGAGATGTTCATATCGTCACCCCCGAGCAGCGTCAGATCAATATCAGAACCATTGCGATAATTCCCTTTTGCGCGTGAACCGTATAAGATAGCTTTGTTTACCTCTGGGTAGTGAGATAGAACCCTATTGATCTTATCAATCGTATTTTCTGTTAAACCAAATTTTCTCTTCACCGTTGATCTGCCAAAGGTTCAAGGGTTATGATAAGCTGCTTGAATTCATCATAATATTGATCTCGAATCGCTTGGACAATTCTTTTAGCAAGATCACGGTTATAAGTATGTGCACTTAGATTTCGGCTCTCGATCATCTCCATCCAAATTTCACCATTTTCAACCAAATTATATTTATAAGCTTCTCTAGTGCTATCTTTCGAGCCATACAAAGTAACAGCGCCTTGTTCTTGCAGATAATCCTTTATAGTGTTCCAAGCCAATTCATGGGTGAATTCAAAAGCTTGTATCAACCCCTGCTCTTCCAATTCTGTCAAGGAACGTTGGTCAGCCAGCATGACAGCTTTCTCTAGTTGACTGAAGGCTTGTTTGAAATGGTTAAATCGTTGAATCCAACGAACATCTCGATCAGACATTGTTCTATATTCTCTCCGAAATTTGAAGCAGTTAATTGATCGTTATCTCTTTTCTTCTTTTATTATACCGCTAATATCGCATGGTTTTAAAGCTGTCTAATCTAGGCGTACAACGAATAGGGAAACATAAAGAATGAGAGTGGGAAGTACAACAAATTATGGGATTAAACGAATTTCATCTAGCGTCCAAAGATAAGTACAGTGAATACTGAGAACTCACCGAATTATATTTCGTGTGCACGCATGGTTGTTTAGCCCAAGCATAAATGCATGGGCTAGGAATAACATTAGATAAATCTGATTCAAGATGTATGGTGTCTAACAATCCAATTTATTTGGTGTCGTTTTTTAACCCCATGATAACTCATGGGGTGAGAGTGGATTGACTGAACGATTCTCAGGGTGACAGGACCTAGTCCATGTCATGCTGAGGCGCGCTTCTGTACTCTTATCACCTTTATTGATAGTTCAGATTTATTGGCAAGACTACTTTACCCATAGACAAGCGCCGAAGCATCTCGCTTTTGACGTGCGAGACCCTTAGTCGCTTCTTTGATGATCATGATTGTGGGAGAATGGTGAGCACTCCTCATGGTGACAAGTTATCGAGTGTTTCGGGAAATAAAAGGCAGGAAAATTTTATATACCTCTCCTGCTCTATTGACCACCTGATATACTTCGTTGGAAACACTGCTCGCATAATCTTGATCGCCTGAATATTCTGCAGTGATAGTATGCTTTCCTGCGCTCAGATCACTGATGCTGAAGGTTGCGACACCGCTTCCATTTAGATCTGCTTTCCCGAGGATCGTAACGCCTTCTTTGAAAGACACCGAGCCAGTCGGGGTGCCTGATAGTCTGATTATCGTGGCAGTCATGATGATTGTGTTTCCTAAAGCGCTCGGGTTCGGATCGATTTCCAAACTGGTCATTGTTGTTGCTTTATGCAATGTCGTAAAGCTAAAATCATCACCATACACTGTTGCGGCTGAATTGGAAGCTTTGACGCGATAGTGGTAAGTTGTGTTAGGCTGCAGCCCGGAAAGCAAATAACTGACCGCTGTATCTGTTAATCCAGCAACCGGGCTTTGTGAGGCTGTAACGCTTGTACCATACGCGGTCGTCATCCCATATTCAAAAGTAACCGTCGTATTGGAATTCATAGCATTGACCGTGCCATTTAGGACTTCCGCACTAGATGTCACCGGGGTCGCTGCCGAGGTAGCCGCAGTTGGCGCTCCGGAATTATAAAGGCTGAAATCTGCATCGCTCGCGCCTGCAGCGCTTGCGCTGACCGTGTAGGAACCGATTATTGCATTAGCGCTGACAGTCGATGTCACTGTGCCCGATGCGCTGATCGTCTTGCCGAAAGTAATCGGGGCAGCAATGCTGGCACCCGATGAGGGCGCACTGAAGCTGATCTGACCATCTTTTACCGGTTCACCACTTTCATTCGCCGTTACCGAGAGATCTAAGAGATCTGAAAAAGCGCTGCTGACCAACGCAGTCTGATTGTTCCCGCCGGTGATGGACAAATTGAAACCTTGCGATTCAAAGGCACCGATATCGCAGGTGCCGTAGCGTGGCTTGCCGCGCTGATCGGTGGTTGGGCAAGAATCTCCCGCGTTGATGGCAGAGGAACCGGGCAGCAGCGGAATTGTTGAAGTACTGCCGCCATAATTGCCGTAAGCGCCAAGCAGGATGGAGCTTGTGTTGGTAAAGCCCGTTCCGCAGGAGGCATCATCTGCCAGGTTGTGACTTGAAGTCACGCTGATCACAACACTGCTGGAGCAGTTCCCACCGCTTACGGCGCCTTGCATGATATTATTGTAGAAATTCACTGCCAAACTCTCCGAAGATGTATCTTGTTTGAAAGAGAGATTGCCTCCATGATCAGCCGCATTTTCGGAAAAGGTGTTGTTGGTGAATGTGACGGAGTATGGGATGTGAGCTGGATATATATACACAGCCCCACCATTCGAAGGATTACTTTGGTATGGTAATGCAGTATTCTCTCGAAAGGTATTGTTGGTTAGTGTAATTGTGGAATTTTCTGGAAGTGGATCATCACCAAATTTCCAAGTCGTGGAAGCAATCGCGGCGCCATTTCCCCAGGTTTTGTTCGCATCGAACGTACTGCCGCTTACCGTCAGGTCGCCGAGTGTCGCAATCGCGCCTCCCATTCCAATATCAACAGCACCTTCTGAGCCGGATGTATTGCTGTAAAAGAGCGTATCGGTAACTGTCAGGTTTCCGATATAGTTCAGGATCGCGCCGCCTCCAGTATCACCAAATTCCTGGAAATTTTCATTGAATGTACTTTCATCTACCGACACTTCACCATTATAGTTAAAGATTGCACCCGTCAACAAACCTTGGTTGTGATCAAACGAACTGCTGGAAATCGAAGCCGTTCCATCTTCATAATTGGTAATCGCGCCTGAGTAACATCCGATTTGCTCCGAGAATGAGCTATTTGAGATAATCAGCGTACCCTTATTTGAGATTCCAGGAGATTCTTCAATGGGACCAGAATACATATTGCTGACAAAGTTGCTGATAAAGTCGCAATCGCTAATCGATAACACTGCAGCGCTGTCATTAAAAACAGATCCATTATTACTTGAGAAAGTAATCTCATTCAATGACAGAGTACCTTGGTTGTAAACGCCACCGTTAAAATTGTCCTCGGATTGATAACCCTGCTTAATCGTAAAATTCTCAAAGTAGACCGTAACATCAGGATACACATCGTATACACGAACCTCATTTTGTCCATCGAGAGTGATGTTATTAGTTTGACCATCTATGGTCAAATTTTTATCGATCGTTAATGTACTCTCAAGAATAATGGTGTAGTCATCATCAAAATGGATTGTATCACCGGCGATCGCGACAGCGATCGCTTGACGCAGCGAGCCTGCCCCACTGTCATTGGCATTGGTGACGGTAATCGTAGCTGCATGCGCCGGTGTGACATTCCATGCGCTAAAGGTCAACCCCATGAAGACCGCCGCAATCATCAGCCAGTGCACAGAAACGCTAAGTATATAAAATCGTTTCTTCAAGATTAATCGAATAGAGGATAAGAAATAGTCTATTTCCATTGGTCACTCCGCATCGCATATAGGTCTGCCAATTGATCAAGCGTTTCGGCATCCATATGCATGAGATAAGTTTTTTCATTATCCGTCAACGCAAAACCGGATAATGCTTGTTCTGGATCAGCAAGCAGTGTGTCACGGAAATCTGTATCCAAGATAGCCTTGCCAAGAATGTGTTCAATCGTATCTTGCGACATTACCTTCTCCACACAAAAAAAGATAGAAGTCTTTCACGACTTCTATCTTTACACATTATTTATTCTTTGCTGTGCCGTAGGTTACAGGAAATCTGTGCTGTTTGTTACAGCAGGTCGCCAATCTCCAGGATTTGCTATGCGTTCAAGTGCAGAACGATCGATTAGTAAAATGCGGTTATCTTCCACTTGGATCAAGCCACTTTTCTGCATCTCGCTGAGGGTGCGGTTCAACCGACCGCGGCTAACTCCCACCCAACTGGCTAATTCAGCTTGATGTATGGGCATCTCGATCTCATCAGCGTTTTGCTGCTTGTGAGCCAAAAAAAGAAAAACGAACGCCAGACGCGCACTCAGATTCGAAGTCATCAAGCTGCGAGTGTGCAAGAGCAGTACACGCGCATTGGTAGATGTTTCGCGGTATAGATTCAAAGTCAATTGGGGGATACTTCGCATTGCTTCTATCAAGTACTCACATCCAATCGATAAGATCATAGAATCCTGATAAGCTGCCGCCCCCATCAGGCGCAGTTGGTCTTTTTGAAGCAGCGGTAAGCCAAACGCCTCATATGGTCTTACCAATTTGAGCATAAACTCCTCGCCATGCGTGTTGGTTAAAAACAA
>CAZJMV010000018.1:0-9217 GCA_964547225.1 uncultured Anaerolineaceae bacterium | reverse complement strand
GTGACTCCAACTCCTTTTAGTAGAATGCCGCGGATGATCTCTAAGTAGTAAGTGAGCGGCAAGATGTATCCGCTATAATACGCCAGCCAAGGCATATTTTGACGTGGCCAGATTAAACCGGAGAGCATTACAGCGGGAAGAATGATGAATACAGCCAGATATAGCGCCTCAATTTGGGTGCGCGAAATATTTGAGATGAGTACTCCTAATCCCAATGACCCCACTAGAAAAATGCCTGATAACAAGGTCAACAGAAATATATCCCCGCTAATTTTCATCCCAAATACCAATGCACCGGTAATTAAAACCATGGCTAGATTGACAGCGGCAACAGCTACATAAGGCAAGATTTTTCCCACCATGAGTTCCCAAGGTTTTATTGGTGTGACGATCAACTGCTCCAATGTGCCTTGTTCTCGTTCACGGACTATTGCAAAAGCAGTCAGTAACAGCGCTTGTACCTGTAAGATTAACCCTGTTAGGCCGGGAAGCAGAAAGTCCATCCGCCGCATGTTTGGGTTGTAAAGGAACTGGATATGTGTACTCACAGGTAATTCAAAATCCAGTTGTATACCGCTTCTTGTAATTCTCTGAACCAGGATTTCTTGGGCATTGGATTGGCTGACAAAATCTGCTGCCAGTTGTGAGGTTTGCGCCAGATTCGGATCTGTACTATCGATGTAAAACACCACTGGGCTGGAACCTGCCGTACTTATTTCTCTGCCAAAATATTCAGGAATCAACAGCCCAACGCGAACCACCCCTTTATCCAGCAATTCTAAAAGTTCATTCTCGCTGTAGGCTTCTATTGTGTATTTGAAATATCCACTAGCAACATAACGATCGATCATCTGGCGGCTTTCATCACTTTTCGATTGATCAAATACGGCTAATGGAATATCTTCGATATCATTCAGTACAGCGAATCCCAATAAAATGAGCAGCATCACGGGCAAGATGATCACCAGAACCAAGGCGCGCACATCCCGGATCACATGTAGCCACTCTTTGTGGACAATGGTTGTGATGCGACGAATAGATTGTTTCATTTTAGTCTCCTTGCGTAAGTTCAGCTAACACGTGCAATCAAATTTCTTGATCGATTAACCATGTGAACACATCTTCAAGGGATGGCAAAACGCGTTCGATACGTGTAGCAATTCCATGGGTTTGTAGGGCTTTTTCGATAGTTTTTTTGTCATTTTTATTTTTCACCAGGGCATGTAGGAGCACCCCATGTATGGCTACATCTTGGACAAATGGTAAGTCTTTTAGAATTGCCTCGGTTTGACCCAGATTTGGAGAATCGATTTCAAACAACACCCCTTTGATTGTGTTTTTAAGGGTATCCGGGTCTGCCAGTGCGATCATGCGCGCCTGATACATCATCCCAATCAGATTGCAGAATTCGGCTTCATCCATGTAGTGTGTGGTAGCCAGCACGCTCACACCCTGCCCTGCCAGAGTGTAAATCATTTCCCAAAATTCTCGCCGTGAGACTGGGTCTACTCCAGCCGTAGGTTCATCTAAGAACAGCATGGGCGGCTTATGAACGATGGCACATGCCAGCGCCAACCTTTGACGCCAGGCTCCAGAGAGATTACCGGTTAATTGCTTTTCATAGCCGCGTAAACCAGCCATATCGATCAATTCCGCCAGACGGGATTTGAGGGTGTTGAGGGGTACTTCATACAAGTTTGCGTAAAAGCGCAGGTTTTCAGTTACCGTCAGGTCGTAGTAAAGCGAAAATTTTTGAGACATATAGCCAATACGCTGTTTAATCTGTTCGGGTTGGCTGCAAACTTCAAATCCCATCACGCGGGCTTCCCCCTCAGTGGGGGTAAGGATGCCGCACAAGATCCGGATCAATGTGGTTTTTCCGGCTCCATTTGGGCCGAGCAATCCGAAGATTTCCCCTTTCGGAATTTCAAAACTCACTTTGTCTACCGCGGTAAAATCTCCAAACTTGCGCGTTAGCTGATGTGTTTCGATCGATTTTTCCGCACTCATTTGTTTTTCTCCTGTTGTTCAACTAGGTAGATAAAAACATCTTCCATTTGAGTGGGGGCTTCCCGTAAAATGCCGATTTGTGCCCCATCTGCTGTCAGTTTCAGATAGATTTTGTCCTTGATTTTAGTTGGATCGGTTACCGAAAGACGTAATCGGTCGCCAACAGCTCTCCATCCCAATATCCCCTTGGTCTGATCGACGATCTGGCGCAGCAAACTACGCGGCTTGGCTTTGACCTCAATAATCCGGAATGGCATCTCTTGGGTTAGGTGATGCGGCGTGCCGCTGACTAATATCATGCCTTGATCCATCATGCTTACGCGACTGCAGCGTTCAGCTTCGTCCATGTATGGCGTGCTGACAATAATGGTCTTGCCTTGTTGAATCACTTTTGCCAGCAATTGCCACAATTGGCGCCTGGAAGTGGGGTCAACTCCAGTTGTTGGCTCATCCAACAAAAGGATTTCAGGTTCATGCACCAGTGCGCAGGCAAGCGCCAATTTTTTCTGCATACCACCCGAAAGATTTTTGCCGCGCCTTGCTGGAAAATTGCTTAGCCCGGCAAAATTTAGCAGTTCTTCAATTCGAGTGTTTTGCCTTTGGGGTGGAACGCCATTGATGTTGGAGAAGAAGCGCAGATTTTCCATCACGGTCAGGTCTGGGTACAAGCTGAATGCCTGCGGCATATACCCCAACCGTGATCGTATTTGTTCAGCCTGATCTTTCAAATTGAATCCAGCCAGTTGAACAACGCCAGCAGTTGGTTCGATCACAGTAGCCAGGATGCGGATCAATGTAGTCTTTCCGGCGCCATCCGGACCGATGATGCCATATAATTCCCCCTTTTCGATTGAAAGATCAATACTTGCCAGAGCAGGACTAGAGCGATTATTATTGGTGTACTTTTTTGTTAAAGTCTGTGTTTCAATTATGGTTTCCATTATTTTTCCTTTTTGCAGGGAAAATTCACAAAAAGAGTGCAAGCTGTTTCTGTTGACTTATTCAGGTGATATTTAAATCTATGATAAAAAATCATCAAAATTCGCATTATAGATAAAAGTATTTTAGTCGACAAATGTTGTAAAATAGAATATAATTGAATGGAAGCACCGTGTCAATTAGCAAATTTAATCGTATGCTGAGTAAACAACACAAAGGTGTAATATGTCTAAAAAAAGAGCAACAATTGACCCTCGGGTTCTCCGGACTCGACAGTTCTTGCAGGATGCATTAATAGCCCTCATTGAGGAGAAAGGGTTTGAAAATGTAAAAATTCAAGAAATTACAGAACGTGCTGGGTTAAATCGAGCAACTTTCTATTTGCATTATCGAGACAAGAATGATCTTCTTGTCAAGAATATGAGTTATATTTTGGAACAACTTGACCAGACTGTCGACATCCCACTAGAAATTGATCATGATCAATTAACGACCGATGTGATAGTCAATCCACTCATTTCGGTGTTTGACCATTTTGCTGAGCATGCGAAATTTTATCATGTTATGTTAAGCGAAATTGGGGTGCCATCTGCTATTAATGAAATGCAGCACTACATAGAACAAGTTGCACTGAGGTGGTTGAAAAAACTGCAACCAGACCAAAAACACCTTGTCGTTGATACTGAAATGATCATCAAATTTGTATCTACAGCCTGTATTGGTGTTGTGAAATGGTGGTTGAATAATGATTTACCGTACTCATCAGAGCATATGGCGAATCAGCTTATGAGTTTAGTTTCGTTAGGCGTGTTCCGCTCTGCTGGTATAGAGTTGCCTATCTCGGCAGGTGAAAAGCCTCTGTCTTAATAACTTCCAAAACCTGAAATTCCTTAATCGCGCCAGCGCAATTGCTGCTCTGACCGCCATCATCCTCTTTCTGCGCAACATAGGCGCTGAGGTTTCGCTCTTCACCGGCATTGAGGAGTTTCCAACTAGCGCTGCGGCGATCTTGTTGGGTTATTTGTCTTTGCTGAAACGCACATCTCAGTAAATATGCAACATTGAGCAGCCGGTTGCCTTTGGAATGGCAAGATAGTGCGGGCTGATCTTGGGATGGTTGGTCAAGCAAGCCCGATTTAATTTATATCCTGTGATTTTATGGCATGGCACCTTTAACTTTTTTACCGTTAGTGATCAAATCAATCCGCTATTCCCGGGATTAATGAGCGCCATGGTCATCGTCATCGTTTTATGGATTACTCGAAGGTATGATGAAAACCTGGACATGGTTTCCTAAATCAATGACCAGCAACCTGCAGATAAACAACTATAACCAATTTAATTAGGAAATACTTGAATAGCTTGACCTTACCTGGAAGCTAAATTTCTGTTAACCCTTAATATAGTTTCGAAGCTTGATAATTGAATTCTTCATAAGCTTGTTTGCTTTTATTGGAAGTCCTTGATTTTGATTTCATAGCCGCGAAGCATTATCGGGGGGCGCGTGCAAGCATAGAGATAAAAGGCTAAACGATCGGCTCTTATGAATTGCTGATCGCGGCTCGTGCACTCAGTCCGAATTTGGGTTTGGTCGCCAAGTATGAACGAGGGTTTCAGCGATTTTCTGACTCAATCATAGAGAACTGAGTAGAAGCAAAAAATTGATCGCTTTATGAAAAGCGCGGTAGAATGAGGCTGGAAAGAAAGGAGCCATTTAGCGTATGTTCTCTTGGAAACGGGTGTTGTATGTGGCGTTTGTAATACTCGTGGCAGGTGTCTCTGCGCTGTCTGGCGCATTTGCAGGTGGATGGGCGGTCTATGCTGCCTTGCGAGGACATTCTCAGGCGGTTACGACGATTACTCCTACGCCAACAGTATCCATGCAGAGTACACCTGAGCAGGCGATTGAGCCCGGCACGATGGAAATCGAGACGACTATTACGCAAGCCGTCGAAAAAGTGAGCGCAGCTGTCGTAACCGTGGTGGGTACGATCGCGGGGCAGATGACCTTCTTCGGTCCGACGGGCGATCAAACGGTCAGCGGCAGCGGTGTATTCATCTCATCAGAAGGTTATATTCTAACCAATAATCATGTTGTTGAGAATGTTCAGGAAGTAAATATCATCTTGTCGGATGGCACGCAGCATCAAGCAACCATTGTAGGCGCTGATCTGTATGCAGACCTGGCAGTACTTAAGACGGATGGCACTCCGCCCGCAGTTGCAGAGATGGGTAATTCGGATATCCTGCGTCCAGGCGAGAGTGTGATTGCGATCGGCTCTCCGTTAGGTGATTTCATGAATACAGTTACGGTTGGCGTGATCAGCGCGACAGGTAGAGCGATCGATACCGGTCAGGGTTACCTAATCGAAGACTTGATCCAAACTGATGCTGCCATCAACCAAGGCAATTCAGGCGGTCCATTGGTCAATTTGGCTGGGGAAGTGATTGGGATAAACACCTTGGTGGTTCGCAGCAGTGATAGTGGGGCAATTGCGGAAGGCTTAGGCTTTGCGATCCCGATCAACACGGCAAAAGCAATCGCTGAGCAGATTACAATCAAGGGCTATTTTGCCCGCCCTTATTTGGGTATCCGCTATCAGTCGATCATTCCTAAAGCAGCTCGCTGGTATAACTTACCAGTAGAATGGGGGGTGTATATCACGGATGTGTACGCTGGCAGTCCCGCGGCGCAAGCCGGTTTGCTCCCACACGATATTATCACCCATATCGGAGAGACCGCTATTGATGAGACGCATTCCTATCTGAATAGTTTATTCAAATATCAACCTGGTGAAACGATTGGGGTCACTTTTGTGCGCGAAGGAGAGCAAATGCAGGTCGAGGTCACGTTAGGAGAGTCGATGGGGGAGTGAGACCTTTAATCCAATTCCATTTGCTGCCAGAACTGCTTGAAATTCTCGATTCTCTTGATGTCACTTTGGTTAATAAGGAATGGAGCGACATCGTCAGTAAGTATTTTAAAATCTATATCCGCGATTCTTTTAGAAATTTCATCTCTCAAATGCTCGATTGAATCTATCTCCATTTTCTGATAGAGAAATCCCATATCTGGTTTTGTTAGGCTGGTCAAGAATGTGATGTCGTAGAAGTCTCTTCCTTTGGGTCTTTTCCGGTTTACTGCAGTGAAGATCTTTTGGGATAAAAGGATATTTAGAGGGGTAACTCTAATCTGAGTGAAGACATCAAATTTATTGAGAAGGAGTATTTCGGGTTCATACGGATATCCTTGGGCGGTTGTATCAATTTGGATGAGGATTTTTTCACTAGACAAGGGAGATATTCCTTGCTCGTAGAGAAGTGTGGGGAAGCGTAGATAACAACGATAGGCATCTTTTGCAACGGACTTGCTTTCAATTTCAAATCCCTCGAGTTTCATGGCTTGCTCTATGAGTTGGATCAGTAATTCGAACTCTTCCCATGTGAGGTCAAAATTATCCAGATCAATATCCTCGGAAAAACGATTGTTCTGGTAAATCATTCGCAAGGCAGTTCCTCCGAGAAACGATAATTTATAAGCGAAGTTGCTTTCAAAGATCACCTGTAGAATTTTTGCTTGTAAGTACTCACGCAGAATGGAACGTTCAAATTTCTGAAGGTTAGAGGGATATTGATTTTTTATATATTGGAAATCAAGCATGGATGTATTCCATTAACAAATAAACTCTGTGTTCAAGTGCTTTATTATTAAAGATGTTTAGATATTTCTTGAAAACTGAAGATTCATTCAGCGCTGATAATTCCTCTTTATTCCAGCGCAGTTCTATCAAGTCGTCTAGCGAGTCGATCTTTGGATTCAAATATAGATAATCCAAGATGGTTTTCTCTAGGTTGGCGATTGTGTATTTGATCGGCTTCCCTTGTCCAATAATCTGATAACCAAACATCAATTGTGGTTTGATGCTGCGGTAGCTAAAGCGTCCGAATTGGCTCTCGAACAGTTTGGTCTTACGGGAACTGACGCTGGTTACTGTCAGCGCTGTCTCGGGGATGATATGGTAAATTGCTAGTGCTGACTCAAGACTGATATAAGATGGATGATAGATGCGGTTAGCGAGCATGAACAAATAGCTCTCATTGATATTCGTGTCAGCCATAAGATAGTATCCATTTACCAAAGGATGTATATAATCTCTTTTCAGCCAATCGGTTAATTGTTGCCTGTGGAAACCAGGATCGATTTTGCGGATATCATTAAGATTGAATGCTGGTAAATCCTTGATTTTGGTTTGAAGATCTCTGAATCTCATAATACGTTTCCAGAAGTAAAAGAAAGTATTTACATATAGAAACATATTATTATCTTTTGATGGTTTTGTCAAGCATGAATCGAGCTTTGTGAGCTTGGTACCTAATTGGAAATAGTCAAAGCTCAATTTGATAATGGTAGTTTTTTAAAAAGAAAGTATGTATTTATGTGAAAATAGGTACAGAATTGATGCAATAGCGTTTTCAAGTTGTTTATGGTTTTTTTATGTGGTTTGAGATACTTAGTCAAATCGAGCAAGTTAAAGAGTATCTTATGAAAAAGTATGTAATTTGTCTTGATAATCGGTCGAACCCTGAGTCGCTGATAGTAGGTAAAGTGTATCGAATATTAACCGATGATCAGGCTTCCAAAGTCGGTTTGATTCGGGTGCTCGATGAGACTTACGGAGAAACAGGTTCACAAGAAGGTTACTTATATCCACAGAAATTGTTTGCAGAGATCAAGCTGCCAAAGGAAGCAGAAAGAGCGTTTGAGCAGATCAATTTTTAAAGGTTATCTAAGCTCTAGGGTACATAAAGTATATTGAATTAAGGTGATCTTAAAATAGGTAAAAATATTAATGAAAGTGTATTATGCATGGGCATTTTACTGATAATATGTGCAGTCTTCGGTTGACCTAAGAAGACAAATGCGAAGTTGGATAGGAATGAATAAAACCACTTTGGATATTTTGCTGGATGTTGCCTGGCAGGTAGGTTTTGAAGCTGGTAAAGTGATTTCCGTAGTGCCCGCCACACGGCAGGAAATGCGTTCCTTATCTGCATCCCCTTTCTTCCAAGACATTCAAAAAGAGGGTATCTCAGCATGAGTATAGCTATCGGTCTCCTTTCTAGTAACAAGTTCAAAAAAATGGGTTGTTTTCTGTTTCGTTCTGAAAAATGGAATGGGGGACGAATCGGAGGGGAGCATATGTAAGCGGATTGCATATCGATTGATGCGTGAGATTTGCGAAGGATGACTTAGTGTGTTCGCGATTTTCAAAGCGCGCAGATGCGCGCTTTGCAACTGTGTATGTTGTTGTTGTGAGTTAATATTAATATTAATATTTATACTATTAACAACATCATCAGACACTCGAAATGCGCGTACGCGCAGATGCGCGTTTTGTAACTGGTTTTGGCACTGAAAATTTTTCTGTTGGCTGCTTTCGACTGCTGAGCAGCGACTGGGCAGGTCGCTGAAATTTGCTTCGATTAGGCGCGCATGGGTCTTTCGGGTGCGCTGTGCGGACGATGGCAGGTGCAAGGGGGAGGTCTTGCGCTTTGGGCAGGCGCGCAAAGATTGCTGGCGGGCTCTTGCTGGGCGCAGCAAGCGAACGATCGGAGATATGAGCATGTGAAATAGACGCGTTTTCATATTATCCACGCAGGCTCTCCTTTTCATGGATCGTGGTTTGATTTGTGATATCACATTTGTCGTCCGCCATCCGACGTCGAATATACCCAAACTCTGGCAGGACGAGTGCCTATATTATAGCAAGAACAAATGTTCTAGTCAAGGTTTTCTAATCAAATATTAATCTATGAGATCTGTGGAGCGTTTGGTTTCCAGCTCTTCTCGTGAAGCTTCAAGGATCCTGTCTACATCAATAGTTCCCCCATGTCGTTTTTCAACCTGGCTGGAAAAATGGCGC
The DNA here is from genome assembly GCA_964547225.1 of uncultured Anaerolineaceae bacterium. Taxonomy (GTDB): domain Bacteria; phylum Chloroflexota; class Anaerolineae; order Anaerolineales; family UBA4823; genus CAZJMV01. The sequence goes on along the minus strand of CAZJMV010000018.1, from coordinate 344 downwards.
GCCTCCTTCAGCTACTGGTCGATCTTCGTAGATCGACTTTCAATGTTCATCAAGCGCTGATAATCTTGCATGCTGATCAATGCCGCCCTAGGTTTCCCTTGAGACGTAAGGATAATCCGTTCGCCAAAATGACTAACGCGATTGACCAAATCGGAAAATATGCGTTTCGCTTGAGCAATACTCACCAGGGAGATCATATATTTACTCCGCTTATTAAAAGCTTATATTGGAATTATACATTACATGAAACAAAAAGGTAGCTCATTTTTGATATAATAAATATATATTTGTGTTCATTTTTAGATTGGAGCATTATTATAGAAGTTAGCACCCGTGAATTAAAA
>CAZJMV010000017.1:0-5058 GCA_964547225.1 uncultured Anaerolineaceae bacterium | reverse complement strand
CGGAATTGCCACCGTTATCAAGGCAAAGGGTATAAAAGAGTATTGCGTACCCTAGTAGTGTGAAGCTGGTTTCAACCCCGTCGCGTCACCGACGGGGTTGTTATTTAAAGACTAAACACCTATTATATTTAAACTAGGAGCACAAATGGAAAAAGAATATAAAGGTAGAGTATTTTCTGGAGCACGCCCAACTGGAAGACAGCACTTGGGTAATTACTTAGGCGCTATTCAAAATTATGTAGCCTTACAAGATGAGTATCAATGTGTTTACTGTATCGTAGATCTGCACGCCTTGACAACAATTGAAACCACAGAAAATTTACGCCAAAATATCTATGAGATGGCTTTGGACTGGCTTGCTGCTGGGATGAGACCTGAAGAAAGTATCATTTTTATCCAATCCCAAGTAACTGAAGTGACCGAGCTGCATCTATTCCTTTCTATGGTCACACCACTTGGAAAATTAACCGAACTTCCAACCTTCAAAGAGAAAATTCGTCAACAACCAAATAACGTAAATTACGGACTGGTGGGATATCCTGTACTCATGGCAGCGGACATCCTATTATATAAAACGGATACCGTTCCGGTTGGTGTCGATCAAGCTCCCCATTTAGAATTCTCTAGAGAAGTTGTACGCTCATTCAACTTTCGCTACAATACCAATGTACTCATTGAACCACAAATGAAAGTAACCAAAATTCCAAAAGTATTAGGAATTGATGGCGAACAAAAAATGAGTAAAAGCCTCAATAACCATATTGAGTTGGCAGCAACACCAGAAGAGACCATCGAACGTGTCCGACAAATGGTGACAGATCCACAACGTAAACGACGAACGGATCCTGGGAATCCAGATATTTGCAATGTATTTTCATTGCATAAAATATTCTCTTCAAATGATGAAGTAAAAGAAATCGACCAACAATGCCGTAGAGCAGAAATTGGTTGCGTTGAATGCAAAAATTTGCTGGCTGAGAATCTAAACAAACATTTGGAACCTTTCCGAGCAAAGCGGGCTGAATTTGCAAAAGACCCAGATCATGTATGGGAAATATTGGACGATGGTCAGAGGCGCGCCAGTAAGATTGCAAAGGAAACCATTCGCGAAGTAAAAGAAGCAATTGGATTACCTTTGAAAAAATAGTACATCGCTATGAAAATTGTATTACAACGCGTAAAAAGAGGTCAAGTCAGCGTAAATGATCAATCAATTGCCAAGATATCCAAAGGTGTTGTGATATTATTGGGTATTGGACATAATGATCATGAAGAAAATGCTCAATATCTAGCTAATAAGATCGCAAATTTACGGATTTTCGAAGATGAAAACGGTAAGATCAATCTTTCCTTGCTAGATATAGGTGGAGAAGCGATCATAGTCTCACAATTTACACTCTACGCTGACACACAAAAAGGGCGACGACCTTCATTTACTAAAGCTGCACCACCTGAAATCGCTCGACCTTTAGTGGATCGCTTTGCAAAATTGCTAGAAGAAGAAGGTGTTTCTACGCAAATGGGTGAATTTGGGGCTCATATGCTCGTAGAAATTGAAAATGATGGACCTGTTACAATTTTATTGGAGAGGGAATAAATCCCGAGATTAAATAGGAGTAAAATATGAATATCGCCACTGTTATTCAGGCATTCGTGAGTATATTATGGTTAGTTGTCGTAGGATTGATTGTCCTGGCAGTTTTACGAGCCTCTCGAGGCTATAAAGTTCGCTCAATTTCAATTACTATTCTAGCAGTTGCAATCATTGCTGTTATCTTAACTTCAATTAGCGCTGGGCTAGTCTTTATCCAACCAGAGCAGCGTGGTGTTGTCATTTCCGCCATCGCGCCTGATGGATATCGTACACAAGCCTTACAACCCGGTTTAAATTGGATTGTTCCATTTATGGAAAACGTGGTCGTTTACCAAATCTCCCGGCAAACCTATACCATGTCGACCATGACAGGAGAAGGAAATATACCCGGGGATGATTCGATTTCTGCAAGGACCTCGGATGGACAGGAAGTATTCATCGACTCATCGGTCATCTTTTCAGTCAATCCTGAAGAAGTGATTAAATTACATATCGCATGGCAAGATCGTTATATTGATGACTTAGTTAGACCATTAGCGCGTGGTGTAATTCGTGACGCCATATCACAATTTGGGGTTGAAGAAGTCTATAGTTCAAAGAGAAACGAATTGAAAGCGGAAATCACCACTAAAATGGGGGAAAGCCTACAAGAAAACGGTTTACTTTTAGGAGATTTTGTTCTTCGGAATATCACCTTTTCACCAGAGTATGCTGCTTCTGTTGAACAAAAACAAATTGCTGAACAACAAGCTCAACAAGCGAAATTTGTCGTTGAGCAACGCAAACAAGAAGCAGAACAAGCGCGACAGTTAGCACAAGGACAAGCTGACGCTGTAGTTATACAAGCTGAAGGTAATGCAGATGCTCGTATAATTGAAGCCGAAGCAGAAGCAAATGCCTTACAAAAGATTTCTGGGGCAATTTCAGATAACCCTGAGATATTGAGCTATCTCTATATATCCAAGATAAATCCTGGCGTTCAGGTCATGCTTCTTCCCAATGAGGACATTAATTATTTCTACCCATTGCCAAATATCGGACCCACTGAAATGTTAGATATTCCCTCAACTCCAACGGCACCACCAACCCCAACAGCGACGCCATCCTTGCCAGAACCAACCCCTACTCCTATGGAAACCCCAGAGGGTTAATAAACTCATTGATTGTAAAGGAATCGTATGAGTGAATATAATCCTTCAGGTAAACAAATTCGCCTCACCACGCTCTCAAACTGCGCAGGTTGAGCATCGAAATTAAGCGCTGAAGCGCTATCGCAGGTTCTGCGACCGATCCAGAATATATTTCAGGGCAATGATTACCCTAATTTGCTTGTAGGACTTGGTGATCCGGATGATGCTGCCGTTTGGCGATTAGACCAAGAACGCGCTCTTGTTGTAACAACCGATTTCTTTACACCTGTCGTCGATGACCCTTATGACTATGGTGCAATTGCTGCCGCAAATTCATTATCGGATATTTATGCAATGGGTGGAAAACCTTTTCTTGCTTTAAATGTTGCTGCGATACCACCAAGTTTGCCGATAAATATTAGTTCAGAAATCCTACGTGGTGGCGCAGAAAAATGTTTAGAAGCTGGCGTTGTCCTTGCAGGTGGACACACGATCCAGGATCAAGAACCAAAATACGGGTTGATTGTTTTGGGATTTGTCGACCCGGAAAAAATGATCACCAAAAGTGGCGCCAAACCAGGAGATGCATTGGTGATCACCAAGCCGCTGGGTTTTGGAACCCTCACGACAGCGATCAAAATGGCAAAAGCAAAACCTGAAGAGATCATAGAGGTAGGAAATTGGATGAAATTCCTGAACAAAGAAGCCAGCGAAATCGCTGTTGATTGCGGTATTCGTGGTGGAACTGACGTGACTGGTTTCAGCTTACTCGGTCATGGGTTTGAATTAGCAAAAACCTCCAAGGTAGGCTTACGTTTTTATTTTCACAGGATCCCATTTCTCAATGGCGCCAAAGAAAGCGCCAATGATTACGTTTTCCCTGGAGGCACGGCTGATAATCGGCTTTATTTTGGGTTACAAACAACATTTACCGCGAGTATTGATGAACCTTCACAAATGCTTCTTTTTGATGCTCAAACCAGTGGTGGTTTATTATTAGCTGTTCCTCAAGAAAAAATAAACACATTTCTAAAAAAAGCTCAAGAGCGTGATCAAAAAATGTGGGTAATTGGCGAAGTGATTGAAGGTCATGGTATTCATGTTCTGGAATAAAGATGTGCCTTTGCTCTTTGAGAAGTGTAAATGAAATATTCGGAGAACTTCGACTCATTTCCGTCTCGGTCTCCAGTCTATTCCACAAAAGGGATAGTTGCTGCATCACAGCCTCTCGCAGTTGCAGCCGGATTAGAAATACTAAGAAAGGGAGGCAATGCTGCTGATGCTGCGGTTGCAACCGCAGCCGCACTAAATGTGACCGAGCCAACCTCAACGGGTATTGGTGGCGATTGTTTTGCTTTGTATTATGAACATCAATCTGGTGCAATTTATGCGCTGAATGGCTCGGGTAGATCACCAAAATCACTAAATATTGAAAGGGTGGAAAAGGATGGTTTCTTTGATGAAATTCCACCCCATCACGCATACAATGTGACAGTTCCTGGCGCCTGTGCAGGTTGGTGTGATTTGACTGAAAAGCACGGTAACTTATCGATCAAAGACAACTTAACCCCAGCCATTCGCCTTGCTGAAGAAGGTTTTCCAGTCGCTCCAATAACCGCCTATTTTTGGGAAAGAGGCGTAGAAAAAGTCCTTAAACATTCGCCAGGAGGATTTGAGCTAACAATCAACGGTCGCAGCCCGAAAGCGGGAGAAATCTTTCGAAATCCAGGATTAGCTAGGACCTTTAATATAATTGCAGAACAAGGTAAAGAAACCTTCTACGAAGGTGAAATTGCCGAGGCAATTACTAAAGTCGTTCAAGAAGCCGGGGGTTGCCTTACCGAAGAAGATCTTTATAGCCATTACAGTACTTGGGAAGAACCGATTAGCGCTACCTATAGAGATTTAAGGATTTGGGAATGTCCACCCAATGGACAAGGGTTAACCGCTCTGATCGCATTAAATATTCTGGAAGGATTCGACCTCAGTTCACTCGCTCCTCTTTCACCCGAACGCTTACATCTTGAAATCGAATCTCTTCGGCTTGCTTTTGCAGACACCCGTTATTATGTTTCAGACCCCGATTTCTCATCAATACCGATGGATGAATTGCTTTCAAAATCATATGCGCAACATCGAAGAAAACTGATCAATCTAAAAGAAGCTACATTAACGCATCAGTTTGGAAACCCTGCTTCTTCTTCTGATACCGTCTATCTAAGCGTTGTGGATAGTGAAGGAAACGCGTGTTCATTCATAAATAGCAATTATATGGGTTTCGGAACCGGTATTGTACCGAAGGGTTGGGGTTTTAGCCTTCAAAACAGAGGCTAT
>CAZJMV010000016.1:0-5192 GCA_964547225.1 uncultured Anaerolineaceae bacterium | reverse complement strand
TCCTAAGTAACTTCGCCAGTCAAATGAACTCGGTAACTCATCAGATGACAGATCTACTACAGATGAGGGTTTGTCATTATCAGCGCTAAACACCTGCACCCCATCTAAACTATATTCCTCTACTTCACATCCCTTTTTGGTAATCTTAGTTTCCATATCAAATAAATCAGTCACCGCTTGTACAATCACCCCATTTTCCGATTCACAAAGTGCATATTCCGGTGAATAGGGATTCATTCCATCTTCAACCACAACAGTATCTAAACCCAATCTAGAACAATATGAATATTCGGCTCCACATTTCCCACTCAAAAAATCCCATGCGTCACAAACTATATCCGGTAAAACACATTCCCCCCAACTGCCTTCTATTCCTTCTTGTTGACGATAGATATATCCTAGATCTTGGCAGTAAACCGCGGCAGGATTAGCCATATTGGTTATCGGTTCCCTTACAGTCATATTATCCACGGATGGTTTAAATGACGTTGAAGTATTATCTTGATCAGTCAACTTATTATATGAATAAAAATAACAATATCCTACACCCACCATGATCACAATTATGAGATGGAGTAATTTCCTTCTCTTTTGATGGATAATACACATAGACCCTCCCTCAACAATAAAAACCGGGTTTTATGAAATAATCACCCTAAACGTTAATGATTTTTATAGCTTTAAAATTTCCAATTAAAAATAAGAAGGGACTACCAACAAAAATTATTTATAAACCACCAATTAAAATCACTTACATTCTACCATGATTTTGATAGGATTTCAATATATCATTCCAAGTTATCATAAGAAATTCCATTAATCTTCCCCATTTTTTCTTGTTTCTCTTTATACATTTTTTGGTCGGCTTCTTTGAATGCTTCTTTCAGATCCTTTCCACTTACAGATGTGCTCGTACCAACCGATAGACTGATCTCAAATCCTCGTTCTCTCCCATTTTGCGCGCTTACATTCTCCCGTATTCTTCTGATAGCTTCTTCCACACCTGACTCATCAATTCCAGGTAATAGCACCCCAAATTCATCCCCGCCAATCCTTGCAATCATATCTTCTTTTCGAAATGCTCCCATCAGCGCAGAAGCAATACTTTTTAACATCTGATCTCCAGCCGTATGCCCAAATTGATCATTGACGGCTTTCAAATTATCTGTATCAGCTATCACAATGCTAACCGGTTTTATTCGCCCGCGTTCTAATCGATCCAATTCTTCATCGAAGTATGCCCGATTATATAATCCGGTTAATCCATCATGGGAACTTAGATATACCAGTTTCGCTTCCGCTCGTTTTTGCATCGTGATATCAATGAGAGACACAATCACTTTCGAAAGACTATCTTCATATCCTGGCGCTGCTGACCAACTCAGATCAACATCAATTAATTTTCCGTCCAGCGTTCGATTTATACAGTCTAACCGAAATTTTGTTCTACCCTTATACAATAACACTAATTCTTCAACAAAAATATCATACGCTTCTTCAGGAAACACTCTATCAAGATTTGTGATCAGCTCTTCTTTTGATTTTCCACCAAACAAATCAACCGTTGCATTATTTACATCAAGGACTTTTACACATTCAATACAATCACGAACGATATCAGGCTTTGATTTCAAATATTCACGAATATCTTCAACGCCTTGTTCTTGTATCTCATTGAGTATCTTTTTTACTCCTGAGAAATCCTCTTCCCAAATTGAAATGGGTGAATTCTCAAACAAGTCTCGATAGCGCTGATTACTTTTCTCTAACACTTCTTCAGCTTTTTTCTTGTCAGTGATATCGCGTGATATCCCAAACGTCCCCATAATCTGTCCTTTAGAATCATATAATGGCATCTTTGTTGTTGATATCCAACAAATACTTCCATCTGGGAAGACTTCTCGTTCATCCTTACCGATGATCGGCTGTCCACTCGATATGATCTTTTGTTCATTTCGTAACACTTGTTCTGCGTGTTCACTTGCATAAAAATCCATAGCAGTTTTTCCAACCGCTTCACTGGCATCAGATAAGCCCATATGTTTTACCGTCTGGCTATTTATATGGATATATCTACTTTTTAAGTCCTTAAAATAAATTTTATCTGTGACATTATCCATCAAACAAGTTAAAAGATTATTCTCCCGAATCAATGCCGCTTCTACTCTTTTTCGCTCTATCGCCTGTGCCACCTGAGTAGATAAAATTTCAAAAACCTCTAAATTTTCCTCATTAAAACGCACCTCTTCAGTGTAAGATTGCGTCACCATCGCGCCAATCAAGCGCCCCTCAACTGTCAATGGAACGCCCAGCCAATCTACTGGAAGTGTTCCTACCAATTCAATCTCTCCATTTTCAATCAATTTTGAAAACAATTTTGGTTTTACGAGGATAGGTTTTCCCAACCTCATGACATATTCAGTCAAACCTCTCCCTGGTTTTGCGGGTTCGGGTTGACTATCAAATTGATCTACATAATAAGGGAATTCAATTAAATCATTCTTATCATCATAAAGGGCGATATAGTAATTATCTATATAGAATATTTTGCGCAGTACATTATGTATTTCACGATATAACTCCTGCAAATTCTCACTTGAAACTGCGGCTTGGGAGATTTGATAAATAGCATCCTTAACTTTTTCTGCTTTCTTATGTTCTTCAATTTCTTTTTCTAAACCAACTAAGGTTTGTTTTAGTTTAACTACCATGATATTAAAGGCGCTTGCTAATGCTCCTAATTCATCCTTTGTACGAACAGGAACGGGTTCATCTAAATTTCCCTTTGCTACCCGGTCTGCCCCTCGAAGTAGATCTTGGATAGGTGAAGTCATATAATTAGCTAGCAACCATCCCAAAAATAATGAGATCGGTATTGTAATCAAAAAAGCAAGAAACGCCACCCGACGTGCTTTTTGTTGACTAGCAGTAATCCCACTAGCATCAATATCAATTCCCAAAATTGCATCCAAGTTTTTAAACTGATCACAAATCGGTGCATAACCACTCAGATAAGCGCCATCTTCATCACTAATAAATTCTTCCGCAATAATTGGAAATGGTTGATCAAGTATTATTTGATCCGCTAAGATACCAGATCCCATATAACGATCACCAAAATGATGTCGATGCAAAGGATCACTGTCTATAACGTAGAAATAATCCCCATTAATATCTTCCCGTAAGGTGTAGATACGCCTAATCACATCGCTTGTATCGTGTATATTCTGCAATCGTAAATTTAATACCCGATAAAACGCGCTATTTTCATCCGATGGTTCTTTGATCATCGAATGATAATCTCCATCAACTAAGGGAACAGAAAAATTCAATATATCTTCAAGGCGTTCCTGATAGGCTTCTTTCTGAGCTGTAATGATCTGTAAATACAAACCTACGGTAACACTACCAGCAACCAACAAAATGAACAACGAATATGCCAGCGTCCACTTAAGACTCAAGCCCATCCCTTTTGTGTCTCTCCTCGCCATACTCCCCATTACATTCTACTCCTGCCTTTCATTTTGTTTATTCCATTGCTTTTGGATTGATCCATTTTTCTTCTAAATATTTCAATTCACCGTTTTGGCGCATACAATCTAGTGTACGATTAATGATCGATAGTAATTCAAACTCACCTTTGTGAACTGCAATCCCCAAACCTACATTTGAGAGAAAATTGATTTCATTATTCTCATCTAATACAATCTGTAAATCAGAATTAGCGTCTGAGATATATTTTTTAGTATTTAAGTAATCATTAAAAACAACCTCTAATCGCCCAACTTCAAGATCCAGTAAAGAACTCAAAGTATCTTTGTACTCAACAATTTCAATATCGATGCCGCGAACAACCAAATCTTGAGCGAGTTCTGCTCCAGTCGCGCCAATCTTTACACCCACTTTTAATCCCGAAAGATCATCTATCGATTTAACACTTGAAACTAACTCAGGTCGAACAGCCATAACTAATCCTGTTTGAATATATGGTTCAGAAAAATCAACTACCTCTTCTCGCTCCTTTTTTATATAAATAGCAGCAATAGCCGCATCCACATTCCTATCTTGGACAGAAGGAAGCAAGCCAGCAAAGGACATTTCAGTCCATTCAATTTTTACATTCAAATCTTCAGCGATTCTCTTCATCAAGTCAACATCAAAACCGATCAGTTCTCCACTCTTCGGATCATAATACTCAAAAGGATCGGTGATTGCAGTTCCAACTCTAAGGACTCCTCTTTCTTTTATCAATATCAAACTCGACTGATTCACATCGATTGAAGCTGGTATGTTATTTTCTGAATATTCATAAGTTTCTTCGGATGGTTTATCTGGCTGACAGGCAACCAATAAAATCAATGCACCCAAAATTATGCTCGGGATCAAATAACTCATTATTCGTAGAGTGGAAATCTTCAAATGAACTAATCTAAATAACATAATTTCCTCTTATTCATTCACCGTAACATATCAAACTTACTCTATCTATCGTTATTTCATAACTTAATTACGACTTTCATTCAGTTTACTACAAATTTTCATTGTTATAGTTTACAATTTGGCAAGGTTTTTAGTATTAATAGAAAAATGTTGAAAAAAAAACTCTGGTTCGTATTAAACCAGAGTTCATATGGAATAGTCACATAACTTATTCTGCCTTGATAGGTATACGCTTGCTAGTTGGGACCTTCTCCGCTATCTTCGGAAGCTTTAATTCTAATACGCCATTTTTGAAAGTAGCATCAATCATATCTTCATCCACATAATCAGGTAACTGCACAGAACGCTTAAAGGAGCCATACGAGCGTTCTACTCGATAATATTGTTTCTCTTTCTTTTCTTTTTCGGTTTTCTTTTCTCCGTTGATCGTAAGTAGATGGTGATCAACAGTGATATGGATGTCTTCGGGCTCTAACCCAGGTAATTCAGCAGAAATGTTGACATTATCGTCCGTTTCACTGACATCCAATGAAGGTGAGAAACTCTTTGTCCATGCGGTCTTTTCAAAGAATGGACTCATACTAAAGGGATTTTCAAAGAAATCATCAAAAATACGATTGACCTGACTGCGTAAATCCAACATAGCATCTTTTTCGGTTGCCTGGTGAACCTTTATTGAATCATCTTCCTTTTTCCATGGTATCAAATCTTTAATAGTCATTTTACTACCTCCATTCAATTATTTATACTTA
>CAZJMV010000015.1:0-5234 GCA_964547225.1 uncultured Anaerolineaceae bacterium | reverse complement strand
CTCTCTCCTCACATCTACCCGTGTCATTGCGAGACTCGAGTGCTCTCGTCGAGCCGAAGCAATCTCTTATGACTCGCTCTGCAAACACCAAGATTGCTTAGTCGCTTTCATCTCAGCGCCATCAAGGTCACAACCCAAACCGCTCCTCGCAAGGTCAAGTCTCTCTCACCTCACATCTACCCCTGTCATTACGAGGCTCGAGTGCTCTCGTCGAGCCGAAGCAATCTCTTAAGACTCGCTCTGCAAACACCAAGATTGCTTCGTCGCTTTCTCCTAAGCATTATCAAGGTGATCAACCGAGCCGCTCCTCGCAATGACAAGCATATTTTATCGACACCTAATACAGGTAGAGTATAATTATGACACTATGATCCAGGCGCGCTATCGGCGAATTGTGTTATTCTTTGGCAGATTCTTAGTTAGTTTTGCGCTATGGGATCTGGTCTTGCCATTATTAGGGGGAAGGAGATGGGCGCGTAAAACACGCGATCATCGATTAAAGGTATTTGCCAGCGCTTATCGCTCGTTGGCTGTTCGGATGGGCGGCGTACTGATCAAAGTCGGTCAATTCTTATCATCCAGAGTGGATATCTTACCCATCGCCTTCACCCAAGAACTCGAGGGGTTACAAGATGAAGTCCCCTCAGAAGATATAGAAGTCATCCTTCAAGTCGCAGAAGAGGAATACGGCGTTCCTATTCGTGAGAAATTCGCTTGGTTCGAAGAAAAACCGCTCGCCTCGGCATCCTTCGGGCAGGTACATCGCGCCCGATTGCGCAGCGATCAGCCTCAAGGCAAATGGTATGGAACATGGAATCTTTCATCTACGCGCAATTATGGCGATAATGTCGTGGTGAAGATTCAGCGTCCGAATATGAAACGGATCATCGATACAGATTTGTCTGCATTGCGCACCGTCGGAGGCTGGTTAAATCGCTACCGCCCGATCCAAAAACGGATGAATATCCCAGCTTTGTTAGATGAATTCTCACGTATCCTCTACGAGGAGATCGATTATTTGAAGGAAGGCGGCAACGCCGAGAAGCTGGCAAAGAACTTTGAAGATCGCTCGGATATCCGTATCCCCTATGTCATCTGGTCGCATACGACCAAACGCGCCCTGACCTTAGAGAACGTCTGGGGCATTAAGATCACCGATTATGATGCCATCAGCGCTGCTGGGATCGATCGCAATGCAGTCGCTTCCCGTCTATTGAACGCCTATCTTAAACAGATCTTTGAAGATGGATTCTTTCACGCAGATCCACACCCGGGAAATTTATTCGTCAATCCCATCCCACAAGGCTCATCTAGAAAAGTGAAATGGGAACTGACTTTCGTCGATTTCGGAATGGTTGGGACTGTAGCGCCAAAATTGCGCCAGGGTTTACGAGAACTGGTGATGGGGGTCGGCACAAAGGATACCGAGCGCGTGATCAAAGCGTATCAAATGATGGACCTGCTGCTGCCAAATGCAGACCTAGATTTAATCAGGAAAATGGAAGAGAAAGCCTTTGAGCAATTTTGGGGATTGGATATGACTGAACTTAGTGGGATCAGTTTCGAAGAGATGCATGAATTCAGCAAAGAATTCCGCCAGATCATTTACGAAATGCCTTTTCAGGTTCCGCAGAATATTATCTTCCTGGGAAGATGCGTAGGTATTCTCTCCGGTATTTGTACTGGACTCGACTCGCGCTTCAACTTGTGGGATCATCTAGCGCCGTATGCCGATAGTCTGATTGCAGAAGAAGCGCGAACGAACCCTAAATTCTGGTTGGGAGAAATCGAAAAATATATCCAAACGTTAGTGATGATGCCTTATCAAATGAATAATACACTTCAGAAAATTGAAAAGGATCTGATCAATGTACATAACCCAGAACTAAAAGAACAAGTCGAAAGTCTCGAAAGATCAATCCGCTTAATCCCTGGCTGGATCATCTACCTAGCCCTTTTTCTCGGAGGCGTTCAACTTTATATAAGCGGACGAGATCATCTAGCGATCATTTCCTTTTCCGCATCAGGCGTCCTCTTACTATGGCTTTTCTGGCGTGGAAAGACCTAGCCACTCAAATACGAAACTCCTTTTTTTTTGCTTTTTAATCATCTGTTAATAATGTATATGCTCATACAAGCCAGGTGATTTTTATCCCTTGTGAAAGCATTTCATACAAGGTAGTCTTATACTGGAAAAAAAACCATTATTTTAGGAGAATGTAACCTATGGCAAACAATGAAATTCGAATAGACGCACTTCTCCCTGCTGAAATGGCAACACGCGCTGAGTATATCGGGGTCAGGAAAGCAGAAGCCCCAGCTCTGCAATTGTTTGCTCTGGCAATTTTAGCGGGAGCATTTATTGGACTAGGCGCGATATTTGCCACAACGATCATATCTGGCAGCTCTCCTGTGAAAGCTGCGGATGGAGCGATGGCATTTTCAATAGGCGTGCCTTTTGGGGTCACAAAACTATTGGGGGGGTTAGTCTTTTGTCTCGGACTTATTCTGGTGGTCGTGGGTGGCGCGGAACTGTTCACGGGGAACAATCTGATTGTGATGGCTTGGGCAAGCGGCAAAGTCTCCTCAAAAGGGTTGCTGCGTAACTGGGGTATCGTTTACCTTGGCAACTTTGTTGGCTCGATCGGAACAGCGCTTTTATTGTTCTTTAGCAAGCAATATACCTTTGGCGCTGGCGCAGTGGGGTTAACCGCATTGAATATCGCCCTAGGAAAAGTCAATCTCGAATTTATCCAAGCGATCTTCTTGGCAATCCTATGTAATGCACTGGTTTGCTTGGCGGTCTGGATGACTTTCAGCGCTCGCAGCACAATGGACAAGATCGCAGCGATTATTTTCCCGATCACAGGCTTTGTGGCAGCAGGATTTGAGCACAGCATCGCCAATATGTACTTCATCAGCGTAGCTTTGTTCATCAAGCAATTTGCAGGACCAGGTTTTTGGGAGGCGATTGGGAAAACACCGGCTGATTATGCAAGCTTAACTTGGGGAAGTTTCTTTATAAATAATCTATTACCGGTTACAATCGGCAATATCATCGGTGGCGGAGTCTTTGTGGCTGCAATTTATTGGCTGATCTTTTTGAGACCTGCCAAAAAAATTTAATCATAAAAAAAGGCTATGCAAAGATATCCATCTAAAAAATATTATAAAAGAAATTATGCATCAAAATTATTGGATTTACTAAGAGAAACCAGGAGGTTACGATGAAAGCATACGTGTTAATTCATGTTCGAACCGGACAAATCACTGAAGTTGTCGGAAATCTGAGACGAGTTGAAGGTGTATTAGAAGCCAATATGACCTTTGGACCATATGATGTGGTCGCCATTGTACAAACCGATAACGCCGGAGCTTTAGGGAATTTAATCGCAAGGTATATTCAACCAATCCCAGGGATTTTAGATACTCTCACCTGCTTGGTCGTTGATGTTTAGGAATTAGCAGAACATCCTAAGAGGGTTAAAAAAACGAAATATTAAGTCAATCTATGGGTTGTATCGATCTTTCTAAAACTTAATCGCGTTAGAAAAGAAAGTTGATACAACTCAGTTTTTATTTCAAATTCCAAACAAATAACAAAAAGAGAGGATTCAACAGATGCCATTTCACACAGAGATTCATAGTCGAGAAAAGAAAATGATCAGCCCGGGGATAGAAGCGCGTACATTTTGGGGAGAGAAAATGCTAGTGGCGGTCGTTGATCTGGAAGCGGGATCAGTCCTACCCACCCATCAACATCATCATGAGCAGATCAGCTATATCCTGGAAGGCGAGCTGGAATTTGATCTAGAGGGAGAGACGCAGATGGTAAGAGCGGGGGATATTGTCGTCATTCCGAGCAACATGGCGCATACCGTCAAGGTTGGGGAAAAGCCAGCCAAGGTATTGGATATGTTCAACCCTGTGCGGGAGGATTTGAAGTATTGATCAAATTTCAATTTCTAATTGCAACTGAGATCGTTACTATTCTATTGAGTATTAAAACGCTAAGATCCGAGATTGATAAAAACAACACCTAATGATATAAATATAATTAATAATGATATGGAGATGCGAGATGGAAATCAGTTTTTCACTGACCAATAATCATTTTATTACGCAATCCACAGAAGATATGACATCAAAGGTGCGTTTATATGCGGCTCTAGGAATGTATCAATCTGGGGAAATTTCATTTGGTGCTGCTTGTGAACTAGCGGGTGTTGATCGATATACCTTTCATGATTTCTGTAAACTGAAAGGTATATCCTTACTCACCCAAACATCAGATGAATTGGAAAATGAATTTAATCAACTTATGCTTGAAAGTTGACCTAGATGCAAATCATAGCTGATAGTTCAGCCTTAATTGCATTAGCCGCGTGTGAAGGATTAGATGTCCTACAAATATTATTTGATGTAAAAGTACCTCAAGCTGTATACTAGTAAGTTGTTAAACCAAATAAATCACACTCATACACCTTGAAAAACTATCTAGAAAAGGAAGTTATTGAGGTTGATTTATCTAGTATTGTAATTAATGCTGGGGGACTCGGGAAAGGGGAAATTGAAGCCATGGTATTATATAAACAAATCTCAGCAGATAAACTTTTAATAGATGATCGTCGTGCTAGAGTTGTTGCAGAATATAATAACATTGATTGTATAGGTGTTCTAGGAGTGATACAATTAGCAAAACATTCTGGTCTCATTAATAAAGTAAAACCGTATATCGAAAGATTACGTCAATCTTCTATTTATTATGGGGAAGATATACTCAAAAAAGCATTGCATCTAGCGAATGAAAACTAGAATTAATAAGAGAGCGATTCTATCTGTAAAAAAAGATATGCAATTCCTTAATCCTAAAAATATGTTGAATATATCTTGAAAAACGCACGCGATTTTGATATACTATAACTATCAGAATATGAATACATAATCATCATTCATTGAATAGTGTGTAAACAACTATCCAAAAAGGTAATTGCTGTGGCTAGGCTAATATTAAAGATAGGGGTTTTGATAAGGGTGGGATTTGCGGTTGGCTTGCTATTCTTATTTATACATTCCAGCATTACCCCAGTTGCAAGCGCGGTAACTTCAACATGCCCAACCTATGCGGATGGCGTCGAAATCGGAGATGTGGAACCAGTACAGTTAAACGAAATCTCTGGACTGGCAGCGAGTAGAGAACATCAAGATGTGCTTTGGGTGCACAATGATTCAGG
>CAZJMV010000014.1:0-4061 GCA_964547225.1 uncultured Anaerolineaceae bacterium | reverse complement strand
TGCACACGAATAGACACGAAAAAATTCGGTAGTTCTCTATATTCGCTGTACTGACTGTGTTTGCTTCTTTGTGTGAAATAAATTCAGTGCGTCTCCGTGAAAAACTCTATGGCGCTCTGGGTAGAAAGACAGCGCCAGCAGAGACGCTGGCTGGAGCGGAGAGGAATGTTGGCTGGAGCGGAAAAGGACGCTCTATGCTACCAAAAACAGTTTTGACTCTGCATACGCTGGCAACCATTCCCAAATAGATGAACCCTCTGAAACCTATTCCATCTCAGGGGTGATCACAGACTTGTATGGGTAACCAGTCAGACGTATGTCGATCTACCTGAATGGGCAGGATTCGGGGGTTGATACGATGGATGGGAATTGGTATATTATCCCTACCTTTTTAGATTTCAGCTAGACTGATATGATCAATATGTTCGATGCGAATGCGGTATGTATAAATGGCGATATTTCACCTTTCACCGATACCTACACAATCACTGTAGATGGTGGTGTGTTGACGGAGACCAGTAGCGCAAGTTAGATTCAGTTTGGACCAGGATTTTCTGCAGGTTTAGGAGATATCGAACTAGAACCTGGTCAGACGGGCAGCTTACAGATCTTGCAAGATGGCAAAGGCTTGAGCTACCGTTCTGCTGATGGAAGTTCTGCTAACCTCATGCTCAATTGGGAAGAACTGGAAAACAGACGTTCGATCCGGGTGGTAATGGTACGATTGATGAAACCATCTCGTTTGAAAACCAATTAGCATTGGTTTTTCTACCGTTTGTGAGTCGTTAGTTATTCTTTCCCTAACGATTAGCATTTATTTTCAAAAAGAAGAGTCTATTAATCAACAAAAACGACTTTTGTGGTTAAATAGGCGCGTATGAAACGAAGCATTTTGTTGATCATCTTGCTTGGATGGTTATGCGCGCCATTGCAAGTAGCCTCCGCTCATGCCGCCGATATGTTCTTCCATGCCTTCACGATCACACTAGATCGACAAAGCATTCGGGTCAACTGGGCGCTCTCACCCGGCTCGATGCTGGCGGAAGCGATCTATAATGAAGCCGATTTAGATCAGGATGGCGTGGTCAGCGAGCAGGAAGCGCGTCGGTGGATTGAACCGCGTCTGGATGGGTTCTTGCTACAAGTGAATGATCAAGCGCTGGCATGGCAAATCGAAAAAGCCAGTTTCCCCGATAATGCGCGTCAGTTATTGATTGGGGAAGCCAGCATACAAGCAGAGTTTACCGTCCTCCTCCGACCAAGTGAGCGCGCCGTCCAAACGCTGCGGATCAAAAATTTTTACGAGGATTTAGAAGTCAATCAAGCTATCTCACTGTACGCTCAAGATGAGCTGCAGAGTGTGAATTGGTTTTCGCTGCAGGCTCAGGATCAGATTGCATTCAAGACACCCGATTTGCAGGGCAGCAGCTTGCAGGTTGAGTATTTACATTCGCCGGACAAGGATCAGCAGACAGAATTCAACCTGAGCAGTTGGGAGAGCAGTACGCCGGATTTACCTGCCATGGTGAAGATATTGGGTCTGCAGGACGTGGCGCAGGAAGCCGCACAACAAGCGGGTAACCGACAGGGTTTGTCCGCCGTCTTGGAAGGCTTGGTGCGCACAGAACAGATGACGCCGGTTTTTTTGTTGAGCGCCTTCGCCCTCGCCTTGGCGCTGGGAGCCTTACACGCGCTTGGACCAGGTCACGGCAAGACTGTGGTGGCAGCCTATTTGGTCGGTTCGCAGGGCAAGACATTTCATGCGATTGCCCTGGGCAGCATTGTGACCCTCACGCATACCGGCTCGGTCTTCCTGCTGGGTGTGCTGACCATTGTTGTCTCACGCTATATGATGCCGACCGACCTCTTCCCCTTTTTGGAGGGTTTGTCTGGATTATTGATCTTGTTTTTGGGGATCGGGTTGCTGATCCCGCGCTTGAAAGTCCTTTATCAGAATGTTCAGCTTGGGAGACAAAATCGCAAGAAGGATGCTGAAATTGTAGCGAATAGCGATACAGAGAAAAAGCGTTTGATTATTGACTTACCGATCGAGGAGAAAGGAGGTGCGCACAGTCATGACCCATCTGAGCTCGGTTCGCTTCCCAGAATGGCGACGATTGGCAATCCACTGGCAGGTATCACTTGGCGCTCATTGTTGATGCTGGGGATCAGCGGCGGTTTGGTGCCCTGTCCGGATGCGATTGCGATCTTGCTGATCGCTGTCGCCATTAACCGCGTCCCGTTCGGTTTGGCTCTAATCATCTCGTTCAGTTTGGGACTAGCGATCGTGTTGATCCTGATTGGGCTGACGATGCTGCAGGGTAAGCGTTTATTTCAGCGCATGCAGTGGTTTGACCGCGCCGCAACATGGATGCCAATTGCCAGCGCGCTGGTTGTGATCGCGTTAGGGTTTGGTGTTCTGATCATGGCGTTCTCAAAGTTGCCGATGACGAATCAAGCTCGCCTGCAGAGTACGCCAATCTCAGGGAGCGCTTTTGATTTCGACCATGCCGTGATGCTCTACTCCGCTTATGATGATCAATCGATCAAGCAGCTCTATCAGATCGATTTGGCTGATTGGGAGGTTCGCCAACTGACCTATGAAGCCAATCAGGTATGGGACTTTGCCCTCTCGCCAGACGAAAGCCTGCTCGCTTATTCAACTTCCACGCAGGCGAACGATTCGCTGATCAAATCTTATAATCTGCTCAGTGGGGAAACGCGCCTCTTGCTGAATTGCGGCAGCAATCAATGTTGGGAACCTGTTTGGGCGCCGGATGGAGAGAGTTTCTTATATTATCGCCTAGAGAAATATGAAGATAACTCGCTGAGCACATTCCCCTCGATCTGGTGGTATCAATTGGACAGTGAAGAAACTGGCGCGTTCTTCCAGGACGATCAGATACCCGGCGATAATATCACTTTTTCAGCCAATGGAAAATTGATGAGTTATGTGACCGTCTATCCCTTAGATGTGAAAGTGATCGATTTGGAAACGGGCGATATGAAGAGCTTTGCGCTTGAATCGGGCGCCACGATCGCTTGGCATCCTACTGGGAAACAGTTCTTGATCAGTAAGCTGATTGATCGGAACACGCTCTTGATGCATCTCTATCTGATTGATCTCGAGACGGGTGAGCAGGTCAATCTCTCTGGTGATTTACAGTCCAACGATTACCTGCCGGTTTGGTCGCCAGATGGCGAATGGATCGCGTTCGTGCGCAAGTATAAAGAGAGGGATGTGCCGGGGTTTGGGGATCAGGTTTGGCTAATGCGCAAGGATGGTAGTCAGTCGTATAAGATCGAAGAGGAGCAGCTTTACGCGCATGGCACACCGGTTTGGTCGCCAGATGGGAAATGGCTCGCCTTCCATACTTATGCGGAGCAACAGAGCGCTGACTCACCGGCAATCTGGATCTATGAAATTGCAACCCAAGAACTGCAGAAGCTGATTGCGCCGGGCGCTTATCCGGTTTGGATGAGCTCGCTGCCTGCCGATGATCAAATAACTAAAGTTGACTTAAACGCTTACCAACGCGCTCATCGGTAGCGGTAAAAGGCAAAAGCAAAGAGAGTCTGCAAAGGCGCGAATATGATGGTAAAGATTTTGACCCGGATTCTACGCCACTCAATCTGTGAGGGAAAGACGGAAATTAGAAAATCGTCATTATAATTATTTCAGATGCCCGAATTTGTGAAAGTGGATCACTAAAAATTTATACTAACTGGAGGAAATTATGATATACTCAAGACAAGATAGTCAAAATCATCAACCTTTGATGGGAAAATATTAGTCAAATTGATTCAAAACGGAATCTCGGTATAACATCTGCATGAAAATCACCCGCCGTGAGTTTATCAAGTTTGCAAGTATTGCAACCGGCGCTGCTACACTTTCCGCCTGCCAGGGAAGCTTGCGCCTTCCAGCGATCCATACAAAAAACGCACCTCCCAACATCATTTTCATCTTGACTGACGACTTGGATACCATCTCATTGGAATATATGCCGCGCGTCAAGCAGTATTTGGAGGACGAAGGCGTTCACATGACGGAAAATTTC
>CAZJMV010000013.1:0-9840 GCA_964547225.1 uncultured Anaerolineaceae bacterium | reverse complement strand
TTTGCAAATTAAGCCGATTTACAAATAAAGGTAATAAGAATTTTGGAGCGCGCCTCAGCATGACATGCACTGGGTACTATGACCACAGGCGCGCTCAGTCAATCCAGCCTCACCCGACGAGTCATCAAGGCGAACCAAAACGACATATCAAGTTATTCGCTGTACTGTACTTTGCGTCCCTGCGCCTTTGCGTTAAGGTTGGATTGATAGGCACGGGTTCTGGCACATAAAGGCGGAGATTGCTTCGTCGCTTTCACCTAAGCACAATCAAGGTGATCGACTGATCCGCTCCATGCAATGACAAGGATATTCCTTGTCACCTCACCCCCAGATTCTCTCCCATTTCGGTGTATAGACTAGGTGAAGAAGACAGGGGATGGGGGTGTCTCGAATTGTGTAGTATACAAATTGGCATATAACCCACCCAGCGCGATCAGCTTTTGATGATTGCCGCTTTCGACGATCTTGCCGCGGTCCATCACCAGGATCTTATCTGCCGCAAGGATCGTGCTCAAGCGGTGCGCGATCACGATGCTGGTGCGGTTTGCCATTACATTCTTCAGTGCTGCCTGGATTAACGCCTCCGATTCGCTGTCCAGGTGGCTGGTTGCTTCATCTAAGACTAAAATTCGCGGGTCTTTCAGGATCACGCGCGCCAGCGCGACACGCTGCTTCTCTCCACCGCTCAAGCGATAACCGCGCTCGCCAACGATTGTGTCATAGCCATCCGGTAGTTCACGAATGAAATCATGGATATTTGCGGTTTTACACGCTTCCTCCAATTCGGATTGGTTTGCATCTAGCTTGGCATACAGCAGATTGGTGCGGATCGTATCATGGAAGAGATGCGTCTCTTGGGTCACCATGCCAATTTGGTTGCTGAGCGACTCGATGGTTACCGAACGGATGTCATGCCCATCGATTCTGATTTCACCGCTGTTTGGGTCGTAAAGCCGCGGGATCAGGTAGGTCAGTGTTGTTTTCCCTGCCCCGCTGGGACCAACCAGCGCCACCAGTTTACCCGCTTCGGTGTGGAAGGTGACGCCATCGAGAGCATTCTGACGCGCTTGGCTTAATGGATGCTCTTCTATGTCGAGTGAAAATTCCTGCTCGATTTGGTCAGTGTTTTCAGGTTCTTCTTTTTCCACACGTATTTCACCGGATAAGACTGCATCAACGTTTTCCATTCTGCCAAAACGACGCACCTCGCTGATGGTATAGTCCGATTGAGTTTTGTATTGGAAGGTGACATTTGAAAACGCTAACTCCCCTTTTACTTTCTTTAAAACCAGCGCCTCTTTTTTTTCTTTGATCTCGATGGGCAGGTCTAGAATCTCAAATACGCGCTCAAAACTGACCATTGAAGAAGCGAATTCAATCGGAGTGTTTGCCAAACCCTGTAAGGCGCTGTACAAACTGCCTAGATAAGAACCGAACGCGACGATCGTTCCAATTGTAAATACATCTGAAATCACCAAGTATCCGCCGACGCCGTATACGAATGCTGAGCTGAAGGCGCTGACCATCCCAACCACAACCGTGAAGGAGGCGCCTATTAGCGCTCTTCGGATGCCGATCGTCTTTACATCATTGGCTCTTTTACTGAACCGGTCGATTTCCAATGAGCTGCGACCGAATAGTTTTACCAGCATAGCGCCGCTGATGTTGAGCGTCTCGTTCATCGTGGCGTTCATCCTGGCATTGGCATCCATAGCTCGATGGGCGATCTCGCGCAGCGCGCTGCCCATCCGCTTTGCCAGCACGAAGAAGATCGGTAAGATAAAAACGCTCGCGATCGTCATGCGCCACTCCATGCTCATCATCACAATCAATAAAGCCAGCGCTTGAATGATATTCGTGATCATCCTGACAATCGAGTTACTGATCGCATTTTGAGCGCCTATGACATCATTATTCAGGCGGCTCATTAATTCTCCCGTGCGAGTGTTGGTGAAGAATCGCAAAGACATGCGTTGAAGCCGGCTGTAAAGCGCCCTACGCAGATCGTAGATCACCCCTTCCCCAATTTCAGCATTCAAGCGACGGCTGACGATTGAGATGGCGCCTGTAACAATTGGAATAGCTAACATGGCGCCAGCTAGCAGGATCAATTGCTGGATGTTCTTTTTAGGAATCGTCTCATCGATGAGCATTCTTAAGATTAATGGGTTGATCAATTTGATGCCTGTATCTAACAGAATCATGATCAAAGAAAAGAATATTAACCAGCGATAGGGATGGGCATAAGAGAAAGCACGCTGTAATAATTGCCAGGTGATGCGTGGTCTCTCTTTCTCAGCGCGCATCAGTCCGAATATAAAGGAATGGTATCCCATAAAGTGTCCTCAAAAATTTTTAACGAGTATATCACCGACCGATTATAATCAGGAGAAACATTTTTTTCGATAGAATTTTGATGAGGAGTTTCAAATGAGTTTTACTAAGTTTGTTATCTTTGATAATAGTATTCAAACCTGGATAATTGCTTTATCTGTGACCCTAGCGATTTTCATAATTTTTTTACTTATCAAACGGAAGCTATTAAGACGATTGGAAAGAATAGTTTCTGAAACCAAAACGGATTTTGATGATTTTTTAGGGAAGCAATTAAATCAAACACGATTAATTATCATATTCTTTATAGCCGTTTATATCGGTTCATTATTGTTGAAGTTGCCTGAATCGATCTCCAATTTCCTAAAAACCTTTATCATCGTTGTCCTGATTCTACAAGCTGCCTTCTGGGGGATGGGATTAATTGATTATTTGATCGCCCGAAGAATAAAAAGCGAACAGCAGGACGAAGAATCGACAATGACAACTATGCGCGCGATCAGTTTGATTGCGAAGATTGCGCTTTGGAGCATCGTAGTTCTTCTGGTTTTGGAGAATGTAACTGGCTTGGAGATGAGTTCACTGCTCGCAACCTTAGGTGTGGGCAGTGTCGCCATCGCTTTAGCTGTGCAGAATATCCTGGGTGATCTTTTCTCCTCGGTGTCTATTGCGTTTGATAAACCCTTCGTAATCGGTGATTTTATTTCCGTCGATCAATTCTCGGGCACAGTTGAGGATGTCGGTTTAAAGAGCACCCGACTGCGCAGCATTTCTGGCGAACAATTGGTGATTTCTAATTCCGACTTGTTAAGCAGCCGCATCCAGAATTATCAGCGACTAGATCGACGAAGGGTTGTTTTTAGATTGGGAGTAATCTATCAGACCGCTCCTGAAAAATTAGCCGCTATCCCTCAATATGTGCAAGAGATAATCGAGTCAAATGAGAATGTTACCTTTGAGCGCGTCCATTTTGTTGATTTCGGTGATTCGGCTTTAAATTACGAGTGCGTCTATTTCGTCGAAGTGCCAGATTTTTCTGAGAGTATGGATATTCGCCATGACATTAACCTGGCGATCTTTAATAAATTTTATGAAGAAGAGATCGAATTTGCTTATCCAACACAGACCATCTTTTTGGAGAAAGAGCAGGTAAAGTGATTTTACACCCCCTTTCTCTTGAGTTTTTTATTCCTATCTTTCCTACTTCTGATTCATTAAAAATGTGATATTGAATTGTCTGCGTAAATGTTTTGAAATCGGCTTTCTCTAAAGATCAGGTGGCAATCATCCAGCTCAAAATTTGCTGGATTGGGAGAAAACCAGCGCGCTAGTTGTCTAAAAAAAGAAGACTTATGCCATAGGTACATTCTTTGCGGTGTGAGTGAAAATCCCATGCTGGTCTTAGCCGGGTAAGTGGTGACGCCTGCTTCGATCATCTCGATGTCATTCTCGATTGCGAAACGAATCTGATCGTAAATAGCATTGAAATATAACTGCGCGGCATTTGCAACCTGGTAATCTAGACCGATATATTGACCAATGATCTTTTTCTTA
Organism: uncultured Anaerolineaceae bacterium; assembly: GCA_964547225.1. Classification (GTDB taxonomy): domain Bacteria; phylum Chloroflexota; class Anaerolineae; order Anaerolineales; family UBA4823; genus CAZJMV01. The sequence continues at coordinate 5,952 of CAZJMV010000013.1, read as the reverse complement.
TAGATAATAAAATGCAGGAACCCCACCAAGTTTTCCTTTTGGAAATATAATTGCCAGTAACTATTGCCATTCAGGTGCTGGCACATGGATTTATGGTAGTTCTCACCGATTAATTCATGTGGGAACTCATTCGAACGCTGCTGTACATTGCGGAATAATTTTTCTAAGCAGGGTGTATAAGCCAGGATTTCTTGATCGCTGATTATTTTGGTGTGAATCTCCTGTTTAACTTTACGCCTCACCCGCAGGCGGAATTGTCTGCGGTAATGGCTTGTCATCGCTGCCAGGTATTCATCAAAACTTTTCCATTGGATGGGTAAATAGGCGAGTGGATAATTATGGATCATTCGAAATCCATTTTTTTCTAGGCTCTCTTCTAATTTATTCCGCTCTTGTTTGAAATCGCGCCCTAAGATAAGTTTAATTTTTTTTTCTTGAGCGTATTGCTGTAATTGCTTAATTGCCGTCTCAAGATCTTCCACTCGGACATCTGGCGCCAGTACAAAGGTCTCTCCCAAACTGATCGGTGTGCCAATGATCAATGTTTTAATGATGAATGATTTTAACCACATCTTACGAACAACTTTAAACAAATTTGTAATCATTTTCGGGGTAAATGAGAGGATATCAATTTCCAGAGCATAACCCCAAAGCCCTAAATATAATGCTTTGTCCTTGTAAAACAGAAAATATAAGAACTCACAGTCGATCGCCTGGCTTGATTCAACCGCTTGCAGATAATTCAGGTCTGTGAATAATTGACTGGGATTCCGTAAACTTTCCCAGGCGGTATGATCGATTTGCGTAACGCTGTGGAAGACGCGCATTTCGATCGGATCGCAGCAGCCTGGCATCGCTTACCAACGCGCTTGGTGTTCTTCAGCGAAGCCGATTAAATCCTTGATCACGATCGTTTCTCCCTCATCGGTGATCACAGTACCAGAGTAACGACCGAACATTTGATGTACTTCGCTGGTGATTATTTTTAGATCCGTTTGTGCTAGGCGCTCTTGGAATGGGGTGAATTCTAGCGAACAACGTCCTTCTTGGTCGGTGAAACGCCAGGGTTTATGATAGTCCTGATGGTCATAGTCGTATTGGACGGCGCCAAATTTATGCACTCGCCCATCCAGGATCATACAATCTTCGCTGGCAGCGCTTGTGTCGCCAAAACCGCAGCCTAAGTTCAGTCCGATCGTGCGTCCATCCGGCAGAAAACCGGATGCACTTGCCCAATTCCAGAAGCTGCTGTATGCCCAAACCCCGCGTCCCCAATCGAGCGACCCGATCGAGGTGGTTGGTTCCAATTCTTCAGTTCGATCTCCGTATTGGATCGTCCCATCAACGGGCATGCAGTTGATCTTGCGATTGTAATAGAAACGTTTCTCTTCAATTGGGATCACGATCGTCATTGATTCGTGTTCTTGGGGACAATAGAAATTTAGGTCAGCGTGGATGCCCTTGCCGTTGTTGTAACTATCCCATTCAACGCAAACCGTGCGTTTACCCATTTGTACCTGGAATAAAATTTGTGCTTTCTTACTGTCGAAGATAGTGTCTCCCTCTGTGCTGTTACGAGGCATTTGTATCCCTTTCCCAAGCGGGATGATCAGACCTTCTTCATATAGTTGATTGCTCTCAAAATCGAGTGTGTAGACGAAGATATTTCCTGCGTATCCCAGGTCGGCGATCGTAGCAGAGAAAAACCGCTTCGGAGTGAAGACAGCGTAATAATCCCACCTTTTGACTCGGAAGCGTTGGAATGGTTTTTTGAGCGCTGAATAGAAATTGACCTTTTCAAGATTACAATCTAATAACGGTTGTCGCGACCAACCGATTTGGGTCAAATTACCATTTTCATCTAATAAGGGACCGCCTTGCGTGATTTCATTTTGCATTATGTTCTCCAGTTGGATCAAATTTTTTAGGTTTTATTAATTCAATTCCTTAAATATCCTCTGCTTGGGATAATCTATCTGCATCAATAATATCCTGTGGACACCCCGAAGCACGCTTTGTTGTGATTAAATCATCTTTCCTTAACGTTGTTGTCTCTGAAAAGTGTCATTAGATCTGTGAAGTCGGAGTTGACGAACATCTATACCCTTTACTCTACTGGCGTGAACGATCAATTCCCAGGCTGCTGAAAATCTAGCTTGACTCATTCACCTACAGGCTCTTCTGGTACCACAAACATAAGGATCAGATAGGCTAATGGTGTAAAGGGCCATACGAGTGTAAGCAATACAGATAATACTCGAATTACCGTCGGATCAATCCCAAAAAATTCTCCCAAACCTCCGCAAACACCAGCTAACATTCTGTCGCTATTGGATCGATAAAGACGTTTGTTAATTTCAGACATGGGTTACTCTCCAATTGGATCAATTTATGTGTTTCTTGTTGTTATCTACGTGTTGAAGCTCATCTGGTTGCAAGACTTATTCGTGAAATTGGAACTCAACTAGACTTTCTTTCTTTTGAAGAAGAGCTGTTGATGATCACTCAATCCGTACATGCGCTCACCAGAACTGGCTGCAATCATCTCCCAGCCTTGTTCTCCCACTTGGTTGATATACTCGTGGATCAGCGGAGATTCCATCCAATTTTCTACTTCATCGCCATTGATATAGCGTAATCGCCAGCCATTGTAATACTGGAATGATACCGCCTGATATTCCCATTCGATACGAGAGATTTTTCTTGTTGAAGTCGGTCTAGATGAAGGCGCGCCTGGTTTCGATGATGTTTTTGCTTGTCTTTTCGGAGCGCTGGTCGCTTTCTTTGCGGTTGTCTTAGTGGGGGTTGCTTGAGCTGTTGTCTCTTTCTCAGGCGGTTCTTGAGGACTGGTTGGCGGTTCTTTGGTCGCTGGTACTGGCGGATTGCCTAACAGCTCTGCTAAAACATCGGGAGTCTCTTTACGTTCTGCCATCTTGTATGATCCTTTCTTTAAGCGAATGATAATCTTCTGCACCCGTTGATTGTGGCGCGTATTCGAAAATCGTCTGTCCAAATCCAGGCGCTTCGGAAAGGCGCACATTATAGCGGATAGGGGCACAGATTTTTTTACCGAAATGTTGTACCAGCATGGCGCCTATCTCGGCTGATTTCTTAACTCTACGATCGAAGAAGGTCGGCAAGATATATCTTAATTCCAGTTCAGGGTGATACTTTTGAATAGAGATCAAGCTCTGTGAAAAATCCATCAACCCCTGCAAGGTCATGATCTCAAGCGATACGGGCGCTAAGATATCATCAACGTAAAAAAGTGCATTGACGGTCAGCGCATCCCATCCGGGAGCTGTGTCTAAAATGATATAGTCGTAACTGTGGTCGTAATCCTTAAGCCCGTCTGTCAATGTCTGCTCTCCACCGAAATCTTTACGTGTGATCAATCTTTTTAATCCTGCCATGGAGCGCCCACCAGCTAATAACCATAGATTCTCACGAGCTTCTATTCTAGCTCTTTCGAAGGTTGCTTCACCGAGAAGGAAATCTGCCAAGCTATATTCTGCTGTTACACCTAATGCTTTGGCGACTTGACCTTGCGTATCCATGTCTAAAAGGAGCACCCTGGCGCCATCTCTTGCCAAGCTGTCAGCTAAGTTGACGGCAGTTGTCGTTTTCCCGACGCCGCCTTTTGAAAGTGCAATCGCAATTTTCTTCATCTTCCGAATGCCCTCCGCTGTGATCTCATCGATGGATTGTAGATAGGTTGTTTTATAAAAATTCTATCATAGTTTGAAGGAGGCTGATTGGTTCTTCTTGTTTTTACAGGTTTTTCAATATAAACTTTATTATAATTTTAAAAGAATATTTCATAGAAAGAAGCCGTGATATAGTTAATGGTTGATTCGGTGTGAGCTTATTCCATTTTAGTCATTTTCTGATTGTGTCGCAGGCAAAATGGGCATTCATAGAACGAGATAGGTTATGCGTAAATGCTGAAAGATAATCACATTTCTGAAAAAATCCAACCACAATTAGATACGCTTCCATCCAAACCAGGCTGTTACTTGATGAAAGATAAGACTGGGCAGGTGATCTATGTTGGCAAAGCCAATAATCTACGCAATCGAGTGCGTTCTTATTTTCATGCCAGCGCCGGGCATTCTCTCAAAGTCACTCAAATGGTCAGCCATATCAGCGATATTGAATGGATTGTAGTCGCTTCTGAATTGGAAGCCTTGATTCTGGAAATGAATCTGATCAAGAAATATCGTCCACACTATAATGTGCGCTTGAAGGACGATAAACGCTATCCATATATCAAAGTACATTGGCAGGATTCATTTCCAAAAGTGACCGTTACACGTCGTATGATCCAAGATGGTTCCAGATACTTCGGACCATATACCAGCGTTTGGGCGGTTCATCAGACGCTGAATGTTTTGCGGAAGATTTTTCCATTTCTAACCTGCGATCGTGAGATCACTGGACAAGACCAGCGAGCTTGTTTATATTTTGATATTAAACTATGTGCAGCCCCTTGTATCGGCAATATCACTCAGCAAGACTATCGGCTCATGATGGATGATTTATGCCAATTTTTACTGGGGCACACCGAACCAATCGTCTCAAAACTACGTGTGAAGATGGAACAAGCCTCAGAAAACCTAGATTATGAACGCGCGGCTGCGATTCGTGATCAATTGATTGCTATAGAGAATGTGGTTGAACGGCAGAAAGTGGTCTCTAGTGAGTATCTCGATTCAGATGTATTAGCTTTAGCGCGTTCGCAAGGGGATGCTTGCGTACAGGTGTTCTTCATTCGTGGTGGGAAACTAACTGGCAGAGATTATTTTTTACTGGAAGGCGCCTATGAAACCAGTGATGAAGATGTCATGGCGGGTTTTATCAAACAATTCTATGATCGCGCTTCTGTGATCCCTGAACAAGTTCTATTACCGCATGAGGTGGAAGAAGCGCAGATCATCCGTCAGTGGCTGCGTCAAAAAAGAGATGGTCATAAAGTTGAGATTAAAGTCCCCAAAAGGGGGAAGAAGAAAGAATTGTTGCAGATGGCTTTAGAGAATGCAACCGAAACCTTGCAATCCCTGCAAGCGCAATGGCAGGCGGATCGTCATCGTCAAGAGCAAGCCTTGAGTGAACTTCAAGGTGCGCTGGAATTGGAGTACCCTCTCAATCGGATCGAATGCTATGATATCTCCAATCTTCAAGGAACGGCTGCTGTTGGGAGTATGGTTGTTTTTGAGCAGGGCATCCCCAAAAAGAAACAGTATCGCCAATTTAAAATCCGCACTGTTCAGGGACAAGACGATTTCGCCAGTATGCAGGAGGTGCTCAATCGTCGCTTCAACCGCTGGACAGCTAGCCAGGAAATTGAAAAAACCCCTGGAAAGAAATCTGATGAAGCGTTTTCGCGTTTACCGGATCTTATCATTGTGGATGGCGGCAAAGGTCAGCTCAACAAAGCCGTAACTGTATTGGATGACTATGAATTGCGGGATAAGGTCTTTGTCGTTGGATTAGCGAAGCAGTTTGAAGAGATCTTTGTGCCAGGTCGCAGTATACCCATTCGACTCTCGCATCATTCCCAAGGCTTATTTCTGATCCAGCGAATTCGCGATGAAGCTCATCGTTTTGCGATCAGCTCTCATCGCAATCAGCGAGTGAAGAAAGGTGTTGCATCTCGCTTAGATGCTATCCCTGGGATTGGTCCCGCCAAACGAAAAGCCTTACTGAATCAATTCGGTTCGATTAAGAAGATTCAAGCCGCTTCAATTGAAGAGTTATGCGCAATTAACGGTATTAATAATACGCTAGCTGAGATCATTAAAGCTGAGCTAGCGTAAACATATCATCAAATTTGGAGGAATATTTTATGTCTAAGAAGAAATCATCTAACCGTCAACAAAGAAATTTACGCATCCAACAATTTCTCTTTGTTTTGATCGGGATTATGATTATTCTGTCGATGGTACTATCGTT
>CAZJMV010000012.1:0-7592 GCA_964547225.1 uncultured Anaerolineaceae bacterium | reverse complement strand
AACCCCCGATCACTGGTATCTGACCGTTTTTCGCATGACGCTTACCTTAGGACCCATCCTCGTGATCATCTTTTTGCCAGCGCTGATCGGTATTTTGCGATATCAATCCGCTATTCCTCTTAATAAGTAAGATTTAGCGTATGCGTTACCTTCCAAGAAAGTTTGCATCCTCGCCAGCGTCTCTGGCTCGGTGGCGTAAGGACCCAGGTTGTTGAAAAAGTCGATGAGAATATCCTCCAGATGACTTCGAGGTATCTCTGAAAAAATAAAAACACGCCTCCAGCCGGTGCTTGAGCAATCGTTTGAGAAACTGTCCTGCTGCGATCATCAAACCTTCGATGTTGACCTATAATAAACCTCTTACAGGATATTTGCCTTCACGAATCATTACATCTGTGAAAGCCGCGCCCGTAACCAGAACTTTGACTCGCACCTCGCCATATTTTAGCTCTGGTAATTTAATTTCCTCGATCATCTTGAGCACTTCTGTCCCACCAAACTCGGTAATAACAACGTGCTCATAACCCATTTCTTTCTCCTATATCTCTAGGATTATTGCCCGCCTAACGGTCCGCTATCTACTTCTATGCAACCATTTGACGCAGAAATTAAATATGATCCTTTGAATTCAACATTAAAGTCCCAGCCGCCATCACGAAGGATTTGTTGAGCAACACAGCCTTAAGGGCTCATACCGCACTAACACCACAGTATCTCTGGACAGATATCAGTCAATTATCACTGCTTCCTGAACCTTGAACCTGTTCATCGCCGCTTTGACCAGCCCAATCACCAATAGCAAAACAATTGGAACGCCCATGATATATTTGCCCGTCGTAGAGATTGTAGACAGCAAAGCCACGACTGTGGGTTGAGCCGGAAAGACCAGGATTATAGTTATGATCCAGACATTTTCCAGCACATCGAAGAAACCTCCAAGGATTGGAACGACATTCAGTCTTTGCATTCTATTATCGAGACTGAAGCTGCGCTGGAATAACCACGAAATGGAAAAACAGAACATCAATGTGTAGAGAGTGATCAGAAAAAAGTCCGCCAAGTGAATCCAGATCATCTGGGCGCGATTGGCGTCACCGTAGGAAGCCACTGCCGAAAATGCTTGTTCCGGTGTGTAGGCGAACTTTCCGTCCAAACTCATGTCTCTTGAACAAGCGGCTCAATGTCACACGGCTTACCCACTGAGCGGCTCTAGCTCCGATGATTCACCCTAGAACCCGGCGGCAGGCTCGACTAACTTAACAAGCCGCCTGCTCAGTCAGATCGTGTGGAGCCGCTGGTTGGGCAGCCTGCGTTTGATTGCCTACTGTCGTAGCGCCAACGGCAGATAGACGCGCAACGGGCTGACAAGGCGACCCGAGATGTCCCATGCATTCCCTGCGCGGGCGCTCACCACCAGACAGTCTCCAGACGGCGCGCAGGTGATGGCGACTTCCGTCTGTCCATTTTCACTGACGTCAATCGACAGCTCACTGCTACTAGGATGATCCTGGTAGAGCGGGATGAAGCGACCCTCAACATTTTCCGAATAGGGCAGCCCAGTAGCGTCGCGCACCCATACTACCAGATAGGCAAAGCGCCTCCCCGAAGCGATCCTTGGCCCGTAAACACCATCGTCGTGGGTCAGAGCTCCAACGTCAAAGCCGGCCTCATCTCCCAGGGGTATACCCATTCCGTTGATTCGCCGTGCGCGAATGTCCGGGTTTGACGGATTACCCGGATCTTGCATCTCTCGCCAGATAGCCATGAACTCGTCCTCCCCAATCGACACGACTGGTTCGTCTTGATTTTTACCGGTTGGGCAGAGCTCCGCGTCCGAACTGCTGCTGAGACCCGCCAGGTTGGCTGGAGCGACCTTGAAACGGATGCTGGTCGGACTGGCTTCATGCGTGTAGATGATGAAGTAATTGTTCTGGACTGGGTTGTAGGCTACATCCGGTTCGCGGTGCGGTATCGCTCCAGTGATGACGTTAACACCGCTGTCTGGCGGGAGCGGTACGCCTTCACCACTAATGCGCCTGGCGTCAATATCCTCGACACCATCAAACCATTTATTTTGATAGACAACGAGATACTCATCGTCGTGGCTGTTGTATACCACCCGGGCACTATACTGAGCATCCGAATCTACGTTGATGCCGAATGGGACGTCGATCGGCAGGCCCTGGGCGTCAAGCCGCAAGCCGTAGACATCATAATTGACGGGCACATAGGAGCTCACCTCCCGGTTAAAGACCATGAGGTATTCGTTCCGTTGGCTGTTGTAGGCGATTTTCGGGCTTGAGTCAGTGTTACCGGTGGTTAGCGTATTGATTGCGCTGAGGGCGCCGTCCGGATAGACCAGGCGCGACTGCAAACGGGTATCACCTGATCCAAAATTAGAGTGCCACACGACCAGATAGTTTCCTACCTGCTGGTTGTAGGCTGTGGCGGGTGAACCTTCCTCGCGTGGCTCTTCGCAAATCGGGATCCGTGGACCGACGACAGCGTTGGACTGAACCAGGATGTGAGGCGCAGCGGAAACCTCGAGCTTTGATGGGGCAGGAAAACCCATCATCTGTGCCGGCATGGCGGCAGCGCGGGTCAACCCCATGGTCAGAAGTATCACGAGGCTCAAACCGAATGGGACTGCTAGAATACTCTGGGATTTCATCATCCACTCTCCTTCTTTCCTGACTAGCCGATATACACAGCTAGTCACTACAAGCCGCTATTACCGTAGTATCAGCGGCGGATAGACGCGTTTACCCCACAGCCAACCATAGATACCTCGGTTGGAGAGGCCCAACGGGGTGATAACCCAAACAATACTTGTATTAAACATACATAATCAACATTATACCCAATAAAACACAATAATTCTCGAGAAAATTATATTATCATTCAATAATCAAGGATAATATTTGTTGAATTTGTTTTACCATTAAAAATACTGGATAAGAATCTATCCACAGAAAAAATGATTCCCAAACCAAAAAAGTTGCTCGATCAGGTGCGTGACAGCATTCGCCCAATAAAAAAAAGCCTACAAGACAGAACAAACTTACCTGAATTGGATCAAGCGGTACATTCTCTTAAATGACAAGCGACACCCCAAAGAATTGACCGCTGAAGACCTGGAAACATACTTTATCTATCTGGCTACTTAGGGAAGGTAGCTGCATCCACACAGAATCAAGCGCTTAGTACCATTCTCTTTCTTTAGATCCATAAGCCTACTCCCACATTATCAGACTCCAATACTGGAAACTGTGAGTCTAATAATTTAGTCTTGGATCGAAAGAATTCGCTGTTCCTTTTTCTATAACCTGGATCGATAGGTATCGTTTGAATTATTTATGTTAGTTTCACCGGATGACGCAGCACGGTTTTCAATTTATCAGGCGCGGCTCGGTTGGGGTCGCCAAGATAGATCTCATGATGTTTGCCGCCCTGACCGACCAGGTCCTCATAGCCGTACTCTTCCATGAAAGCTTGCATCCTCGCCAGCGTCTCCGGCTCCGTGGCGTAGGGACCGATATGCATGGTTTGAACGCATAAGCCCTCTTCGAATGGTTCTAAGCGCAGGCGCTCAAACTCTGGCAGCTCGCCTTTCTTCGCGCGCATCAATGCCATCCCCTCCTCAAAAACCGCTTCGGTAATGAAGTCCGGCGCCAGCATCATTAAAGTATAGACCCAATTATCTTTGACGTTGAAATCAAATTTGCCGTCGGTGACGTCCCACAATCCTTCGGATGCCATCACCGGATAATCGATGGGGTCATGCTCGCGTTTCTTGAACATGAATTTGAGCGTATATCCCAACCCGTATAACGCGCCCATATTTTCTGAGAACTGTGGCGATGTGCCCGGCGCCATGCCGGGTTCAATTGCGCCATCCACCATCAGAAAGTTGAAGCGCGGCGCCTGGATGACTTCCACTTTTTTCGCCGACGGTTGGTAATAGGCTTTGAGATCTTTTTTTAAATCTAGTTTCTTCATCATAATTCTCCTTTAGCTAATCCGGATGAGTTTTTTTTTTACCTATCAAAATACACCTCGGAATCTTACTCTGAGGTGTACTATACATCCTATATATGACAAAACATGGCATATATTATCGCATCTATTAATTCTTTATGTTACATTAAGTTTGAGATCTAATTGAATAAAGTCTTTACTAATACTGAAATTGCGCTTAATGCAGACTGATACCAGTCTAGGATCGTCAATTGGAGATGGTCATCAGGGGATGCTTTTAATCGTCTATTCACTCTCGGAGATCGAGGTGTTGATGAGAATAATCATGATGAAATACAGAGACTATCTTGAAGTGATTTAATAACAAAAAAGGCAGCCCGTGTTGAGCTGCCTTTTATTGAGCTTTTATAAATTATATAGCTACAACATCCTGAGCCTGCGGACCTTTTTGACCTTGGACTACGGTGAATTCAACACGTTGCCCTTCTTCGAGGTTCTTGTATCCATCGCCAAGAATAGCATTGTAATGAACAAATAGATCTTCCCCATTCTCACGTTCAATGAAACCGTAGCCTTTGCTACCATTGAACCATTTTACTGTACCTTGTTGTTTTTCAGACATGATTTGGAACTCCTTTCATAAAATTATTGTAAGTCAAGCAATTGTTCCAAATCAAAAGTTGACACTCTATTTTTAGAACTACTCTTAAGCAAACAATTAATCCTATCATACTTAGGTAGACTAATTATGAGAGGAATATGAGTATATATTTACGATAAAAAATTTTCTGAATACCAGAGTTGTCTATCTTGTTTGGAATTCAAACAATCAACTCCTATCTATGGATTGCATCTAAATTGACGCGGCTTGGCTTTATGAGCAAAATCACTCTGGTCTCTTTACCTTTTTGCTCTTTTGGAAAGACATATCCATAATATTGGGGGTGGTTTGTATATTGACGTGTAACCTCGTCTATATTCTCTAGTGCTCCATCTTTAACCAGCTCTGCCTCTCCGCGAATTTCAATATAGCGAGTGGTGTCTTTAGGATCGATGATCAGAAGATTTACTTTTGGATTTCGGAGAACATTTTTTCCTTTTTGTCGTTCTAAGGTGGTATTGACATAGGCGTATTCTCCGTTAAAACCAACCCAAACCAGGCTGGACTGCGGTTGATCATCCGGCATCATCGTGGTAAGTACACCATGTATCGGTTCAGTGACCAAGTTGAGATGAGAATCGGGAATAGTAATCTTCATTACATTACTCCTTCATCCTGGCATCTAATGTGACGATATGGCTGGGTTTTATTTTGCAAAGCACCGGGTTCTCTTTTTCTTTTAGTTCGATCGGCACACACCCACCAAAATAAGGCGATTTGCCAGTATAACGCTCAGCAATTGCATCGAGATGTTCCAAAGCTCCTTGCTCAGACATCTCTACTACACTTCCACGCACTTCCAGGTAGCGTAAGGGTTCATCTGGATCAAAACACAGCAGGGTCACTTTTGGATTTAGACGTATATTCTTCTCTTTGCGGAAACCGCGCATCGTGTTCACCCGCATATACTCGCCGTTATAATCACACCAAACCGGCGTTGTTTGCGGTTGTCCATCCGGCATGATGGTCGTCATTGCGGCTATACGTGGACAATCTGCTAGGTCAAAAAATGCTTCTGGGATTTTACACATAGGATGAATTCCTTTTATTATTGTTTTTGAATTGTAACTTGCCAATAAGGATAGTAGCATATTTTAGATTGTGAACCCAATTGAATTTGGAATCTGTTTCTTGATCACAAAATGACAGGCATCGCGGCAATCCACAATCCGATTGCCAAGAATGTTACGTTGGAAAGTGATTTCCTTGGGTAAGTAGCTGTTGAAGATGGCGATATCGACGGCACACATCATTCGCGTCATTTCCGGGATACCTAGACTGTGATAGAAGTCGTAATACATGCATTTGGTAACCCTGATTTCATAGCATCGATCACTCTGCTCTATAACATTTATCTCGTTCCAACGGGTAATTACTTTGCGATGGGTGTGTTGTTGATATTTGATCAGTTTTAAGCATGATTTCTTTTCCTGTTTTATCTAAATGGGTATGCTTATTGATTGGTGATTAGATAAAAAGCTCATTTGCATTGGGGAGATTTTGTCACATATGGCTTCGCAAAGCGTTTTTCATAAGCATTGTTTTCTTTCAGCATACTGTCCCAATACCAGGAGGCGATTGGTGTGCGCACAAAGACTCGGAAAAAAGGCGCCAGATAGCTTGGGTAGCGCTCAACCCCGGCGATTGCTCTTAACAAATGGGGGTCTAAGGAGCCGCTTTGAGCGAAATCCGCCCCTAGCGCTTGCAGATTTCGAAACAGCCTTTGATTGGCTCTTTCCGGCAGCATACGCGTCGCTTCACCGCCACCCTTGACGATTGTCCCTAAATAAGGCGCATCCAATCTGGCGGCTAGTTTTTGCAGGTAGCGCTCAAGATAGCGCGAATGCGATGCTTCTGGAAAACCGGACTGCACGAGGAAGCCGATGGGTGGGTTGTTTCTTCTGCCTTTCAGCGGACTCAGCGTTTCGATGAATGACTTGACCATGCCAGGCATGGCATCGGTATAAAGTGGAAATCCCAGCCAAGCACATTCTGCATTCGCATATCGATCGCGGTTTTGATCCAGTTCGCGCAAACGATTGAGATGGTGGATTTCATAGCGATGTCCACCTATCGAGGCAAAACCACTCCCAAATTGTTTGAGCATGATCGGCGTATTCCCTTTGCGTCCTCGCGGCGAACCGTTGAAGATGGTTAGATTTTCAGGTGGATCGATGCGGATACCAGGAATTGCTTTGGGGTGCTGCGTTTTTCGTTTAAAATATTCTTTTTTATGCATGATATGATCAGCAATCAACTCTGCAGCGCTGTCCGTAGTCAGTGTAAATTCCAATTCGCTCTTCAAATTGATCGCTGTCCGTCGCAGGATGTCGGACACGATTTCAATATCTGTGCTGTCTGTATCCTCTTCAGGTTCAAGCAGCAATCCCAGCCGCGGATATTGATCGTAGCGTGGTCGGTGATGCGCTTCGCCGCGATCGACTTCAAAGTAGGGGTGCACCAGCGGGATCGACTTGTCGAATGCCATTTTCAAAGCTGCGCTCGGGAATCCCATTTTCATATGCGCCGCCCATAGTGTGAAATCGGAATTGATCACAGCATGATCGATCTCTTTGGCAGCGTCTAGGGCAACGCATTCACCGGGTGTCTTCACCCAGCAGCCGAAACAACCCACGCAGTAGCGTAAGTCAAGTTGGCTTAAATCGAGCTGTGTTATCTGGTATCCATGGTTCTCTAGCATTTGCCTGATTTCAATTATCTTCGCATCAAGTTTACTTTTTTCCGGATTACTATTAAGAATCGTTACTCTCATTTTTTTTCACCTTGGCTAACTTTTTTGATTAGAATGGAATGTAAGAATGGGAATTCATTGATTATTTGAATGTCCAATTCTGATAAGTTTTTTTCCGACGGTTACCATGTCTGGGGATATTTCCAATGCGGTAATCTCAATATTTGGGCTGTCTTTGAGGATCATCGCTGCCAAGTTGCC
>CAZJMV010000011.1:0-22468 GCA_964547225.1 uncultured Anaerolineaceae bacterium | reverse complement strand
GGTTTGCATTTCTTCCGTGACCTGCTCGGCTTTCGAGTAAGTTTGGATGTGACCTATGATGGATACCAAATCATCATGTTGAAAGCAGGCAAAATTGAGCTTGAGCTTTGGGAAAACAAAGCTGAGGGAGTTGAAACAGCTCCTTCATTGATTTATGGGGTAGATCATCTGGCGATAGAGGTGAAGGATCTGGATGCTGCTCTTGACCTAATGCATGCAAATGATATCAAAGTCCTAAAAGAGCCATACGAACCAACCCATGGCATTCGTGAAGCAATATTTTTAGGACCTGCAGGCGTAAGAGTGCAGTTTGTGGAGCAGAATGTTCCCTTGTTAATTTGGCGATCGATCAAGGGTGATTTTAAGGAGAAGTAAGATGGAACAGGTTTTTATGGGATTGGTGGTATTGATCATTGTCTTAATTATCAAACGAAAGGAGGCGTTCACTCTTCGCTGGCAGCCCGATCGAGGTACTTGGGTTGCGATAGGAACCGGATTACTGGCTTTTTTATTGAGTGCTAGTTTGCTCATCATACCCAGCGCTTCAATATTCGGTAGGCTAATCCTTTATGTCGGCATCTGGCTGTTTTGTGGCGTTGTTGTGCCTTGGGGTTATACCTTGTTGATAGAAAGGCGCAGCCTGACTGAGCTTGGGATTCGCAAGGAGAAATGGCTGTCGAGTCTGTTAATAGGTCTGGGATTAGCGGCTTTCTTCAGTTTGGTGATCATCTTCCAGGTGGATTTTGCAGTAATTGATTGGAGAGAAGTTGGGCGATCTGCAGTGGTTTTGATCGCTGCTGGCGGATTATTTGAGCTGTTCTTGTATTATGGATTCATTCATCTGCGTCTCGAAAAAGCGTTTGGCTTCCTGCCAGCGATCTTATTGACTTCGTTTATATATGTGTTGTGGCATGTTGGAACGCAGCTTCCGCTTGAGATGAATCCATGGCTAGGGGCAGTCAAACTGTTCGGGGTTGGGATCATGTATCAATCGGTCTTTGCATTGACTTATAACCTTGTGATCATATTGCCCTTCTTCATGGGTGTGGGTGTAATGATCGATTTCCTGGTTAATATCGGACAGGTAGAGACGATCAGCGCTGCTTACCCATGGGCTGTGGCAATCTTGGCAGCTATGCTTGCAGTCATCGTATTGATTTGGAGTGTTAAGAAGAATACCGCATAATGGAAAAAATCTCCATTCCTAATTAGCAAGTAACATTTGATCATAAAATGTTCTTCAACTTGTTTACTAAAAGTTTTATTTCCTAATTAGAAAATGCATAATTGGTTAGACAGATTATCCGATATTTCGTTTTATTAAGTTACAAAAATCAACCTCTAATAAAAGAATTGTCCATTTCTTGAATAAGGTATAATTAATCATCATAGGAGAATGAAAAATAAAAAGTGAATTGTTAATAGGTGATTATTGGAGAACAAATGAAAATGTTAGTCAGCCTTGATCGTGATGAAGATGGTATTTGGAAAGCTGAGTGTCCTTCAATCCCTGGTTGTGTAAGTCAAGGGATTACAAAAGATGATGCACTTGAAAATATTAAAGAAGCTATTCAACTATGTTTAGAAGTTCGTGCAGAATTAGGTTTTCCATTAACCATTTAGTTATGTCTGATCGATTATAATTGTTATATGGACATCAACGATGTCATTATTCGTAAGCTTGAGACTCTAGATATCACATTAGGGGAATTGTATTCTTTGGGAAAGGTAACGATTGACCAATTAGAGAACGATTGGCGGACTAGGCGAGCTGTCGAGCGCAATCTACAGGTGCTGGTTGAGATTGTCATCGATATTTGTCAACGGTTTCTATCCATCTCTGGTCAAACACCTGGAACAACGGGCTCAGAAGCGATTCAACGCTGTATTGATTTTGGGGTATTGTCAGATTTCGAAGCTTATCGCAGTATGGCGCAATTTCGAAATTATTTCGTTCACCGTTATGAGCGCATTGATGTTGAAATTCTGGTGGGCATGATCAACCGCCATTTAGGTGATTTCGAACGCTTTAGAACGGAAGTCTTAGCTTATGTCAGAAAGAATTGAACTCGATCTATTAGCTGCAGTTTTTGAACCCTTTGCGAATGTGATTGCTGCTTGGGTGTTTGGCTCCGCTCAGAAAGGGAGACAGCGCACGGGCAGAATTCGCCTCCTTAACCGCTCGCGAATACGAGGATTCGATTGCTTTCATCCAATCCGGTTTAGAAATCTATACGTCTCAAAAGAATAGCTGACAAAATACTCGCTTAGAGATATTTCTTTAACCAATCAACGGCGCCTTCCGTTTGACGCCAGTAGTTGAGATGATTCGATACATAGGTAATGGCTTCATTCTCATCCCCGAAACCGATATAAGCTGGCAGCTTATGGGGTATACGTTTCTTGCCAGTTAGATAGTCTGCTACATAGGGGTTAAATCTTAGTGCTCTTTTCAAAAGGCGCTGAGCGGTTGGTCGGTCGCCAAGTTTTCGGAATTTGACCAATGTATAGGTATAGAACCACTCTGCAGAATATTCATCTTCGTAATCCTTGAGCAAACGATTTAACGCCGTAGTGTTATTCATTGTAAGGTATAGATCTAAAAGAATATAACGAATTCCTTGGTTATCTTCAGGATTTAAGCGAAGCATCTCCTCATAGATTTCAAGCGATTCTTTTCGTTGACCAGATCTCCAGAGGCAGTTTGCATAGCCCTCCATGGAGCGCATGAAGGGACGCGTTTCAATTAGTCCCCAAAAATCGCCAACATTTTCTTTGAAATAATCTTCTCCCAGGGCACGTTTTCCAGCTTCAATACCCTCTCGATATAAATCCATCGCTTCCTTGAGGGAGCTAGCCTCTTCTTCCGCCAGTAATACATACGCATCTGAACAATCTGGAGATACACGCAGCGCCTGATGGGCTTTAATGATCCGTATCGCTGGATTAGTTTCTTCCAAAGCTTGATACAGCATTTTTTGCGCTTTCGCCAATTTCTTGTCGATATTTATAAAAGAAGGGAACATTTGATTCATATCAGCTTCCAACAGTCTTCGATCAAAAGGAATTTCTTCTTCCTCGTCTTGATCGGTAAAGGTTCCTTGAAGCGGTCGTTCTATTGTTCCGGCTGGTATTTTTATTTCAACCGTGACTTTTCCTGCTGAAGTGGTTACAGGAATGCTGGCTTCAACCTCCTCGATCTCGCCTAATGAATTCCGGCTGATATATTCTTTCACTAAAATCGGCACTGCTCGCATGGCAGCTTCGTACCATTGGATCAATTCAAGATTCGGACGTTTTATCTCCCCTGCTAAATAGATTATGAATGGCGCTGGAAAGGCTTCTTCTCCTGCGATTTCTAAGTGATAATCTTCGATCGCGTCTATATCTTCAATAGGTATGCGTGTCTTGTTTTCAAAAGATAGATAGTGATATCCTCCAGATGGAACGGCTTCATGCAGATGATCTTTTTCGGAGAATAGCTGTTTGACATCCTCCCAAGTCAGATAAAATGTAAAACCATATTGTATCCCTGCCTGCCCCATGATGATCAAATAATAGGGTTCTTTTTGTGGTTTGATTTTAACTGCTAAGATATCGTGATTACTCAATTGTATCCAAGGCGCAGCGCGATAGAATTCTGCTGCCGCGTTGAAGAAAGGTAAAAGGATTTTGACACTTACTTTTTCTCCTGATAGCAATCCCGGTATTTTTGGTGGAAAATTTTCATCCTTGCTTTCCATTTCTTTTAGGATCTCATCGATGATATCTTTTTGAGATCGATATTTACAAATTATGTCCCATTCCTTTATTTGGGTACATAGCGCTTTTGATAACGCCAAGTCTTCAAAAAATATTCGGTCCGGTCGGTGAACTGGGATATCCATTTTGGGAGTAGGCTCGGTCATTGCTTTGATTAGGATTCTCCTCGCTTCTGTTTCATTAGATTGTTCTTCGATCGACATATTGTGAATGATATCCAAATCCATGTTGTAAACGATATATAGATAAGGACGAATAATCTCACCATCTGCATTATTAAGCCATCTATCTAATCGCCTAATGGCGAAATACCAAGTATCGGTAGATTGCGGAAAATCTTTGGGGTTTTTACTTTTACTCATAATTCCTCACGCTAATTCATCTTTTTCAATCAGTGATTAAAATAACAACTCATCAATAGTATGAGAATCGTTGTGTTCTACACTACGATTCATGTTAAGATAGTAGTCTTCATTCAATAAAAATTTCCTCAATACGCATGCCTTCCCAAAGATCGGGTACTTTTAGATCGAGAATTTTTGCAATAGTTGGCGCTGTATCAATTAGGTTTACATTCGTCTG
Organism: uncultured Anaerolineaceae bacterium; assembly: GCA_964547225.1. Taxonomy (GTDB): domain Bacteria; phylum Chloroflexota; class Anaerolineae; order Anaerolineales; family UBA4823; genus CAZJMV01. The sequence continues at coordinate 18,124 of CAZJMV010000011.1, read as the reverse complement.
AATTTGATAGCCTGATCGAATTCCAGGTCCAGAAATTATCCACGGAATGATCATATCTTCTGCTGAATCGGTACCATGGTTGCGCTCGTGTCCCCCATGATCACTGAGCAGTAAAATCGTAGTATCCTTAGGTAGTCCATCTAAAAGAATACCAAGCGCAGAATCCACATTTTCTAACTGTGCCAGGTATTCTTCAGACATCCAGCCGTATAAGTGTCCATAGACATCCAGCGTTCCGAAATAAACAAATGAGAAATCGAGTTGGTTTTTGGATAAATATTGCTGAGCCGCTTCAGCAACTAAATGATCACCATATGGTGTCGGGGGATGAAGTTCAGCCGTGCGGATGAAATAACTGTATTCTAGGCTTCCAGGTCGACTGAGGTCACGTAGATTTTCCCAGTTGGTAAAGAAACCGCAGTGTTTATCTTGCTGATTAGCTATATCGATCAAACCTGGAACAGGTCTTGCCATAGGGCGCCAATCATTGGTTAAAATGCCATGGCGGGATGGGGGTACACTGTGAAAAATGGATGTGTGACAGGGTAAGGTTATACTCGGCGTTACAGAGCTAGCCTTCATGGTTGAAGATCCTGTTGAGATGATCTTTTTTATATTAGGGCAATCGACCTGCCGAATGGCATCCGGTCGTAAGCCATCAATACTAATCAGAATACAAATGGTCATCATAAGGAAAGCGGGAAATGCAATCTGAATGTGCTGCCTTCCCCCGGCTGGCTTGTGAAATCTATATAGCCATTGTTGATCTTCATCAATTTTTGGCTGGTCGCTAATCCAAGTCCGATGCCTCTTGCTTTGGTTGTGAACAGCGGTTCAAAGATTTTTTCTCTATGTTCAGGTTTAATGCCCGAACCTTCATCTGATATTGATACTTGAACTTCATTGTTCAATTCGATTGCTGATATCTGAATCTGCCCCCCTTCAGGCATCGATTGATACGCATTCGTGATCAGATTGGTCAGTACTTTGTTTATCTGTTGTGGATCAACATGGATTGTGGGGATGTCATCTGGGATTGATAATTCAATATTTATATTTTGTGGATAAGGATAGAAGTTAATCACTGGATCAATTAACGTGGAAATTTGACAATCAATGCGTTTTCCCTTGTTAATATGAGTATAGTCGAGCAAGTCCGAGATGATCTTGGCAGCGTTTTTTGCTTCATTTTCGATGAGCGTAAGATATTTTTGACCGCTCTCATCGATATCGCCGAGCGTGATTTGCAGATAATAGATCGCATTGGTGATCACCCCAAGTGGATTACGAAGTTCATGAGCAACACCTCCCGCCAATTCCCCCAAAACAGCTAATCGTTCCTGCTGAATGATCTTTTCTTGAGCTTCTTCCAGCGCGTGTGTTCGTTCAATAACTTTTTCCTCCAATTGCTCGGAATAGGCTTTGATCTCCGCTTCTGCCCATTTTCGCTCTGTAATATCTCGCGCCAAGATTAAAGTATATTTCTGTTCCTGAGCTGCTGTAACTGGTGAATAGAGCAGATCCACAGGAATCGAATGCCCTTGTTTGTGCTGGATTAAACGCTCATCTTTTCCGCTTTCCTCCTGAAATAGTGAAACGCCTTCTCGATGTTCAGAAGCATTTTGAAATTGAATCTCATGGAACGTTTTTTGTTTTAATTCAGCGAGTGAATATCCGACTAATTTGGTCGCTGCCGGGTTTGCATCCTTGAAAACGCCTTGCTTATCTACTAAGAAGATCGCATCTTGAGATGCCTCGAAAAGGTTGCGATACCGTCTTTCGGTAAGTAATGCGATGGCATTGTAGTTCTGTGCTAAATAAACCGCCAGTAGGGTTAATATTGAAAGGAATAAGCTGAAGAAGAGTGTATTTCTGGCGTAAGAACTCGCCTTATTGATCATCGCTTGGGTGGGGGCTAAGGAGAAATTTAGGGATGTAGTATCTTTTAAGGTTGCAAGATGACTAACTTCATACTGCTCATCGACAGGTTGCCAATTTTTGGTGATGTAGACTGTCTCTAATTCGCGCGAGATTCTGAGCATATAATTATTCTCTAACTCATCGATTATCGGCGAAACAAAATCTTCTAAACTAACAATACCAAGCATATACCCTGTGAAAACAACGCCATTTTCACAAGGTATCCATATAAATAGCTCGGATGTCTCTGTCGTGATATCAGTCGCGAATAATCCCTGTGGATAAAAATCCGATTTGGCATTGGGTTGGATTTCTCGTACCCGCAGATTATTATCGATCCATATGATCGTGTTCAAACCTTCAAACGTGTCGATATAAAAGATAGCATCCTTTTTCCAATCGCTGATTTCTTTAGGTTCTATAGGCGCGCCTTGAGATGCCAAGATTTCAAGAGCATCGATGATGCGGTTATATCGGCTCTCTGCTTCGCTGGTATAGGTGCGTGCTGTTGATCTGCTGTTTGAAATTAATTGTGACTTGTAGTGTGCATCTTGCACCTGCCACAGGATCAGGGAAATCAACAGCAAAAATGCACCCAGTAAATATAGGAATCGATTTGTTCCCAAAAAACCCCATATCCTCTTTACAAAATTATGCGAAAAAAATTTTTGAATAGGCAGCAAAACATCATCTCTTTCAATAATCTTTTTTTATGCAGGAGAGTCTATTCCTATTTTGACTCTCGCCAGGCGATATTCCATATCTCCTCTACTGTTCGATAACCTCTTTTCTCTAATTCAGCGATATAAGTATCCCAATCTTCATCAGGATTCATCTCTCCGATGATAAAGGCACGCAGCATTTCGTTGGCATAAGGATCTAGTTTGTCTAGGATTAACTGGGCAGCGTCAATTTGCTCTACATCCAGTTTTAAATCTGGCGCTAAGCGAAGTGTCTCCCCGGCTGCTAAAGACCTGTCTAGGAAGGCAACAATCTCGTCTGGTTTTTTATAGTCTTCATATTCTTCATTCTCATTCAAGTCAAAGAACGTATACAGTCCAAAATCCATGGTGATATCCAGATGACCTTGGGGGTTTTTGGGTGTTGCGATCTCCGGCATGAAAATCTTCCCACTGGGGATCGTCTCGTAAGTAACCCCTTGTACTCCCCAGGCGCTTAGCGTCATGCCTTCTTCTGAATAAACCGCCCAATCCAGAAACGCAATCAGTTTTTCGAAGTAGGGTTCATTGATCACCCGAGCCGGAACGATCAATCCTTTCCGGAAGGGGTTGACTGGTGGTAACGCTCGCATACCGATCGTGCTCTCCGGAACAGGCATAGGCGCCCATTCGCCATCCGGAATGCCATTGGCTCTCAATTTTTCATTCCAAGCGCTAAAGCCAGAAGTAATCCAACTTGGGGTATAGATCGCGCGCCCATCTTCGATTTTTTGCATATATTCCAGGTCGCTTTGTGTGAAGGTCTCGGGGTCAAAAATATTCGCCTCATAACAGCGTTTGAGATAGGCAAGCATCTCACGGTAGTTTTCAGTAGCTGGCGCGTAATACCAAAGCTTCTCTTCCTCATCATAGTACTGCACTCCGTTCCAACCGGCTGGGATACCATAACCAGCGCCTATCATTGCAAGGAGATGTGCGCCTTCCCAAAGAGAAGTCATAGGGGTTACTTCAGGGTAATTTTCTTTTAGAAAGGTCATGTCATCGAGCAGTTCATCGTATGTGTCTGGTATCCCCAATTGGTGTTTCTCAAATAAATCCCGTCGATAGACCCATTGCTGCACTTGGATTTGCCGTTGATAACCGGGCAAGATATAGTATTTTCCGTTTTCCAGGCGCAGCTTGTCCAGTTCGTCTTCCAGATCATGTTCTTGGATATACGCTTGTAAAAAAGGCATCTGCTCTTCATAATCGCTGAAAGGAAGCAATAACCCTTTGACTGCATAGTGTTCAATACTCATTGGATAGGCTTTCAGGATAATATCCGGCAGATCTCCAGACTCAAATGTCTGTTGAACAGCTTTGTCGTAATCGGCATCATCTCCGATACGGACATCAAAACGTACCTTTTTGCGCTTTTCATATTCTTTTAGGATCAACCAATCTTCCTGAAATGGCGCTGAGTCCTTTTGATTGTAGAGCATGGAAAATTCAACCGGTTCTGTTTTGAAAGCACTGCAGGCATTAATGAGAGCAAGATTGATGATTAGAAATACCACAAAAGCAGACCATTTTCTATTCATTTTCTCCATAGCTCCTACTCAATTTCAGTCTATGATCCATCCCTACCCAATTGATCAGAGTTATTTTTCTTCAAGCAGGTAAGTGGATCAGCGGATTGATCTTTTATGACATTATTATAATTGAACATTACAATTCTGTAAGTATAAATTTTGAGGTATATTGGAATGAGAGCATGATATAATTCATTTCATTCACTCGTGAATTTTAAAAGGATAATATGCTATGACTCCAGTTGAGATTGGCTTCCTTCTAGGTGGATTGGTTGGGCTTGTTTTGGGGGTTAATGAGACCATTAAACTAATTAAAAAATGGAATACCAGAAACCAGGGCGAGCATGCCTCCCACAATCAACAAATTTCACAGCAAGAATACAATTTATCTAAATCAATGCAGACCACTATAATGAGTGATCGCGTGTGGGTGAATATCTTCTTAGGAACCCTCAGCCTATTGATGGCAATGGGTTGGTTCTATATGCTCTATATGGTTGCAAAAGAACATCCCATCACAAATGAAAGTCTCGGCGCTTTCCTTTTTCTGGTTGCAGTGGGTGTCTTTTTCCTTATCTACGGCATCTATTCCTTCCTGCGCAGCTGGGGAAAAGTGAGGTAAATGTACCCTCAATTCGTGAAGAGAGTACTGTTTCTATTCGAATAAAAGGCTTCACTATAATATGAGGGTTCGGGAAAGTCTTGCCACTCTCCAGCAGTTTTACCAATGCACGTTCCGCTTCGGTCAGCAAATGCACCAAGTCAGAAGACCAAACAAATTGCGTCTGCAGCGGACTAGGGATAAAAGCCCAATATCCTCTTTGTGCCTGCAACAATACTCGAGCCTGCGGGACGGCAGGCGGTATTTCTCTTGTCACCGCGTAGCGTGGGCGCTCTCGACTAATACCAACCCCTCTCTCACTTTGGGGAGAGGAGAGAACGCGTACCCAGTCTTCCGGTTCGTCTCCCGCGCTAGGGAGTTGGAGATTACGAGACTCCGACTCCCCTTCCCCCTTTATGTATCCGGTCTATACACTATACAGGGGGAAGAGGTCGGGGGATGGGGGTGTCCATAACATCTCAACCCTCAAAATCAACCATTAACCAACAAACAAAAATCCTTCCAACACTGCTTCTCCAGATGAATGTCCCCAGCCTAGCAAACCCTCTATCGCATGTAGATCTTCCACTTCACCTCTAACTAACCAATCCAACGCAGCAATCAAACGCTCGTCAGCTAATCCCATCGTAGCGCACTCGATTAGATTAGCGCTTAACAGGCTTGTGTGGTTAGCTGCCTGTTCTACTACCCATCGGTTGAGGCTCTCTAAATTAACCCCTTTTATCCAAACATCCCCGCAGCGATTCAACCGCAGCAGCAACCCGACCACAAAATCATCTCCGCTAGGCGTTAACCCAATCCCATAACCCAGTAGTGAGATTAAGGCAGTTTTCAGAAGATGAATATCCTGGTGGTTAAATGCCTGCCGGACTTGCTCGAGCATAGAGTTTGGGATTGCATATCTCTGCTGATCCTTTCGCTGCTTGGCATTTTTCTGTTTCCATTTCTGTAATGAATTCCTCGCGGCGTCACGGTTTTCCTCAAGGAATTTTACTTTTAGTTCTGCTTTACTTGGGCGCCATACCAAGTTCTCCTCAAGCTGGATCTTGCAGCCCTTCCTTGGGAAGTTGAGTGTTTGAGCAGATAGATTTGCAGTATCTCCGATACGAATACTAGAGAGCGTGTTGATTTGAGATTCTTGCAGATTGATCGTTAAAGGTCCTCTGAAGCGTTCCTTGCTCAAGTAAAGCAGCCAATTCTCAGTAGTATTCAAAAATATGCCCTGTGAATTGCTGCCATACACAATTGCTTCCAATCGCTTTTTAAGAATTTCTTCTGCCAAGCAACCTATCGAGAGCGCTTTCAATGACTGACTCCATCCTCTAAAAAAATATTACTGCAATTAAAAATGATTATGTAATGCTTAAGTTATTATCAAATTTGTGATTATTCAAATCGTATTCAATATATTTTTCAGGTATAATAGGAATAATATTTCACAATCCATCCAGGGGGCTTAGAGTTTCGAGCCACTCAGATGAGGAGGTTTCACGAATGGAAAATTCAAGTCCTGGACTACCTAGTTTTGATTATATCAAACCTGATACGATTGCGGATGCCAGTCAATTTTTAGCATTGCATCCTGAGCAGGCGCGTCCTTTATTAGGGGGGACGGATATCTTCGTGCGTATGCGCGATGGGTATTGGCATGATCGTTATTTAGTCGATATCAAAGCGCTGCCAGGTATGCAGCAGATCACCTATGACCCCCAAAGTGGTCTCTCTGTTGGGGCGGCGGTGACTATGAATACGTTGATCGCCTTTGAACCAGCTCAAGAGCATTATCCAGTCTTGGTACAGGCTGCTCGCTCTGTCGCCAGTTACACCTTACGCAACAGAGCTACGATCGTTGGTAATATCTGCAACGCTTCTCCTGCTGCGGACACCACTGGTGCTTGTCTCTTACTGAAAGGTGAATTGGAAGTGTATTCAACGGCTGGTACACACCGCCAAGCGTTAGAGACGTTCTTCACTGCTCCCGGAAAGACGAGCTTAAAACCAGGCGAGATCGTTACACGTCTAATCCTACCTCCGCCACCGCAGGGATTGGTTGGTGTCTATATAAAATTGGGACGCAATAAAGCCAGCGATTTGGCGCTTGTTGGAGTAACCGCGATTGGATATCCATCTACGACCAATCCTTCCGGTTTCCATTACCGATTAGCGTTGGCATCTGTAGCGCCGACACCATTGATTGTGCATGCTGTTGAAGAGTACCTTGCTAGCGCGCCGATGACAGAAGTTAGTCTGCATCAAGCTGCGTTGATTGCTATGCAAGCTAGTGCGCCTATCGATGACACGCGTGCCAGCGCCAGATACCGCCGTTTAATGGTACGCAATCTCACTGAACAAGCTCTTGACGAGGTCTGTTTGGCTCTGACGGGTTGGATCAATCAAGGAGGTTACGATGGCTGAACATCAGATCGGATTAGTTGTAAATGGCAGACGCGAGCAGGTGCAGGTCTCATCCAATCAGACCTTATTAGGTTTACTGCGTGAGCAGTTGTGTCTGACTGGTACGAAGAATGGCTGTCATGCGGGTGAATGCGGCGCTTGTACGGTGCTGATGAATGATGAACCGGTGAACAGTTGCTTGGTGCTGGCGGTTGAGTGTGATGGGGCTGAGATCATTACGGTAGAAGGATTAGCGAATGATCAGCAATTAAGCGTACTGCAGCAATCGCTGATCGATGCCAACGCTGTGCAGTGTGGATTCTGCACACCAGGAATGCTTATAGCCGCGCGTGCTTTGCTCGATCGCAATCCTCATCCTAACGATACTGAGATACAGGAGGCTCTGGTTGGCAACCTTTGCCGTTGTACAGGTTATGTACGCATCATTGAGGGGATCAAAGAAGCTGCCAGTTCATGACTGGCGTGGAGAGGAGTGGTCCAATGTCTAGTGATCAATCGAAAAGTAGCATTCCCAGTCCGATTGGGGAAAGCGTAACGCGTATTGACGCGCGCGAGAAAGTAACTGGATCAGCGATATTTGCGGATGATATTCAATTCGGCGAACGTCTATATCATGCGCGCATCAAACGCAGCCCGCATCCGCATGCTCGTATCATCTCCATCGATACCCGTCAGGCAGAGGCTTTAGCGGGCGTTAGGGTCGTGGTTACTGGCGCCGATTATCCCGGTTATATCGGTCTTTACTTGCAGGATCGGCATATCTTTTGTCGCGATACCGTACGCTATGTTGGCGACCCGGTTGCAGGCGTGGCAGCTGATAGCGCTGAGATCGCACAGCAGGCGCTTGACTTGATCAAGGTCGATTATGAGCCGCTTGATGCGGTCTTTGATGCAGAATTTGGTGCCAGTCCAAGCGCGCCCATATTGCACCCCAAGCTGACTGAATATCAGGTGGCTAATTTCATCTTCCCACAAGCTGGTACGAATATCTCTAATTATTTTAAGATCCGTAAAGGCGATGTCGACAGCGCCTGGGGAAAGTGTGCCGCGGTTGTTGAGCGCAAGTACCGTATTCCTCATATCCAGCATGTGCCTATTGAGCCGCATATCGCTGTCGCGAAAATGGAAGCTGATGGCAGACTGACCTTGTGGGGCAGTTCGCAATCGCCTTTCGCGCAGCGCAATTTGATCGCACAAGCGTTAGGTATCTCACAAAGCGATATCCGCGTGATCGCCCCCTATGTTGGCGGCGGTTTTGGCAGCAAAGCCGGCGTGAGCATGGAAGCGTTGGCGGTTGCGATTGCCATGAAAGTAGGAGGGGTTCCCGTAAAGTTGTTATTGACGCGTGAAGAGGAGTTTTACACCGCCTTTGTGCGCCAGGGGTTGATCGCTTCATTTAAAATGGGTTGCGATTCAAACGGAAAACTGCTTGCGATGGAAAATACCTTTTATTGGGATGGCGGCGCTTATACCGAGTATGGCGTCAATATCACTCGTGCCAGCGGCTACTCCAGCAGCGGACCATATGAGGTACCCAATGTTAAGACTGACAGCTATTGTGTGTATACTAATCATCCGGTTGGAGGACCAATGCGTGGTTTTGGGATGCCTGAAATGCACGCTGGTCTTGAACAGTGCATTGATGAATTAGCCAATCAAATTGGCATTGACCCACTTGCGATGCGTAGATTGAATTGTCTTAAAACCGGCAGTGTGTTGGTGACCGGCAGCCGTATGCACCCCACCGGACTCCCGGAGTGCGTTGAGAAAGCAGCTCAGGCGATTGAATGGGGGATCAAGACAAAGCCAAGCAGCCCGCAAAAGAAACGCGGCAAAGGACTGGCGATCATGTGGAAAGCGCCTGCCATGCCGCCCAATGCTGGCTCAAGCGCCTGGGTTGAATTCACGGAGGATGCTAAAGTCAATCTTGGTGTGGGTGGTCAAGAGATCGGGCAGGGCGCTTTTACCGCTGCAGCGCAGATGGCTGCCGCTGCCTTGGGAATACCCTATGATTGGGTGCGTGTCGCCACACCGGTTGATACGCGTTACAGTCCCTATGAATGGCAGACTGTTGCCAGCCGCTTGACCTGGAGTATGGGGAATGCGATCGTCAATGCTGCCTTGGATGCTCGAAAGCAGATCCTCGATCTTGTCTCTCAAGCATGGGATGAAGACCCTGATCAGCTTGATATTCGCAATGGGATCGTTGTCTCCTATACCAGCGAACGTGAGATGCCGCTGCGAGATCTGGTTATTTATGGATTACCCAAACCCGACGATCAAGGTTGGATCGGTGGACCAGTGATTGGGCGCGGTAAGTTTATGCCCACCTATGTAACTGGACTCGATCCTGAGACCGGTCAAGGTGAGCGCGCCGTTGTGCACTATACCACCGGCGCGCAGGCTGTAGAAGTCGAAGTTGATCTGAAGAACGGACGTGTCGATGTGCTGCGTGTGGTTTCAGCCTTCGATGTCGGCAGAGCGATCAACCCCGACCTCGTACGCACACAAGTTGAAGGGGGTGTCGTGCAGGGCATCAGTTCAGCGCTCTTTGAGAGTTTACAGCTAAAAGAAGGAGTCCTGCAAAATCCTAGTTTTGTCGATTATCGTATCGCGACGGCTTGTGATACTCCACAGCAGATTGAGACGATCATCATTGAGGAGCCGCAGGATGATGGTCCGTGGGGGGCGCGCGGCGTTGGCGAGCATCCCATGGTTCCGACCATTCCAGCGATTGCTAATGCGATCTATGATGCGGTTGGCGTGCGCTTGGATGGACCTCCCTTTACGGCAGAGAAAGTCTATCTAGCGATGTTAGAGGCTGGATTGGTTACATGAAATACAGGAGAATTAGATGGGATTAGAGACACTGGTTAAAACCAGTACTTATTATGATTCGGTCAGTCTGATGTTGGTTGCCCGTGAATTGGCTGATCGCGAGGGGGTTGAAGATGCTGCTGTGGTGATGGCGACGCCTGCTAACAAATCTATTCTGGAACAAGCTGGTCTGTTCAGTGAAGCAGCTCGGCAAGCTGGTGTGAATGATTTGGTGATTGTTGTGCGTGGTGAAGATACGCAGCTACTTCAACGAGCTTTGGAAGACGCCCAAAGTTTATTGAGCAAGAAAAAGAATTCTTCAACTACTGTAGCATATCAACCGAAGACTATCCATGCTGCAATATCAGCAGACCCAGCGTTGAACTTGGCAGTCATTTCGGTCGCTGGGCGATATGCCGCTGCCGAAGCTTGGCAGGCGCTTAAAAATGGACTGCATGTCTTATTATTCAGCGATAATGTCTCGCTAGAGGATGAGATCGCTCTGAAAACCTATGCCAAAGCGCACGGCTTACTGCTGATGGGTCCTGGCGCAGGCACTAGTTTGATCAATGGCGTTGCTCTTGGATTTGCCAATCAGATCCCATCTGGACCAGTCGGCATTATCTCAGCGGCTGGTACCGGTTTGCAGGAGGTCAGCACGCTCCTAGCTCGTTTCGGTTCAGGGATTACCCAGGGCATTGGTGTTGGTGGAAGAGACCTGCATAAAAAAGTTGCAGGAATGATGATGCTTGAAGCGCTGTCTGCTTTGCAAGATGATCCTGATACGCAAGTGATCGTCCTGATCAGCAAACCGCCTTCTACAGAGATCACACAGAAGGTATTATCCGCCGTCCAATGCAGTTCGAAGCCTAGCGTAGTCTGTTTCTTGGGTAGTGAATGGCAAAGCCCTGCAGCGAATATTCTTCCATCTAACACGCTTCAGGAAACTGCTTATCTCGCTGCATTGCTCTCCGGTCTGGAAATGCCTGATCTTCAGACCTGGTTGGGAGAACAACGCAGCCGTTTGCAGGCGCTAGCCCAAGAGCTGCGCGCCGAATTAACCCCCGATCAGGTTTACTTGCGTGGTCTTTATTCTGGCGGGACGTTGTGTTACGAAGCACAGTTGATCTGGAAAGAGATGCTGAAAGAGCCAGTATTTTCAAATGCCCCACTGCCCGGAAATCCGCTACTTGAAGATCCTACCCATTCGATCGCTCACAGTGCGATTGACTTAGGGGAGGAAGAGTTTACCATTGGACGCCCGCATCCGATGATCGATTTTGATCTTCGGATGCGGCGAGTGCTACAGGAGGCACAAGATCCTCTGGTAGGCGTAATTCTCTTGGATGTCGTGTTAGGATATGGCGCTCATCCTGATCCAGCCGCGCAGATTGCGCCAACAATACGCGAACTAAAAGACAGTGCATATCAGGATGGACGTGATGTGATCGTCATCAGTAGTATCGTCGCTGCACAAGGCGATCCACAGAATCTTTCTCAGACGATCAGCCAATTGGAGAGCGCAGGAGTAATCGTTTGTGAATCAAATGCGGCTGCGGCACTTCTGGCTGGTTTTATTTTTTTTAAAGGATGATTTTTGATTCGGGAGCGATTGATGAATACACCTAGCGGCATATTTGGGACACCCTTAAAAGTCCTCAACTTGGGTTTGAGTAGTATGGCAGATGCACTGCGTCAGCAAGAAGTACCGGTTGTGGATATCGATTGGCAGCCGCCTGTTGACGGTATCCCTCATTTAGAAAAAACTGCCTCAGGGATCGACATTGACCAAGCCAATCAAGAAGTCGTCAAGCGTATTCAGGAGGCGCAACCAGTCCTGATTGGGATGGGGATTGCGCGTACCATGATCCCTGGCATGCACAAGCAAATGATCCTGCATGCCGGACCACCGATCGAATGGGAACGAATGTGTGGACCGACGCGCGGCGCGGTGATGGGCGCGCTGATCTATGAAGGCTTGGCTGTCGATGCCCAAGAAGCTGAGTCGTTGGCTGCTTCCGGGGAGATTGAGTTCTCTCCCTGCCATGACCATCATACCGTTGGACCAATGGCTGGCGTTGTCTCACCCAGTATGCCGGTCTTCATCATCGAGAATAAGACTTATGGTAACTATGCATACTGTACATTAAATGAAGGGCTTGGTAAGGTACTGCGTTATGGCGCAATGGGAGAAGAGGTTTATCAGCGTCTTAAGTGGATGGAGAACGTACTCTATCCAACGCTTGATCGCGCTTTGCATCGGATGTCGGATGGCATTAATATTAAAAGCTTGATCGCACAGGCGTTGCATATGGGTGATGAAGCGCACAACCGCAACCGCGCTGGCACTTCCCTCTTCTTACGTTCGATTGCGCCTGCCTTAGCGCGCACCAATCAGGATAACGAGAACCTGGCGCGTGTGATCGAATTCATTGACCGTAATGATCATTTTTTCTTAAACTTGAGCATGCCGGCAGGTAAAGCTGCCCTGGAAGCCGCTGAAGGTATCCCTGGCAGTAGCATCGTGACTGTGATGGCGCGTAACGGCACTGATTTTGGCATCCGTATCGCCAGTATGCCGCAGTGTTGGTTCACTACGCCGGCAGGCGTTGTTGATGGGCTCTATCTGCCCGGTTTCACCGCTGCGGATGCCAACCCGGATATTGGCGACAGCACCATCACCGAGACGGCTGGATACGGTGCCTTTGCTATGGCGGCTGCTCCAGCCATCACGCAGTTTGTCGGCGGCGCCCCCGACCTGGCGCTTAGTACTACCCTGGAGATGTACGAGATCACCTTCAGTGAACATCCTAACTTCACCATCCCGGCATTGGACTTCCGCGGGACACCCTTGGGTATTGATATTCGGCGTGTGATGGAAACTGGAATCTTACCGCAGATCAATACCGGCATAGCCCATAAAGACCCCGGCATCGGCATGGTTGGCGCGGGTATTTTACGCGCCCCGCAAGCCTGTTTTGTTAAAGCGTTTGAAACCTTTCGGAAGGAAGCTTAATCAACTAAAAAATAAATCATTTTTTTTAAAACGAAGGAGAGTTACCCATGAAGATCATAGATCTAACTGTCCCACTCGGTATCGGCACTCCGCCTTGGCCTACTTACGAACCGCTGCAGATCAAGTATTTCAAGCGTCTGGCGCCCAACGGCGCAAATGGTCAGATCGTCACCCATTCCAACCATCTTGGCACACACCTGGATGGCGAAATCCATTTCCATACCCCCGGTAAAGATATCGCTTCCTTGGAAATGGACTTCCTGGTTCATGATGGTGTGATCGTTGATCTCAGTGATGCAGTCGGAGATTATGAGATCTACACCAGTAAGATGGTCGAGCAGCGTGTCGAGGTGCGAGAAGGCGATATTTTGCTCATTCACACCGGCTATCATCATTTTGGCTGGGATCAGGTATCGGCTGATGAAATCCGTTATATGGTCAAACATCCCGGGCCTGACCGTGAGTTTGCCGAATGGGCGAAAACCAAGAAGCTGCGCTGGCTGGGGGTCGATTGCGGCAGCGCCGATCATCCCATGAATACGATCATCCGCGATTGGATGCCGCGTCAGGCGCGTCAAGCGGAAAAGGTCTTTCAAAAGAAGTATGGCAAGGCGTTAGCGGAGGTCTTTGACGACTCTAAGTATCAGTTAATGCACTTAGAGATGTTTCCCTACGGTATCATTCATGCTGAATGTGTTGGCGGTGATATTGACCTGCTGCTAAATCAACGCGTCGAGATCGGCTTTTTTCCTTGGCGCTTTGTGGACGGCGAATCGAGCATTGGTCGCTGCGTTGCCTTTGTTGATGACGAGCGATACGAGCAGCTTATGGCGAAAAAAGAAAGCCTGCCCAAGACTAAATTTGGGGATGCTTACAACCCCCAACATGTCGCGCAATTGGAGAAGTTGAGCGCAGCGAATAGGGGGTAAAATTCTCACCCTCCTCGCTCAAGCTTGCGTCCCCGCAAGCACACGCTCCATCCTCGCGTCCGCTGCCTTATTCCGGATTACAATACCAGTTCGCGCTCATTAGACAAAAAAGAACACCGAAAAGGATAACCAATAATCGAATAGCGAATCAGACCATCCTTATCTTGCTTCTCTAACCTCTATGAGGGGATGGATTAGTTAACGTCCGTTAATAGAGTATATTAAATATAAGTTATATAAGACCGAATAAAAGTGATATTTGTGGATGTTTTTATCATTATCTTTACAAAATATTTGATATAAAGACTTTTTAATGGTAAAATGTTAAATTATGATTAACGTCAAAAATCCCTCCACAAATGAATTCTTATATGAGGTCGAGCCGCCTATGGAGGAGGAATTAACCGAGCGTTTCCAGCGCGCCCGTGCTGCCCAAAACCAGATCGCGGCTATGTCAATCTCAGAACGCATCGCTGCGGCAGTGCGTATTTCCGACTACTTGATCGCTCATCAAGAAGAGATCATCGATCGTCTTGTGCGTGAGACCGGTAAAACCCGTTTTGATGCCCTTTCCACCGAGCTCTTCGAAATCTGTGATCTGGTCGACTACTACCGTGATGCGGCTCCCAAGATCCTCGCCGATCAGACTGTTCACACGCCAATTGTGCTGATGGGGAAGAAATCCAAAATCGTTTATGAACCGCTGGGAGTCTTGCTGATTATTTCGCCCTGGAATTATCCCTTGTATCAATGTTTTGTGCCTTCTTTGTTAGCCTTCTTGGCTGGCAACGCGGTCGTCTATAAACCCTCTGAAGTGACTCCTTTGAAAGGCTTATATGAAGAGATCATGGAGGGAGCGGATTTTCCCAAGGATGCGATCCAAATCGTTTACGGTGGCAAAGAGACTGGCGCGGCACTGATCGAGCATAAACCCGACAAGATCCATTTCACCGGCAGTGTGCGCGCTGGCAAGCAGATCATGGCTGCTGCTGCTCAAGAGCTCATCCCGGTCGATTTGGAATTGGGCGGCAAAGACCCGGCTTTGGTATTTGAAGATGTCGATATAGAACGAACTGCGAATGGCGTGGTCTGGAGCGCCTTCACGAATGCCGGACAAAGCTGCACCTCGCTGGAGCGCTGTTATGTCCACGAAAGCATTTATGACCAATTCGTGGAGAAAGTCGTCGCGCTCACCAAGCAACTTCGCCTAGCGACTCCCGCCGGTGAAGCGGCTGAAATTGGCAAGGCTGATATCGGCTGCATGACAGCGGCATTCCAATTGGAGATCATCGAATCTCAGCTCGCTGACGCTGTACAAAAAGGCGCAAAAATTATGACCGGCGGTGAGCGGTTAGGAGATACCTTGCACTTTCCCCCCACTGTTGTGGTGAACGTTGATCATCAAATGCGCTTGCTCACTGAAGAAACCTTTGGGGCTGTCTTACCGATCATGCCTTTCAGCAGCGAAGCCGAAGCGATCGAGTTAGCGAATGACTCACCCTATGGCTTGAGCGCTAGTGTATGGAGCAAGGACCTCCAACGCGCTGAACGCGTTGCGCGTGCTATCCGCACCGGTAACGTTTCGATCAACAATCATATGCTAACCGAAGGCAATCCCGCGCTGCCCTTTGGTGGAGTCAAAGAGAGCGGTTTCGGACGCTATAAAGGCGATTTCGGTTTGCTGACCTTCTCGAATATTAAATCAATTATTATGGGTCCGAATAATAATGCGATTGAGACCCATTGGTATCCTCAAACAACACAGAAATACAGATTAATGACGCGCCTGATGCGTACCTTCTTCACTCGTCCGCGCAAATGGCTGTCATTCTTACCCGTTGCTCTTCAATTAGACAGCATCGGGACAAAGCAAAAACTTAGCTAGAGAGAAGAAAAAATGACCATCTACGACTATCTTATTATTGGTTCTGGTACGGGAGGCGGTGTGCTGGCATATAATCTGAGTAAAGCCGGTGCGCATGTACTCCTATTGGAGGCAGGTAAATATCTCACCAAAGAGACCTATCCTAGAAACGAAGCCGATGCCTCCGCTCAGCTTTATTGGGGTGGAGGTTTGGAATTCAGCCATGATGCGCGCATGGCATTTTTACGCGCTAGAGTGGTAGGTGGTTCATCGGTGGTCAATCAAGCTTTGATGGATCGCTTTGATGCGATCGCGCTTGATGATTGGCGCGCTGAGACTGGTGTTGAGTTCTTCTCAGTCGAAGCGATGGCGCCCTATTATGACAAAGCTGAAAGTCATCTCGCTCTGCATACTTTTGTTTTGGAAGAACGCAACCGCAATGCAGAACTCTTTTCAGAGGGTTGTGATTCGCTTGGATATGAATGGAAATTTTTGCGCCGCGCCCAAAGCGATTGTGCCTACGAAAAGGACAATGACTGTATTGGTTGTTTAGGCGGCTGCCACCGTGATTCGAAACAGAGCACCATGGTGGTTTATGTGCGCGAAGCGGAGAAATTTGGGTTGGAAGTACAAGCTGAAGTAGAAGTTGACCATTTTGAGCCCGGCGAAACCGTGCGTGTCTTTGCAAAATCTTCCAGCGGAGCGAAAGAATATCAGACGAAGAATCTGATCCTGGCTGGCGGCGCTTTCGGTACGACCAAGATGCTCTATCTGTCCGGTTATAAACCAAAATTCCCTGCTTTAGGTAAGTATTTTAGCTCGCATCCGCAGTTCATGTTCTTTGGCGTTTATGATGAAGAGATTAATGCTCATAAAGGCATGTTCCAAACCGTGACCTCCAAAGACCCAAAATTTCGCAAAAACGGTTTCAAGTTCGAAAATGTCTATGCCGGACCGATCTCAACCGCTATGCTTTTCAATGTCTCTGCGCACGACCATCAGAAGATCATGAAACAATATCGCTATATGACCTGCGCTGAAGTCGCGCTGCGTGATGAGAATGCCGGTGAGATCAGTGTGGATAAAAAAGGACATCTGCTAATCAACAAGCATTTCACCGATCAAGACATACGTCGACGCGCGGATGGCACTGGAGCTTTGAAGCAAATTCTAGCTGCCAGTGGGGCGAAAGAAGTCATTGAATCACGCTCTTATTTCGGTTTGCATCTGATGGGGGGGGCGCGCATGGGTGTCGACGAAGAGAATGCGGTCGTCGCGCCAGATTTCCGCGTTTTTGGTGAGAAGAACATCTATGTCAGCGATTCGAGCCTAATCCCGAACGCACCCGGCATCAACCCGGGTTTGACTGTCATGGCGCTTTCGCATCGTTTGAGCGAGGAGTTGATCCAATGAAATCTGAATATTTTACCGCTGCTAGCTTACGCGGGTTGACCCGTATGGGAGATGTTTTCATCCCCGCCTATAATGAATTTCCATCCTTCTCGGAGTTAGGTTGTATTGAGATGGTTGACAACTTGATCGCCTACTTACCCGAAGAAGATGTCAGCCTTTTGAATATGGTCTTAACGATTTTCTCGTTGATGCCGGTTGGTTTTTTGAAATGGTTGGTGCGCACGATGGAAAATTCGCTCGATAAAGTGGGTACCTTGCCCTCACTGATGCGCCAATTGAATATGGGCTTGCGCGGCATCATCTTTGGCTGTTATTATTCTGGGCGTACAGGCGCAGGCTATCATGGTAAGAACCCGCTCGATATCATTGGCTATCATATCAACCGCGTTGAAGACTAATAGTATTAAATTTTTAGCGCCTCTGTCAATTATTTTTTAATAAGAGCGCAATATAGATATTAAAAAGGTTTCATGCGCTGTCTTCGGTATTGTTTTTGATCACATAACCGAAGACAACCATGAGGTGTATTCTTTAGAAGAGGGAATGTATGGCTTCTCTACAAAGGAATAGATATGGAACCTAGTAAAAAATACCAAACTTACCGGGAGATCTTTCGCGATCACCGCTTGCCGCTTGCTTTTATTGACCTGGATGCCTTTGATTCCAATATTGCCTATGTCGCCCAACTGGCGAAGCAGTTTGGCAAGACCATCCGACTGGGCTCCAAATCCATCCGCAGCGTTGGGATGATTCAGCGTATCTTCAATACCGATCCGACGGTCTTCCGCGGCATCCTGACCTTCACCGTCGAGGAAAGCGCCTGGTTGGCGTCTTTGGGCTTTGATGACCTAATCGTCGCCTATCCATCTGTCCAACC
>CAZJMV010000010.1:0-6452 GCA_964547225.1 uncultured Anaerolineaceae bacterium | reverse complement strand
CCAATTGGCAACTTAGAAGATCTCAGCGCTCGAGCAATCAGAATATTGAAAGAGGTAGACCTCATTGCTGCTGAAGATACACGTCAAACAAGAAAATTGTTATCCCATTACAGTATCCCAACAAGAATAATGAGCTACCATGAGCATAATAAACTCACCAAAATTGATCCCATTCTGAATACTCTACAAAATGGGAATGTCGCCTTAGTATCCGATGCTGGCACACCCGCGTTGAATGATCCGGGCTACGAACTCGTCAAAGCCTGTTTAGAAGCTGGATACCAAGTGAGTCCTATTCCTGGCGCAAGCGCACCAGTTGCAGCCTTGGTTGCTTCGGGATTACCCACGGATGCATTCCTATACCTTGGCTACTTGCCAAGGAAATCTGAGGCTCGCCAGTCGTTATTAATAAGCGTTCAACAACAATCGTATACATTGATCTTTCTCGAAACTCCACATCGATTACTATCATCCATGAAGGATATCGAATCGATTTTTGGTAATCGTCAAATTGCAATTGCACGTGAACTCACGAAGATTCATGAAGAAATATTTCGGGGTTCTGTCAGAGAAGCAATCCAATATTATACAGAGACGCCACCACGCGGTGAAATCACTTTGATCATCAATGGAAACTCAGAAAAGGGGGAACAATGGTCTGAGGAAAAGATCATCGAAGCCATCCAAAATGCGCTTGAAACCAATGAACAACCCTCATTGATTGCTCGGAATATCGCGAAACAATCCGGTTGGCAGCGAAGTAATGTCTATCTATTAATGACAAAAATCAAAAACTTAAAAAATATACCTATTGACGAATAAAGGATATTCAAATGACCACAAAAAATCTAGACGATTTTGCATCTTTTCAAAATATCGACAAACAAGATATGCTCTCCCATATTGCTGATTTACCTGAACAACTTCAAACCGCTTGGGAGCTCGGGTTGCAACAAGATCTTCCAACCCGAATTGACTTCCGCCAAATTCTAATTGCTGGTATGGGCGGTTCTGCAATTGGCGCTGATTTACTTGCTTCGTATGTTGAAGATAAATGTAGTATACCAATTTTCGTATGGCGAGACTATAATCTACCCGCATGGGCTAAGGGACCGGATACATTGGTGATCGCCTGTTCACACTCCGGAAACACAGAAGAGACTCTCTCTGCAATAGACACAGCGCTCTCCAGAAATTGCACTTGCTTAGCAATCAGCACAGGAGGAAAACTCGCCAAGATAGCACAAGAAGCCCAAATTCCATTATGGCGTTTTGAACATCATGGTCAACCTCGGGCTGCTGTAGGGTATTCATTTGGTCTATTATTATCGCTTCTGACTCAGCTGGATTTAATACCCGATCCCCAAAACGAACTTATGGAAGCAATCTCCATCATGCAAGTACAACAAGGAAGGATCAATCCCAAAGTCCCATTAAGTGATAATCTGGCAAAACGCTTAGCCGGTCAAATGATGGATCGATGGCTGGTGGTCATCGCTTCTGGGATCTTAGCTCCCGTAGCACGCCGTTGGAAAGGTCAGATCAGCGAGATCGCGAAGACATGGGCACAATTCGAATTCCTGCCAGAAGCAAATCACAACAGTCTAGCTGGAATCAATCAACCTGAAAATTTTTTATCCCAAACGATGGCGCTTTTCCTCAGAAGTAAAAATAACCATCCCCGCAATATCCTTCGCGGCGAGCTGACAAAGAAAGCCTTTATGCTTGAAGGTATGGGAACTGATTTCGTCGACGCATTAGGTGAATCATCACTAGCAAATATGTGGAGCTGCTTACATTTAGGCGATTATGTGACCTATTATTTAGCCATGCTTTATGGCGTTGATCCGACACCCGTTGAGGCGATTGAAGGCTTTAAAAAGGAACTCCAAATAAGGGAATGATCAGGAGAGCCAATAACCCTGCACAGATTCCTAAGAGCGCTCCTGCAATCACATCAGATAGATAATGTACCCCCATGAACACTCTGGCAAGAATAACAAGCGGCGCCCAGATAGCCAGAAGCAAACCAATAATGCCTGGGCTAATCCCAATAGCTAATATCGCTAACATAGCCGCACGAGCAGCATGACCAGAAGGGAAAGAGTGGGGGTCCGTCTTACGATAAATATCCCCCCACTTACCGTCTGGTCGTTTTCTTCTTATAGAAAATTTGATCAA
Organism: uncultured Anaerolineaceae bacterium; assembly: GCA_964547225.1. Lineage (GTDB taxonomy): Bacteria > Chloroflexota > Anaerolineae > Anaerolineales > UBA4823 > CAZJMV01. The sequence continues at coordinate 4,271 of CAZJMV010000010.1, read as the reverse complement.
TAAGACCAGAGCAGCTAGGATTAAGATAGATATTGCCGTGATCATGGAGCGTATTTTCCAGGTTTCATTTCCAATGAACCAAAGAAAGCCAAGCCCAATTAACCAAAACCATGAATCCCCAGAATGAGCAAAAAATATCGCCAGATTTCTTATCGGACCTGGCATATCCACAATACTCAACCTTTTTGAAAGATGATGGTCGAGATCAAGCGCTTTTTTGATCAGTGAAGAATTTCGCATACTAAATTCTCCGTCTACTCAAATCTGCGCGCATGATTTCTAATTGATGTGGCTTATCCACATCCATGCCAACTTCAGCATATGGACACAAGATCGCCCGACCACTTAAATTCAAACGTTGGGTTACTTTTCTAACCGCTTCATCCAATGTGATCAATCTAAAAACAAGCAGAAAAAGCGTATCAAAACCAATCAAAGCTGCTTGTTTAAACACATTTTTGCGTGTATCAACGATGCGTTGCCAAAGGCGATTCTCTCCGTTGACCATATTTCTACGCACAACATTCATATCTCCACCACATACTTCAATATCCTTGAAACGAGCATAAGATCGATTTGAATTTGGAAACCTCTGTTCCATGACTTCACGCGAGATGATATTGTAATAGAAATCGTGTTCGGTCTCCAAAGCAGCCATTATCACCCAGTCAACGATTTCTGGAGTTATTGATGGGATATCGGAAGAAACGATTAAAATGTATTCTCCAATAGGATTCTCTTGACCTAAATAATTGGCGCCTTCACAGATATTTTGGATAATGCCACCCTTGTCCGGAATAAATGCCAAGCGCTTTGTGCATTTGAATTTCTTCGTTTTATCCAAGCCAACCACAACGATTTTATCCACCGAATCAGCTCCACTCAGAGCGTCAAGCACCCATTGAATCATGGGCTTACCAGCGATATCCAACAGAGATTTATGTTTTCCTTGAGTATAACGATACAAAGGGTCTTTTTCTTCCGGTAAACCACCAGCAATAACTATTGCGTCCATTTCTCTATTCCTAATACACTTAACACTTAATATTTCAATTCAATTGATGGAGTTGAGGCTTCAAATCTAATTGAATAAGCAAATCGTTGATCTCTTTCGCTGTCAGGGGACGTTTTTTTCCCGATAAGGCAACCAAAGCTGCTTCCATCATATTCGTACCAAAAGAGCGTCCGTCCAAAACTGGAGTGCTCGTAATCAGATACTTCACTCCCAAATCTTTGAACAAGGCTACATCCTCTTCAACGGTAGTATTTGTAACAATTACTTTCCCTTCCATATCATCAGGCATATGCCCTCTCACATAATGGCAATCACCCGCTACGACAGTCGCCCAACGATAATAATGCTCCCATTTTGGTTCACGTTTTTCTTGTTTTTCTCCAGTTGGATATAACCACTCAAATGGAAGACGGCTGGCAATGGGTAGAATTAAAGCTGCAATTCTTTTGAGGCTTCTTTCTGAACGCAAGGCAAAAGGCAAACCCAGCCCGAACATCAAATCTCCAAAAACACAATCATATCCCCCTTCTTCAAAAGACATAGCCATACCCCAACGGTCAGCGCCGCTTGTGACCAAAACAGTTCTCCCGTGAGCGTTAATATAGTCCCCAATATTATCTTCTAAGAATTGTGCCAATCCACGTTCGAGCGTATTTTTCAAACCACCACCATCGACCATCGGCGTTTTTTTGACAAAGCGTACCATCGATTGAATCGAATGCAGTGGATACCATTTTTCATCAATCATGAATCCCAAATCCGTACCCCCAACCCCAAAAGCATCCACCTTGCCATCTAATTCCTTATACAATTGGGCTGCTTTTTCGAGATCGCCATCAGTGCCGATTCTTTCTATCAATATTCTCTGCCCTAATAATGGGATTTCGACAGATTTGTTACGCTTAGATGAGCCAATACTAACACTAACAGCTCGTTTAATCCGCTCTGGCATAATTGCCTCCTCGTTTTGTTACTCATCTTCATGAATGAGAACAAAGATTTTCGTTCCAAGACCAGCTTTTATTTCCTTTGATTTTTATTGAGTATACCCTCAAGAAGCAAAATGATAAAGTCTACAACCTATTCATTCGATCTAAGCAATCAGACAAATATCTTATTGCTATTAAGCAAGCGAGATTGTATAATCAATCCAAATGTACCTTAAGGAATAATATGACCAAACGTAATCTAACCTTATTCAGTATTACTCTCGCGATCATGATATTAGGCGGATGGTATTATTTAACGAGCAAAACAGGTTTCTTCCAAACAACGCAGAAATCCAGTCTAATAGACCAAATATCACCGAAGGTAATCATCATAACAATGTTTCAACTTGGAGATCCGCTCGATCCAGATAGCCAAGGAGAAGCTACTATCTGGGTGCAAGAGCATCAGCTTACCCGTTTGATCGATATTCCTGGTGCATATTCTCCTCTTTATTGTAACCAAGAAGCCGAGCTTTGTTTGGTGATCACCGGAGTGGGAACAACCAACGCTACTATAACCATGATGGCATTAGGTCTAAGCGATCGCCTAGACCTTAAGAACACATATTATCTGATGGCTGGAATTGGCGGAATCAAACCGGATATCGCATCAATTGAAAGTGTCGCTTGGATAGAAAATATCGTGGATATAACGATCGTCAGCGAGTATGACGCTCGAGAAATGCCCGATGATTTTGATTATTATAAATTTCCGTATGCATGTTCAGAACTGGACTGTGAAGACCCGCCCCGCTTAGGTACAGAATTCTATCAAGTTAATCAAGATCTTGTGGACTGGGGCTATCAGTTAACCAAAGATTTAGAGCTTGAGGAGAGCAAAGATGCCATCAATCGCAGATCCAAATATCTTCAACCTACCGCTAATCATTCACCTACTGTAGAAAAATGCAGCATGGCGGGAGGTAATTCATTCTGGCATGGCAAAATGTTGTCCGATTGGGCAAGTTGGTGGATGGATCGCTGGACTGAAGGGACATCACCGTATTGCATAACTTCTGTTGAAGAGCCTGGTATCGCCGCTGCGATCCATCAACTAGGGAAGATCGGACGAGTAGATCCTCAACGATTGATGGTCATCCGCGTGGGCAGCAATTTCGACCAACAGCATCCTAATCAAACTGTGGAAGAATCCTTAAGCTTAGCACTACAAGACGTGGATCACGTTGTTGGCATGCACAACCTACACCTCGTAGGTTGGAAAGCATTGAACCAAATAATTCAGGATTGGTCAAATTGGGAAAAAGGAATTCCAATGAATTAATCAACACTATAGATATATAATATTCCTAGATAAACACTTTCTCAACGATGAAATCTCGAAAGGATAGAACCTATACCATGAAAATTAAATCTTTGTTTTTACCTATGTTTGCAATCTTCGCAGGACTTTTTATAACAATTATTGCTCTGAACTTAACAAGCAATTGGCAGCCCGCTTACGCCTTTCCCGATACTTTCGACCTAACAATCCTTCACACCAATGACATCCACAGTCATTATGCTCCTTTCAACAACGATGGCAGCGTCTGCAAAGAGGGCGACAGTTGTATGGGGGGAAGCGCTCGGTTAAAAACAGAAATTGACAAAAATAGTATTACAAACACCATCCTTATTGATGCCGGCGATCAATTCCAAGGCACCTTATATTACCGGTTGTTCAAAGCAGATATTGTGACTGATACAATGAACCATATAGGTTACCAGGCAATGGCGATTGGAAACCATGAATTTGATGATGGTCCGGAAATGCTTGCCAAGCTCGTCGATGGAGTCGGTTTTCCAATCTTGGGAACGAATTTGGATGTCAGCGCGGAACCATCCCTCGCTGGGAAACTACCTATGACAACAGTGATTTCAGTAAAAGATGAAAATATCGGTTTAATGGGTCTAACGACACCGGATACAAGCTCATCATCTAAACCCGGTACTAAAGTTATATTCAAGGATCCATTAACTAGCGCTCAAGCAGCCGTTACCAGCTTCCAAAATCAAGACATCGACAAGATCATCGCCATAACCCATCTCGGTTATGAAGAAGATCTTGAATTGGCAAGGAAATTGAATGGCGTAGACATTATCGTCGGCGGACATTCGCATACATTTGTTTATACACCAACCAATCCAATTCAATTCAATCCACCAAAGTTCCCAAAATACGGACCGATCACACCAGCCGGAGCCTATCCAACGATCGTCAATTCCCCAAATGGTGATCCAGTATTGGTGACCACCGAATACTGCTGGGG
>CAZJMV010000009.1:0-21025 GCA_964547225.1 uncultured Anaerolineaceae bacterium | reverse complement strand
AACCTTATATTACTCTTTATCATTGGGATTTACCACAATCATTACAGGATCAAGGCGGTTGGGTGGTAAGATCAACTACAGAGGCTTTTTCGGAATTTGCGGATTTAGCAACCAGGCAATTAGGGGATCGCGTAAAACATTGGATCACTCTGAATGAACCATATGTTAGCGCTTATATTGGTTATTATGAAGGGCGTCATGCACCAGGGCATACTGATATTGATGAGATGTTAGCAGCCTCACATCATTTATTATTGGGGCATGGATTGGCTTTACCGATTATACGTGATAATGTGCCAGATGCTGAAGTGGGAATTGTTTTGAATCTCTCCGGACAAACACCTGCCTCCCACAGCATGGCTGATCGAGCGGCTACATATCGTGCCGATGGTATTGTCAATCGTTGGTATCTTGACCCGATCGCTGGCAGAGGTTATCCAAAAGACATTGTTGAATTCTTTAATCGACCGATGGATTTTATTCATGATGGGGATCTTCAGCTAATTGCTCAACCAATTGACTTCCTAGGGATCAATAATTATTTCCGTGAGGTAGTGCGCAGTTCTGAAATACCATATGAAGAGAATGATGAACATACAGTGTATCCAGAAAAACTAAAAACTGAGATGGGTTGGGAGGTCTATCCTCCGGCGATTTTTGATCTTTTAGGTAGAATCCATTTTGATTATCAATTTCCTGCCTTTTATATTACTGAAAATGGAGCCGCTTTCGCGGACGTGCTTGAAGAGAATGGAGAGATCAAAGATACTACTCGAATTGAATATCTTGCAGGATATCTCTCATCAATCGCTAGAGCAATCGACGCTGGTGTACCCATAAAAGGCTATTTCGTTTGGTCATTAATGGATAACTTTGAATGGGCACACGGCTTCAGTAAACGTTTTGGATTAATATATGTAGATTTTGAAACCCAAAAGCGTATCTTAAAAGAAAGCGCTCGATGGTTTCAAGAATTAATTAAGAATAATGCCATTGAATGATTAATGACGAGGTTATTTCAAAATAATCCTTGCATCCAGGGCACGCGCTCCATGTTCTTCTTTGAACAATCGTAATGGGTTGATATCCAATTCTTTGATTTCTGGAAAATCTCTCAGCAACTGAGATAAACGGAGTAAGAAATCAACTAATGTTTCGATATCTGAGGCTTTATGTCCACGCGCACCTGCTAGAATTTGGTATCCGCGTAAGTCCTGAATCATTTCGAGCGCTTCACGACGTGAAATGGGTGCGACACGGACAACAGACTCGTCGAAAATCTCCACGAAAATACCGCCTAACCCTAGCATTACCACAGAACCAAATTGGGGATCATGTCGACCACCTAATATTAATTCACGTCCTCCGGTGACCATAGGTTGAACGATCACGCCATCAATCTTAGCGTCTGGATAAGCTGTGTGAATTCCTGTCATCATATCTTCGAAAGCGGAAGCAACCGCTGATTTATTACGTAGATTTAACTGAACACCACCAACATCAGATTTATGAGAGATTTGTTCTGCAACTATTTTGATTGCTACAGGGTAACCAAGTTTACTGGCAGCTTCCTGTGCTTCACCTACGCTCATTGCAATGATACTATTCACGGTAGAAATACCATAGTATTCTAATAATGAAAGTGATTCGGATAAAAGTAAATCTCTATTTTCCTTCTTTGCTTTTTCGATCAAGTCGCGCGCAGCTTCTTGTTGTACTTTACATTGCAGGATTTCCTCGCTGTTGTGAATCAACTGCGATTGTTTGTTATGGTAATATTGAATTTCAAGGGCGCGAATTGTCTCTACAATTTGAGTAAAAATGGGGAAATCGTAATGTTGTTTTAGATAATTAACTTCATTATCAGTTGAAGAAATATAATAGGCAACGGGTTTGTCATAGGTTTCAACAAATTGTATCAATCTTTCTAATAGTTTTCGGCTAGTGTAATTTTCTTCTTCTGTCAAAGAGGTATGTAAGAAGATCACGCCATCAACACCAGATAGTTTAAGAGTCCTCTCAACAATTTCGGCATATACATCTAGATCAAACAGATCACCTAAATCTAGTGGATTTGTCAGTCGGATGACAGAAGCGCGGAAATTCTTTTCTATCTCACGTAAGAATGAATCCGGGAAGTGAGCTAGATTAAAATTGGATAATTCACAGGCATCTGCTCCGATAACAGCATGTCCTCCCGAACGAGATATAATGGCTAAGTTCTTTCCTTTAATTGGTGGTAAGCGTAATATCTTTAAGTAATTACCTAAGGACGTATCGTCTCTAACTCGAAGAATACCAGATTGGTGAAAAGCTGCGTCAACGACCTTGTCATCGCTTGTTAGGGAAGCTGTATGAGAGAGTGCGATATTCTGTCCGAATTTACCAATATTAGACTTAAAGGCAAGAATTGGTTTATTTGATTTTCGAGCTACTTCCATTAATTGTTGACCGTTACGAATTGATTCTAAATACATATAAATCAACTTGGTGCCTGGATCTTCAATCATATATTGAAGTAGATCGACTGCGCTTGTATCAAGTGCATTTCCAATCGAGACAAATTTGTTTAATCCTAAACCCTCATTTGTCATCAAGTTCATAACAGACATGCCGATGCCACCAGATTGGGTGATAATAGAAATATCACCTTTTTTCGTATCCTTTGGCATAATTGGGAAGGGAACGCAGAAACCGTTTTCCATATTGATCGCACCAATACAATTAGGACCTACAAAACGGATACCATACTTCAGCGCGATATGCAGCATCTCTTCTTCAAGCTTACGACCTTCTTCAGCTTCATATTCTCTGAATCCTGCCGTTTCAATAATTGCCCAGCGAATTCCTTTTTCTCCACATTCTTCAAGTACACCGGGTACGGTTCTTGCAGGTGTGAGGATAACAGCTAAATCAATATGATCCGGAATATCTCCCACAGATTTATAAATTCTTCGTGTTTGGATCATCCCACCTCGTGGACCTACGGCGTAGACAATTCCGGAGAAGCCGAAATCAACTAAATTGGTCACAATGTTTCGTCCCAGATTGGTTTCTCGAGCAGATACGCCAATCACTGCCACAGTGGTGGGATAGAAAAATTCTCGCATATTCGATCTCCTAAAATGATATCGTTTATTTTAACTATACAGAGTCTAACATGTAAAGAGAGAGTGAAAAAAAATTATGTTATATCCAATTTGGTTCTTGATAGATTCCGAAGACTTTCTTCATAATAGATGTGATTTCTCCAACCGTTGCTTCAGCTCTCACAGCGTCTAAAATAAATGGCATAGTGTTTTGTTTCCCTTCACAGGCAATTCTTAGTTGATCTAAGGCTTGTCCTAGCTTTGCATTGTCTCTTTGGGCGCGCAATCTCTCCAGGCGAGCTTTTTGCTTTTCAAATCCTTTTGAATCCATTTCTAATATTGGAATAGAAATGTCTTGCTCTTCTTGGTACGCATTAACGCCAATGATCTTGTAATATCCTCTGTCTATTTCTCTTTGATATGCATAAGCAGATTCAGCGATTTCGCTTTGAAAGAAACCTTTTTCAATAGCTGGAAGAACACCTCCATGTTCATTTATCGATTGAAAATAATCATAACTGATTTTTTCGATTTGATTGGTCAAGTTTTCGATGAAATAAGAACCAGCCAGTGGATCAACGGAATTTGTTACACCCGACTCCTCAGCAATAATTTGTTGAGTGCGTAACGCGATCTTTGCTGCTTCTTCAGATGGGAGAGCTATCGCTTCATCCATGCTATTGGTGTGAAGGGATTGTGTCCCTCCGAGCACAGCAGCTAGAGCTTGGAGAGTAACACGTACAATATTGTTTTCAGGTTGTTGTGCAGTTAATGATGCACCCGCAGTTTGAGTGTGAAAACGCATCAGCCATGAACGTTGATCCTTTGCTTGAAAAGTGTGACGCATTTCACGTGCCCAAATTCGTCTGGCAGCACGATATTTCGCAATCTCTTCAAAAAAGTCGGAATGTGAATTGAAGAAGAAAGATAAGCGTGGTGCAAATTGATCGATATCTAAACCGCGTTCAATCGTCCAGCGAACATATTCCATACCATCTGCTAATGTAAAAGCTAATTCTTGGGCAGCAGTCGATCCGGCTTCTCGGATATGATATCCAGAAATACTTATGGTATTCCACAATGGTACATATTTGCTTCCATATTCGATGGTATCTACAACCAAACGCATGGAAGATTCAGGTGGGAAGATATATTCTTTTTGTGCAATAAACTCTTTCAAAATATCATTTTGAATTGTTCCACGCAGCTTATTTGCTGGAACCCCTTGGCTCTCAGCCGTTGCGATATACATTGCCCAAATAATCGCAGCAGGTGAGTTAATCGTCATGCTAGTAGAAATTTTATCTAGTGGAATACCGTCGAACAATCGCTGCATATCATTTAAAGATGAAATAGCAACGCCACATTTTCCAAATTCTCCTAATGCAGTTGGATCGTCGCTATCTAGTCCCATCAGTGTTGGAAGATCAAAGGCTACTGAGAGTCCGTTTTGTCCTTTCTCGAGCAAAAATTTAAAGCGTTTGTTAGTTTCTTCAGCGCTACCATAACCCGCAAACATGCGCATTGTCCATAATCTACCACGATACATGGTGGGATGGATGCCACGCGTAAAAGGATATTGTCCAGGTAAATTCAGGTCTTCCAAATAATCGATATTTTCGATATCCAATGGTGTATAAAGTCGATTTATTTCCTCAGCGGATATGGTTTTAAATTTCTTCTGTCTCTCTGGTCGAGAATTTAGGGTTTTCTGGAGTGTGGAATCTTGCCACTTATAAAATGCCATCTTTAGTCTGTCTTTTATATCACGGTTATACATCTATCACCTCTATCGAAAGGAACAGATTTATTTGTATTATAGCATTGCTCTAACCCAGACGATAAAAGTACTACCGTTATAAGGGATCGACTCTACTTGGATTTTTCCATCCATTCTCTCGAGGATTTCCTTTGATATTGCTAGCCCAAGCCCAGTACCAGGGGCTTGGGTGATTTTACTGGAACTTCCACGGTAAAACCTATCAAAAATATACGGTAATTCATCAGGCTGAATACCAACTCCTGTATCTTGAATGGAGATTCTTATCCAAGAAATCGAGTCAATTTTTATATTATCCAAATTTATGGTAATGGAACCGCCAGATAAAGTATAATTCATTGCATTGGTTAAAAGGTTGGATAAAACCTGATTCATCGGTCTTGGATCGACCATAGCAAATGGTAACCTTTTTGGGATATCAAGATATAAATCTAAACCTTTATGAGATGCCATTTGCTTTCGATCATTGATTAGATCCCGAACTATGGAACTGATATCAACGGCTTTGATTTGGATTTGAGTTCTTCCCGATTCGATTCTTGATATGGTTAATAAATCTTCAATTAAGGCTGTTAGACGTTGAGTTTCTCTTTTTAATATCTGGAGATAATCTTTGCGTTTTTTCACTTGATTTTCAGAGGTCAACAAATCTAAATAAAGATTGAGGTTTGTCAAAGGCGTTCGTAATTCATGAGAAACATCCGATACAAATTTGTTTTTCATATTGTCAAGCTCTCTGAAATGAGTCACATCTCGGTAGACGATTATTAAACCTGGACTTTTCATTTTTTCTGAAGAAAAACTTGATGCTATTGCCTGATAGGAGCGTCGATGAATTTCTAGATTGGTTTGTTCGTCACTACGATGAGTTTTCTTAAGCTGTTTTATGAGGTCGTGGTTAAATAAATCAAATCCAGAATTCTTAGCTGTTGCGATCAATGATTCTCCAGCATGATTTGATTCAAGCAAGGAATCCTCTTCATCTAAAACAAATACCGCTTCAGGGACTGCATTTAGAATGGCTTCTATCCTGTTCTTTGCCAACGATAATTCTGTCGTTCTCTCAATAACACGTTTCTCTAATTCTATAGAATGTACTTGAAGGTGTTGGTATAGTCTTGCATTATGCAAAGCTGCGGCAGCATGGAAGGCGAAGGCTTGAAGTCGATCAATTGTATTTTGTGTAAAGAAATTGGATTGGTCGCTATTCAAACCAAGGAAGCCTATCGTTTCACCTCTTATCTGAAGGGGAGCAGCAGCATAAGAGCGTATCCAGTCGGAAGTACCCAAGTCTTGCCAAAGTGGGTCGGATTTGGTGTCAGTGATCAACAAAGGACGGTTAGTTTCTATCATTTGCTGAAGAGTCAAAGCTGATAATGGAATGCTAGGTCCATAATCCAAGCTTTTATAGGTTCCTTTCTCTTTTTGTATTTGTCTAACAATAATTGCTTGATTTTCTTTTACCAACATGAGATTGGCAGATCGACATGGTAAGACTCGAATTGTTTGTTCCAGGATGCTTTCAAGAAGTCGGTCTATATAGAGAGTGCTATTGAGTATTGCTGTTGCTTCTATCAATGCTTCAGCAAATTGTCTTGCGGTTTGCTCGGATTGGTGTAAATGAGCATTTTGTATCGCGATCGAGAAACTATTTGTGATTGTTAGTGCTAATTGAATCTCAGGTGAGGTAAAACTACGGTGTTTTTTATATAATAAAATATGAAATCCGGAAATTGTTGCATCACGATAAATCGGTAAAAATAATCCAGAAATAAAGCCCAGATGGAGAAAATCTTTTTGAAATTCAGGGAATATTAGATATTTTGAAAAGTCATTAATCACTAAAACTTCTCCAGAAAGGGGAAATTGATTATTTTTTATGTTCCGAAAAATTTCTGCATAGTGATCATCAGTGGTAAGTTGTATGTTGTGTGTTAGAGTTAAATAACCGTTGCGGGTTGAATCATCTTCTATAATAACGATGTTGGCGTCTATTTGGAAAATATCTTCCTCAGCTTGATTAACTGTTGAAAAAATTTCCTCGATATCGTGTAGTTGAATTAATTCAGTGGTTAATTGGTTTAATTTTAAAAAATTGTTTTCATATTGTAGAGTACTTGAAGAAAAAATATCATGTAGTGCGCGATGAGTAGAAGCTGCGCTTAGAGGAAAATTTTTGGGTATTTCTTTTAGATAATAACTAAAAAGAGGCGAGATTGTTATACTTAAAAGGACTTTTCCAATCATATTGACTGAAATTAGGTTAAGTAGGTTTTCATGACTCCCATAAAGCAGTATTGGATAAAGGATCGAATCAAAACCTAATGTAATTGATAAAGCTATACAACCAGCGAGTTTGCTGGGAAAACGTTTACGTATATTACTCAACCATTGATATGACAAGATTAGTACCGTGAAGTCTAACCCTAAAATGATTGTGGATACAATCGATATTTGTATAGTTGTTGTTGAATCGTTGATACTTAATCGGGTTTGATTAAGTAAAAAACCTTGGAAATTCGGTAAATACTGATAAATTTCTAGGATGAATGATGTGAAGAGAATACCTATAAGTAGGTTTCGAGCAGGGGTTGATCCATGGATTATATATATTAATAATATGCCAATCAATAGGTTGGGAAGCAAAATGAAAGAGCCGATCGATAAGGAGATATCCAGCGTTGGAATACGCCAAGTCATAATTCCTAGGGAACAGAATTGCATTGCAGCTGTAAATGCACCGAGTGTTATGATGAGAGGCGTTAAGCTAATACGCGGGCTTAGATAATGCAGAAGAAAAACAAACGCTGCAAATAACCAATAGACAAACAGGATAAATATGATTATCAACAGGATCGGCATAATATTGAGTTTAATTTATGATAATAAATAACTCTATAAATTTCGGCTAAATTCTTGGAGCAAATTCCATGCTTCAGAAACATTTTCCTTAACTGTATATGTCTGTCCAATTACCATGCGTATTGTAAATTGGTCATTCAATTTTGTATGAGTCAAGAATAATTTACCGCTTTGATTTAACTGTTTTAATAATAACTCATTTTTATTATTATCCGATTTGTGGCGAAAACAAACTAGATTTAGGGGAGCAGGCGCCATCATTTCAAAATCTGGTGAATCTTCTATCCATTGAGCAAATTGTTGTGCGAGTGTAATATGATTTCGAATATGGTATTGAAGACCTTCTATACCGTAATGTCGGATAACGAACCATAACTTTAGAGCTCTAAAACGTCTTCCTAATTGTATTTGCCAATCGCGATAGTCAAAAACCGCTCCAGTTTCTGTGGCTTGATTACGTAAATACTCCGGTAAGATGCTAAGCGTTTGGATTAGATGGGCGCGATCCGCTACGTAGAAACAATCACAATCAAAATTTGTAAACATCCATTTATGAGGGTTAAAAGCATAACTATCCGCATATTCGAGACCATTATTCAGATACCTAAATTCTGGGCAAATCGTAGCAGTTCCAGACATGGCTGCATCTACATGCATCCAAAGTCCTTCCCTTTTACAAATTCTCCCGATTTCAGGCACGGGGTCAATAGCATTAGAAGATGTTGTTCCTATTGTTGCACACACAAAAAAAGGAATTCGACCTGCTTGCCTGTCTTCTTGTATAGCCTGATCAAGGGCTTTTACATCCATGGCAAAATTCTCATTGACAGGGATGATATGTAGATTATCATCCCCAATACCAGCAATTCTGACAGCTTTCTCTAAGGAGGAATGTGTTTGGGTTGATATATAAGCCACCAATTTGCCATCACAACCTTTCTTATTGGATTGAAAATTTGTTATCCTCTCTCGTGCAGCGATCAAAGATGTAAGAGCTGCACTCGAGGCTGAATCTTGGATCACGCCTCCTCCAGTATCACTGGATTTAAATTTACTTGGTAAACCCAACATATCTACTAACCAATCTAATACATGCGTCTCCAATTCAGTGCATGCAGGGCTTGTGATCCATAACATGCCTTGAACGCCTAACCCGCTCGAAAATAATTCACCCAAAATGGATGGACTAGAGGTATTTGCTGGGAAGTATCCATAAAAATTTGGTGATTGCCAATGAGTTATTCCTGGGAGGATTATGTTGTCCATATCTTTTAGTATCGCTTCGAATGATTCTCCTTGATTAGGTGCAGATTCTGGCAATGCCTTCTGAATATCGCCTGGTTTTACTTGTGATTGAATGGGATATTGAGTGATATTCTCCTGATAATTTGCAATCCAGTCAATGACTGCATAACCATATTTTCGAAATTCATCTGGAGACATATGGAAATTTTTTTCTGTGCTCATTTTGACCTCGGGGTGTATGTTTTAGTCTTGGAACAAAAAAAAGGATTTTTTCAATGTTGGAATGTTGAGTAATTGTTTATTCATCTTTTTTAATCTTATCATGTAAAATTGGAAATGTATGCTGAACAAATATCAGGAAATAGAACTAATATTTTAGAGCACAGTATTGAGGAAAATTAAAAGCGTGCAATTTCTTTTTGCTAGCTATGTTTTGATTAAACTTGTATGTGCGCTCAAATGATCATGCTTTGATTTAATTATTAATCTTGTGAAAATTAAATTTTCGATTATATTAGGTGATGAGGTTTTTTAAATTGCAAAAAGAATTATGATTAGTGGTTATTTTTTATTATTTGGAGGTCTGAAATGAAGAACTTAGGTGTAAAATTGTTGGCGGCTTATTTAATTTTAACTGGTGTCTTTCCATTTATCAATCTAAATTCAAACGCAAGTGGAATCATATTATCAATACTGGCAATTGCATCTGGGATTCTTCTTATCACTAATAAAGGAATCAAAATCAATAAACGGACGGGGATAATATTGTTAGCGGTATGGCTAATATTGGATACATTGATTCCCTTGTTTAATTTACCAATACCTTTTTTACATCAAATATTAGCGATGTTAGCAATAGCAGCAGGGATATTCCTATTGATATAGTACCATTATTCTACTTTAAGGTTTAGATTGATTAGATTGTGGAGGATATTTTCAATTTTATGACGCAACCCTAGATTGTATCCATATCTTCCACAAGTCCCGTGACCGATATGATAGACGTAATCTTCAATTGGAAAATCAATTAATTGATAACTCTTTTTGAATGCAGAATGCATATTATTAATACCTGGTGATCCGTGGTGGATGAAGGGTTCTAATTGAAGATACTTTTCTCGATCTATGACCATACAGAAGGGTTGGATGTAAGGAGCAAAAGAATGTTTCTTCTTGGGAACCTCATAACCGAAGCGATTTAGGTGGACTAGTTTTCCAACAGCATATGTGTTGGATGTGCTAAAATTAGAAAGCATTTTTTCGAGAAAGCCTCCATGGATAATGATACAGTCAGAATCTATAGTAAGAATATATGGTGTGGAAATTGATTTGATTCCTTGGTCAAGAGCAGGTCCATGGTTAATATTGATTTTATTTTGGATCAGGGATATAGAATTATTTCTTTTCATCATGTTAAAAAAATATTCCGAAGATAAATCGTTAGAACCATTTTCGATGATGAGTTTTTTAATATTTGGGTAAAAATATTGTAGATTGCTTATACTTATTGATGATAAGTCTCGTGTTCGATAATTAATTATCAATGCTGTTACTTTGTTATATAAGTGAGTATCTTTCTTCAATATTACGTATTCCTAGCGCCAATCATGATTGACCAAATTATAATTTGAATATGAAAAATGATAACTTAAAAAGATGGATAAGAAAGAATTTTCGAGCAAAAGGTTTCTATATTACGGGATTATTACTTAATTTCCCCCCATATCGCCGTTGGATAACAAATCAGTTTCATAAATTAGTGTATGGTTCATTTATATTAAAGCAACCATGGACAATGACTGATTGGCTAGGAATTCCCGTTCTTA
Organism: uncultured Anaerolineaceae bacterium; assembly: GCA_964547225.1. Classification (GTDB taxonomy): domain Bacteria; phylum Chloroflexota; class Anaerolineae; order Anaerolineales; family UBA4823; genus CAZJMV01. Next base: position 10,223 of record CAZJMV010000009.1, on the reverse strand, counting down.
AATGTCCTTTCGATTTGTGGATTTACCAAGAGCTTATATATGAAATTCAACCTGATATACTTATTGATTGTGGCAGTCACCTTGGAGGAAGCGCATTTTTTTTCGCATCCTTATGTGAGCTGATGGGAAAAGGAAAAGTAATTAGTATCGATATAGAAAGTCAGGAACAATGTATTAAGCATGACCGAATTACTTATTTGCATGGTTCTTCAATTGATCCCAATGTTTTAACACAAATTCAGTCTTTGATAAATCAAGGGAATGCTGTTATGGTTTGGTTGGATTCAAATCATGAAGAGGAGTATGTATTACAAGAGATGAATTTATATTCTCAATTTGTAAGTAAAGAATCCTATCTGATTGTTGAGGATACAAATTTAAATGGGAACCCTGTATGGTGGGGATTTGGTAGCGGTCCTGCAGAAGCTGTAAAAAAGTTTTTAGCTCAAACTGATGATTTTAAAGTTGATCGAGAATGTGAAAGATATTATCTATCCTTTAATCCAGGGGGTTATCTAAAAAGAATCAAATAGGTTTTTTTCATTGCTTTCTCCAATGGATGATGACGATCTGATAAAACCATGGTGAATGGCAGATATGTAAGGTTTGACCAAGTAGAAGTCACCTTTAAAAATATCAATAATAAACGAACGTAATAGGATTGTTATCCAAAACAAGAAAGCTGAAAAAATTGAAAGATTGGTTAGGTGTTTTTTAAGGAAAAGAAATGTGCTTTGAATATGATGGTAACGTCTTAATGCAAGATTACTTTCAGTAGATGCCGAGCCATAATGCCATACTTTTGCTTTGGGAACAAACATGATTGAATAACCGACATCTTTAGCGCGTATACAAAAATCCAGATCTTCTAAGTATAAGAAAAATCGATCATCAAAAAGACCTACTCTTTCAAAGACAGATCGCCGAATGAACATGGCAGCGCCAAAGACATAATCTACATATTCATTTCTAAATTGACCATGGTCTACCTCACCCCGATGTATTTCATACGCAGAAAGTATACCCGGACGACTCTTTGCCCCTGCGTACCATATGTGGGATGGAGTATTTTGATCATATATTATTGGACCAAAAATACCAACTTTTGAATATTCTTTTGATACTTCTATTAGTGTTTCAATTGTTGTAGGGTGAATATAAGCGTCGTTATTTATCAGAAAAACAAATTTATGATTTTGATCTTGTAACGCATATTGAATTCCAAGATTGCAGGCTGATCCAAAACCAATATTATGTTCTAATTGAATAATCTCGACTGACGGAAACCGCGTAGAAATTTCTTGCACGGAACCGTCATTTGATCCATTGTCTATAAGAATAATTCGATGTGCAAGAGTAGAATTTTGTAAGGAATTTAGACAGCGGGATGTTTCCTCCTTCAAGTTCCAATTTACGACAATGCTAACAACTTCTGATTTCATAAGATGATTAACTCTTCTTTAGGAAAATTTTTATATGCACTCAAACACCAAACTAATTTAGTAAGAAACACAATAGGGATAGTATGCCAGTACAATACTAAACTCTTAGGATTGTTAAATGTGCGAAAAGATGCCCATAATGCAATTATTGGTGAACCCCAAAAAAAGATCGGTCGGAATTTCGCTATTGGTGGAGTTTTTAATAGATTCTCGTAACTGAGTCTAATTCTCAATGTATGAGGGGCATCAATACTCCAATGATGCCATAATGCTGAAATTGAATTACGTTCTGGGTCATGATGAATCACTATATCTGGATCGAAGAATAATTTATATCCTACAGACCGGAATCGAACTGTCCATTCGAGATCTTCAGCACGATTTTTACTATCTTCCATAAAACCAGCTTTGTCAACAACTGACTTCTCAACACTAAGATTGGAAGTTGATAAATATGGTCTAAATCCTCTTGGAGTGAAGATTAGTAGATCATGAAAAGCAGAGACATTATCAGCGAGTTGGAGATATTTATTTTTTGAAAATGTAACAGATCCTCCTACAATCTTGTGACCTTTTCCGTGCGCTTCAAGATGTAGGCTTAGCCAATCAGAAGCTGGTATACAGTCATCATCTAAGAAAAGATAAATATCCCCTTTTGCTCTTTTCATGCCGAGATTTCTTTTATCTGATGCATAACTCTTCTGTGGTGTAGTAGGAATAACAAATAGATTAGATTGTTTATATAAAATATTTTTATCATGATTTCCAATAATTAGAATTTCTCCACCTGGTATTCTATTTACTTGAGGAAGTAGGGTTTCAATGATCTCTTCAAGCTTTGGTGAATTTGTATATGGTATGATAATTGAATAGATTTTCATTGATTTATTTCAAGTCTAAATAACCAGATATCTCCAACCCTTATTATCTCTTGTACTTCTGTATCTAATTCTGGATGAATACTCCGTAGGTGCCAGGGAAGATTTCTGTCGAGTGTTACCAATGCGAATTGTCTTATTTCATTCTCTTGTAATAGATTAATCCATTCTGGTATCTCATTGAATCCTTGTAATGAATATATGGATTTTTTTGGCTCTAGAGGAGCTGAGTTTAATAAGAACCACCAAAGATCGCTAGCAATATGGTTTTCAGGGATTATTTGAATTTCTTTATTTATATCAGAATTAATTTGCCGGTCATTATGAATAGTAATCATTCCACGAATTTGAAATCCAAAACCGATTAAAGCTAAGAATATTGTTAATATGATATTAATAGCATGCTGTTTTAGCCAATCCCATGCAGCAATAATAGCCAATAATGGGTAAAAGCTCATTGCAAAACGAGCGCCCCATTCTAAACCACCATGTGGGCTACTTCCTCGTAAAAATAACATATTTATTGAATAAAGGATTATTCCAAGAGAAACAGTAAGGATCAATATATTTGTCTTTTCTTTGTGTTGATCCCATACTCTTCGCATATTGGTAAAACCAATTATTGCCCAGGGAGTAGTAAAAAGAAGCCCATGAGCAGAGCGATAAAGATTCGGATTGAATAGAAACCAAGCTGAAGCTATTAGACAAAATGCTAAACCAATATATTGCAAATTTCGAGTTGTTTGACTTTGTTTTTGTGCTAGACTATGAGCTATCGCGATTATTGCACCTATTGTCCAGAGACCTCCTAGCCAGTTTGTATTGATAGCTTCATCGACCTCTGGCCCTATCAGTAAAGCAGGAATGGCATTCCATCCTGCAGAGCGAATATAATCAAATGGTCTAAATAAATATCGCGCGTTTACTGGTAAGTTATTTCCTTGAAAGAAAAAACCATGCAGACGAAAATAAAAAAAGGCAACGATTATTAGATAAACTGCAATGAAAATTATCCATGGTCGTCTTTGTTTTTGTTTAACAAAACATACGGTAATAAACGGTATCGAAATTAATAAAGTTTCCAACCTTATAAAAAATGAAAGACCAAATAGAAATGTTGCGACTAAGTAGTAAATCGCTAATCGAAATGGTTTGTGTTTTTTATTATTCACAGTTAGAAGAATTACTAAAGCGATTAGGTTTAAAAGGACAGCAATTGTGTGTTCCCAAAAAATCGTGGAATAAATCCAAATCGGAGACGCGAAACTGATCAGTCCCCACATAAGCCAATTTCGTTTTTCATGAGGTATTAATAGTAAAAAAAGAACTGGGATAAGGGCTCCAGTGAGTGCGGGAAGGACATAAAGTCCCGCAAAACCAAATAGGGAGAATAATGGTTTTGTGGCTGCAGTGAAGGTAGGTAACCTTTCAAAGGTTATTCTGTTCTGATCGCGTAGAATAAGTAAATCCAAAGGATGTTCACTGAGCGCAAATTTATATTCTGGATCTATTAAATGACCTTGATAGGGAATATCGAAGGACATTATATTCTTGGATATTTTAATGGCTTGCATTTGGAAAAATTTTGCACCTTCATCTGGTGACCAAAATGTATCTGGTTGAAAGTATAAAAAAGAAATCGACAAATAAAGTATAAAAGTTAAAAAGCCTATCCAAAATAGGACCCAATTCTTTTTTATATCTAATAAGGAAAAGACATTTTTAGGAGATATTTTCATTATTTTTGATCGGTTTTTATTATCTGCCAGCACAAGCCATTTTTAGACCAATTATATTCATCCGGTAAATCATGAAGTGGTTCAATATAGCAAAGACGATTCATTTTGGATAAATTATATAGCTTTGAGATCCAACCATTTTTAATTAAGTCTTGATTAGAAGGTGGATTGCAATTCTCTTGAAGACCTAAAAAATAAAAATCAACATTGATATTTTTGACATCTGGGCGAACTTTTTCTACAATTTGCAGGTAATCAATAACTGAAGCGGTAGCCCAATGGTTAGCAATTAATGAATCGGGATTAGATTCTATTACTAAATTTTTTGTATACTCATATACTCTACGGTCATTTTTTAAACTAATGTTTTGAAAATCACTAATAATCGCTAACATCATAATTGATATTAATGATGTTTTAAGAAGAAAAATGATAGAAGTCTGATCTAATTGTTTCTGAACGCTTGAAAACCAATTTACAAATGGATCAACACCATTAGATGCCCATATCATTGTTAATATGATAACAGGTAGAAACATAACTTCTTTGTCGATAGCTTTATATATTAAGAACGAAAATAAATTAGTTAGTAAATATATTGAAAGTAATTGGTTCCACAATGTAAACTTTTTATTAAGTTCAAACCATCCCCATATAGCAAAGAATATTCCGAATCCAAGTGATCCCGTCCAAATAAAGTCCAAAAGTCGTAGAGCTTCCAAACTTAATGAATTGGTTTCACTTTGTAAAAGTAAACATTGAAAAGGTTTCCCTGAAATCATCCAGATTATTCCAGATAGATTACTTAGATCAACTTGAAAATAAGGTCTTATATAATCAATTAATAAGGCTGAATTTGCCCTTAAAGGGAAATAAAGATACCAAATGGAACCTGAAAAAAAGGTTAATATATTTGCAAATAATAAGTTTGTGAAAGTGAAAAAATTTATTTTTATAGAAACGACTGTAATAGCAATCCAAAGCAAAATAGTGGTAGGATGATTCCCCGCAGAAATACCTAAGACAATAAAACTAAAATAAATAAAAAATTTTTCTTTTCGGAAATTCCCTATATACCAAGTTAACAATGAAGTAGTTGTAAGGAATGTATGAAATGTATAAACTTCAGCACGAATGGATTGTGACCAATATAACGGAGATGTTGCGAATAAGACTGTGAAAATCGTTGTTATCCAAAAAATCCTAGTTTGTTTAAACAATAATCGATAAAGTATATAAATCGTAAGGGAAGAAAAAAAAGCAGACATTAAATTCAGTCTGAAACCAATATTTTCAAAAGGTATTTTTGAGAATAAATGTCCAATTGTTAAATAAAGAGGATATCCAGGTGGATGTACAAAACCGAGATCATAAGCCCCCATTGTTAATTCTGCGCTATCAAAACCTTGAACCGTTGGGGCAAGTGATAAAAAATAAAATAAGAAAGCGCTCAAAGAACAAACGAGCGCTCCAAATTTTTCTTTATTGATAGTTTCTATCAAGATAATCTCCCTTCTATATACTTAAAAGAGAGAATTGATGACTTCAAAGATTTTTAATGAAGATGTTTTTTTGTGATAATTTTTTATTCTGGGATTTGATATCCATGTATAAATCATTATTAATGCGAGAAATCCAAAAGATATTGAAGCGAGTAATCGTCTGGATGGGTTAATCGGAGCGCTAGGTGAAATACCGGGTAAGTTTGGAGGCGCAAGAATGGCTGACCCATAAGTCGATGGTTGGGTGGTGGCAGTGACAGCGGATGGTGTTTCAGTTATTGTCGGGATTACACTGTTGTCAAAATCGTAGCTTATTCCACCTATCCATACCCACGCTAGGGATTCCGAATTGGGTAGAATCACCTGAAACCACTCGTTATCGAGGCTGCGAGTAAGAACAACGAGAACGGTATCTAATTGTAATTCTGTGATGATGTCAAAATTTGTGCCTGGTCCCGAGCGGGCGTTAAGTATTAGCGCGGTGACAATTGCTTCATATGCGGGCGTTGCTGTATAAGTAAATGTTGATGTGGGTGTAGCTGAAGGCACTGGGGTGCTTGTTGGTTCTGAAGTGAATGTGGATGTTGGGGGGATTGTGTTTGTTAAAGTGAATGTTGGGGTTTCTCTCAATTTTTGAAAGACCGAACATTTTGTTGTTGATATTACAACCAATATTATTAAAGGAATAATAATGATGATAGGCAATAATTTTTTGATATCGAATTTTTCCATAATTGAAACCCGTTTTCTTTTTTCTCCAACTGAAATATATTATAGCAGAATTCGAGTATTTTTCCAATGAAAAATTTTTTTAAAGAGGATATCCCTATGGATTCGAAACATACTTTTATACAATCCTGATTATTAATTTGCTACTATTGTTGACATGCTTTGTCAGCTTGGTGAGAAAATACTCCTCTAATAAATATATCTAAATACATGGGTTGATCATCTACAGTTATATACTCATATTACTTGATTTACCTAACCATAGCAATATGAACCTTTTTTGTTTGAAAAATAAATATCTACTTCACATCTACTTTGGATCCAAAAAACAGAACAAAAAGCATAATTGGAATAAGACAAAAACTGGCTAAAGTCCAATTAAGTCTGGAGACTAACAAACCGAAAACAGCCGGTCCTAAAACAAATCCTAAGTTCTGTCCAAGAGTTATTATCGCCAACCCTAATCCAGCTGATTTTGGATTTCCCATCACTTCTGGTACAGCCGAAAAAATGGCTGTAGGTATAGTTCCTACAAATAACCCATAACTCATAAGCAGAATTGGTATCCAGATCTCATCGGCTAGGTAGAGAAGTGTTGGTAAGAATGCAAGTGGTATTGCTGGTAATGTGAAAAATAAACTGCGAGAACCAATACGATCAGAGATGACACCCGTAATTAGACATGAAACGATAGACATTACTGTCGATAAACTAAATGTTAATGAAGCTTGTGAAAGGCTGAAACCACGTTCACTTGCTAAGAAGGTTGGGTAGAAACTAGACCACCCTAAACCATTAAAGGCAAATAACATGAACACGATTGCCATCAACCAAATATCACGGTTCTTAATCCCATTCCATATATTGATATTCTCTGATGATTGAGCTTCACTATCATTCTTATTATGTGAATTATCTGATTCTTCAGGATTGCTTATGAATAATGCATAAAGAAAAAACATTACTATTGAAAATGATGCACTGATCCACCACACTAATTCCCATCCATTACTTTCCGCCAATTTGGGAGCTAGGATGAGCATAATTAAAGTACCAACAGGAACCCAAGTTGCCCAGATACCCATTGGTAAACCTCTTTTCTCTGGAGAAAACCAAAGTGCAATGGCTGCTGGTGCGAGAACGGTCATGAAACCCATTCCAATACCTTCAATAATTCGACTGGTCAAAAGAATAGAAGAAGAGAGAGAATTAGCCCCGATAATCGCACCGATTATTAAACTCCCAAGAGCAATTAGTCCTGTTGTTTTTAACCCAAGCTGTTGTAAAATAAATCCTGCAGGTAATGCTAGAAATACTCCCGTTATTGCAAATACCGACATCAACATACCTGCGCTGCTCAAGTCAATTTGGAATGCCTCTATCAAGAATGGCATAATTGGAGGTACTTTGAATTGGTTTAAAGGTGCTGCAATACTAGCAAAAAAAACTACAACTAGTATTATCCAAGGGAAATATTTGCTTTTTTTTATTTTATTCATATCGATAGAATGCGGAAATATGTTCATTTTTGTCTCTTTGTCGCGATTTGATTGAAGACTTTATTTTAAACGATAATCTCATATCGTGTTAGAAAATATTTCTTATTACTATTTTACAAAAGAACAATATTTATCTAGGAAAAGAATAAACCTGAGAGTATAATTGCTTTGTAAGAATCAAATTCTTGGAGTTATCATGGTTTTTGATACAGCTATATTTTTAACAGGTATTCTGATTTTTCTTGCCAGAATTGTTGATGTTTCAATTGGAACGATGCGGGTTTTGATGACTGTTCAAGGAAGGACGAAAATCGCTTTTCTTATGGGATTCATTGAGGTCCTTATATGGGTATTTGTTGTATCGACAGTGCTTTCAAATATCGCTGATAATCCAGTGATTGGTGTTTTTTATGCTTTAGGTTTTGCTTCTGGTAATGTTGTCGGTATAATTTTTGAGAGGACATTAGCGATTGGACATATCAATCTACGGGTGACATCCCATCGTAATTGTGGTGAGATCGTTGATCATTTACGAGAATTAGGATTTCCGGTAACTGTATTCAAGGGAGAAGGTGTCTCTGGTCCAGTATCACAGCTTTATATTGTATGTAAACGAAGAGATTTATCATCCATATTAAAATATATAGATTCTGTTCAACCGGGTGTTTTTTATGTTACTGAGCCCGTTGGTGTATTAAGGCGAACGCAGTTGGATACTGTTACTCCATCAACGGGTTGGCGTTCAATCATGAAAAGAAAATAAGATGAAAATTAGAAAAAAGTGTGATATTATATTCTAGCGCAGTTATAATATTAAATCATCGCAGATTAAGATAAGAAATGGATTCCGCAACGAATGGGAATTATAATAACGTAGGTGTTGCTCCTTTACTTTAAAGACTATCAAAATTCTATTAACAAAGAGGCGCTATGAATACTTGGAAGGTCATTTCTGATCAGGACGTCAAATCGATCCATGAAGCTACTTTGAAGATATTATCGGAGATTGGTATTATTATCGATCATCCGCAAGTAACGGCTGCAATACTCGATTATGGTGGAAAAAAACAAGGTGATAGAGTACTCATACCTACAGATTTGGTAGAAAAATGCATTTCCGATAGTGGTAAGCAGGTGACAATTAAAGGGAGGAATAACCATAATCTCAAAATTGGAGATGGTACATTGCATTGGCATAATCTTGGGGGAGCTAAAGACGTTTTTGATCCTAGAACTGGAGAGAAAAGACCCGCGACGATCCAAGATGTCCGTGATAGCACTCGATTGCTTGATGCTTTAGAAAACGTCAGCACAATCACTCCCTTTTTTACACCTCTGGATGTACCAGGAGAATTAATGTCGCTCGCGATGTATCGTTATGCACTGCCCTTTACAACAAAACCTTTGCAAGGTCCTGGTGTTCAAAATGCACGTGAAGTCAAATTTGCGGCTGAAATGGCACAAGTTATAGGTCCATTGGATGAAATGTTCAGTATGAGTGTTTCTCCAGTTAGTCCTTTAACCTTTCCCCATGATCTTGTTGATGCAATGGTAGAAATTGCTAAACGTGGGATACCATTTAGCTCACTCCCTTGTCCCACTGCGGGAACTACAGCTCCTTTTTCTATAGCTGGCGCCCTAACTTCACAAAATGCTGAAGTCCTGGCTTCGATTGTGATTGTTCAGATGATCAATCCGGGATTACCGATTATTTACGCTGGTCGATTGGCGATGATGGAACCACGTACGGGTAGTTCAGTGTGGGGTGGGGTGGAATTAGGCATCGCATCCTCAGCCACCGTCCAAATTGGTCATTATTATGGATTACCTGTGAATGTGTATGGTCTTTCGACAAATTCGCACAGTTTTGAAATCCAGAATGGGATAGAACGTTCCATGAATGCAATCTTACCTGCTCTCGCTGGTGCTGATGAGCTTTCTGGTATTGGCGAAATGGATGCAGGTGTGATGGGCTCTTATGCTCAGATGGTGATCGATAATGATATTGTTTCTAGTGTCCATCGAGTTCTTCGGGGGTTTGATGTAAACGAAGATTCACTTGCGTTAGATGTGATAAAATCTGTCATGGGGGGGAACCGCACTTTTGTTGCTGAAGAACATTCAGTTAAATATTTACGATCTGGAGAGATATTGATTTCCAACTTGAGTGAGAGACGATCATTTGATATTTGGGATTCGACAGGTAGAAACGGCTTGTTGGAACGGGCTCAGGAAAAAGTTGAACAAGTCTTTTCAGACCATAAGGTCCAACCTTTAAGTAATGAGCAGGAGAAAGAATTGGATGTCATTATGGATGCTGCTGAAAAAGAGCTTGTAATATCTTAATCTCGATTTAATGAAATCGGAATTTCGAAATTCATCAGTTTTTGGTTTTATTAGTTAGTTGAATTAGACCAAGATCTATATGAAGATA
>CAZJMV010000008.1:0-7163 GCA_964547225.1 uncultured Anaerolineaceae bacterium | reverse complement strand
GATATCCCTGCAGCAGAAGTATTAGAAGGTTTGGAACCGATTATTTATGAACATCATTTACGGATACCAAGTGATTATTGGCTTTTGATAAAAACGATTGTTGTGATGCAGGGGGTAGGTTTGGCGCTTGATCCTGAGTTTGACATTTTCAAAGCTTCTCAACCATATCTCGGCAAGTTATTTAGACAGTTTTGGAATCCAAGTCGGTTTGGGCAGAATCTCATTCGAATGGGCGCGGATTGGGGTGATTTCATTGTCACCTTCCCGCAGCAATCTTCCCGCATTCTCGATCAATTGGAACGTGGGGATTTCGAAGTTCGTATTGATGTTCCCGAATTGGAACGAACAACCAATCGGATGGATGTAATCGTGAATCGATTAATATATAGCGTCTTGATTTCTGCTATTATGGTTGCATTGGCTTTGTTGATTCCCCAACTTAACTTTGCCTGGCCTTGGAAGCTGATCACTTGGATTATCGTGATCGGATTTGTTACGCTGATTTTCCTAGGATTATCTCTTCTGTGGTCAATATTCCGTTCTGGAAGAGGAAAATCAAGTCGCAGATAATTCTTTCATCTGATTGAAAACTGGGATAATCGAAACAGCTTCGGGGAGAACAGAGATCTTACATTTCCCACCGCATTTTTTATAAGCTGCTTCAAGCGCGGATTGTGGATCTGTAAACGGTGACATAAAAAGCTTCTTTGTAAAGTCATGAGGCAGTTCTGAAACAAGATAGACTTGTTTTCTATCTTCAATTGCAGCAATTGCGGCTGCTTTATGTCCGCCCAGAACAAACTCTTTCTCGATTCTTCTGAGGATATCTTTGGGGGATTTTCCAGCCAACATCCAATCCTCGAATATCTGATTGCCCATACCTTCCTTACATTCAGCGACCAAGATTAGCACACCTTTTTCTTTCAGAAAGTGATGCGCGTTTTGCATGGCTTTATGCGCTTGGTATAAATTGATATCCTTTGGAAACCCACCTTTACTGGCGATAACAATATCAACGAGCTGTGGAATACTTACTTTACCGCGCTTAGCAATTAGCTTACATCCATTTCGATGCACCGAGATAACATCCCCTGCGATAGCATGGATGATTCGATGGTCTTTATCCACAACCACATTGAGGATAAAATCTACACCTAAGAGAGCAACGCCTTCTTCGATATCTAATCTTAGTGGATTATCATCCAATCTGCCTGAAGCTGCGTTTTCTCTGACTAGCATAGCGTGGTTTGTTGTAATCGTTTCTCGAGATGCACAGCCAGGTAAGATCGCTTTCGCGCCTCCAGAATAACCAGCAAACCAGTGAAACTCAAGATTTCCGACGCCAATTCGAAAATCTGCTTCTACGAGTGGTCGGTAGAACATTACAGGTGTCCCATAGGATGTGGTTCCCATGTAAACCGTATCATTCACATCATGGTTCAGCACTTTAATTCTTCGATGAATGTCTGATGTAACGAGTTGATCAATCTCAACTTCAATCATTGGGCGATGTAAACCTAGTCCGATAATGATTAAAATATCCTTATCGGGTATTCCGGCAGTGTTAAGAGATTCGATAAGAAATGTTAGCAAGCGGTCTGAAGGACAAGATCGAGTTAGGTCACTGATCACGATCGCGATTTTTTGCCCTCGGTTTACCAATTTAGATCATTTGCTTGTCCCGATTGGATTTTCAAATGCTGTTCATCGTGATGCTTCTCAAATCAGATCGTTTTTTCCTATGCAAAGAATTCTCTTATCGAATAAGTTTACAAGTAAATATCTGGATCATGTTCATCCTCTTGAGCCTAATTTCTTTCATTAACGATGGATAATTTCTCTCTTGTCATCCATTCGGTAAGTGTATCAATATTACTTATGATCTAAGGTCTATTTATCTCAAGGATACTCTTTTTTTATTATGGGTAACAAAATAAACTTGAAGGTGTTACTCAATAATAGTGCGATGGATAGAATATGAAATTTTTTTCAACGATAGATTAAGATGCAAGCGAACCTATTATTATTGGAGATAACGGAACTTGAATTTGAATAATACATTCGTTTGAATATAATATCGGTTTTAGTATTATCATTACACGGATAAGGAGACATACAAATGGCTGATTCAAATCAGGTCCTCACTACTTTTTTTGGTGATGAGAATTTTCCTGTTGAGTGGGAAAGCGAGGATGAAAAGCGATTGTTTTGGTTCTTAAATGACCATGGTATAACGCGTCCAATTTCCCCTATGTGCTGGAGTTTGTGTGGTTGGTGGAAACCCGCATTGGATTATATTTATAAGCATTCTGGTTATCCGTATAGCAAAGCTTGGATTGGAAAGCGAATTAATGGATACTTGTATACAGCAATTATTCCTCGTGATCAAGATTCTGCTAAGATAATTTCTCCTTATTATGACTGGATTATGCCAGCATATATTAAAAAGATGCCTAATTGGTGGAAAAAACGCTTTCTTCCAGAAATTATGAAGAACCTTGAGTATATCGATCGGTATGATGTGAAAAATGCAAACTTACATGATTTGATGCTCTTTCTTGAAGAAGTGATCACTATCCAAGAAAGACATTTTTGTTTTCGTTGGATAGTTCACCTAGCGCTAAACCAATCCTTAATTGATTTGCATGAGCTGATTGATGAGGTCATAGGAAAAGTATCACCTTCCTTGTTGGACCGGATCTTTGTTTCTTTAGAAAAGCGTGACTGGGAATGCTTAGAAACTTTATGGAAACTAAAAGAGAAAGTGGCTTTTCATCCAGAGCTAAAAACGATTTTTGATAGTGGTGAACATGCTACAGCTATACTGCCAGCTTTGAGAGCTAGTGAGTCAGGTAGAAAATTTTTAAAAGAAATCGAGAAGTTTTTAAATGAATTTGGGATGAAAACCACCAAACCAACTTATGATTATATAAATTTGCTTTGGATGGAGGATACTTCACCAGCAATTGAAACTATTATGGGCTACTTAAAATCAAATTATGATTATCCATCTCATTTTCAAGGGGTCGTTGATGATCAAAAGGCGGCATTACAAGAATTAAGATCTTTAATCCCGGATGATGTTTCAGAAGAACAGAAAGAAGAGCTGGAAACAAAGCTTGATTTGACGATTCGCATTAAGTCAATAACCCCAGATATCGAGTTCTATATAGATCAAGGGACATTTGGACGAATGCGTTTGGTCTTATGTTCTCTAGCAAAAAAAATGGTCGCTGAGGGATTAATTGATGATACTGAAGAAATCATGTTTCTACAGTATGATCAATTGCGATCGTATATTGCTGACCCGAAGAGTGTTAAAAATCCTGATGGATATGATGGTAAATCGATCATTGAGGAAAGCAAGCTGGCGTTCCATGCTGCCTATCATATTACTCCTAAAGATTGGGTGGGAACTGTCACTCATTGGAATATGTATTTAGAGCCTTTTCATAAAAACTGGGGTTACCCGTACCGTTTTGAGCGAACACAAACCAATATAAACAAACCAAAGCATGAAGTGCATGGCTCACCTGCTTCGTTGGGAATTATAGAGGGTTTTGCCCGTGTTTTAAAAGAACCTGAGGATTTTGGTCAGTTAGAGAGAGACGAGATTCTGGTTTGTATGATGACAGATTCTGCCTGGGTTCTAATACTTAGTGAGATTTGTGGTGTGGTTACAGATACGGGTGGGGTTTTGGGGCACACCGCTGTAGTTGCACGTGAATTTGGCATACCAGCTGTTGTAGGTACGAGAGATGCAACTTGTCGGATCAAAACAGGTGATAGAATTCGTGTGAATGGAAATGTTGGTTTAGTAGAAATATTAGGAAAGTGAGTCTCTTAAAAGTACTTAAAATTTTTCAAGTGTTCAATTCTTAAGGTCAATTAGTGTTATAGTATGGGTTATAAGCAATTGCGGGCAATGCTGCCCGCAATTATTATGTTTCAAATTAGGAGTGATGTGTAATCTCTAAGAAAGGATATCATGAACCCTAACTTTTCAATCATATTCTACATCGCCGTAGCCATTGCCTTCTTTCTTACAGGTTTATCCAAAGGCGGTTTGGGAGGCATAATGGGAGCGATTATTACACCACTTCTGGCTTTGGTTATGCCTACTGAGATAGCGATTGGGTTATTACTACCGATCTTGATTCTCGCTGATTTTTTCGCATTAGCAGCTCACTGGCGAGGTTGGGATACACGTCGAGCGCTGATCTTGCTTTCAGGCGCTTTAATTGGCGTAACGATAGGTACGTTCGTATTAACCAATCTATCGACCATCGCTTTGCGGCGAGGTTTGGGTATATTGGTGATTACCTTTTTGGTGTATAGACTCCTAGAGAAGCGTATCCTCGCTTCGATTCACTATCATGCTCGTAATTGGCATGGAGTTTTGGCAGGTTCTGTCTCAGGCTTTACTTCTACGCTTGCACATGCGGGTGGTCCTGCCATTACGATCTATATGTTGATGCAGAATCTAAAACCAACCACCTTTGTTGCCACTTCAGTGTTGTTCTTTGCTGTATTGAATTGGATCAAAGTGCCATATTACTTGTATGCTGGTTTAATTAGATTTGATGTTTTATCAAAAATTATTTGGTTTACGCCGCTTGTTCCTCTAGGAGTTTGGGTGGGTAAATATTTGATTGATCGCATCAACCGCGTTTGGTTTGAGCGCGTTGTCATTCTTTTCTTATTGATATCTGGATTGCTGCTCCTCTTCCGCTAATAAATCGAACAAGCGAGTTAAGTTGCAAATCGATAACTCTGTAATTTAGCCAATATTAGAGATCTTTAAAAGATATATAGATCAAGTGTAAGCTATTATCTTTATAAAATTATAAATATTCAGCAAGTTTAGTGAAATCATAATCGAAATACGGGACATCTTGCTCGATGCGCTGTTTACGTCCATCCAAGAACCGTCGACACCAGGGATCATCCGTTTCCGCGCCGAAATCTCTCACGATTAATGCATACATATCGATCTCACGCAGCTTTAAAAAGGTTGGAATTTCCTTCAGCCATTTTGCATCTAATTTGTGTTCAGACCGATAACCATCTAGAAAATGTTTCATGAAATGTTCGATGAAACCGGTCACATCTTCTTCACCCATGACCATATAAAACAGAATGATGGCTAGGTCATTTACAAACCAGGAATAGCAGCAGTCATCGAAATCGATCAGAGTAATTACTCCATGAACATCGATCAATAAATTCGATGGATTGGCATCAAAGTGTATCAGTCCATAAGCTTCTTTTTCCTTTGGTAAAGCACAGGCATGGGCATAATATTGACGATAAATGTCCCTAATCCTTGTTTTAGTTTTTGGTAAGTTTCTTTCTACATCCTGGATGATTGGGTCTTCCCAAATTGGACGTTGGCAACCTGCATGAGTGGGTTGATATTGTTTAGTGGCTTGATGCATTTTACCAATCAATCTTCCAAAATTCCGGTAACCTTCATCTGTCCAGCCACTTTCCCAAGGCGGTTGTCCATTGATCTTGGAGAAACAAGTTGATAGAAATTGATCTCTATGTTCATCATCAATGATTTCAACAAATTGATTGTTTATCGAAAAAAACGCCTTAGGGACATTGATATTATGATCGTATAAAAAATTTATCCAGTCTAGCTCCCCTTGGATCAATTCCTTGCTGCGTCGAGAACTATGGGCAATCCGCATGATCGATGCTTTTTTATTGCGTTGAAATTCATACAGAAAATTCTCAAAACCATCTAATTCCGTTGCCGTTTCTGCATCCCCATCGAATCTGTTGATAGCTTCTTGAAGGATATTTTGATTGAATCGCTCTTTAATGAATGCTTCCATTTTGTAAATTAATTTCCTTTGCCGTTGAATATATTTTTTGGATCTAGATTGTGATAATTCTGGATGACTTTTATGACCGGTTTTTTCTTCATAAATTCGTGTTCTTCAAGGCTGGTACTGACGGCAATCGTTTGCATTCCCGCTCTTTCCGCAGCTAAGATTCCCGAGGTTGAATCTTCAAAAACAAGACACTTCTCTGGTGCAATTCCTAGTCGCTGAGCTGCTAACAGAAATATCTCTGGATCAGGTTTCCCTTTCATAATATCTTCATTTCCTAATACAACTTCAAAAAAACCGTTGAGTTCTAATCCATCTAGTACATAATGGATATTATCCCAACTTGCGTTAGTGGCTAATGCCATAGGGATGCCAATCTCTTTCGTGCGCTTTAGAAAACCTTCCGCTCCATCAAGTAAACTTAGATAAGGTCGGTAGGTCTGACGATAAAGTGATTCTTTTCGGTCTGCGATTGTTTTCACCATATCTTGACTGGTTTCTTCCCCCATGATGCTCCGAATCACTTCACCAATTGTGCCGTGATTGTGTTTGATCAATTCCTCTTCGCTTAATTGGATGCCGAGTTCATCTAATGCCAGCAACCAAGATTTAACATGGAATGGCATGCTATCAATAATTGTGCCATCCATATCGAAGATAAACGCAGAAAAACTATCTGGATAATACATAGCTTCTATTGTACATTAAATAATTTTTTTCCTAATTTTATTGATCGATTGAGCAATTACCAATTCTCATGATAGAATAATTTTCATAGTAGTTTGCTGTTATTAATATTTCTGCAATTTTGAAAATAGCATCGTTTATGAATGTTTAATTAAAGAGTGACTGATGAAAAGAGCTTTATTTTTTTTACCGATTATTATTATTCTCAGTATGGCTTGCTCTTTGGGAGGATTAGTTGAATCTACGGAGACACCAGCACAAGTCTCGGAAAAACGCTGTGGTGACCAAGTTTGTGATGGACCAGAAAATCCTAATAATTGTCCCCAAGATTGTAAAACTGCCGCTCCGCTAATGACTCCAATCGAAACAGGTATTGCTCCTCTAGTTTCTCCTGAAACTCAAATCACCTCAGAAGCAGATTTTGAAGAGCAAGTAGATTCTGGTTATCGCTATGTTTCTTTTGGCGGAGATATTCATACAGCCCAAAACCCATCCATCAATACTGAATTTGTCGGAACAGCTTTTGACTATAGTGGAATATATCAAATTGAATTATGGTTTCAGATCGAAGGTGGTGATGTAGTTCAACAGCGTAATACGATCGCGCTGACGGAATTTAAGGATTTATATTTTGGG
>CAZJMV010000007.1:0-24343 GCA_964547225.1 uncultured Anaerolineaceae bacterium | reverse complement strand
CCAGGAGATCTCGTCTCAATTATGGGAGACAACGGATCAGGTAAATCGACTTTAATCAGAAATATCATGGGTTTTGTTCAACCTTCGCAAGGAATGATTGAAATATTCAACGAACCGATCGAGGTTTCTCCCTTTCATAAACGAGCTAAATCTATGGGATTGGTATTCCAAAATCCTGAACATCAATTATTTTCCAACAGTGTATGGGAAGAAGCTGTCTTTGCACCAAAAAATTTTAACACCTACAATAAAAAAGTAACCGAAAAGACAGAAAACCTACTCCGGAAAGCGGGTCTAAAAAAGTATAAAAACCGTCATCCATATCGTTTAAGTTATGGTGAAAAAAGAAGGTTGAATTTAATTTCTGTCCTAACATATACCCCTAAATGTTTGCTTCTGGATGAAATTTTAATCGGACAAGACTATAAAAACGCGTTATTCTTGATGGAATTATTAAAGGATACCGTTGAGAATCGGGGGGTTGTTCTTATGGTAAATCATAACCCTGATATCAGTTATCAATTCGCAAACCGCTTGATCTTTTTCGAGGAAGGAAAAGTGACAATCGATGCACCCATACAAGAGGCTTTTGAATTACTAGCAAAGGTTGGAAAAACCAGCTATCTTCCCACAGGTTTCATCACTTCGAAGAGAGTAAGTTAATGAAACAACGAATTATTTACCAAGATGGGAATTCCTTTATACATTTTATGCATCCATTAGTTAAGTTAAGTTGGTTATTATTTTTCACAGTATTTGTATTTATCACCCCCCATTTATGGATGGTTCTAGGCTTATTATTTGGGATTGTCTTGTTGATTTATGTTTCGAATCTGAAATTTACAAACATCCGCGGTTTACGTCTAGTCATCACTACCGCGATTTTACTTGCAATCCTACAAGTCATCTTCACCACTCAAGGAGAGATCCTTTTTTCATTCTGGCAAATAGGAATTACAGAGCTCGGCATAAGAAATGGATTATATATCGCAGCCCGGTTTGTTAGCGTTGTGTTTGCCAGTTATCTTTTTGTACTCACTACACAAACAAACGATCTTGCCTATGCACTTATTCAAACCGGATTCCCGTATAGATATGGTTTTGCTCTCGTGACTGCAATCCGGCTGGTACCTGTATTTGAACAAGAAGCTATCATAGTTTATGAAGCTCAATTGGCGCGTGGGGTTCAATACAATCGAAAGAATATTAATAAATTTATCTTATTAGCCAAACAATTTTTTTTACCTATGTTGGTGTCCGCACTTAGTAAAGTCGACGCTTTAGCTGTTTCAATGGAAGGTCGTTGTTTTGGAAAATATACCAATAGAACATTTTTACGAGAAGTCCGATATTCAAAGATTGATTTTTGTAGTATTGGAATTCTTATTATTGTCATCTTTATCACACTGGTGACTTTTTAAATAATTAAATCATATTCTTTTATCAGAGGTTTTTCAGTGTCAAGGATCTTTCAATCTAAAGCTTTTCGAATCATTGCATTGATCTCTATTCTGGCTTTTTTCAGCATAACAGGATTTGCTCTCGGAGCGCGTAAACTTGGACCTATTCAATTGTTCACCAATTTTGATATGAGAATGCTGATCACCGAAGCAAATACGATGAATGAATGCGCTGAATGCCATGAGGCGAAAGATTTTCATTCATGTATTACATGCCATGATGATCACGGAGCAATCGAACTGGCAAATGTACCTTTCTTCGCAATGGTTGAATTAACTGGTGATGTCCCCAACCCTGGTTTTGTTCTTCTCGATGACATTCTTCCCTATCGAGAACAGCCTTATACACATATAAACCTTAAGGATTTTTTAAAGCGACAAGGTGTTGAAGATTTCGAAAGTGTGACAATAACTTCTCCTGACGGAGGATTCATAACAATAAACCAAAACCAACTTACAAAGAACGCACTTCTAATGCCCTATGAAGATGGAATTCGTTTCGCATCAGAAGACTTACATGTATCGACTTGGTTAAAAGGGATCCGCGGTTTTATTATAGTTGGAAAAGATAAACCATTACAAATAAATGGAGAAGCAACGTCTATCGGAAGATTGCTACTGGGACCAACCGAATCAGTCACTATTGAACAAGCAACTGTTATGTTCAAAAGCGAAGAAGATGGAAAAATGCGGGAAGCCTATACTGCATCAAGGATTCATGGTGTTCCAATCCACATACTGTTCAAAAATAAATCCTTCCAATCATTAGTGATTATAGATAAAGCTGGCAAAACTCATTCAATCCCTTATGAAGAAGTAGAAACAGCGATCTTGGCTGCAATACAAGGAGAATTATCTTTAGTGATACCAGAGCGAGGTCGTTCACAATGGATTCAAGGCATTAAGTCTATCGATATTCAGGATTAGTTTAGATGCATCCAAAGAATTCAATTTTCAACCATATTTGCCTTATTTTTTGTTTATCACTCATCAGCTTAGTAACTGCTTGTTCTCCCAATTGGGAGATATCCATAGAAACTACAAAAGGGGATTGGTTTATCTTGAACAAAAAAGCTATTGAACCTTTTGAGCGATTTTCCGAAGAAATCAAAGAAGAGTCTTGTATCCCCTTGGAAAGAATCCTTGTAGCAGCAAAACATCAGATTGTAGAAAAGATTGAAATTCGTAATCAGGAAGGACTCAACCAATTATATCCATGGCATGATATCGCTGAAGATAGTTGGATATGCTCCAATGGAGATTTATTGATTGGCGATACTTTCATTCGACCTGATATGATCAAGGTTACCGAGGCAGATATCGTGAAGAAGGTACGGGCATCTATTACAGATATTGCCCCAACAGCAGCTTTCGCTCTCGGTTTAGGAACAATGAGTTATGCAACCGGAAAACCCATCTTAGAAACACAAGCTGCTCATGTTTGCTTGATCTTCTTAGATGCATTTGGGTATCTCCCTTATCAAAAATCTATACAGGAAGGGTTGATTCCTTATCTCTCATCACTAGAAACTCCTCTGATGGCATTAACAGTATATCCCCCGGCAACGGTGCCTTCCAGTGCATCTATCCTTACAGGTGCCACAAGTGAAGTCCATGGTGTAGATGAAAGAAGCAATCGAAAAACGGAAACAGAGACCCTCTTTGATATTGCTGTACAACAAGGTCTAACTGTACGTGCTGTTGAAGGAGATGCGTTGTCATTTCAACTTAGGAATGCCAATTTTATATTGTCTGGTGATAAAGACGGAGATGGGACTACAAATGATGATGTTTTTAATAACACTCTGGACATCTTGAAAGAAGGGATGCCTGATCTCTTATGGGTTCATTTCCATGGTATTGATGATTTTGGGCATACTTACGGTCCTGGCTCTGTCGAAGAAAGTGAAGCTATCCGACAAGTGGATTCTCAAGTCAAAGAGATTATTGATCAGATTCCCGAAGACAGCTTGATCATCATTTTTGCTGACCACGGGATGCATGCAGTTGATGATGAAGGGAGAAAAGGAAATCACGGAAACCTAATTGCCGAAGATATGCTTATTCCAATTTTTATTATAAAGAAGTAAAGGAGAAAAATTCATGAAATATTTTATAAGGCAAGAAGCAATTGAACATAAGAAATTGATGATTCTGTTTAATTGCTCGATAATTCTAGCTCTGTTGTTTACGAGCTGTGGTGGAACACCAAAAGTTGACTGGGAACTTAGTATCACCGGTGATATCTCAACACCACTTACATTGTCATATGCTGAACTCGCTAAGATGGACCAAGTTGAGTTGAATGACATCATGATGGAAAAGTCAACCGGTGAAGATGAAGTCACATCATGGAGTGGTGTGCCTTTAGAAACCCTTTTTTCACAAGCTGGCGTCGGTGATTTCTCAACCATTACAGCGGTCGCTGGAGATGGATACGCAATTGAAATCAATAAAGACGAGTTAGAAGGAGCAATTATCGCAATGAAAGACCGTGGCGAATGGATTGCCGAGGTCATGCCAGACAAAGGACCAATTCGATTAGTCACTCCAAAAACACCTGGAAACCGATGGGTTTTTCAATTAATGGAGATTCAAGTAAATAAGTAAACCAAACCAATCATAGAAGGAGAAAGAACCATGTTTAAGAAAATTATTTACATCCTATTAGTAATCATCTTTACATTTGCATTATTTGGTTGTGGAGCATCTAAACCAGCAGCACCAGCAGGCGAAGGTGAAGCAGCATCTGGAGATGTGTCTATAAAAGTCACTGGTAAAGTTGATAACGAAAAAACTTGGACTGAAGATGAAATCAAGGGAATGAAAACGATGGAAGCCGAGCGAGCAAATAAAGAAGGGGTAATGGAGACCTATACCGGTGTATCCATTAATGAACTTCTAAATGAATCTGGTGTACAAGGTGACGCGTCAAAAGTGTTCATGGTCGCTGATGATGGTTACGAGGCTGAAGTTGCATTAGCTGACCTTCAAGCTTGCGGCAACTGTATCGTTTCCTTCATAACACAAGGTGGCTTCAACTCGGTATTACCTGACTTTCCTAATAATGTGCAAGTAAAAGGTATTGTTGAGTTAAGAGTAGAATAGAATTGAGAAAGGATCTGGTTCCCTTTGTTTTGATATAATTATTAATCTGCAAAGGGAACCTTTTTAACCAATATAAAAACTTCAAAGTCTACAAATTGTAGTATCCAAGTAAATCAGGATACAAGCTAAACAACATGAAATTAAAAACAATCTTCCAGCAAAACCCAAAACAACCACAAATGATCCTGATTAGTGGGAAAAGTGGTTCAGGGAAAACCACTTTCTGTAAACAACAAATCGAGATTGCGCGAAAGGAAGGGTTGAGGGTCGCCGGTCTTCTATCTCCGGCTATCTTCAAAGAGGAAGAAAAAGTTGGGATTGAATTAATAAATCTTGATAGTGGAGAAAAAAGGCAATTAGCAAAACTTCGCCCACAACTAGAATCAGATCAAATCATAAAAAGATGGTTGATGAACGAAGATGTAATCGAGTGGGCAAATGAATCGCTTAAAAAAATCGCGGCTTGCGATCTATTGGTGATCGATGAGCTTGGACCCCTTGAATTCATATCATCCCAAGGATTTCAAGAAGCTTTTTCTATAATTAACGCAAAAAAATATCATGTAGCGCTTGTTGTTATTCGACCAGATTTAATCCACACAGCCTTAGAACGTTTTCAAGATATTCCTCATTCAGTTCATCAAATTAATCGATGATTCTACATTTCAAATACCAACCTAGACACTAGAAAAACAAAGATTTTTTTTGAAGGATTCTAATTATCTATGTTTGGTTTAAAGTAACAAATTCCCTTAAATTTGACCTAAGAATTTTTTCCAATTCTGACCTATTTTCAGGATGAGTTTGCGCAAATAAAAAACCAAAAACTGGGTGTTTTTTATAATCGAGTTTTCTCAATTCCAAAGGCATTTCAAATCGTTTAAGCAAGCTCGAATAATCAAAAGCGACTATCTTAGAAGGATCCCAACCGGTTGAATTATCCAAAACGATTAAGCTATAGATCTCGCTATTTTTCTTTGCTAAGATCTTCTCCCAATCTGGTCGTTCCTGATACATATACAATTCATAAGCATTGAACCCATAAGCATAATATGCCAAATCAGGTGTAGTACACCAACCACCAAAACGCATCGGATTGATCTCAATCGGTTGAATAAAACCCTCTCGATCAATACGGATCTCAACATGGACAGGAAATAACCTAACCTGAAATATTCTCCCAATTTGCTTCAAAAAGGATAAAACACGAGAGTAATTGCTTTCTAGAATTGATTGAGAGGTCATATATATCCGATCACTAACATCCGCGTCTGAAGAAAAGACATGCTCTAGGATATTTAGAACAACGGGATCACCACCCTCATCAAAATAAGCATCAATTGCAAATTCATCTCCTTCGATCACTTGTTCAATAATAAAAGATGTATCGTTGAAGACTTCTTTGGGGAAAATACCTGATACACGTTTTAGATCTTTCTGCAATTGTGAGACTGTTACTACCCATTCCTCTGGATTATTGATTTTATTTACACCAAAACTAAAGAAACCCACGGTTGGCTTGATAATAATTGGAAAAATAATATCCGACGGATTGATTTTTTCCAAGTTTTTTACACTGACCTCTTGGTATAGAAAATCCGGATAGAGTGGTTCCAAGAGCTTTCGAAAACTGGCTTTATTCTTAAATAAACCTATCTTGGTAGGAATATCCGAAAAGGGAAGTTTCTTAGTGATCCATCCTAAGGCATTCTCTGAATTTGTATATAGCCGTATATTATCAGATGATCGCAAGATATCTATAGCACGATCCTCATCAATAATATTTTGCCCATTCTTAAAGCCGAATTCCTCTACATTCTCCGTTTTAATGACAGGAAAATGATTTCGTTTTATTGTATCCTTTAAGAAATCAGAAACATATGGTTTGTCAACAATGAACATACTATCTCCAATAAATGAATGTAACTAGAATTCAAATCCCTATTCTAGCCCAATTTTCAATTTTTTTGCATCTTATTTTCTGTAGTTGGTTTACCCAAATGAAGTAGTAAATCCCAGGAGTTAACACTAGCGTTAATGATCAAAGTAATCATCGTTGGTACAAGCCAATAAAGGCTACCTGTTTGTTCAAACAAAACAGTTATCCCAACAATCGTCATGACCAGATAACAAATCACTGGTGTGACAAAGTGACGAGCAAGATCATTGCGACCCCAAATCTGAAAACTTGATCTAAGCACTTTTAAAAATTGGATCACGGTTATGTATAACCCACTTCCAGAAACGCCTATAAGAGGGAGCCCAAGTCCAATGTGATCTTGATTAGGAATCAAAAAAAGCAACGAAATAATTATGATATTCAGGAAATTGGTGAAGGTTTGAATGGCTAGCTCTCGCAAATCTGCATTTTCTTCATGAGCAACTAAATCCAAATTAATAGACATGCTAACAAACAACAACCCTACAAGTGTAGTCGCTGCTGCCCCTGCCATCATATAAAAATCGTGCCAGTTTTTTATGACATTAGCAAAAAGATCCACTAAGTACTCCATTCTATCCGGTTTAGGTATAAATATTCATATTTATGGAATCACATTTAATTACCGCTGAGAATAATTGGAAGACAACTTTGAATACTCATATTCTTATAGAAATTCTCAATAATTAAAGCTAATTCTGATCGTGCTGTTGCCCATTCATCCGAATCAATTGACCAACTGATATCTGTCCGTACCCATGTTGGATCTTGAGGATCGGTTACTCCAACTTCCCAAAGTACTTTCGGAATCATTTCATCAACAATCTGTTCGGTACGGGTTGGGTCAATAGCGGCTGCCAGCGTAAGATAATCCACATCTTGAATACCGCGTCGCCAGTTCTTCATTCGCAAAGACACAAACGGTCCCATAATGCCATAACTATCTGTTGGATAGCGTGTATCATATCCCGGGTAGAACAATACACCATCACCATTGACATAATTCCAACCTGTCTCTCCCAGACTTTCATCGACTTCTTCCAAACTTCCAAAAGTTTGCGCTGTCGCAAAAACATTCGTCTGACCTGTATTGCCTTGGAAATTGTCATAGTAGGTTGATTCCCAGTAAAACCAACGATCAATTTGATGTTTATATTGCGTCCAAGCCAAAACCCATAAAGAGACGCCTTCATCCTCAATTGCAAAAGATCCCATTGCTGGGCGATTACTATTATACAAATAAAAACGTTTATCAGGTGCAGTAAGGTATCTCTCTGAAACTGGTTGCCATTCTTCAGAAATACCTACAGAAAACCCTGAAGCTGGTATATCCAAGCTTGGTGTATTTTCCTCTGCAGTTGATAAATCAATAGTTGCCATTGACATCAATTCCACACCAGGACCTGGATTGCTATTGATCCATTGCGCCCATTCCTCAATCTGTGGGAAGTCATCCGACTCGTCGATCAAATACAAAAAATAATCTGTTGGGGTTGTAAAGGATTTACTTTCAAACCAATTCACCCAATCGTCAGTGTTACTCCACATATCATCTCTATTACCATCTTGCCAATCCCAACTTCCATAAGTCCCGATCGAATAAACGTTATTTCCAACTCCTTCTCCAATCCCACTATACCCATAAGTAGGTGTAAATAAATTACCATTCAAACGATCTGACCAAGACTGCTCCATATCTGCTACTATCTCAATATAACCATCTATAAGGGATATCTTATGACGATGAGCAATCTGAAAATGAAGATCTGCTAAGGCAAGTGATTGGTCATAAAGTGGTGTACCCGGATTTGGATATGATTCTCCAAGATAGCGGTCATTGATATTTTCGATTGAATAGTAGAGCATCGTCTTTGCACTAGGCAGATCTGGTAAGGTGAAATCGTATACTTTTACCTGAATAGGGATCTGCCAGGTAAGATTCCCTTCTTCTGAAATCTCAATATTGCCTGAATAGATTCCCGCGGGGATTGACTTCGGGATATAAATATCCCCCCAAATAGATTGGTTAGTACCTGCAGTGATCGAAAAGGGAGTTTCTAACTCAAGTGGCACAGCAATCTCTGGGTAGAATTGATTATGGCATCGGCGATCCTCCCATAGACCATACCCTTCACCAGTATCCACATCAAACGGGCGTCGACAACGTTCCGGGATATGTCGCTCATCATAATAATAACCTTGAAAAAATAAATCTGTGCTGATGCCCTTGATCTCCAAGTAACGCACATAAAACAATTCAATATTCCGCCCAATAAAATCAAACACTGCATCTCTACTCGATGATGTGGTTGTAATCTTATTATCATCCGGTCCAATTAATTCACTCAAACTAATATAAACTTCGTTTGCATTATTAATCGGTGCCTCAAGAATTAAGTTAAATGCTATCACCTCATTACGTGCACCAGCTAGACTGATAATTTCTCCGTTCCAGCTAGAATTTATCACCTTATTAGGATCATTAGATGCACGAAGCTCACTACGGTTTACTTTATCGCCACCATCATTAGCCCATACTTGTAGAATATGGGTTTTCGCGAGAGGTTCGATCCAAGAAATTTCAAGATCACGCGGCAATTCAATTTCAGATATTGTAGCGGTAAATGCTGGCGTTGAAGTGTGTTGATCTGTTTGATTTATTGCTGATGGATGATACACCGAACAAAATGCAATTAAGAAAGAAAAGCTAAAAGTAAATATAATCAACCTCGATTTCTTCAACTATCACCCTTCCCAATAAATTACACAAATGATCAACTTATTCAAATTGATAAAATATCAAAATACTAATAATAGTATACCTGAATTTTTAATTCAACCTAAGTATGAAAAAACTTTCGAATAACTTAAAAAATTTCAAAACAAATGGATGGAAACTTAAATTATTGCTCACATAAGAGCAATTGATAAAATTTTGGCGAAAATATTTGACCAAATTGAAATCGATACTTCCAGCCCCAGGAAAAAAAATCAATAGTTAGTCACAGAACTTTGTACTGAAACGAAAAAAGCGATCAAGGAGTCCCAAAGTGACCATAAATACTTATGAATCGAAAATGATGAAAACCTTTTGATATTGATTACGGATTAAACCCCAAAAGGGCTGCTCTGAGAATATTATTCTTGCAGCCCTTTTTATGCACAACAGTAAAAATCAAGATGTTAGATACTTGTGAATTGCATTTGCTGCTCGCAACCCTGCAGCAACAGCGGTACTAACCAAATCGGGGCCTGTAACAGCATCACCACCAGCGAAAATTCCTTTCCGGTTAGTCATACCCGTCTCAGGATCAGCACTAATTAAACCCCAATTATGAGTTTCCAAATTAGGAGTACTTTTACTGATCGTTTCATCGGGCCAATATCCTAAAGCTAAAACGACTGTATCAATCGGAACAGTGAATTGATCACCTTCAATCGGAACTGGTCGTCTTCTACCCGATGCGTCAGGTTCCCCTAACTGCATCCTTTGAAGCGTCATAGACCGAACATGATCGGTTCCTTCTCCATGAAATGCTACTGGTGCAACTAGATAATCAATCCGAGCGCCTTCTTCTATGGCATACTTTCGTTCATTCTTTGAACCTGGCATTTCGACTTCAGTGCGGCGGTAATAGCAAACGACTTCTTCAGCACCCAAGCGAATAGCTGTTCTCATACAATCAGTAGCTGTATCGCCTCCACCAATGATAGCTACTCTTCGCCCAGTTTCTGGTAAAAATTGTAAATCCTCAGGAAGTGTATCTTTTGGGGGAACAGTGCGTTGTAGGTACTCACCTGAGTAATAGATACCCTTCAAATCTGTACCCTCTGCTTTTAACGGAGCATCAATATTTGCACCTACCCCTATGAATACCGCATCGAATCCACCATCTAATAATTCATCAACAGAAAAATCTTTTCCTACGCGTACATTATACTTAAACTGCACCCCCACACTTTCTAGCATATCAATCTTTTGTTGTACTAAATCTTTATCTAATTTAAAATTCGGGATTCCATACATGAGTAATCC
Organism: uncultured Anaerolineaceae bacterium; assembly: GCA_964547225.1. Taxonomy (GTDB): domain Bacteria; phylum Chloroflexota; class Anaerolineae; order Anaerolineales; family UBA4823; genus CAZJMV01. The sequence continues at coordinate 13,800 of CAZJMV010000007.1, read as the reverse complement.
CCCCGCAGCTGGCATAGCTTCATAAACGGTCACAGCATGACCACGTTTTACCAGACTTTCCGCTGCTGCTAAACCACTCGGTCCACTCCCTATCACAGCAACACTTTTTCCACTGGGTGGAGCAACATCTACGATTGGCCATCCACCATTCATTCGCTGGTAATCACTGACAAAGACCTCTAATGCTCCCAAAGCCGGGGCTATAGCACGCTTACCAAGCGGACAAGCACCCTCGCATAACTTCTCCTGGGGACAGACTCTCCCACAAATCTCCGGGAAAATACTTGTTTGACGATAAACCTGAGCTGCCCCTAAAAAGTCACCTTGTGAAATCAACCATATGGCCTCTTTAATATTGTTATTGAGGGGACAAGCTTGTATACATTTCGGTTCGGGACACTGAATACATCGACTGGCTTCAAGCATAGCACTTTCAGCATCATAACCAATCTTTACTTCTTCAAAATCTTTAATACGCTCTTCGACAGGTCGAACTTTATATGGTGTATGAGGAATCTTCATACGTTCTTTGCGATCTACCTTGCGTTCATTTGTTTCAATCATAATTCAACTCCAATAATGTTTTTTATACTTTTTATTAATTTGCAGATAACGATGGATTGCCACTTGCAGTCGCACGGAAGCGATAGCTTTCGGCACCACTATAAATTTGTTCTATTTCAACCGATGGATCAGCAGCACCAGCTGCAATTGCTTGAGACAAGGCTAATTCTGAAATACGCTCCTTTCCATATTGGATTGCTTCTTTTATCTTTGAAAAAGTTTTTCTCTCCGAACTGAGTTGAACTACATAACCAACGGGATATAAATCCTTCATCTGCGGGATTATCCATGCTTCCTGATCAATAATGATATTCCCGGCAACAGTGCCAATTGCATTCGCGATTTGATAATTTTCCGGTAATATCAAATCACAATGTAAAATTTCAGCTACGCGTGGTAAGAATATATTGGCGGGAGCACCAATACCAACAATCGGAATTTTTAAAAAGATCTGTGATCCGAGATAGGGATTCTTGTCATAAAGGTTTTCCTCAAATAACCACTCACCAAGTTCCCTTACTGGAGCATATTGTGGGCGTCTTTCTAATGACTGACCACTGATAAAAGTCACTACTTCAGCAGCAATTTTTTCAGCAATATATTTCTTCATCTCATCAATCAATTGATCAATCGACCATTGTCGGAGACTAGCAATCAAATTGGCAGCTTTTATAGCCACTTCTCTATCCCATGGCGAAAATTCACCACTCACATGCAATAAATCAGTAGGAGTCAAAGCAGCTCGTCCGATAATCTCTTCACGAATTAATCCACTTCCACCAAATTGGATCGGATGATAAATCTCTAATCGTTCCAAAATTTCTGTTAACGGACGCGGACGATCGCTAAGCATATCAACGACTTGGCGTGCCCGTGAGTTATGGATCAAACGCTCTGGTTCGCGTTGCAAAAACCAGTATTCAATTAATTCAGCGGTAAAGCGTTTTTGAATCCTATTTTCCACATGGATAATCTCGTTCCGTATCTCCGGATGAGTATGTGCTAAATAACTTAAGGGTACAACTCGATTGGGACCAACGAGGATATTGTTTTCAACATCAAAGTTGATCATACTATCCCCACCTAAACCAATCGAACGGATATTTGCAGCTCGTACTGCAGTGCGATAAGGACCAACCGAAGTGCCTTCTTCCGAAACATTAACACGTCCATGATCTAATACAGCAATATCTGTAGTGGTACCACCAATATCAATCACTAATGCTCTTTCAACCCCTGAAAGAAAACGAGCACCAATTGCGCTTGCAGCCGGTCCACTATGTACAGTCTCAACTGGACGATCCTGTACCATATTTACACTCATAAGAGCACCATCCCCTCTAACCACCATCAAAGGCGCTTTGACACCACGCTCATCCAGGGCGGAGCGCATAGAGATCATGAAATCTTTCAAAATAGCTAACAAAGATGCGTTTAATACTGCAGTCGTTGCACGTTGGATAGAATCTAATTTTAATGCCAATTGATGTCCTAACACAACCGGTTGTGTCGCATTTGCGTGAACTGTATCGTAGGCTAATTCCTCATGACTAGCATTGAAAGGACTGAAATATCCAGATATTGCAAAAGCATCAACATCATCATTTAATTGGATTATCTTCTCTTGAATCAACGAGATATCCAACGGAGCTTGTTCTTTTCCATTTAAATCATGTCCACCCTCAATATAATAAAAATGAGGCGTTGCAAAACGTGATTCAAACTTAAAATTCTTAACTAACTGTTGGTCATACCCCAACAAAAAAAGTCCAACAGGACGCCCTTTCCCTTCTGCAATCGCATTTGTAGCCAATGTTGTAGAAATAGAGACTAAACGAATCTGTTTTGGATCTTCTGTAAGAAGCTTATCTAGTACATCTAAGATACATATCGATAAATTATGATGGGTGGTTACTGATTTTGCACTTCGTAAGATTTTCTGGGATTGGCGGTCAAAAAGTGCGCCATCCGTGTAGGTGCCACCAGTATCAATCCCAAGTACAAGTTCTGTCATTTTACTTTATCCAATAGACTGTTCTAAGATTTTCTGTTTTGAATTTTTTCGTTGTGGCAAAGAAACAATCACGACACCGCTTACCACAAGAATGGCTCCCATTATTTGCCACATATCCATCGTCTGACCTAATAATAGGAATGAGAAGAGAGCTGCAAAAAAAACTTCAGCGGTAGAGGCTATCGAAGCAACACTAGCTGGTAACAAACTTAGAGCAGTTGTGTAGAGTTTGTAACCAGTAATCGTCGATATCAATATTAGAAGTAGAAAATAAATTAAAACCGGTGATAATACAATCAAAGGTGTACCGAAATTAAATACTTGTAGAGGCATTAATGCCAGTGCAGCAAATCCGAATGCATAGGTTATGATTGTCCAGGTACTATAATCCGCCGATAACTTCTTCCCTATTAGGCTTGTAGAACCGTATGCAATCGCTGAAAGTAAACCAACCAATAAACCAGTTAGGGAAATCTTCATTACACCGAAACCCTGAATACCAGCAATCAAAATCGTTCCTGTTGTTGCTAATAAAATCGCGAAAATTTTATTGATCGTAAAGTCCTCTTTCCATACTATCCTTGCTATGATTGTTACAAAAATCGGGGCGTTACACTGGATCACGGTTGCTATAGATACCCCATTCAGCATAACTGTGATATTCCATAGGACATGGAAGGTTCCAATGCTAACCATTCCCATTAAAATCAGCCAAGGTAAATCAAGGATTTTAATTTTTAATAATTCTCTACGGAAAATTCCCAATCCAAACACTAATATTAGAGACGTGAACAAATCTCGCCAGAAAGCCAGACCAATCGGATTAATTTGACTTCCTTGCATAATCAATGTAATAAATAAACCGCTAAAAGACCAACATATTGTCGCTAAAATAACAATCAATAATCCTTTAATCGTTGAGGCGGATTGTTTTTGTATCTGCGCTTCTGAAAAAATTCTACTATTCCTCACAATAATCTCCAATTTGGGCATTTGGCATCGCTTTTGATAAATTTATCGGTTCTAATTCAATCCCCATATCCGGTCGACCAGCACTAATGATCGCATTCTCCAAAGAAAATATATCCTGATCAATAAAAGCAGGAATATCATCTCTACGTAATCCAATCACAGATACTGCACCCACTTGAAAACCTGTTACACGTTGAACATCTTTTGGAGAAGCCATTGAAGTGTTTTTATCTCCGAGAACTACTCCCATTTTCTTAAGACTTAATCTCTTATCGCCAGGAGTGACAATCAAAGCGAACTTGCTACTCCCATTTGATTCTGAATATTGAACGATCATCGCTTTAAGAACTTGTGCTACCGGTACTCCCAGATCTTCTGCCACGCCTTCAGCAGAATATTCTTTTCGAGTCTGTTGGTGCAGTTTGTAAGAAATTGCCTTTTCCTCTAAAACGCGAATTGGCATAGTCTTAACGCCAGTTTTCTTTTTTGCCACTTAGCCTCCATTTGAAGACAATTCTAACGATCCGATATATTGTAAATCAAAATCAGGATTTAAATCTAAATCCACTTGCTTGGCATGAATGGCAATTTGTTCTGCTCTTGCGAAGCCCTCCTCAGAGAGAAAAGCTGCTGCGCCTAACCCGGCGCCATTTGCAATGGTCTGTACAATCTCTTTTTTCACAGGTGGTAACATCCCCAAATTGATCGATGCTTCAACATCAACCTGTCCTCCAAATGAACCCGTAAGAATCACTCGTTTTAGATCATCTGGTTTTAAACCCAATTCATTCATCAATATATTAACTGCTGCACGAATAGCACCTTTGGCTTTCTGAAATTCACGGATATCTAATTGAGTTAAATCTACCTCACCATCAGAAGATAAATGAATCAGATGAATACCGTCCTTATCATCAGCGATTCTAGAAGCATATTCTGAAGATGGGTCTTTATTGATACGACCACTTGGCTCGATTAATCCCAATTTTCGTAACTCGTTGATCGCGCTGAGGAGACCAGATCCCGTTAGTCCCACAGGAGGCGCATCCGCTATTGTTTCCAAAACAAAGTTATTTTCATCTACGCGCATATCCACTACCGCTCCATCAACAGCGCGTGATCCACATGAAATATTCACACCTTCAAATGCAGGCCCAGCGGCTGTTGAAGCAGTTAAAATCTTCTTTCCATCAGTAACTAAAACTTCACCATTGGTTCCTAAATCAATCGCTGCCATTGGAAAAGAAACTTGGTCAAAATCAAAATAAGCTAAACATGCTAATGCATCTGAACCTACGAAACCACCTATGAGTGGTGGTAAGGAAACCTGTACATTATCGGGAAAAATACCTCCCATAATATCATTGGCATTTACAATCGCTGCACGGTTATAAGGCTGAAAAGGTAATTCAGCGATGGTCTCAAGCGGTAACTTGCTGAGTAAATGATGCATGGCAACATTACCCACAATCGTAACTTTTTGGATGCGCTTTAGATCACGTGAGGAAAGTTTTAGTGAATCAACAGCTTGGTTGATAGAAGCTAATGCAAGTCGATGTAAACGTTCCGCATTAGCAGGGTCATTGGTCGCAGCTGCAAGTCTAGAGATTACATCAGCGCCGAAAACAGTTTGCTGGTTCAATGTTGCAGATCCAGCACACACTTCGCCATTGTCCAACATTGTGACAAAGGCAGCAACCGTCGTTGTTCCTAAATCAATTGCCAACCCAAGCGGAGTCTCACGGTCTTTTTTATAACGATTGCTTGCACGAAATATTTTGTTCGAGTAAACCACGATTGGCGAAAGAACTACTTTAGAATCTCCTTTTACACGTGCACGACATGCTAAACGATTCCCGACAGATAACTCTCCTGGAGTCAAGTTCCTCTTCTCAACTTCATCAGGAGGAGCAACCCCAGTTTCGACTAATATCTTACATTTTCCACATGTACCTCTACCAGCACAAGGTTGTTCTAAAGGCAATCCTGTTGCGGTAATCGCCTCTCCAATTACACTTCCTTCTTCTACTTCAACAATTTTTATTTCTTCACCATAAATAACTGTAACTTTTGGCATCGTTGCACCATTAATTGATTTATTATTCTTTGATTTTATTTAACAAAATTTCGCGCACTTTATCATAAAAGCCATTGACATGATCATACATGATCTGTTCCGCTTTATCACTGTCACGCGAGACGATGGCTCTCACCAATTCTAAATGTTCTTCTACCGAAGCAGGTAAGAATCCTAGTTCAGGTAATACTAAATACCAAAGGCGTTGAGACAACCCATAAAACCGTTCAAGAGTTTGGGCAAGATATTTATTATGAGCAGCTTGAGCAATCGCCTGATGAAACTTATGATCAATGTTAAAAAGACGCATTCTTTCCGACTGAGGAATAGATGTCATCTCTTCACATAGCGTTTCAAGGACAATTGAATCATCAGAATCCGCACGCTTCGCAGCCTGCCTAGCACAAAATGATTCAAGCAATACCCTTACCTCACTAATTTCCTCAAGGTCTGGTATATTGACATCACTAACATATATTCCATGCGGTGGAATGTTAACCAGATGTTCATGAGCTAATAATTTTATTGCCTCACGTATTGGAAGTACGCCCATATCCAATTCATCGGCTAATCTTCCTTCATCAATAGGCGAGCCTGGAGGTAACTCCAGGGTGATAATTTTCTTTCGGATTTCTTGATAAGCTCGTTGCGTATCAACTCGTACCAATTCCATTAGTTTTACCTCATTAAACGTGGATTACCGATCGCTTTAACTTTTATTCGGTAAGAATCTAACCCATCAGATAATTCTTCTACCGTCACCTGTGGATTATCCGCTCCCGATCTCAAAGCTGCATTAAGGGCGCGTTCTTTGATTAAATCGATCGTATAATTACGTGCATCATCTAATTCGGAAAATTCTTCTCTACCATCTCCAGCTTGCACATAATAACCAATGATATCTAAATCCATATTTGAAAGTTTGGGATAAATGATCACTTCCTCAGAAACCATAATACTTCCTGCAACTGCCCCAACAGCATTTGCAACTTCGTGATGTTGAGGTAATACTAACTCAGTCAACAATTTTTTGGATACTTCTTGCAGGAAAACTTCGGCTGGCGCTCCAATCCCTATGATTGGATGAACTAAACGAATAGCTGTTGAAAAGTGTTCGCTACTTGGATAGACACTATTCTTGTAGAACCATAACCCAAATTCATCACGAAGGTCTTCTTCATTGGGGACTTTTTTATCGCTTAGGAAGGTAATAATGGTTCGGATAATCATATCCGTTATTTGTTCCCAAATGATCTGATCAAACTCATCCGGATCTAAAAATTGTGAATTGCAGAAAAACTGACGAGCCCATGTGGCAGCTTCAGCATCCCAAGGTGAATAAACACCATTGACATGCAGCAAATCTGTTGGTGTCAAACCCGCTTTCCCGATTATTTCTTGCCTTACAAGCTCATCAACATTTAATTGATTGATATGTAAGATGTTCAACTTCCGAACGATTTCAGGCACCGATATTGGTCCCTGGCGAAGAAGAGCGATAAGTTCTTTCTTTCGAGATGTGTCTAATAAACTTTCATCCTTAGGTTCACGCAAGAGAAACCAATGCTCTAGCCAATCTGGTGTAGATTGAGTCCAGTTGCGATTGACTAGAGATTTAATTTTTTTTCGTAGATCAGGGTATTGTTCGCAAAGATAGGCTAGTGGAACAACACGTTCAGGACCGATGGATAGCACCTTCTTGCGGTTCAAGGAGATATGGCTATCACAACCCAAACCAATCGAAAGTAAATTAGCAGCCCCAACCGCTGTCTTATAACCGGAAACAATGGCGCCTTTTTCGCTGATCGTGACTTGTCCATGTTGAATTAATGCAACATCTGTTGTCGTTCCTCCTACATCAACGATTAATGCAGTATCTTGTTTTAATGATGGTGATAAGAAACGTCCTCCTATCGCGCTAGCCGCAGGTCCAGAGTGGATAGTCTCAACAGGAGTACGCGTTGCGAATTCATCACTCATCAAGGTACCATCACCACGCACAACCATTAGAGGGGCTTCAATGCCACGTAGCTCCATTGATTGTCTAACGGCAATTATAAAATCCTGTAATATCGATAAAAGAGAAGCATTGAGCGCTGCGGTCGTTGCACGTTCGACAGAATTCAATTTTGTCGATAATTGATGACCAAGCACAATGGGTAAATCACAGATTGCTGAGATTGCTTTTTGTGTACGAATCTCATGTTCCGGATTCAAAGGGCTAAAATAACTAGAAATAGCAATGGCATCGATACTCCGTTTAACTTCATTCACCTTTGATAAAATGCTGGTCAAATCGAGCTCCACTTTCTCCCGACCATATAAATCATGACCACCTTGGAAATAGTAATAATTCGGTGTAGCAAAACTATTTTCCATCTTGAAGGAGGAAATTAAGTCCGGGTCATAACCAATTAAAAATAGCGCTACTCTTTTCCCTTTGCTTTCAGCAATAGCATTGGTTGCCAGTGTAGTAGATACAGATACCATTTGGATCGCTGATGGATCATCGATATGAATTCCATCAATCACTTTTCCAATACCAATAGAGAAATCACGTTTTGTCGTTAGGCTCTTGTGTGTTGCGAGAACTTTCCGAGAAAAATAATCCAATAGAACAGCATCTGTATATGTTCCCCCCGTATCAATCCCTAAAACTAAAGATTGTTTAGAAATATCATTTTTCATTGTCAGCAAAAAGATATACCATATTAAAATTTTTTTATGTTTGTTTTGATGCTCGAAAAGATCCTAAAGGTTCTTGGGTAATCTGTAAAATTTTCTACAAGAATACCCATGATCAAAGATTTACGATCAATCTTGATTTCAGAACCCTTAGGATCGAATTCAGCCATACAGATTTGATAGTATTATACCGACAAAAAGGTTTATCCGAACATATCCACGTCTAACTCTTCATCCTTATGTCGCTCATCTGCTAATTCACAGACACGTCTCAATTCCTTATACATTGCTTCATCCAAAATTGGTTCTGTTTCTGTTTCTAGGATCTCGATCGTGCGTTCATGAACACGCTGACGATAAGTCTTGCTTCCGGTAAGTTCCCAGTTCTCATAAACTTGACGATCTATCATTTTGGGTCGCCAGATTTCAGTTCGGAAGCGATTATAGGTATGATCGTGCTCTAGAAAATGTCCACCTGGACCGACATCCGCCATTACGTCTAAGGCTTTCGTCTCATCAGTAACAGGGATACCACGCATAATACGTTTGACCATATCAATGATCTCATCAGAAGCAACCATCATTTCCATGGAACTAGTCAAACCTTGTTCTATATAACCCACATCATGGATCATATTTCCACCAACCAGAGCGGCAGTAGAAATATTAATCGTAGCTTCCATAGCAGCCTGCTCATCGAACATCTTGGCATCTGAACAACCAGCGGTTTCATACTCAGGTACCCCTAACCACTTCGTGATTTGAGTATAGGCAGCGCTCAATAAAGCCATCTCTGGTGAACCATAGCAATAAACAGCCGTTTTCATATCCATATTGGACATCAATCCACCAATGATCACCTGAGCGCCTGGTTTTCTGAGTTGACTTAGAACAATTCCAAATAAGCTCTCTGTAAGCGCTTGTACTGCTGTACCAGCTAATGTAGATGGCGCCGTTGCGCCAGACAACGGGCATGGTGTATAAACAAATGGAATATCATGATCAGATGCAAAGAGCAATTTTTGTACTACTTCCTCAGAGTGACTTAATGGAGAGACCGGTTCAATATATAAGGAAAAGATTGGACCTTTTTTCCATTCCTCCTTGCCACCCAATCGAATATATGCCATTTCAAGCTGGTCTCGGACACCATCAAGATCAACAGCGGTGATATTGATTGGTTTATTCGTACCTTCCAACATCGCTAAATACTGCCAACGATCATATGTACCAACCGCTGTATCTTGAACGATTCCAAGAGACATATGGAAATCGATATTAGGCAAGGAATCAGCCAAGCGAGCAAAATTCTTTACATCTTGATAAGATGCTCTTCTACGTTTGCTGGTATACGGATCAATCGTGAATGGTGTATCAGAACCTGCCCCAAAATAGATCTGGTTCTTGAATAATTCCATCCGATTTTTTCTATCCGGCCCATAAACAACAACTTTCCTAGGTAATGTAGCTAGTGCACGATCCACCATCCACGGTGGCATCTTGACAAGGCTGCTATCATCTGTTGTGTCCTCAACAATAGCGCCACCTGAATATGCGACTTCAACACCTTCTTTTTCATATACACGCACACCGGTCTCATACAAAACACTTAAGGCAGCGAAATAGATGGCTTCAATCTCATCTTCAGAAAGCACATCAAAAGTGGGAGTTGCATTAACTTGATAATTAGTTTTTAATACTTGCATGATAGTTCTCCTCGAAAAACAATTTCCTTACACCTTAAGCAGCGCCAACCAATTGAAGTGCTAACTCAGCACCCGCTGGTGCATTTGAACCATAACCATCTGCGCCAATACGCTCAGAAAATTCTTTATCGACCGGGGCGCCACCTACAATGACCTTAACTTGGTCACGCAGTCCTGCCTCTTCGATCGCTTTGATCGTATGCCCCATCGCGCGCATTGTCGTAGTCAGCATCGCCGACATACCTACAATATTTGGTTGATGCTCTTTAATGCCGGTGATAAATTTCTCCGGTTCAGCGTTGAATCCGATGTCTATTATCTCAAATCCATTCCCTTCACACATCATACTAACAAGGTTCTTCCCTATATCATGCAGGTCACCTTTTACAGTCCCCATTAAAATCTTTCCAACTAGCTTTGCCCCTGTTTCGATTAAAAGCGGTCGAATTAAGTCCATACCTGCTGCCATAGCTTCAGCAGACATGAGTACTTCTGGCACAAACATGTCACCGCGTTTAAATCGAACGCCAACTTCTGCCATACCGACAATTAACCCTTTATCTAGAATTTCTTGGGGAGCCATAGCCTGCTTAAGGGCTTTTTCAACAAATTTTACTGACTTTTTACTATCTCCTTCTAAGACAGCAGTCGAAAGTCCTTCAAAAATTTCACTCATTGAATACCTCTCTTTCCTCAATTATGATCCTTAACTCGTTCTTCAGCTTCTTCAAGTACCTTTTGGATTACTTTCTCAGTCTCCGGTTTAATCGGTGAGGATTGATGTGAAGCTAAGATATCACTGACACGCGATATAACTCGGTCTTTCATAGTTGTTCGACCCATCATATCCCAAGTTTCATAATCAGTCCGATCACATACATTTGGATACCAAAATTCATTTTTATAATATCGTCTTGTATGTTCATGCTTCAGATAATGCCCATTAGGACCGATATCTTTGATCACATTCACAGCCAATGTATCTTCATTGACTTCAATACCTCGGGTAATACGACGCGAATATCCAATCGCTTCATCCATCGCAGCTAATTGGAAAACAGAGCCGGTCATAGCGCTCTCGGTATAACCGACATCATGGGTCATATCACCACCTGTTAATGCTGAAAAGAATACAGAAAGAGATCCTTCTATGATTGCCTGCTCATCAAAGGTCTTTGAATCGGTGCAACCACCAGTCTGCCAGAGTGGTAATCCAACATAATGAGCTAACTCAGTAATTCCAGCCATCATTAAAGAAAGCTCAGGCGCACCATAGGATAGAATCATCGCATTCATATCCATAACTGAATAAACGCCACCCATAAAGAAAGGAAGCCCAGGCTGAATTGCTTGTGCGATCACCAGACCCATCCAAGATTCTGCTGCACCTTGAATAACGATACCTGCTGGAGTTATAGGCGCTGTGCCGCCAGCAATCGGACAAGGTGTGAAAATCAATGGAACACGGTGTCGTGCAGCAAAGATAAGTTTATCTAGTGCTTCGAAGGTACTAACCAAAGGTGAAAGCGGTTCACAATAATGTACGTAGTTTGGTCTTCTCTCAAATGCCTCTTGCCCTCCAGCTTCTGTGATCGCGATTTCATGAATAGCGGCTGAATCATCCCAATCGTATGACCAAGCTACAATCGGTTTACTAGTGTTAGGGAACATTCCAGCAAATTCATAGAGGGCTCCGAGCTCATGATGTACATCATTAACGGTACCCAAAGATTCACAAAAATCAATATTAGGTAATGCATCAACCAATCTGGCGACCAATGGCACATCACTCTTTACATAAGGTCTGCGTTGCATGGTTTCAACATCGATAAAATTAGGGCAGGTTGGTCCAGGACCAAAATGAGCTCTTCCAGGCCCAATATGAATATCATGCGCAGGATTACCATCCCGAGCATAAAGCGTAAAACTACGCGGTGCCATATCAAGAGCACGCCTCACCATATAGGATGGGATTCTGACATGCAAACCATCCACCCAAGCGCCCGCTTTTTTCAAGATCTCACGGGATTCTTCATGATGAACTTCCAGTCCAGTATTCTCCAGAACGTGGAGAACGCCATTGAATAGCTCCTCAAGTTGATCGTCTGAGAGCATTCGAAAGCGTGTACCGGAGTTTACTTTGTAATTTGTTCTCATTTATAACTCCTCTTGTTTAGCTGACGAACTTTTTTGCCATTTCAGCAGCTGCAGCTGCGTTAGAAGCATAACCATCTGCACCAATTTGTTCAGCAAAAGATTGGGTGACGGGTGCACCACCGATTAGAATTTTGACTTTATCACGGACACCTGCTTCTTCTAAGGCTTTTATTGTATGTCCCATCGATCGCATCGTTGTTGTAAGCAAAGCTGACATACCAACAACATCCGGTTCGAATTCTTTTACTGCCTCCACAAATTCCTCAGGGGCAATATCCTTCCCTAAATCTTTTATTTCAAATCCTGCGCCTTCGCACATCATCCCCACAAGGTTTTTCCCGATATCATGTAAATCCCCTTTGACCGTACCAATCAGCAACTTTCCAGTCATTTTTACATCACTTGCCGTGAGCAATGGTCTCAGGATTTCCATCGATCCATGCATCACTCTTGCAGATCGTAGAACCTCAGGAACAAACATATTTCCAGCCTTGAATTCTACGCCAACATGATCCATACCAGGCATTAAACCCTTTTCCAGGATCTCTTCAGCGGACAAACTCTCATCAAGAGCATCTTCCGTGAGTTCCTCTATGTCATCCACATTGCCTTCGATTACACATGTGGAGATTTCGGATAATATTTCGCTCATGTTTTTCAGCCTCCAATTTAATAAAATAAAAATCTTCTATAAAGTTCTTTTTACGGTGTCGTAAAAATGAATAATATGTTGACGCATTAGATGGTCGACCTTATCCACATTTCCTTCTTTGATGGCAGCCATTATTTGAATATGGTCTTCGACGCCAACATCCTTCGGTTCCAGATAGTTCAAGATTAGGTACCATATTCTTAATGACAGATTGTAGTAATTCTCCCAATCCTTGAATAGAAATTTGTTATTTGTAGCTCGTGCAAGAAAGGAATGAAACTGACGATCTAGCGCTATCAAGCTGTCCATGTCGTGTCTTTCCATATCTTGTTCTGAAGACACGATTTGGCATACCTCTTCGATCTGAACAGGTGTGATCCTCTTAGCGGCTAAGCGAGCGCAATTCGCTTCTACCTCGATACGCACTTCGTGAATTTGCACCAAATCGGTAATCGCAATATCTGAAACATACATTCCACGTCGAGGAGTAATAACGACCAAATTTTCTGCTTGAAGTAATTTGATCGCTTCGCGAATAGGAGTGCGTCCCAAGCTTAGTTCTTTCATCAAGCTTGATTCATCAATCACAGAACCAGGTGGAAGTTCAACCTTGATCACCTTTTCTCTGATTTGCAAATATGCCTTACGAGAATCTGTCAGCCTCATTAAAATCCTTTACGAACTAGCTGATTTTGCTTTTTCCCGATTGCGAAATGCTTGGATCCAATTCATCCCAAAATCATCCCTGCCCATGGTCAAATCCGCTGCCTGCACCGTAATTACAATTTCTTCCACCAAAGGGTTAGTGATCGGACAGGTCATTCCAGCAAGGATCGCCATGGCTATAAAGGTCGAATTGATATGCTTGCGATCTGGCATACCGAAGGAGATATTGCTGGCTCCCATCGTGATATTGACACCAAATTCTTTGACCACTAGATCGATTGTCTCTAAGGCAACTTTCCCAGCGCTG
>CAZJMV010000006.1:0-12215 GCA_964547225.1 uncultured Anaerolineaceae bacterium | reverse complement strand
CTGTGTTGGATGTGGTCGCTGTGCGCGTGCTTGCCTTGTGGATATTACACCCGTGAAAGTTTTTAATGAACTTTATCTGCGTCAGATAGCAGGAGGTCGCTCATGATTTTCTCGGATATGAAACAAAGCATAACGCTTTCAGATCAAATGGATATTCAGCAAGGCTTATATACACCAATAATGGCGAGAATCGCCCGTATTCAACAGATAACTGAATTGGAAAAACTATTTACCATTGAACTTCCAGAAGGTATCTCATTGGGTCACCGTCCTGGTCAGTTTGTAGAAGTCTCGATTTTGGGTGTAGGAGAAGCTCCAATCAGCATTAGTAGTTCTCCCAGTAGAAGCAGTAGGTCTTTTGAAATATGTGTTCGTAAAGTTGGTGATCTCACGAATGCACTTCACCTAATGAAAGAAGGAGATGTAATTGGATTAAGAGGACCTTTTGGTCGTGGTTTCCCTTTCGAAAATCTTCATGGTAAAGATATTCTTTTTGCTGCAGGTGGTCTTGGATTGGCTCCATTACGCTCATTCATCAATCAAGTTATCGATGAAAGATCAAGTTTTGGTCGTGTAATTATTCTTTATGGGGCTCGGAACCCTGCTGAATTGCTCTTTACAAACGAATTGCAGGAATGGGGTAACCGACAAGATGTAGAATTTTATGTAACTGTTGATCGAGGTGATGATGACTGGGATGGTAATGTGGGTGTGATTACGACCTTATTTAAAAAAATCTCCATTTATCCCAGGAATACAGTAGCAGCTACTTGTGGTCCTCCAGTTATGTATCGCTTTGTATTAATGGAATTGAACGCTATAGGTATCTCTGAAGGTAATATTTACCTTTCACTTGAACGTCATATGAAGTGCGGGGTTGGAAAATGTGGGCATTGTCAGATCAACGACCTATACGCCTGCCAATCTGGTCCGGTTTTTCCATATTCAGAGATCAAAGGTAAGGAGGAAGCACTATGAGCCAGAACGGCGCTAAACCGAAAATTGCTTTCTTTGATTTCACATCATGTGAAGGTTGTCAACTTACGGTGATCGATTCTTTGCAAGATCACCCTGAATTATTGGATGTCGTTGAAATCGTTCAATTTCGTGAAGCGATGACTGAAAAAGGGGAGGATTATCAAGTTGCTTTTGTGGAAGGTTCTTGTACGCGTGCCTCTGATGAAGAAAGGCTTTTTAAGATTCGTGAACAAGCCAACTTGGTCGTTGCTCTAGGGAGCTGTGCACATCTAGGTGGGGTCAATGCGCTCAAATCCTTACATCCATTAGAGGATGTTCGTCACTACGTTTATGGCGAAAATGCTGATTGGTATGAGACATATGATGCCCGACCTATCGATAAAGTTATCGATGTAGATTTTGCTATTCCTGGTTGTCCAATTGATCGTGATGAGTTTATTGCTGTTGTAAAAGCCCTGCTTCTGGGTAAGAAACCACCAATCCCTGATTACCCAGTCTGTGTGGAATGTAAGTTGAGAGAGAATAATTGTTTATTTACCCAGGGTAAGGTGTGTTTGGGACCTGTAACACGAGCCGGATGCAAGGCGATTTGCCCATCTTATGGTCAACCTTGTGAAGGTTGTCGTGGTCTGATTCCTAACCCAAATGACGAATCGATGCATGAGTTGTTAGCTGAACATGGTTTGTCTTCTAAAGATATCAATACAATCTACACGATGTTCAATGCTTATCAGGTACGTGAAAAATTAATCCAGGAGTAGAGAAACCATTGGAGAATTTAAGAATGAATAAACGAATTGATGTGCATCATGTGACACGCGTAGAAGGTCATGGAAATATTGTTGTGGAAATTGCAGATGGACAACTCAAGGAATGTCGTTTTGATGTGGTCGAGTCGCCTCGTTTTTTCGAGGCTATGTTGCGTGGTCGTCCCTATGAAGAAGCATCCCATATCACCAGTCGAATTTGTGGAATCTGTGCTACAGGGCATGCTACAACCTCTTTACGTGCTTCTGAAAAAGCTTTAAAAGTACAACCAAGCGTGCAAACTCAATTACTACGCAAATTATCATTTCATGGGGAGATCTTAGATAGCCATATCTTACATGTGTATATGCTTGTCGCGCCAGATTTTCTTGGTGTAGGTAGCGTTATTCCGCTCGCCAGCAGTAATCCGGAGATTGTCCTGAGGGCATTACGGATGAAGAAACTATCGGGTGATATGTGTGCCACAGTCTCGGGCAGACACACTCATCCTATCGCGATGACGGTAGGAGGTTTTACACATTTCCCTAAAGAATCCGAACTTGAAGGACTGCGCCAAAGACTTGTTGATATCAGCGATGATATTGACGCAACCGTTGATCTTTTTGCTTCGTTGGAATGGCCTTCTTTCGAGCGTGATACAGAATATATTTCTTTAACGAAGCCAGATGAATATGCTTTTATTGATGGAGACCTAAAGAGTAGTGATGGGATAGTGATATCAACTGATCAATATCAAGAGATGTTGAAAGAGTTTATGGTAAAACACTCTACAGCCAAGTACTCTCGACATTTACGTGATGGTTATATGGTTGGGGCGCTAGCCCGTTTCAATAATAATTATGATCAATTGAATCCGCGTGCTAAGGATGCAGCTAAGAAACTTGGTATGATGCCGAAGGTGACCAATCCTTATCTGAATTCTGGCGCTCAGGTTGTGGAGATCGTTCATTGTATCGAAGAATCGATTTTAGTTATCGATCAATTATTAGAATTGGGTTTGCAGAAGGAAGAGCCTTTACCCGTCGCGTTAAGCGATTCTCAGGGAGTTGGCGCTTGCGAGGTGCCGCGAGGTCTTTTAATCCATCATTATTGGATCGGCAAGGATGGAAAAATGACTGGCGCAAATTGTGTTATTCCAACTAACCAGAATTATGCAAATCTTGAAGCGGATATGCGTGAACTCGTGCCTCAGATTATGGATAAACCTGTCGAAGCCATGCAAAAAGACCTTGAGATGTTGGTTAGAGCCTATGATCCATGCATTTCTTGTTCTGTACATGTTTTGATGGTTGATGATTAATGATTAATGATGCGCAACAACTTTCTGGATGCGAACCTCAGCAGACAATACTTGTCTTAGGAATTGGTAACTCTCTTTGTGGCGACGATGGAATCGGAGCAAAAGTGGTTGAAGAATTACAAATGCACCAATTGCCTTCCAATATTAGTGTTATCCATGCTGGCTTACCAGGTTGGTCTTTACCTTCATGGTTTGAGGATTGGCAAACCGTGATCATGGTTGATGCAATGGATATGGGTGAAATTCCTGGTTCTTGGCGGAAAATTCAATTAAGATCTGCTGATAATAATAAACAAGCTGGAGATACCCCGATTAGATTCATACAGAAATCGGATATACTTTCATTACATCAACCTGATCTTGTTAATGGACTTGCATTAGCTGAAGCATTGGATTTATTACCACCCAATCTTATCTTATATGGTATTCAACCGAAAACGATTGAGGTTGGAAGTTCTCTCAGCGAGGTTGTGCATCAAAGTCTAACCGAATTAGTTGAAAATATCTTAAATGATTTAGGAATAGTGATTTATGAGCCCAAAAAGAATTTTGCTTGTTGATGATGACCCGGATCAGCGCTTAACCGTCAGGCTTCCATTAGAAGCAGTTGGGTATGAAGTCTTTGAGGCTTCTAATTCTGAAGAAGGACTGGAAGCTGTCAAACAAGTCAAACCAGATCTAATTATCTTAGATGTTATGATGGATAGCGCAACCGCCGGCTTTCAGCTTGCGCTTGATTTACATAGCCCTGATCCAAATTCGGAGTATAAAGAATTTAAAAATATACCAATAATCATGCTGACCGCAATTCATAGCACTACACCGTTAAGGTTTTCACCGGATGAATTCTATCTTCCAGTTGAAATATTCCTGGAAAAACCTATCGAGACCAAGGTGTTATTAGATAAAGTCAAGAGTTATTTAGGTGAGTGAGACAAGTTATGGCGGATTCGCCGTTAGGGTTTTCTGATACTCACAATGCGATACCATTGCAGAAACAGGTTGAACCTTTACGTGAAGCAGAATTAATCTCTAGCACTGATTGGTTTATTCGTCTACGCTGGCTGGCTGCTGTGGGTATTCTTGTGGGGGCATTTTTAGTAGGACCTGTATTACAATTAGAGATGCCAGCGAGTTACTTTGCCTGGATTGGATTTATTGTTCTTCTCTATAATATGATATTGTCTTATATAGCTCGGCGATATAGACAAGTTTCAGCTCCTCTAAGTTCTTTCAGCCGTTTAGTCATTACCCAAATCGCTTTGGATTGGCTGTCCATGGGATTGCTGATCCACTATTCTGGAGGTGTCGAGAGCCCTGTAATATTCTTTTTTGTTTTTCATGTGGTTATCGCTGCCACCTTCTTTTCGACAATTATTAGCTTTGCTCTTACGACAGTCGCAATATTTATTTTGACAGGTATTTCCCTGGCAGAATATTTTGAGATTATTCCTCATATCGCGATTGGGTATTTAAAAGATTTTCCTCTATATTCTGACCCCCTTTATATTATTGCTGTACTTGTTTTTTTCTCAAGTACGGTTCTTGTTATCACTTTCCTGGTTTCTACGATCTCAGAACGTTTACGTAAAAGAGAGGCTCAGGTTGTTAACCTTGGAGCGCATTTACTCCAATCATCAGCTCGATTACAGGCATTAAACGAAAGCGCTCGGGCGATCAATTCAACACTTGAATTAAATGAAGTACTCAATCGATTGGTCAAAAATACTGCTGAGGCTATGTCGATACGGGCTTGCTCGATTCGTTTGCTTGATAAGACTGGGAAGTCGCTTGAACCAGTCGCTGCCTATGGTCTCAGTCAGGCGTATATGGATAAAGGTCCGTTGGAGTTGGATAGTGATCCTTTGGATCGAAAAGTCCTCGAAGGAGAGGTGATCAATTTACCTGATGCCTCTCAGAGTTCCCTCTTACAGTATCCAGAGTGGGCAGCTCAAGAGGGTTTCTTTTCTATGATCTCTGCGCCTCTGATTGGGAAAAATAAACCTTTGGGTGTTTTGCGAGCTTATGCCGAAACAAAAGATCATTTCAGTTCTGATGATGAGCTATTTCTTTCAGCGATCGCTGCTCAAGGGAGTAGCGCGATTGAAAATGCGTTGGCTTTCCAGACTATCGAAAGCCTTGATGCCACCAAAGCAGCTTATATCAGAGTGTTTACTCATGAATTACGCTCGCCCGTTAGCGTGACACGCAGTTTACTCCAAACCTTGAGTGATGGTTATGTAGGTGAAATCACCAATCAACAAAAAGACATAGTTGATCGAGCAATCCGTCGTATCGAGTTCTTACAAAAATTAATTGATGATCTTTTAGATTTAGCGGCTGGAAAAACTCCGTACAGCACCGGCGAAGTATCTGAAGGAGTAGCGCTTGAAGAAGTAGTAGATCAAGTTTATAAACGCTTTCAGGTTCCAGCTCAAGAGAAAAACATCGAATTGCTCTGTCAGGATGAAGCAGAATCTGGAGTTACACGAATTTGGGCGACGGTTGAAGGATTGGATCGCATTTGCAATAATTTAGTTTCAAATGCCATCAAATATACTCCGGAAGGAGGGCAGGTTACGATAATATTGCGACGTGATCAAGAAAAAGCCTACATTTGTGTTAGGGATACAGGGATTGGGATACCAAAAGAATCCATTAATCATTTGTTTGAGGAGTTTTATCGTGCTCCGAATGCGAAAGCGGTTCAACGTGAAGGCACTGGATTGGGATTGTCGATTGTAAAAGAGACAGTAACTAGTTTCGGTGGGGATGTATCTGTTGAGAGTGAATTGGGGAAAGGCACAACTATTACAATAACGATACCTTTAATATCCAATATATAAACTGCTCTTCTTTATCTTTCCGAAAAAGTCGGAAAAAATTTTCAAGTTAGATCTTTCCCAGACTCTTTACCCCTCTTCATTTAAAAAAGCGAATAGTTCATCGGGGTAATAAAAATTGCTCCAGTTTGCTGAATTCCTGAAGCATGAATTAGGATAGTTTTCGAAGTATGCATGTATTTTTTTCGATAATGAATTAAAAAAAATCACAAAAAACCCGCAATTTTTGTTCTGCGGGTTTTTTTGGTTAATTTACTTTTGGATTACATCTGATGTTTGAGCGCTGCATGTGCAGCCGCAAGACGAGCAACTGGTACGCGGAAGGGAGAACAGCTCACATAATTGTTTCCGATCAGATGGCAGAATTCAATGGATGCTGGATCACCACCATGTTCGCCGCATATACCTACTTCAAGGTCTGGACGGGTTTTGCGTCCGTCTTCAACGGCAATTTCCATTAAGCGTCCTACACCAGTCCAGTCAAGCGATTGGAATGGGTTGACGGGCAATACACCTTCTTCTACATATTTCACCAAGAAGTTCCGTTCAGCATCGTCACGACTGTAACCAAAAGTCATTTGAGTCAAGTCATTCGTACCAAAGGAGAAGAACTCAGCGACTTCTGCGATCTCGCTGGCTGTGACGGCTGCACGTGGAATTTCGATCATCGTTCCAAATTTATAATCAAATTTGACATTTTTCTCATTCATGACTGCAGTTGCGATACGCTCTAGGCGTGGTTGGATCCATTCTAGCTCTTTTACTGTTCCAGTTAATGGGATCATTACCTCAGGCTTGACCACCACACCAGCTAGTGTCTGGTTTGCAGCCGCCTCAAAAATCGCACGGACTTGCATCTCCACGATCTCAGGCATATAAATGCTTAAACGCACACCGCGTAAACCCATCATTGGATTACTTTCATGCATTGATCGGATATCAGCTAAGAGCTTCTCCTTTTCAGCTAAACCTTTCGTTTCACCTTTTACCTTCATGGTGATTACTTCCTCAAAAAGTTCCTCTTCGTCAGGCATAAACTCATGTAAAGGTGGGTCAATTAAACGGATGATAACGGGATATCCATCCATTGCTTCAAATAATCCTTCAAAGTCTGCACGCTGGTAAGGTAATAATTCATCTAAAGCCGTACTTCGTCCTTCTGATGTTTCCGAGAGGATCATTCGTTGTACGATGGGCAATCGTTCTGTTTCAAAGAACATATGCTCTGTTCGGCATAGTCCAATCCCTACGGCGCCATAGGATCTGGCGCGGCGTGCATCTGCTGGGTAATCTGCATTTGTCCAGACTTGTAAACCGGTTGTTGGCGAACCTTCAGGACCTTTTCGCAACCCAGGTGTTGCACAGATATCATCAGCCCATTTAAGTAAAGTCAGAAGATCAGTTTGTTCTTCGAGCGTTGGTGCAGTAGTTGGGATCTCACCCACAAAAACCTGTCCACTCGAACCATCAACGGAGATCCAATCGCCTTCCTTTACCAAGATATCACCAGCTTTCATTTGTCGTTTTTCTTGGTTGATCCGGATATCAGATGCACCGACAATGCATGGTACACCAAACTGCCGTGCAACCACAGCAGCGTGAGAGGTTGCTCCACCTTCACTGGTTAGAATACCTTTTGCAGCTAGCATCCCATGAACATCATCGGGTTTTGTGAAGGGTCGTACCATAATAACATCTTGCTTTTCTTCTTTCGCCATACGCTCAGCAGTATCTGCATCGAAGTAAACACGTCCGACTGCGGCACCGGGAGAAGCATTGACGCCTTTTGCAAACTCGGTACCTGATTCAACGGCTTCTTGTTTAGCGCGCATATCAAATTGAGGGTGTAAGAGGGTATCGACTTGTGTAGGGGTTACTTTTAATACCGCTTCTTCCTTGCTGATCAAACCTTCATTTGCCATGTCGACCGCGATTTTAACTGCTGCTTTGGCGGTTCGCTTACCATCACGTGTTTGTAACATCCACAATTTCCCTTTTTCGATGGTAAATTCAACATCTTGCATTTCGCGATAATGATGTTCAAGTTTATCGCATATATTTACAAATTCTTGATACACCTCAGGCATCTCTTTCGCCAAATTTGTAATTTTTTCTGTATTTCGGATACCAGCAACAACGTCCTCCCCTTGTGCATTTAATAGATAGTCTCCATAAAGCTCTTTTTCACCGGTTGCTGGATCTCGTGTAAAGGCTACACCGGTTCCTGAATCCCAACCCATATTTCCAAAGACCATAGTAACGATATTTACTGCTGTACCTAAATTATGGTCAATACCTGCCGCGTTTCGGTAATCGATAGCTCTTTTTCCGTTCCAGGATTTGAATACAGCTTCTGTGGCTAAACGGAGTTGATCGATTGGGTCTTGAGGAAATTCGAAACCTTTGTTTTCTTTGACGATCTTCTTGAATTCTTCGGTCAACTTTTTCCAATCATCCGCCTCTAATTCTGTGTCTGCTTTAACACCTTTCTCTGATTTATATTCAGCAAGTTTATCTTGAAAAGCTTCATCAGAGATTCCTAAAACTACAGACCCGAACATTTCAACCAATCGGCGGTAGGAGTCAAATACAAAACGAGCCTCCGCTCCTTTTGCGATCATTCCTTCAGCAGTTTTATCATTCAACCCAATGTTTAATACTGTGTCCATCATGCCAGGCATAGAAAATTTGGCGCCGGAACGGCATGAGACCAACAACGGATTTTCAGGGTCTCCGAACTTTTTTCCAGTCTGTGACTCAACTGCATTAAGGGCAGCCACCTCTTGTTTCCAAGTATCTCCTGGGAATTGATTACCCTCCGTCAGATAAGCGTTACAAGCTTCCGTTGTGACTGTAAATCCAGGTGGGACCGGAACTCCTGCTCGTGTCATATCTGCCAAATTTGCGCCTTTTCCACCCAGTAAAGCACGCACTGATTGCCAATCACCGGCAGCTTTTTCAGCTAGATCGACCTCATTAAAAAGATATACCCATTTTTTTTCAATCATTTTTTCTCTCCTAAAAAATTTTTTAAATTTATATAGATAATACCAAACCCTAAGTTTACCACATGCCAGATTTGTCGCCTAATTTTTTAGAAATTTTTTCATTTTCTTTTTATGCTTCTTCAAATGAATTATCTTGAAAGATTGCTTGCTTTTCACATCACCTTACAATATTGTTAGGAAGCTTCGATTCTGTTGACGCAGCTACTCTGGATTGCTATAATGGGGTCAAACCGAAAAGGCAAAACCGACGAAAGTCGGCGACGCAAAGCCATGGGTCTAAGACCTGTAAGAAGGTTATGATTGCCAGGTTGCCGAAGAGACTTCCTATCAGCATATATCTTCGAGCCTGAGATCATACGGCTCGATTTTTATTTAGCAACAATTGGAATTATTATTAACTTAAATGCTGATATTGATTGCGAGGAGGATATGATGGACACGAAGAAAAAGATAAAAATAAGCGAGATATTGTCATGGGCAATTGCATTTGCATTAGTAATAGCACTCTTATTGATACCGTTGCACTCTTCGCGCACATTTGCATCCGCTGAATTATCTTCATATATTGTTCAAGGTACATCTACAGAGGTTGTAGCAAATTTAGTGGAGCAATATGGTGGTGAGGTTACTTCACGGTTAGATATTATTAATGCGGTTGGGGCTTTGCTTCCAGAATCGATTGTAGATAGTCTTTTGGCTGAATCATTGATTTATACAATTACCCCAAACAGGGATATGTCTGTTGAAGGGTCAAATAATTATTCTAAAGCGAAACAACCAAACTTTAGTGTTAGCAACGAGAATAAAAAACCCGAAACAAACTATCCCGATGTTGTTGGGGCTGATGCTGTTTGGGCAGCTGGCGTAACGGGGAAAAATGTAACAGTGGCTGTTATGGATAGTGGTATTCAACCAATTCCAGGTTTGATTAAATCTGCCAACGGTCATGGTAAGCGTATAAAAGCTGTCAAGGATTTTGTTGATGGTAAAGGTATGAAACTGGATTTTAACGGACATGGAACCCACGTGTCTGGTGTAATCGCGAATAGTGATGTCGGTTCAGATAATGAATGGAATGGAATAGCTCCTGATGTTGACTTAGTTGTGCTGCGAGTAGCCAATAAAGAAGGATATGGCACATACGAGGATATTATTGAGGGAGTTTCCTGGTTGGTAAAGAACCGTGTGAAATATAATATCCGTGTATTGAATTTCTCGATGTCAGCTTCAGCGATCTCTCCATACTGGGCAGACCCAGTCAATCAAGCATTAATGGCAGCTTGGCGCGAGGGTGTAGTTATTGTAACACCCGCAGGTAATAACGGTCCGGAAGCATTAAGTATTGGAGTGCCTGGCAATACACCTTATTTTATTACAGTTGGCGCTTTCACGGATGCTTATACACCTGCTGATTGGAGTGATGACTTTATTCCTAGTTTCTCCTCCGCAGGTCCAACATATGATGGTTTTGTGAAGCCGGACTTGGTCGCACCTGGTGGTCATATAATATCATTAATGCATGAAAAATCACTTTTGGCTCAACAACATCCTGAGAATATCGTAGCCAAGAATTATTTCAAGTTAGCAGGCACTTCACAAGCGACTGCGGTGGTTTCCGGTATTGCTGCATTAATGCTTTCGTACAATCCGAAATTGACTCCTGATCAAGTGAAGTATCGTTTGAAAACTTCTGCTGTGCCGCAATTTAATCCCGATACAGGTGAAGCTGGATACAGTGTCTGGCAGCAAGGCTCTGGACGTGCCTTTGCACCACTTGCAGTTTTTGCAGAGCTCACTGGAGGACCAGCGAACGTTGGCATGGATATTGAAGCAGATTTGAATAATAAAGTTCATTATTTAGGTTATAGCTATCGAGATGATGTTGGCGTTTATCGTCTATTTGGTGATGATGGTACTTGGGCTGGAGGCGCTGGTGTTTGGGATGGTGTAACATTACCAGGAGAAGGTCTGCTGTGGGGTGATGGTGGTTTCTGGGCAGAAAGCTCTTATTGGTCTGAGCATTCTCTTTGGGGTGATGGTTTCTTCTGGGGTGATGGTGGTTTTTGGACTGATGGATTTTTCTGGGGTGATGGATTTTTCTGGGGAGATGGGTTTTTCTGGGGGGACGGCTTCTTTTGGGGTGATAGTTATTGGGGTGATGCTGGAGGATTTGCAATAGATGGAGAATATTGGTGTAATGATGAGTCATGGATAAATGATAGTTTTTCATCTGATGGCTTCTTCTGGGGAGATGGTGGTTTTTGGACTGATGGTGGTTTCTGGGGAGATGGTTTCTTCTGGGGAGATGGTTTCTTCTCGGGAGATAGTATCTTCTTTAATAAAGCTTTACTAACCAATAGTGAGTAGCTTTGCATTCATATAGAAAAAAGAAGAAGAGGTAAATTACTGGTTGCCTCTTTTTCTTTTTTTATTTTTTCATCAGGTCAAAATTATTTATCCTGGATATATCTTTTTACACGATTAGCTTCTTCTTTTGCTCCTACTTCTAAAAATAATTGCTCAGCTTTTCGTAAGTAGTCTTTTGCTTCGTCAATTTCCCCTAATTTGTTTGCCATGAATCCCATTTGTGTAAGTGTACGTCCTTGATATAAACGACTGCTTAATTTTTGGAATGTTTCTTTACTTTCACGTAAATAACTTTTAGCAGAGTCCCAGTTCCTAAGATGAATAGCTAGCATACCTCTAAATCTAAGAACTTCTCCTTGTTGAATAGCGGATAGTTTATCGGTCTTTGAGATTTGCTTTTGAGTTAATTGTTCAACAATTTTTGCATATTCGATTGCCTTAGTAGAATCATTTATGTTTATCGATAATTCTCCTAGCAAACGATAAGTATCTATGAGTTGGTCAACTGCATTAAGTTCTTTTAATGCCTTGATAGCGGATTTTAATTTTTCTTCTGCTTTTACCCAATCTTTTGTAGTTAAAAATAATTCACCTAGATTTTTTAATACTTCACCTTCTAATGATGTGTAACCAATTTTTGTGGTAATTTCATACGATTCATATAGATATTTTTTTGCAGATGCGAATTCTCCTCGTTGAATCTGGAGCCAACCTAAATTATTTAACGTCATAGCGACACCTTCTGTTTGACCAAGACGCTTTTTCAACTCATTACTTCTAATTAAATTCTCAAGTGCATTGTTAAGTTGACCTAACTCAATTTCTAATCCGGCTAAATTATTAAATGATGTGGAAAGTCCTGATAAATCTCGGCTGGATTCCCTAATTTTTATACTTTCGCGCAGATAAGCGGTGGTATTGTCCCAATCGCCTTGGTTATAAGCTACACCT
>CAZJMV010000005.1:0-4282 GCA_964547225.1 uncultured Anaerolineaceae bacterium | reverse complement strand
TGGATGACCCAAGGATACAGCGCTAAACATCGCGCCTATGACTGGGGCGTCGTGGTGGGCACACCCCTGCATGCCATGCAATCGGGCGTGGTCAGCAAGGTCGAAGCGCTTCAAAAGGGCTATGGCTTGTATATGATGCTCGATCATGGCGATCAAATCGAAAGCCTCTACGCCCACATCTCTGAGGCGCTGCTGAGCGTGGGCGATCCTGTGCAGCTTGGGCAGGTGATCGCGCTGTCTGGCAATACCGGCAACAGCACTGGACCGCATGTACATGTCGAAGCGCGTTATAAGGGCGTTCCCTTTGATTTCCTACCTTTGTTGAGCGGGAATGCGCTGGGCGTTTGCGAGCCTGAGAGGATTGAAATCGTGCTGCCTGAATTTCCGCGACTGCCGCGCATCATTGTGCATGTGGATGACCTGCGATTGCGCTCCGAGCCGCACACCAACAGCTTGATCTTGGGCTATATGCCGGTTGATATGCCGATCGAGGTCATCAGAGTGGTCGTAGATGGCAGCGACCTGTGGTGTCAGATTGGCTTAGGGCAGTATTGTGCATTGCGCTGGCATGGCGAAGTTTATAGCAGCTTTATGAAGGAGTAAGCAGTATGGTTGCAATACGAGAACGGATTGGCAGATGGATCATGGGATCCGCAGCAGAAGATGAGGCGCAAAAATATTCTACTGTGGAAACGCGCGTCGATGACAGCCCTGGTTGGCGCGCACTGACAGGTACCCCGCATGACTATGACCCCAGCAAGGTTCAGGAGATCTACAGCGATGCTTTGGAAGCTTGGCGCAAGAACCCAATCGCCTGGCGTATTGTCGCCATCACAACCGATTATGTCGTCGCCGATGATATCCGCATCAGCAGTCAACAGCCGGTCTTGAATCAGTTTGTTCACGATTTCTGGCATCATCCCAAGAATCAGATGCCCTTACGATTGGAGTCGATTTGTGACGAGCTCTCGCGTGCCGGCGACCTATTCGTGCTGCTCTTCCGCAACCCGTTGGATGGCATGTCGTATATCCGCTTCGTCACGAAAGACCGCATCGAGCGTATTGAGAGTGCGCCGCACGATTGGGAGACGGAAGTGGCGTACTATGAAACGACCAATGATGGGGAGAGCCGTAAATGGCTGCATTACGCTGCGCCAGGCGCGGAAAAGGCGGAGGCAGTCATGCTGCATTATGCGGTCAACCGACCATTGGGCGCGCTGTTGGGCGAGAGTGATCTGACGACAATGCTGCCCTGGCTGCTGCGCTATTCACGTATGCTCGAAGACCGTGTGCGCTTGAACTGGGCGGTGCGGGCGTTCTTGTGGCTGGTGACCGTGCCAGCCAACAAGGTCGCGCAGAAACGCGAGCAGTACCGCACGCCACCCGAAGCGGGTTCGATCATTGTCAAGGATGAGTCCGAGCAGTGGGAGGTCAATTCGCCTTTGCTGCGTGGATCAGATGCGCGCCATGATCTGCAGGCGGTGCGGGCGATGATCGATGCCGGCTCGGGTTATCCGCCGCACTGGCGCGGCGATGCGGGCGATATCTCGCTGGCGACCGCACAGGCGATGCAGGGACCAACCGAGCGTCACTTGCTGCGTCGACAGAAATATTTCGTGTGGATGCTGGAGGATATTCTCTATCATGCCTATCAGCGTGCGGCACAGGTCAGCCATTACTCGATGCTGAAGACGAATGATTACCATGAATTGTTCGAGGTGCATCTACCGGATATCTCGCGCTTTGATAACGAGGCGCTGGCGCGTGCGACGCGTGATCTGTCGCAGGGGATCAGTACACTGGCGTCGCAGCTGCGCGATTTGCCGCCCACAATGGCGAGAGAGGCGCTGTCTTTGTTCTTCAAGTTCACAGGAGAGACGGTTTCGGATGAGGTTATTCAGGCGATCCTAGAAGAAGCCATTAATGGGTAATGGTGAATGGCGAGTGGAAACGCAGAGTCATAGAGCGCACAGAGAAGTCACAGAGCACACAGAGAGAGCCTTAAAAAAAGGCTCTGTGAATCTCTGTGAAAAATCTCTGTGAAACTCTGTGTAGAAAAAAACACAGAGATGCACGGAGAATGCACAGAGTATCACAGAGAACCAAGAAGAAAGCCTTAAAAAGGGCTTTGTGAATCTTTGTGAAGGTAACTCCGGGCGTTCTGTGAAGAATTCTTAAAAAGGAGGTTGTAGATGCAAGAAGTGGAACGTGAAAAACAAGACGTAATCCAGTTGAATGGCGGTCAGGTTTATCCGCTGGGGGTAGTGACGGATGGGCATCGTGAGTACAAAGCGCGCTTCGTCAGTGCGGGCAAAGTGCGCGGCAAGGGCAACCAATCCTCCGCGATCCAATTGGAAGCGGGGGCTTTGATGAAAGCAGTTATCGATGAGCTCTTCATCAGAAAAGCGGTCTTCATCGATCATGCCAGCTTACACGCGCAGCCCTCGCTGGATCGTCTGGCGGGAGTGACGATCTATGCTGAATGGGATCACAGTCAGCAAGCAGTCGAGGGCATCATCCGACTGCACAATACCGCCACCGGCAGATTAGCAGCGGAATTGATCGATGAGCTGCTGCGTCATCCGGAGAGCGCTCCAGATGTGGGGCTGTCGCTGGTGTGCTATCCGCTCTTTCAGCGTCAAGACGATTGCTTGATCGTCAGCAAGATAAATTATATCGAGTCGGTCGATTTGGTATTTGAGCCAGCCGCAGAGGGCAGATTGTTAGCGGCTTTATCGAGTGAAAATTTAGAAAATTGGCAGGCTGTTGCTCTGTCGAAAGGAGATAAAACGATGAATGAAAAGCAAGAAAATCGAGTGTTGGAGAAAGAGACACAAAGTGTGGTGCTGCCAAAGGAAATCGCGGCAGAACAGGCGCATTTACCAGGGATGGAGACTAAGTATCAGAACCAAAACGCTGCGCAGGATACCCCTGATCAGCAGCACACAGCGCAAGACTGGCTGCAGGCTTTGCAAAATTCGACCATTCAGTCGATGATCAATGCCTCGGGGTTGCCGGCTGTGTCACAGGAACGATTGGCATCTGGTGACTATAGCTCCCCCGATCAAGTCTACCGTGCGATTGATGAAGAGCGTGTGTATCTGGCGCAATTACAGCAGGATCAAGTCATTCAATTGGAGAGCGTACCCCCACGCGGCGCGCAGATCAGCGGCATGCTCAACGAAGTCGATCGCTTAGAGATCGCTTTGGAGGCGCTGATGGCAGGCGTGCGACCCAAGGAGGGCATCAAACCATTGACCGGTATCCGCGAGTTCTATCATCAATTATCGGGCGATTATGAGATGACCGGTTTGTTCAACGCTGAACGGCTGAACCTGGCGAATGTGAACAGCTCCACGATGTCGAATATCGTTGCCAATGTGCTCAATAAACGTGTGGTGAATGAATTTCAGCAATACCCGCGCTGGTGGGAGCCGATCTGCACAATGGAGGACTTTCACTCCTTGCAGCAGGTTAAATGGATCACACTGGGCGGGGTCGGGGAGTTGCCGACGGTCTCTGAAGGCGCTGCGTATAGCGAACTGAGCTGGGATGATAACGCCGAGACAGCTACCTTTGTGAAGAAGGGCGGTTATCTCGGAATCACTTTGGAGACGATCGATAAAGATGACACCGCGCGCATCCGCACGGCTCCCAAGGCGTTGGCGCAGGCTGCTTGGTTGACGCTCTCCAAGTCGGTCTCAGCGATCTTCACGGATAACAGCGGCGTTGGTCCGACGATGGCGGATGGCGACGCGCTCTTTCACACTAATCACAGCAATCTGGGCACGACCGCGCTGTCATTAACCGAATGGGAGGTAGTCAAGCTGGCGATGCGTAAACAAACCGAGCTCAACAGCGGCGAACGCTTGGGCGGCTTGGTCTCGCCAAAGTACCTGCTCGTACCGCCTGATCTGGAGAATACCGCTTTGCAGATCTTAGCCAGCGAGTATCAATACACGTATGCGCTCTCGAACGGCACTACGGCGCCGATCAACCCCAATGCGCTCGGAAATGGTTTCAATGAGCGCTTGCAGAATGCCAGAGAAAGAGTGGTGGTGGTTGATCTGTGGACGGATACGAACAACTGGGCGGTGGGCGCCGATCCGCGCTTGTATCCGACGATTGGACTTGCCTTCCGTTATGGGCGTACGCCGGAGATCTTCAGCGTGGCTTCGCCGACTGCCGGTCTGATGTTCAGCAATGATACGCTGCCGGTGAAGGTACGCTTCTTCTATGCGACCGGTCCGATGGATTACCGCGGTTTGTATAAGGAGAATGT
>CAZJMV010000004.1:0-3337 GCA_964547225.1 uncultured Anaerolineaceae bacterium | reverse complement strand
GCGTTAATACCTTATGAAGATTACCTGCGATTTCAGCAGATGCAGGAGGTTGAAGTCTTAGCTCGCTTTGATGAAGCTTGGAATCGCCTTGCCAAACTCAATGCTGAAATTCCCCAAGAAGAAATATCCGCTGATATCAAAAACGCGCGTAAGGAGCTGAATTCTGCGCGCCGTGATTGATACAAGTGTCTTGATTAGTGCACTAATTTCACGCCGGAGTACAACGAGTGCGGTTTTATCTGCCCTGCGAAATGGGCGCTTCACTGCTATTTATTCAATAGAGCTGATCGTTGAACTCATTGAAGTGCTTGAACGCCCTATCTTTAGAGAAAAATATCACATTTTACCCGAAGATATCATGTCAGTCATTAACCTAATTCGCTTGCGTGGTGAATTGGTGATTCCAGACAAGAAAATGGAATTATGCCGCGATCCAAAGGATGATAAATTTCTTGAAGCCGCTCTTGAGGGTCGAGCTGATTGTATTGTCTCTGGTGATGCAGATCTACTTGATATGGTTTCCTTTGAAAATATTCCCATTCTTTACCCAGCGCAATTCATGGAAAGAATATAACCTCTCTCCTCTTCCATGTTGTGGAGAGGGTAGAGCGCTTTGCTCAAGCCTGCGTCCCCGCAGGCGGAATCTCTCTTTACCTTGCGCAGCGCGGGTGCTCTCGACGGGCTAACGCGATCTACGAATATGAAAATGATCAACGAATAAAACAACGGATATAGGAATAGTGGATAAGACGTGAGGGGATATGAAAGTGCATCAAATCGCAAAGCCAGGTTATCATGATATAACAATGGATAATATGGTTGGGATTACTTACATCATCTAATAAATTACCGACTTGATATTAATAACATTCACTAATTGGTTGTAAAAAATTACCTTTTATGGCAAAATAATGATATGAAATTCGAGAGATTACTCCAAATCGTTGGTGATGAACCTTTATTCGAAACCGGACTGCTTCTGGCTGGTGATGTTAATGCAGATGAGATTAGAAGGCAGTTGGTTCGCTGGGTCGCAGCAGGTAAAATAATCCAACTTCGACGAGGACTTTATACCCTCGCGCCTCCCTACCAGAAGACAAAGCCCCACCCTTTTTTGATCGCCAATCGATTAGTAGAACCTTCTTGCGTCAGTCTTCAATCAGCGTTAGCATACTACAATTTGATCCCTGAATATGTGCCGGTTGTAACCAGTGTGACCACAGGGCGACCAAACTTGAAAGAAACTCCATTGGGACGCTATCAATTTCAACATATTCAGCGCGATTGGTTTATTGGCTTTGTTCCCAATCGTGTGCAAGAAAGCCAGGAAGTTTTTCTGGCAACGCCTGAAAAAGCCCTACTCGATTTGGTCTACTTGCAGCCAGGTGGGGATGAACTACCCTATCTGCGCGAATTGCGTTTGCAAAATCTTGATCATCTTGATAGAAATGCGTTATGGGAGTTGGCACAAGAAATCAGCAAACCAAAAACCCAGCGCGCGCTACAGAATATTCTCACCATCATGAAAGAAGAAACAGAAGATACATATGAAACCTTACCTAAGCCGACTAGTTAAATCCGCTGATTCTAATCTTCAAGGAAAAAACCTTGTACGTGAGTATCTCCAAGCGTATATATTGCGCATTCTCCAAACATCGGGTGCGATGATCCCCTTAGCGTTTCATGGGGGTACCGCTTTGCGCTTCCTTCATGCCATTCCTCGTTATTCAGAGGACCTAGATTTCGCATTAGAGCGATCGGTTGACGATTATGACTTTCGCAGCTATTTGTTATCAATTCAGCGAGAGTTTGAAAAGATGAACTACCAAGTGAATATCAAATTTAAAGACAATAAGACAGTCCATAACGCTTTAATCCGCTTTCCAGGCTTGTTGTATAATCTAGAACTTTCATCTCATCAGGAAGAAGTCTTAGCTGTAAAGTTAGAAATTGACACAAACCCTCCCGCTGGCGCTGGCTTAGAGACGACAGTCGTCCGTCGTCATGTGATATTGCAGTTACAGCACCACGACCCCGCTTCTCTGTTTGCTGGGAAATTGCATGCGCTTCTTCAAAGGGAATATGTGAAAGGACGGGATATTTATGATCTATTGTGGTATTTAAGCGATTCCACCTGGGTTGAGCCAAATCTTCTCATGCTCAATGCTGCACTTGCACAGACTGGCTGGTCTGGAGAGCAGCTTACACAAAAAACATGGCGCGTTGTTGTGAGAGAAAGGATTGAAAACCTAAGCTGGGAGCGGGTATTGTCTGATGTCTCTCCGTTTATTGAGCATCCCTCCGAACTGATCAATTTGATCCATGAAAATTTGTTGCAGCTTTTAGAGAATAAATGATAGGGTTTAACCCTGCGTCCCCGCAGGCTGTACAACTTTAGTATTTGCAAAGCCCGTGTGCTCTACCTCTCACCTCTCATCCTGAATGCCAGATGCTCTTCCCTGGCAAGCTGAAGCAATCTCTTTAGACTCGCGCGGTAATGACCGAGATTGCTTCGTCGCTTGTTTACGGATAAAGGCAGCAAATGACAGATTCGCTATTGAGAATGACACAAGATCGCGCACCTGTCACCCTGAGGAGCGTCAGCATTGATCTAACAGCATTCACACTCAAGAAAGCGACGAAGGGTCTCGCACTGCATAAATGAAACTTCGAGATTGCTTTGTCGCTTTCATCTAAGCGCAATCAAGGTGATCGACTGAGCCGCTCCTCGCAATGACAAGAGGTGAGGATATGTGTAGGATGAGATTGCTTTGTCGCTTCATGCTGAGCGCTCACCATCTTTCCATAACCATAATCATCAAAGAAGCGACGAAGGGTCTCGTTAATGGTTAATTTCCAATGATCAATGATTAATGTGGAGAAGACGCAACTATGTCGGTTGAGGTATAAAAGGTTAGTCTCGCTCATAAAAACGGAGATGCTTCGTTGCTTGTCTACGAATAAAGTAGATTTGCAAATAAAGCTGATCTATAAATAAAGGTGATAAGAATTCAGGCGCGCGCCTCAGCATGACATGGACTGGGGACTATGATCACAGGCGCGCTCAGTCAATCCAGCCTCGCCCGATGAGTGATCAAAGCGAACCAAAACGACATATCAAGTTATTCGCTGTACTGTACTTTGCGTCTCAGCGCCTTTGCGTTAAGGTTGGATTGATAGGCATGGGTTCTGGCGTCACAACAACCGAGATTGCTTCGTCGCTTTCACCTAAGCGCAATCATGGTTACAGACTGAGCCGCTCCTCGCAATGACAGGTGGTGTGGATATGTGTAGGATGAGATTGCTTCGTCGCTTAATGCTGAGCGCTCACCATCTT
>CAZJMV010000003.1:0-5947 GCA_964547225.1 uncultured Anaerolineaceae bacterium | reverse complement strand
TTGTCGGTAGATATACAGCACGGAAAATAGGGTCGCTCTTTCTGGACCGCCATCCGTCATGATCATTGCCGGAATGAAAGTTTGGAACGAATTGATGATTGCAATGACCATGTTATAAAAGATCATCGGAGTCATCATTGGAATGGTGATTTTAAACAAGCTTTTTAAACCGCTGGCGCCATCCAAGCTGGCAGCCTCATACAAAGAGTCCGGAATATTTCCTAACCCAGCAATGAAGATAACCATCTGCCGACCGATCATCCAAAAAGACATAAAGATAAAAGCAGGCTTCGCCAGGCTCGGTTCAAACAACCAGCGCAGCGGCGGTATTCCAAACCAACCCAAAAACTCATTCAGAATGCCATACTCATAATGGAAAACACGCTGCCAAACGACCGCGCTGGCAACCAGCGGCACAATGATTGGAAGGTAAAAGCCAGCTCGATAAAAATCACGGAACTTGATTTTCTGAGTCAGCGCCAGCGCCAAAGTGAATGAGATGACCAATTGAATGGGCACGGCAAACACCGTATAAAAGGCGCTGTTATAGAGCGCTAGGTTTGCGACTGGGTCCTGGAACATGCGCACGATGTTTGCAAGTCCTACAAACCTAGGCGGGGAGATCAAATCCCATTTCTGAAATGCCAGCCAGATCGAGTACACCATCGGAAATGCAGTGAATACGAAAAAACCAACGATAAATGGACCAGCAAAAATATAGCCTTCGACCCATTCGATTAAGGTAGCTCGACTGGGTAACTTAAATTTTTTCTGTACTTGCATTTTTTTCTTCTTCCCTTGGTAGACTGCCTGTTCTACCCTTTTCAAGAGAAGAACAGGCAGTATCCATTTACAAAAACACAGATCTATGAAGCAATGTATGAGAAGTTATACATTAGCCCAGTAATCATCCAGCAGCGCTTGTAAAGCAGTATCTACCTTTGGCAAAACATCGGCGGCTGTGGCGCTGTTGTTTATCAGAGGGTCCCAACCTTCCGGTTTAACAACCTCGCTCCACATCTTACTGCGCGGCACACCACTGACCACATCTACCTCAGCGTGCTTGAAAGCCTCCACGAAGGCTTGCCCGTTCTCTACGCCAAACCTTTCCTTAATCTTCGGAATCCAGAAGCTCTCCACGGCATTGAAGTTGCCAGGAACACGACCGGTGATCTCCGAGTAAACCTGATCACCCTCATCGCTGCCCATGTAGCTGGCAAAACCCCAAGCCGCTTCCTCTTTATCGCCTTTCATAACCACAACACCTTCCGACCAGCCGCGGTGTGGGCGATTTTCGTCCTTGTACTTGGGCATCATCACGACATCAAAGGGTTTTTCAGCACCTTCATCGCGCAGTTCGGGTGAGTTCATTTTGGGGAACCACCAGGCGCCTTCATACTTCATCGCGCAGGCGCCGACCTCAAAGGTATTCGCGCCACCGGAAGTATCCGCTGGCGACGGGGCAATTCCCATGGAATAATACACATCCTGGGCTACCAACTGAACAATGTCAATAATACCCTGCTGGCTGAATTGGGATTTCTTAGGGTCAATCAATTCGTCGAATTCCTGTTCGCCGGTGCTGCGGATGTAAGCAATATCACGGAACCAATTGCCGTTTGCTTCGAGACCATACTGCTTGGTTTCTCCCGAAGTGTCAGTCAGCTTTTCTGCAATCTCCAAGAACTCCTCAAAGGTCCACTCATCGGTTGGGTAAGGGATGCCCGCGTCATCAAACGGTTTCTTGATATAGAACATCACCATCGTACCGGACTGCAGTGGGATTAGGTAACGTTTGCCTTTGCGAACTGTGCTGTCTTCAACAGCTTGGAACCCTTCTGGATATGGACCAGTCAGTTTATCGCGTGCAACCCAGTCATCGATCGGCGCCAGCAAGCCCTTGTCGGCATAAGTCTGCCATTCCCATCCCTGGAATGAAGAAATATCTGGTGTGGCGCCGCCGGCGACCATTGTCTGCAGTTTTGGATAGAAGTTGTTAGCCGGGTCAGCCACCGCAGTTACGTTGATGGTGACATTAGGGTTGGCTTCCTGGTAAAGCTTGACGAGTTCATCCCATGCTGGAATATCAGCATTGTCACCCCAGGCTAGATATTCGATCGTCACCGGTTCGGGAGCGGCAGGTGTATCGGCGATCACCTCGACTGCAGTGGTGGGCTCTGGCGTTGTTTTAGGCGCACAACTGGACACAACCACGGCGCCAACGCCCAAGCTGCACAAGCGGATAAAATCTCTACGGGAAATCTTCTTTTTCAATTCGGACATAATTCTCTCCTAA
Organism: uncultured Anaerolineaceae bacterium; assembly: GCA_964547225.1. Taxonomy (GTDB): domain Bacteria; phylum Chloroflexota; class Anaerolineae; order Anaerolineales; family UBA4823; genus CAZJMV01. The sequence continues at coordinate 3,651 of CAZJMV010000003.1, read as the reverse complement.
TAAATTTGATTATTGTTTACAGCGCTTCTTTTACAAAATGTTATTAACATGAAATTTTGATTTCTTCTCTTCTACCTCCTTTCCTAATTAAATCCGTAGAACCGGTATGTTTAAAATATCTGCAAAAACCAACAATTCGTTCACATAATCACCATACGTTAAAGAGATATGGTGTTCCAACCCATTGTTTAAAATATCATCCATCACCTGCCGAGCTGGTCGATCAAAATGGAGCAATCCTGAGGTTCCGGAAAAATGTTTCGGTGCGCGCAGCATTTCAGCGCGTCCAACAACCAGGCGATAATCGCCGGATGATTCAGTCAGGCGGGCAATCGTCACAACGCCAGGTTTTAAAGCAAAATCAAATAACATCGGCAGCTTGCGGTTGGAATGGATCGTAACTCCTTTTTCACCATCGGGATCAGCCATGGACAGCGGAGCTAAGCCGCAGTGCCAAAGCACCAACGCATCAAGCGATTCATCCAGAGAGACCATATCGCTTCCAAATGCCGCTTCGCCACTAAACGCCTGCAAGATCATCTGAGTCAGGGTACCATTCACATCCGCCTCACAGCTGCAGGGGACACCCTCATCGCTCATCATAGACATCGCGCCGCAGGCGGCGCAGCCCAGTTCGGTGAAAAATTCTGGCCAGCAGCGCACCGCAAAACCACCCAGCTGATGCTTTTGAGCGAGCTGATCTAGAGCTATATAAACGCTCAGGGCGCGATAAGTCGCTACTGGATCAAGGGCATCAAGCCCGACTACTTTGCGTCCCAATTCCCCATAAAGCGCGTCTATGGCTTCGCGCCCAACCTGTCTAGTCAATGGAAAGAATTCCTCAGCCAAATCAAACTGCATCACCTCAGTCCCAAAAACGCGTCGGATGCGTTGCGGGTTCAGCAGACAGGTTTCAAAACCAGCCGGGTTTTCGCCCACGCGTCCTAGACGGGTGCGTCGCATCAGATTACGCACATAACCGGCACGAGCTAACGTGAGCAGTTTTTGCATCGCCTGCGGATCTCCAGGGGCTGCATAGGCGTATCCATACTTGCGATGAGCGCGGGTCAACGCATGACCTGCCAAGTTAATCCCACAGAAGGAATTCAGCCGCAGACGACCACCCAGATGTTCTTCTGGTACCGCCCAGAGGAATATCGGCGCATCCAACACCTTAGCCAACGACATCACCATACTACTATCCGCAAACGTAGCTTGAAAGATCAGCAGTAAGTCTGGTGGATTGCTAACCAAGATCTGCAAGGCGGATTGTAAAGAATCAAGGTCTGTGATCAACGAATTAGGACCTTCCACCAGCATCGATGATGCAGCCAGGTGCTGCCGCATCGAGTCCGTGACCTGTTGAGCTAGTTCTATATCAAAAGTTGTGCGTGCAATTGGGAAAAAAGCGATGCGTGGTATCATGATAAAAGGTTATCCTCATTCAAGAAAAAGAAGCGCGTCAGCGCCAAGGAGGCGGCTCCAATCACACCCGCGCGCCAACCAAAAATCGTTGTCTGTAGTTTTACTTTATCGCCCAAGCGAGCAAACGAAGCTTGACGCATTTTTGCCTCAGCCACAGGTAAGATCAGATCGCTGCCCTGAGCTAACATACCTCCCAGGATGACCAGTTCTGGGTTCAGGATGTTGACTAGATTCGCCAGTGCGATACCCAAATAACAACTTTGTTCTGTGATAAACTCGGATATACATTGATCCCCTTCACGAGCAGCTTGGAAAACATGCTCAATTTTTAGTTCTCCATTTTCTACTTTTAATCGCTGGGCGATGAGGCTATGCGGGTTTTCATACGCCAGCTTCTGGGCATGTTTCACCCAAACCGGCTCCGAAAGCAGCGTTTCTAGACAGCCTGTATTGCCGCAGGAGCAGATTTCTCCGCCATTGGTGATAATGGTATTGTGTCCGATCTCGCCGGCGCCAGCGCTGCTGCCGCGAAAGACGCGCCCATCTACCACGATCCCAGAACCAACGCCAATGCGCCCATAAATAAACACAACCGTTCCAACACCGCGACCGGCACCGTAAAATGCCTCCGCTAATGCCATGGCGCGCACATTATTGTCTACGGTAATTTGCAGTCCAAGCCTATCTTCCAGGATTTGTCGAATGGGGATATTTTCCCAGCCCAAACGCGGCGCGAGAACGTTGATACCGGCATCATAATTGACCAGTCCCGAGGCGCCCACACCCACTCCCAGCAGCAGGTGACGATCGATCCCTGAAGATTCGATGATGCCTTCAACCATCTGCGCGATCTGTTCCAATACCACTTCAGCCGGCGCAGTCAGCTCGAACTCGCCAAATTGGTTTTGGAGAATGTTGGCAAAAAGATCCGTGATAGCAACGCGTAAGATTCCCACCCCAATATGCACCCCGACTGCATAACGCGCCGTGGAGACCAAGCGCAGCATGACCCTAGGTCGACCCACTGGTCGCTGGATACCCTCACCCTCCGCTTCCAGCGATTCCTCGGCAATAATCCCCTGATCCAATAATTCTGTGGTTATATTGGTAATCGTGGTGTTGGACAGTGATAGCTTCCTGGCTAATTCGACACGCGAATCCTGCCCATCGCGCAACAGCCTGAGGAGGATAACACGCACATTATGGGATTTGACTAGGTTGATATTGCTGCCAGAAATCATATCGTATTGAGTAATATAAGATGAATATAATTAATTTTTCAAGTTGAAAAACTAATTATATTGAGTATAGCCTTATTTTTAGCTCCTGTCAACATATTTTCCGGCTTTTCTCCTGAACCTGGGTTAGTTGACCTCGTTCAGCTTTCTTTTTTCATCGTTCTGCTTAGCTTGCTTTAAGTGGTAAAATTCCGGCATGAAAAATCATGTCGTCTTTCAACCTGAAACGCATACCGGCATGCAAGATGGTATTCGGCAGCTTGCCAAAACCATCCGCCCGACCCTAGGTCCGCTGCCCAGGAATGTGGCTATCATGCCGATTGAACCCAAAAGCCAGAACAAGGCGCCTGAGATCCTGGATTCAGCTGGCACAATTGCCAGACGCATCTATGAAATCAGCGGACGCAGCGAGAACACCGGCGCCATGTTCTTACGCCAGATGATCTGGAAGCAGTATGAAGAACAGGGCGATGGCGCAGCCACAGCAGTGGTGCTGTTCCAGTGCCTCTACGATCAAGGCATTAAATATGTCACAGCCGGAGGGAATGCCATGATCCTGCGTAAGTATTTGGAAAACGGTATGCGAATCGTGCTCAATCAGCTACAGGCAGACGCAGAGCTCATCAGAGATCGAAAAACGATGCAGCAGCTTGCCCAATCGCTGGTAAACGACCAAGCATTGGCTGAGGCGCTTGGTGAGATCGTCGATATCATTGGACCTGATGCACCAGTCGAGATCCGCTCAGGACGCAGCCGGCTGGTTGAGCGTGAGTATATCCCTGGGATTATCTACCCCGGCGGCTACCATTCGGCAGTTTATTTTGAAAACATGCACGATGGGCGCGTTCAGCTCGAAAACTCCGCCGTCTGCCTGACCGACCTTCCCCTTGAGGAGCCTGAAGCGCTGATCAAAATTACTCGCATGGCTTATGACGCAGGTTATCCCGCCCTAGTCATCATGGGACGGTCAATTTCCGAGCAGTCTACC
>CAZJMV010000002.1:0-12535 GCA_964547225.1 uncultured Anaerolineaceae bacterium | reverse complement strand
TCTTGTTCCGATCCCATCTCCACCGTCACCGCGCCAGATACACCACCCCAAAGCGCTATTTTTCCATCAAACGTTTCTTTAAGCTTTGGCAAATCGGTTTGTGTCCCTTGGACAGGATCGACCCCGATTAAGACATCCATCCCCGATGCTTCAAAGAAAGACAGCATTGGCTTCAACCCGCTAGAGCAAATATAACCAAAGCATGCCCCAAATTCATGCGCCAAGTCAACTTCTTCCTTCAAACGTGGTAAGACGATGTCATCGTAGAACTTTGGAACGATGAAGTCAGAACCCTCATACCAGGCGCGCTTGATAAATAAATCCACTCCTCCTGACAAAACCATCTTCATCCTAGCCAGATTCCATTCATGGATGATTTCAAGTAAATCTTCCACAAACTCAGTCCTGGTCATGGCAGCCACCATCAGGTTCTCCATCCCACACAGCCAATTTGCCATATCCATACCTACCCCCCAACCGCCTATGAGCAAAGACCCAAACTCATCCACAAAGGCTTTTGCTTTGCTGATCTCACGATCGTAATAATCCTTGATCTTCTCCGCAGGGGGTTGCAGCAGGAATTGTAAGGCATCCAAGTCTTCCGATCCTTTGATCAAAGGTTCCAATTGACGCGGCACCTGATAATCATCAATAAAGGGAATATGGTTTCCATGCATCCAATCTGCGGACAAGCGAACCCTAGTTCTTAATATACCTGCTGGAGTATGATACTCCTTGTATAAGATATCATAACCACCCGATACTTCTTCACGCCATTCACGAATCTCCACATCCTCGTGAAATTCAATTGGTAATCCACGTAAATCGGGATGATCAGGTCTCGCGCAACGCGGCAGGTATGGTACAAACAGCATTGAATCCAACCCCATCTCTAATTCCGCCTTAGATAATTGGTAAATATCATCATCCAAGCGATTGCGTAAAGCAGAAAAGCTCATGAAACTGCACGGGATATGGTCAACCTCTTCATAATTGATAGCACGCAGGATACGTTCACGAGAGGTAAGTTTATTCATTTCGTTACTCCTAAGGAGAAGATTTTAACCACAAAGAAAATCGATTACAATTACTCCTATAACAGCTACAAGAGAGAAAGCTTCGTATATCAATCGAATGGATAAATCTAAGTATATCACTGAACCCAAAAATAAAAATCTTCTCATCAAGCATAACCTCACCCTGATGTACATCGCATCATTATCTATTACTGCGCTGATAATGCTTGCATCTCTATTAGGAATCATCGCGCCAACCAAACTTTACAGCAGCGGAGATAAGTTTGAGTCATTCTTCTACAATGACATCACAAATTTGATCATTAATATCCCTATTCTGATTTTATCTATTTGGCTTTGCTGGCGTGAGAAGTTAATCGGTCTGCTGTTATTACCTGGCGCACTCATCTATTCGCTGTACAACTATACTATCTATCTCTTTGGATTGCCATCTAATCCAATCTACAGCATTTATCTTGCTATCATCACGATAAGCTTGTATACCATTATTGGACTAATGGCTAATATGAATATGCCAGCCATCGCATCTCGACTTCGCGGAACAGTTCCTATGCGTTTATCGGGGGGATTTTTAATCGGCTTAGGGATTCTGTTCTTGCTTCGTGCCACCCTAATCATGACAAATTCACAGATCAGCCAAACAACTATCACTCAATCTGAACTGGCATTATTAACAACTGATTTTTTATTCTCACCAGTATGGATCATTGGAGGGATCATGCTCTGGCAGCGCTCTAATTTTGGCTACGCAGCAGGTTTAGGTTTACTGTTTCAATCAAGCATGTTGTTTATCGCCCTGATAATCCTGATGTTCATAAAACCACTGCTGAGCAATTCAGTGCTCCCATTAAGCGATATTGCGGTTGTTGTTCTGATGGGTTCAATCTGTATTATCCCATTCGGGATATTTATCAATGCAATTTTAAAAATCAGGTTGTAATTTTAAATTTATGATTACAGTTAGTTCCAATTACCTTTCAAATGAATGTTCTATTCTCAAAAATATTCTAATTTCGGGTTTGGATACAAGAATTGTGCACCCTATTAATAAAAAATATTGAGTACTGAGTAGTATTCTTTATATTCAAAGATGCACCAGAAGAGCTCTTGGCGCATCTTTAGGCTATCAATAATCGTTAAAGATATATGATCGTGATCAACAACAAGACCCCTAGAAGAAACGGCAAGAAGGTCACCTTGGGGATCAGATTATCTTCATAGCTGATCAACTTCCATTCTTCTGATTTCGGTAGACTGACCAAATAAGCATTAGCTGCCACAATCAGAAGCATAATGTAAATCAGAAAATAAAACATCTCCAAAAAAACAAAACCTGAACCTGGAAATTTTTCACGAATCTGACCCTGAGAGATGATCACAACAAAAATCAAGGCAGTAATAATCTTGATCACTTCAAAGACACTATATCCAAAGCGTGATGATTTTACTTCTACACTTGTAGTAACCATCAAGGTAATAAAGGTGAGAATTGTTACTACAATCAACGGAATAATGAAAAGGATAAATGCATCTTCACTTTTTCGACGTAAGAGTAAATTAAAACGCAGTTCGGGAAGATCATCTTGTCCGATATCATTGTAAATCCCAAAATTAGAATTATAGCTCGCCAAAAAGTAATCAAAATAGGTTTGATCACGTTCAAACTCATCCAGCACGATAAATTCGGATACACCAAAAATATGGTTTTTTTCTGTGCAGCTCTGGTTTGGATTATCTGGACAAGGATAAGATCCAAAGTCGGGTACTAAAATTAAATTCTCATTGATATCTTTTGACCAAATACGCAGCCAAACGCTCTTGTGATCAAAAGGATACCTTTTATAGTCATAGTGATGACGAAACACTCCTTCGAAGTACCATCCAATAACCTCTTCATCGCCTTCTCTCACACGGTACGCCTCCCTTGGTTCAATAATAGAGTCCACCTGTTCCGGGAAAAAAAATCCTTCGGAAAGATGATCATGGACACCATCTGTGCGCCTCTGCCAAACATATCCGCTTAGATGCACATCTGAGTCATTGACAAAACGAAGCGATTCTAAATAAATGCCTGTTGGTAAGATGAGTGCGTCTGGGTCATGGCGTGTTTTCCAATTCGCCTCTAGATATTCATGCAATTCTTCCGGATTGGTAATTTGATTGATTGGTGGTTCTATTTGGGCTTCCTTATATAACTCCCAAAATAGAATGACTCCCAAAAAAATACTAATCATGATAGAAATAATCCACCAGAAATTTTTCTTCCGTTTATCCAAACTATATTTTTTGGTTTCATCTAAAGAATTATTGCGCTTGTTTAAGTTATCGTGTTTTTCCATCATTTGCTCCATCAAGACATCGGGATTAATCATCCGTTCTTTTTAATAACGATCTTTGTAGCGATACTCTTCCACTCCTAAGGTTTTCATCACACGCAATGGTGCTGTTTTTACCAAATTACGGCAGGCACGCGTAGCAATCCATCTCGCATTTGGATCACCAGAGGACACTAAACACCTAATAATTTTATAAATACATATCGATCATGAGAATCTGTTTACCTTAATAGAGCTGATCATTCTTTTCTAATTTGATTATAGTTTATTCCCATTGATTTTCAAAGTGACATCAATTTTAATTTTAATCCAACCATCCACGTAGATTATTAGTAAGTTCCTGATCCCAAGTGTGCATTTGCGTAAGCATTTCTTGTGCGATTTTCGGATGAGATTCAATTAGACTATAAGATTCATAAGGGTCCGTCTCAAGATTGAACAAGAAAGGACCTTGTCGCAAGCTTGCATACCCTCCATTATCGGTCATATGGCGTCTGATATATTTCCAATCCCCTTGACGCATCGCTAATAAGGTATCCCCTTTGTAGAAATAAAGCGTATCATGTCCTAATACATTTTCATCTTCCAAGATGGGAAATAAACTATGTCCATCAATGATGCGATCCTTAGGAAGATCAACATCAGCAATATCCAGACAGGTTGGAAATAGATCAATATTCATTGTTAATGAAGGACAAATGGAGCCAGATGGAATAATTCCGGGATATCGCAAAATCAAAGGTACTCGAAAACTGCCTTCAAAAATATGGTTCTTTCTTCCTCGCAGCCCTTCCGTGCTTCCTTGCCACCAAGGACCGTTATCGCTGGTAAAGATTACCAAAGTGTTATCATCAAGCCCCTCCTGTTTAATCTTTTCCAGGATTTTACCGATACTCCAATCTATCTCTTCAACGACATCTCCATACAGACCAGCTTGTGATTTTCCATGAAAATCTTCTGAAGCATGCAGAGGAATATGCGGAAATGGCTGCGCGTAGTATAGGAAAAATGGTTTATCATGATCGCTTTCAAGGAATTGCAGCGCTTCTAGAGTCAATCTTTGCGTTAATGTGGTTTGGTCTGCTGGCGCTTCGATTGCGACCTGATCATTGCGATAGATCGCATATGGACTATCGTCATTACTGTAATACGCTCCAAAGAAATAATCAAAGCCTCTCTCATTTGGCAAACTAGGAGAGCGATCTCCTAGATGCCACTTGCCAATCAGAGCAGTGCGATATCCTCGCGCCTTTAATACTTCTGACAACAAGATCTCATCTTCTGGAATGCCGCGCACGCCATAGGCATACACACCACCCAAATTGAAGATTATGTCCATTGGTGAACCAGCATGATAAAGCGGCATTGGGACTAAGGTACGAACAGGATAACGCCCTGTAAGCATCCCTGCTCGAGAGGGAGAACATAGTGGTGCACAGGAGTAGAAATTCGAGAAACTTGTACCATCATGTGCTAGTTGTTCGATATTTGGAGTGTTTATGGGGGATTCTGTGAAAATGGATAAATCACCAAATCCGAGATCGTCTAGACAAATCAGTAAAATATTGGGGACATTTTCTTGATTTCCCAGAGGCTGGATACCTTCTAGAAAAGATTGACGACCTTGAGGTTGATAATCTCTTTTGTTCAAGTTATTAAGATGGTGGTAACCCGAACCAGCTAGAACAGAAGCTGCACCAAATATAGCAGTCCCCTTCAAAAACATACGTCTTGAAATCTTATTGTTCATGACAGTATTAATTTTACCTGATCGAATCTAACTTCGAGCCTTTATATAAAGGCGGCAAAAATCGTCTTGGATTTTTTGAACCCGCATCGCTAATCGAGTATCTCCTTTGAAGCGTAATTTGCCGCTCAATGCAGCTCGCATAGGATTTGTTTTCCGGGAAAAAATTTTGTCCATTAATTCTGAATCCATTAATAGGGTGATATTCGCTTCAGTTTCAGGATCGCCAAAATCTGTCAAGATTCTCCCATCATTAAACTGCATAAAAAAAAGGATCTCCGGTTTATCAATCTGATATTGAATACATATTGAAGTGGTTTCAGCAAATTGGATCAACTTTGCATCAGATTCACAAAAAGTCAAAAATCTCTTTAAGTCTTTCATTAACTCATCATTCTCCAAATCGCTTCTTAGACTGATTGGTTCAAATTTTTCCACCTCATCAAAGTCCCCTGTATCTGCCCTCTCGAACTGAGTTTTTCCTCTAGTCACTTCTAATAATTCTTTTTCAAGGTTATACAAAGGCATATTTTTGGCAACTTCCCTCATCATATCAAGCGTAGCGGCGCCGTTCTCTTGCTCCGCAAGCCACTCACGCGCGAATCTTCCGCTGCGGATTTCCTCAAAACCTTGTTCCATTCGTTCACGGATTTCAGGGATTAAAAAACTAGCTCCTCTTGTCAAAGAACCATACTGACTTGTGCGGGAATGTAGATCGCTCTGAGCAATGATTCCCATTTCTGCGATTTTATGAAATGTGTAAGCCAATTCACCCGACATATACAATTCCAAAAGAACCGCTTCTGGCGGATAACCTAATTCCAACAATAAATCAACAGCAGTCGTGAGTACATTTCCAAACGCGGGACCAAAGCACTGTTCAGTAAATAAATCTAATTCTGCCTCTTGTTTAAAGGTGACCTCTACCACACCAAATGAAGTTGAACCAATTCCTTTTGCCAGGGCTAATGCTGTCTGACGTGCATTTCCCGAAACATCTTGCTCTACACCAATAAACGAAGGAAACCCTTTTCCATTAATAAAGTGATCTCGAACACCAGCACCAATCATACGTGGTGCCAACAGGATTACATCAATAGTTAATGGGAGCACTAATTGATTAAAAGCGATATTATATCCAGACGCAAACACTAGCGTACACGGATCTTTAATCCCCGGCAAGATATGGTCATCAAAAACCCTCGGCATCTCTTCATCAGGAATCAACAGCATGATAATTTGAGCTTTTTTGACTGTCTCGATAATTGATAAGCACTGAAAACCATCTTCATGAGCCTGCTTAGCATAATCATCCGGGCGATTACCAATCATTACATCCATCCCATTGTCACGTAGATTCAATGCTTGCGCACGCCCTTGGTTTCCGTAGCCGATAATTCCAATTTTTTTGTTTTGCACTAATTCTAAATTTGCATCCTCATCTCGAAAGATGTGCATAAAAACTCCTTTTCATACATTATCTTGATCATTTCTCTTCTTAATCATCAGAAAATCGCCCATCGGAATTCTTCTTACTAATATCGTTGCGTGCTTGTTCAACCCAACCAATTCGAATTTCACCTTGAGCATTAAAATCGGGGATAAATGGTTTTATATCCAAAAGAGGCGTTCCATTTAGTACATCCACATTCTCGATCTCGATAATATTCGCTTCAACAGAAATTAAATTGACCACAGAAATACCAATCGGGTTAGGTCTTTTGGGAGCGCGGGTCGAAAACAAACCACGCGCCTTTGAATCCAAGTAAGGTGTTACAACAAATTGATAATCCTGGTTTCGATGAAAATGATAGATCAAATAAATATGGGAGAAACCTTCGAGATCCTTTAGCGCTGCTTCATATTCTGGAAAAACCTCCACTTTACCACGCGCTCCTTTAGCTGCTCTAGGTTGGATCGGCATACCACTTAATTCCACAAATGGAGAATAGATTATCCCGATCGGTTGATAGATGATCTTCATGCTTCTTACCTTTTTGAATGAAATATCGAAAGCTTGCTATAATGGTATTATAAATCGAACTCAGTGAAAAGAGGTAAGCATGAATTACAGAAGTTTTGGTCGGACTGGTTGGCAAGTATCCGAAATTGGTTTTGGCGCCTGGGCGATTGGCGCTGAATGGGGTCACGTCTCAGAAGAAGACGCGTTGCTGGCATTGCATGCTGCCATTGATCAAGGCGTTAATTTCATCGATACAGCCGATGTTTATGGCGACGGACGTAGTGAACAGATCATCGCTCGAACGTTGAAACAACGCCGCGAACGAATTTATGTCGCTACGAAGGCTGGCAGAAGACTTGATCCGCATACTGCGGATGGATACAATCGAGAGAATATCAGCGCGTTTGTCGAACGTAGTCTGCGCAACTTGCAAGTTGAGTCAATCGACTTATTACAATTACACTGCCCCCCAACACAAGTTTATTATATGCCTGAAGTCTTCGGCATTCTTGATGATCTTATTCAGGCTGGCAAAATCCAATATTATGGCGTCAGCGTGGAAAAGGTGGAGGAAGCCATCAAAGCGATCCAATATCCAAATGTGCAATCTATACAAATCATTTTCAATATGTTTCGCATCCGTCCTTCAGAACAATTTTTCCAGCTTGCTCGACAAGAAAAAGCAGCTATCTTGGCACGCGTCCCCTTAGCCAGCGGTTTGCTGAGTGGCAAAATGAGCCAGGCGACAACCTTTCCCAAAGATGATCATCGCAACTACAACCGACATGGAGATGCCTTTGACGTCGGAGAGACTTTCTCAGGTGTTGATTATGAGAGCGGGTTACAAGCGGTAGATGAATTACGTGATCTTGTTCCAAAGGGTATCAGTATGGCACAATTCGCATTACGTTGGATCTTGATGTTCGATGCTGTTACGTTAGCTATCCCTGGCGCAAAAAACGCCAAACAAGCTATCGAAAATGCACAAGTTAGTGATCTACCACCTTTAAGTGATTATTCGATGGAACGAATATATTCGATCTATAACCAATACATCCGCCATCAAGTTCATCAGCGCTGGTAAGAATAAAGAAATAGGGAACTCAGATAACTGTTTCATCGTTAAGTGAGTGTAATATGCTAATTTTTGATCAAAGTGTAAAGAAATTTGCCGGTAGGATCGTAAAAAAACCACTTAAGGAGAAGATGAAATGAAAAACCGTTCTGTAATCCTAATAACATTCACTGCTACTCTTTGCTTAATCATTGCAAGTTGTGCACCGGCTTCTGCGCCTACTTTTATTGAGGAAAGCGGCATCCAGGCAACTATATATGAAGAATCAGTCGAGAAAGAAATCGAAGCGCCAGTCATGGAAATGCCAGCCGAGGGAGAAGCTGATCTCTTGCAGTCAACTGCGATGCCCACCATGGCAGAAGAGGTGCAAACCTCATCAAATGTACCGATATCGAGCGCCAAAGAACCCAATCGCCTAATCATCAAAAACGCCGAGGTCAACCTGCTCGTAGAAGACACCGATATTGCCCTTGATCGCGTCACCCAATTGGTAGAGGATGTGCGCGGCTATATCATCAGCAATCGTGTCTGGTTTCAAGATGAGGGTCAAACGGGCTATAAATATGCTGCCATAACGATTGGCGTGCCGGTAGATGAGTTTGAATTTGCATTACGTCGGCTGCGCGGTATCGCCCTGCGCGTGCAGAACGAAACCGCTTCCGGACAGGATGTCACCGATGAATACGTGGATCTAAAATCGCGCCTCACAAACCTGGAAGCCACACGCGACCGCATCCGCGAATTCCTTGAGCAAGCTCAAACCGTTGAAGAAGCGCTCAAAGTCAACGAACAACTATCCAACGTTGAAGCGCAAATTGAACAAGTGCAAGGGCGCATGAATTACCTCTTTGATCGCGCCTCCTATTCCACCATCACTGTCTATCTGGAACCCGAGATTCCCCCCTTCACACCAACGCCAACTTTCACCCCCACTCCCACCCCAACGCCAAGACCTTGGAAACCAGGAGAGACTTTTGAGACCGCCTTCTCCACCTTGGGCAGCATCATGCGCGGCTTGATCGATTTATTTATATGGATATTGATTGTCTTCGTGCCCATCGTTGTGCTGCCTGTGGCAGTGGTATGGTGGTTAGTGCGCTCACTAAGAGGCAAAGGCTCACTAAAAGCGAAAAAAGCGCCCAAGGAAGAAAATCCTGAGGAAGAAAAAGAATAGACTATAGTCTCTTAGTAAATAAAGAAAACAGATCTTATTTGACCATCCCATCAAATATTTCAGATGGGATGGTTCTTTAAAATTCACAAATTGTATTCTGTAATGCGACTAATTATCATTCATATCAACAAGTAATTCATTGAAATCTATGACATTCATCACTTGATCGATATTACTTTAATAATACAGAGTTCATCGAATAAATTGCTAAAATAACAAATAGGCTAGAGATAGGACTAATCAGGTGGCTAAATTTCGGTCGGGTTAGTTATTATTATGAAAGGGAATTTAACATGAAAAATAAAAAATACTTCTTCATCACAATGCTTATCAGCATCAGTTTGCTTTTAAGCGCGGCAGCATTTTTGCAAGAAAAAGATCCAGATGATCGCAGACCAATCGATGGCGCTGCCCAAAATGATTCTGGGGGGTCTAATATTGGATCAGGTTTACCAGGATCTAAATTGATCCATGAAAATGTACCCAAAGGAGTTAACCAGACAGACAGCCTTTCCCCAAAGAACGATTCACCACAAATGCCTACGGGGAAACCAGGCTTAACGTTCTCGCACACCAAAACCTTTGGATACGCAGATACTGCTTACCTGGAGGATACATCTCATTTCACCTATCCGCAAGGTGTAACAACCGATGGAAACAATGTCTGGATCGCTGATTCAGACGGTAGACGCGCCCTGAAGTTCAATTCAAGCGGCGTGTATCAAAATTTCACCATCGGAAAAGCAGGATTCCGTGATTACGTAGATAATGATGGTAATCTAGTTTATTTAAATTGGATCACGGATGTCGGTGTTGACAGCAGCGGTAATATTTGGTTAGTCGATGCTGGCGCTTCGCACGTTGTCAAATTCAATGCTATTGGAGAATATCAAAGTCAATTAGGTTCTCCATGGGATAGCGGTCCTGGAAATGATCAATTCGACCGCCCAACTGGAATTGCCTTCGATGCCAGTGGAAATATCTATATCAGCGATCATAATAATCACCGCGTTCAAATATTTGACAGCGCCGGGAATTATATTTACACCCTTGGCTCAGCGGGCAGCGGCAATTTCAATTTCAACTACCCACAACATATCTTCATTTATGGCAGTCAATTATACGTAGCCGACCAACGAAACCACCGTGTCCAAATCTATAATATCAGCAATCCTCTCTCGCCTACTTTTGTTAAAACCCTAGGAACAACTAGCAGTTCTGGCAGCTCAAATACAAAATTCCACAATCCTAATGGAGTCGCTGCCAATGCAACGCATATCTATGTGGCTGATTCTAGTAATAATCGTATTCAGATCTTTCTTAATACGTCTCCATACACACATCAGCATACCATTGGTGGTAGCTATGGAACTGGTAATAATCAATTTAATTACCCCACCGATGTAGCATTAGATAGTTCTAATAATCTCTATGTTGCGGATAATGATAATCACAGAGTCCAACAATTCTCAGCAGCATGGGGATATAAACGCACATACGGAACGACCGGTGTACCGTACCTAACGGATAATAAACATTATAATCAACCTTCAGGTGTGGCGATTGCATCTGATCACAGCATCTATATCAGCGAAAGCGCTGGAAATCGTATCGTAAAGTTGAAATATGACGGTACGCCAATCTGGAAGGTTGGAGAAAATGGTGTCGCTGGATATGATAATGACCATTTTTGTTATCCACAAGGCATCAATATCGCTCCTGATGGAAAAGTTTTTATTGCAGACGGGTGCAATGACCGTGTCCAAGTATATGACAGCAACGGGACTTATGTTCGTACGATTGGAGAGGAAGGTACTGCTTTAGGACAATTCGATAATCCATATGGGGTTGCTTTCGACAATAACGGGAATTTATATGTTGCTGAAATTGACAATCATCGTTTCCAGGTATTCGATACAAATGATAACCCAATCGCAAAGCTTGGAAGTTATGGTTCAGGTATTTATGAATTCCAGTATCCCAGAGACATCGCGGTCGATTCACGCGGTTATATCTATGTGGTCGATAATGGCAATCACCGCGTTCAGATCTATAATTCTAGTAGAGTCTATCAACGTTCGATTGGAACGGGTGTCGAAGGAAGCGCATATGATCAATTAGCATATCCTGTTTCGATTGCTGTAGATTCGTCAGACAATGTCTATATCGGGGATAGTTGGGGATCAACAATCAAAGTCTATGACAAAGATGGCAAGTTCCTGGATTGTATCGAAAACGGGAATGGAAGCTTCCAGGGTATGTTCCGGCAGGTGGAAGGTCTTGCCGTTGATGACGGAGGCAACCTGTTCTTAGCTGATGAAATTAGTCATCAAGTAAAACAATATATGCCCTCTCCCTACCCAGGCTGGCGTCAAGTCAATGTGACCGGTTTCGGCAGCCATTATAACGGGGGCGTTTGGTCCATGACGACGTTCAACGATGCATTGTATGCTGCCACAGCAACTTGGACTGGATACGGTACAGAATTATATAAATATAGCAATGGCAATTGGGACCAGGTAATGAGTGTTGGATTCGGTGATGCAGATAATCGTGCTATCAATATTTTCGAAGAATTCAACGGTAAACTCTATGCTGGTACATGGAATCAAACTGATACCGGCAGCAATGGTGGTCAAGTATGGCGCAGCGCAACTGCAGCAGATGGTAGTTGGACAAAAGTAGTCGATGGTGGCTTTGGTTCAACAAATAACGGAGAAATTAACTCATTAAAATCTTTTGATGGATATCTTTACGCTGGAACAGTAAGTTATGACACGGATATTCATGGTGCTGAAATCTATCGTAGCGCTTCAGGTGATAGTGGTTCCTGGACGAAGGTATTTGATGACTCGATTCCAGATCATCAAGAGACCATTTTTGTTACTGTTATGGAAGTATTCAGTGATACGCTATACGCTGGTATGTATAATTGGGATACAGGCGCTGAGCTTTGGAAAACTAGTAATGGCACTACATGGACACAAGCAAACACAAATGGTTTCGGTGATACTGAAAACCGTAGTATTATATCCCTTGCTGTTTTAGGAGGAAAATTATATGCAGGTACTCAAAACTATGATTCAGACACTCCAAATTCAAATGGATGTCAGATCTGGCGTTCGGAGGATGGTTCTAATTGGGAGAAAGTTGTTGATGGCGGCTTTGGCGACCCGAACAACTGGGGAGCAGGTGGGTTGATC
>CAZJMV010000001.1:0-8600 GCA_964547225.1 uncultured Anaerolineaceae bacterium | reverse complement strand
TTTTCTTCCAATCCTCGACCAATATACCCCCCTTTTTAGAGAATCTAACTTCGAAATAATTACCGCTGCTGTACATGAACGATTAAACGAAAAGGATCTCCTGGAATTAGCTGGTCAGTTTGACGGTACAATTTGTGGCGATGATCTATACACACCAAAAGTTTTGGAAGCATGTTCACCTCGACTAAAAGTGATCTCGAAATGGGGTACCGGTATTGATTCAATTGACCAGAAGGCTGCATCTCGTCTCGGAATTCATGTTTGCAACACACCAAACGCATTCACCTTACCAGTCGCAGATAGTGTTATGGGTTATATATTAGCCTTTGCACGACAACAACCCTGGCTTGATCGAGCTGTTAAATCCGGAATATGGCAAAAAATTCCTGGACGCTCACTTAGTGAGACCACTTTAGGCGTGGTTGGCGTTGGTAATTGTGGAAAAGCCGTGCTTAGAAGAGCGCGTGCTTTTGGCATGGAACTATTAGGAAATGATATTGTGGAAATTGCACTAGATTTTGTATTAGAGTATGGTGTGGAGATGACAAGTCTGGAATCTTTATTGAAACGTTCTGATTTTGTAAGTATAAATTGCGATCTAAATCCAACCAGTCGGCATTTGATTAACAAAACAACTTTGGGGATGATGAAACCGACCAGTATATTGGTGAATGCAGCGCGTGGTCCGGTAATAGATGAACGAGCGTTGATTCAAGCATTAAAGAATGGATCAATTGCCGGCGCTGCTTTAGACGTATTTGAAGAAGAACCACTTCCAGCAAACAGTCCACTTCTCAAGATGGAAAATGTAATGTTAGCACCTCACAATGCTAATTCTAGCCCGGCTGCCTGGGAGAGGGTACATTGGAATACTGTCAAGAACCTCTATAAAGGTCTAGGTATGACCCCTCCAAATCTTCCATAAAATTGAATAAAACTGAAAAGTGAGACACCATATGACAACATCTACAAACCAAACTAGGACTGTATTAATCACAGGCGCAGCTGGAGGGATTGGACGTGCCACTGTAAAACAATTCTCTCAAAAAGGCTGGCAAGTAATCGGTGTAGACCGCTCAAGTTTTGGAGAAAACTTCCCAAAGACGGGTCTATTCATTCAATCTGATGTATCCATTGAAGAGAACCTAGAAATTATTTTTCGCCAAGCACAACAATATACTGATTCTCTGGATGCTTTAGTAAACAATGCCGCTGTACAAGTGTCAAAACCACTGTTAGAGACAACTGCAGAGGAGTGGGATAATGTAATGGGGTCTAACCTTCGCTCGGTGTTTCTCGGGATAAAATTAGCTCATCCTCTTTTAAAAACAAGGGGAGGAGGCGCGATTGTCAACGTATCCTCTGTTCATGCCGTGGCTACCTCGAAAAATATTGCCGCTTATGCAGCCAGTAAGGGAGGTTTGCTTGCGCTGACGCGAGCGCTCGCGATTGAATTTGCACCGGATAATATTCGCGCGAACGCTATCCTGCCAGGGGCGGTAGATACTCCTATGCTGCGGGCTGGTATGGATCGAGGTCATTTGGGTAATGGAGATATCTTATCCAGGCTTGAGAACCTGGCAAGTAAGACTGTAAATGGTCGCATCGGTAGTCCAGATGAAATCGCTAGCGCAATCTATTTCTTGGCGGATGAGACTCAATCCTCGTTCATGACCGGACAGGCTTTGATCGTGGATGGTGGAGCGACCTCACGATTGAGCACTGAATAAAAATGGTTTTGGGATTTCGGAACCAACTCAAGAAAATCACACCCAAACCGGTTTGGCAAGCTGGCAGTCAAACCCGTTATGCTATCCAACGTGCACTGCAATATCCTACTGCAACTTTTCATCCTTTGCGAAGACAGAGTAAAAAAGCTTTATCAGAATATAAAAACAAACACTGTGGTCAACGTTGTTTTATCATTGGGAATGGACCCAGTCTAAAGTATACAAATCTATCCCTATTAGAAAATGAATATACCTTTGGGATGAATCGTATATACCTAATGTTTCCAGACTGGGGCTTTTCAACCTCTTACTATTTATCTGTAAACAGCCTTGTCATCGAGCAATGTTCGGACGATATCCGCGCCATCAATGTCCCAAAGTTTTTGTCCTGGCGATCGCGGAAGTTGATCCAACCCACAGATAACACAATCTTTTTGCACACTACTTACAGCGGGAAAAAATTCGCGAAAGATATTCGAACGCGGTTGTGGGAAGGCGCTACCGTTACATATATTGCCCTACAGATCGCTTATTATATGGGTTTTGAGCAAGTCATCCTGATCGGTGTGGACCACAATTTTGAAACAAAAGGTAAACCGAATACAACAGTTGTTTCTCAAGGGGATGATCCCAATCACTTCCATCCTGGATATTTTGGCAAAGGTTTCCGCTGGCAGTTACCAGACCTGGATGTGTCCGAGCAAGCTTATTTGATGGCACATAACGTTTACCAAGATTCTAAGCGGGAAGTGCTAGATGCCACTATTGGTGGCAAATTACAGGTTTTCCCAAAAGTAGACTACAACTCGCTTTTCCCATGAATTATTCAAATAACGTAGATTAAATTAATCCACAACTTCTGTAGTAGCTATTTTGGAAGTAAATATTAAGAATACCCATCAAACACCCTCCAATCTACTTTTCCTTTTGCTTATCGTCCTTTTAGGTTTAGGCATCGGTCTGCGTTTATTCGATTTAACAGACCAACCGATAGACTTTCATTCAACACGTCAACTACGCAGTGCTATTATTGCGCGTGGTATGTATTATGACATGTCGCCTTCAATCGATGATCATTCGCGTAACTTGGCAATTAAGTTTTGGGAATCTACCGGTCAATATGAACCATCTATTTTGGAAAGAATCGTTGCAGAAACATATCTGTTCATTGGCGAAGAATATTTTTGGATAGCGCGCATATATAACACATTCTTTTGGACTATTGGTGGTTTGGTTTTATTTAGACTATCGCGAAGAATGGCGTATGTGTCACTTAAAAATAGCGATCCTAATAAAAATGGGAAAGCCGCCTATTGGTCTGCTTTAATCGTCTTAACTTACTACCTGATTCTGCCATTCAGCGTTCAAGCAAGTCGCTCTTTTCAGCCAGATCCACTTATGGTGGTGGGAATAACCTTGTCTGCCTTCTGCACCTATCGTTGGTCTGAGACACTAAGTTGGAAATGGGCTATCCTCTGCGGATTATTCTCTGGTTTCGCGGTTCTGACTAAGGCAGTGGCAGCTTTTACGATTGCTGGGTTATTAACCACACTAACGATCTATGCCTTTCATTCACCAGGTGTACGTGGCTTTCTTCAGTCCATTTTGAAAGCCGTCTGTAATCCTCAAGTGTGGTCTATCTTAATTTTGGCGGTATTTCCAACCGCTATTTACTATATTTCAAGAGGCGATCGGGCTGGTGAATACTTCACAAGCTGGACTCTGTCTCTTTCCCATTTGCTTCTAGAACCCTGGCTATATGCACGCTGGTTGAATCTAGTGCGCAGGCTCATGGGAGTACTGCCATTAATTTTGGTTGGTGTCAGTATCCTGCTGTCAAGGAAACGCAATCTCGCATTGCTGTTGGGTTTATGGGGAGGATACCTTATCTATGGATTTTTCCTGCCATACCAAATGTATACACACAACTATTATCATTTGCAATTGGTCAGCATCATCGCAATCTCTATGACACCAACCATTACAAAATTTACGAAAAAAATCTTTGCACTCGAAATCCATTGGCGATATCTCTTATCTGCTGGATTGTTAATTTGGATACTTTTCTCATCATGGGTGGCTTTGCAACCGCTTTACGGTCAAGACTACCGCAATGAGCCAGCCTACTGGCAAGAAATCGCATCATACCTGCCTGAAGACGGAAAAATAATAGCCCTTACACAAGACTATGGCTACCGTTTAATGTACTATGGGTGGCGAAAGGTAACACTTTGGCCAAATCAGGGGGAGCAAAATTTAAGCATTTTGCGTAATAGTGAGAAAGACCCATACGAATATTTTATTAAAAGAACCAAGGATATTAGCTATTTTCTAGTTACATCCTTCAATCAATTTGAAAAACAACCAACATTACAGAAAATTTTATATGAAAATTACTCGCTTATTGCTGAAAACACAGGATTTCTCATCTTCGACCTAAAACAATAACTTGTTGTGACAATGTCTAAACATCCATTAGTATCGATCATTACACCATCCTATAACCAAGCTAAGTATCTAGAGAACACAATTCAATCAATCATAGCCCAAGGCTACCCAAATATTGAATACATCCTTATCGATGGGGTTTCAAATGATGGAAGTATTGAAATCATAAAAAAATATTCCGAATATATCTCTTGGTGGATTTCAGAGAAAGATAATGGACAAGCTGAAGCAATCAATAAAGGTTTTATCAAAGCCCATGGAGATATTATTGCATGGGTAAACTCGGATGATCTATTATTACCAAACGCAATAAACCAAGCTGTAGACTTCCTGGCTCAAAATCCTGATATCCAAATGGTCTATAGCAACGCTATTACGATTGATTCAGAAGGCAGACCTCTCAATAAATTGCAATTTGGTGAATGGGGTTTACGAGAATTTATGAGATTCCAAATCATCTGTCAACCAGCGGTTTTTATGCGAAGATCAATTCTTGACCATATCGGTTATCTTGACCCAACCTATCACTATATGCTCGATCATCACTTATGGCTGCGTATTGCTAGCAATCACCAAGTAAAACATGTTGATCAATTTTGGGCTGCAGCACGCCATCATCCTCAAGCGAAAAATGTCTCACACCCAGAAGGCTTCAGTGACGAAACATTGAGATTACTCGAGTGGATGAAAAACCAATCTAACCTAGAGGAAACTTATAAACGCGACCATCGTCGGATACAAGGTGGAGCCTATCGATTAATCGCGCGTTATTATTTGGACAGCCGAATGGCTTCGAAGGCAATTAAGTACTATTACAAAGCTTCCTTGAACTGGCGTAGTTATACGATGGGACATATTCATCGAATTCTATATGCATTCCTGATACTATTCGGTATAGAGGCTCCTGCTTATCGATATTATTCGCAAAAAGCTAAAAGATCTAGTAAAGTTCTCATTCAGGAAATCAAAAGACGGTTCAAGAATTCTGAAAATAATGATCAAAAGATCACTGCTTGGCCGGGTTTGAGCTTAGAGTGATCAGTGAAACATTCTTGTTTTCAATCATCCGATCATGGGAAAAAACAGCTCAAAAAGAACTAATCCTATCTTAGTGACAGGTATGCATAGATCAGGTACGACATGGGTTGGTAAAATGATCGCTGCCAATAGTCAATTCGCATATATCAGCGAGCCCCTCAATGTACTGCACAGACCTGGTGTTTTTCAACACGACACCCAATATTGGTACACCTACATTAACCCCAAAAACGAAGCAGTTTATTTACCGGCTTTTACTGACACAATCTCATTTCGCTATCACCTTTTTAGCGAGTTGCAAGCATTATATTCCATCAAAGATTTTTTTAGGATGATTCGTGATTTGAGCACCTTCATCAAAGGGAGATTGCAAAATAAAAGGGCTCTAATCAAAGATCCTTTCGCCGTTTTTTCGTCTCAATGGTTTGCAGAAAGGTTAAATTGTCAAGTTGTGATTGTGGTTCGACATCCCGCGGCTGTGATCAACAGTATGAAAAGATTAGGATGGGACTTTGATTTTACAGATCTATTGGCACAAAATAAATTAATAAAAGACTGGCTTTCGCCCTACCAAGAGGAGATCTATCAAATTACTAAACAAAAACCTGATATCATCATGCAGGGCAGTCTTCTGTGGAAAATCATCTATGCCACCGTCGCGCAATATAAAAAAATAAATCTCGGTTTTCATATAGTTCGACATGAAGATCTATCGAGAAATCCACTTGAAAGTTATCGTACCCTTTATCATGATCTAAATTTAAGATTCACAAACAATGTTAAAGATGTCATTCTTAAGTATAGCGATTCGAAAAATCCAAAAAACCTCTCTCAAAATAGAACCCATTCAGTACGTCTAAACAGTTCAGCTAATATTAAAAATTGGAAAGATTCCTTAGATCACTGGGAAATTACACAAATTCGTAAACTTACCGAAGAAATTGCTAGCCAATTTTATTCGGATGAAGATTGGTAATTTTTATGGATTCCACCCCTCTTGTTTCGATTATTACACCATCCTATAATCAGGCTGATTTTTTAGAAGATACTATAAAATCAGTTGTAGAACAAGATTATCCCAATATTGAATATATCATTATAGATGGGGGTTCTACGGATGGTAGTCAAGAAATCATTAAAAAGTATGCCGATCAAATATCCTTTTGGATATCAGAACCTGATCAAGGACAAACGGACGCGATCAATAAAGGTTTCAGCAAGGCGAAAGGTGAGATATTCGCCTGGATCAATTCAGATGACACATATCTCCCCGATGCGATCAATCAGGCGGTGGATTCTTTAAAGACCAATCCAGACATTGGTATGATTTATGGAGATGCGAATCTAATCAATGAAAAGAATGAAGTCATTGGGAAATTCCCTGCTCGCCAAACTGATTACAAACGGCTACGTCGGGGTTATGTCCATATACCGCAACAAGCATCTTTCTTTCGATCTGGATTATGGAAACAGGTCGGTCCTCTCGATCCAACTTTTTATTTTGCGATGGATTATGATCTATGGATCCGATTAGCGAAAATCTCCCAGTTAAAATATACTCCCCAATTATGGGCGAATTTTCGGATCCATTCTACAGGTAAATCGGTTATATCCGATGATCGATGCTGGCCTGAAATGTTGCACGTTCACTTTCGAGAAGGTGGAAGTTGTTTTTCATGGATCTACTTTAAAGCGAAAATTAGACCACTTGTGTATTCGTGGCTACCTATAAAGCTTCGCACACAAATCCGTCGTATGCTATAATGGCTTGTTTTTATAGAGAAAAATCATCAGGAACTATTAATGGATAATAGTAATTCAATCCCAGTATATGACTCAAAACGTCGTATTTCACCTGCTCTAGAAGAGTTCATGGAGCTGATTAAATATCGAAACCTAATTGTGCAAACAGTACGAAGAAATATTTTAGTTCGATATAAACGATCCGCTTTGGGTGTTGCATGGACGATGTTAAATCCGCTAGGGACAACCATCATTTTAGCGATTGTTTTCTCCAATGTTTTTGGTAGTACAGCGAGTTATGCTGCTTATGTACTCAGCGGGTTGATCTGTTGGAATTTCTTCGCCCAAGCAACCAATGATGCAATGTCACAAATTATTTGGGGTGGAGGTTTGCTAAAACGCATCTATATTCCTCGTACACTTTTTGCAGTTGCATCTCTCGGTACAGGGTTAGTCAATCTAAGTTTAGCTCTAGTTCCACTGATCCTAGTAAGTATCGCAACAAATGTTCCCATCCGTCCAACCATTCTCTTTTTACCCATTCCAATCCTCTTTCTTAGTATGTTCTCACTTGGAATTGGCTTGTTTGTTTCTTCTATCGCTGTACAATTCGTTGATGTAACTGATATGTATCAAATCCTTCTAACAGCTTGGATGTATCTTAGTCCCGTGATCTTTACAGAAGATATGCTTCCTGAAAAATTTCTTTGGATTGTGAAATTAAATCCGATGTATTATATTATTAATCTTTTTCGAGACCCGATTTACCTTGGAAGACTTCCAGAGTTTTCAGATATTATTTTAACCGGTAGCATTGCTATCATCACTTTAATTATCGGTTGGTTTTTATTCGCCCAGAAAGCTGATGAGTTCGCCTACCGCATCTAAGAATTCACCAAAAACGAATTTAGAAAATTTTGGAAATAATTCAATCATGCCACAACAATTGAACACCTATAACGCCATTCAACTCGAAAATGTTGGAGTCAGATATCGAGCGCCTAGCGAACGGATTCCAAGCTTTAAGGATTTTGTCATCCGTTGGATACAACGAAAAATTAAAAACAGGGACTTTTGGGCGCTTCAAAATATAAACTTGACCATTGAACAAGGAGAATCCCTCGGATTAATCGGGCATAATGGGGCTGGCAAGAGTACTTTGCTCAAGCTGATCGCACGGGTACTACGCCCAACAAATGGACGTGTAATCGTACGCGGTCAAGTCGCCCCACTACTTGAATTTGGTGCAGGCTTCCATCCAGAATTAACTGGCAGAGAAAATGTTTTTCTAAATGGCGCGATCCTAGGATATAAACGCAGAGAAATGGAAGAGAAGTTCGAACGTATCGTAGAATTTGCTGAATTAGGAGAATTCATTAACGCCCCAATGCGAACCTATTCATCAGGCATGTGGGCGCGTCTCGGATTTGCCGTGGCGACAGACATCAAACCAGATATTTTAATCATCGATGAAGTCCTCTCCGTGGGTGATGAATCTTTCCAACGAAAAAGTTATGCGAGAATGCAAGAATTTATAGATCGAGGCGCAACATTGCTCCTCGTCTCACACAGCATGCAAGTGATCGAAGCGATGTGTCAAAAAGCTGCCTGGATCGACCATGGACATTTAATGATGGTTGG